>DBEZDO010000001.1:0-35524 GCA_048187355.1 Collinsella sp.
GCCCTATTGTGAGTGGGCTCTCAGATGAGCTGAAGCTGCCATCGTGCGGCTGATAGGGGCAATCATGAAAAACAGAATCTATGGGTATGCTCGAGTTTCGTCAGCAGATCAGAACCTGGATCGCCAACTGGATGCGCTGGAGCGGTTTCCGGTCCAAACGAATTTGATCTATGCTGACAAAGCGAGTGGAAAGGACTTCAGGCGCCCTCAGTACCGGCGTCTTCTTCGTCGTCTGCGCGAAGGGGACGTTCTGGTGATTAAGAGTATCGATCGATTGGGTCGCGACTACCGTGAAGTTATCGATGAATGGCGTCGCCTAACGACGGACAAACGCGTTGCCATCGTGGTGCTCGATATGCCATTGCTTGATACACGCGAACAACCCAATGGAATTACGGGGACTTTTATTGCCGATCTAGTGCTTCAGGTTTTGAGTTACGTGGCTCAGGTGGAGCGCGAAAACATAAAGCAGCGCCAGGCGGAGGGTATCGCGTCGGCGCGTCTGCGGGGTGTGAGATTTGGGAGACCGACGCTCGAACGTCCGGATAGCTACCGCGATGTCATCAAATCATTCGAAGGAGGTGAGGTTACGAGACAAGAGGCCGCAATGCTTTTGAACGTTAGCGCATCGACGTTTGATCGTTGGAGACGGGCGGACGCGAACGGATATGACCGTTCGCCGTCTGCCCGTCCTCTTTAGCTAGACATTTTGACGAGGGGAGTTTATTGCACAGGGCCCACTCCTTCCCTCGATGTTTATCCAGTTCACGCCCTTGAATCAAATAGTGCCACTGCGTCGCCAATTCGTCTGCTATTTGACGAGGGGGAGGTTAAACGACTACCAAGGGATATGTAATGAAGAAAAAGTTATTTACGGCAGTTCTGGCTTTTAGCGCGGCGGCGCTAATCGGCATTTCTCTACCACTCGGAATTACGGGTCGCGGCTGGAGTCCGACATGCGCATTTGCAGCGACTAAGAAAAGTGGAAAGAAGCCAAAGCCAGGTAAGAAGGATTCAGTAAAAATCGATCAACTAAACTGGAGCGTCTCAGAAGGCGTTGTTGATGGCGTCGAGATGATGACATTTGAATATGACAATAAATCGAGCTTCGATATTGCTCAGTTCACTATTCAGTTTGAGCCGAAAGGGGAGTTGACTGACGAACAGAAACTTCTGTTTACTGACGTTTTTGATGAGGAAGAGGCTGCGCACGATTATTCAACGCTAAAAATAACGGCGGATAGCCAGCGAATCGTCGAGAAGCGAGAATCGGTTGATAGCGTTCCGTGCATTACCCATGGTGACTATGTCGCCAATGCCCAGCAGAATCAATATGACCTGATGGAGCCTTCAGTGGCGACTATTGCCTATCTAGGCGGCGATGGAAAGATATATCTCGAGTACTATAGTTTCAAGTCGAAAACCTATACGACTTCATCAAAGGGCGGTGTCAAGGCGTATGACTGGCCAACAAAATCCCTTGCAAAATCCTTGCCGAAGCCTGACTGCCCTATCGTTTATACGTCGTTAGACGAAAAAGACTGCCTTTCGTTTGTCGCATTTGGCATCGATCATGATGGGTACGACAAATACATCAAAGCTTGCAAGAAAAAGGGATACAAGGACATCGAATATTCGTATGACAGCAGTTTTTGCGCAAAGGATAAAAAGGGACGGGAACTGATGATCGGATATAGCGACCGAGATCAGCGGATGGACGTCAGCGTTTCAGTTGATTAACGTGGGCATATGATCGAATGATCAACGCGTTATGATGCCTATGTATGGATTGGGGTGCCGGCCTATGGTCTGTGCCCCAATCTTTCTAAAGTTACGTGCAGCAGAATAGGTATTAAATTAACGTATGAATATGTATTTATATTATGTTGGATTTAAGTCCTTCCTTTCTGAATTGGTTGACATCAAAACCCAATATAAATGAATTGAGTCCGTAATTACCCTGAGGACAACTGGAGGACAAGGGCTAAATGAGCGTTTCCAATCCGTTTAAAACAATTGGCCAGAAGATAATTGTCGCCCTATTGGCGTTAGGCTTGATTGCAGCTTGCGGCGGCTGCGTGTACCTGTGGTTGACGCGCGATCAGACCGTTATAAGCGATGATTCGATTCGGGAAGAAATTAAGCCGGTAACGAAGTTGCTTACCTACGAATACGATTTTACTCAGGTTCTATATATTGACGATGCGGGGAATCCGTTTGGTTTTAACAACCCATTTACTACTAAGCGATATGTAGCGACCATCGATGGTAAGGCGGATATCGGCTTGAACGTAGACGATGAGAACCTGAAGGTCAAAGTCCATCGTTCGAAAAACAACGAGTCGGTAATAAAATCTGTTAATGTTACGCTTCCGCATTCCGAGATCGTGACGTTGTCAACGGATCCGAACTCGCTTAAAAAATACGTTGAGGACAATGGTTTTCTTAATTGGAATCAGGTCAGTACGGACGATTTAAATAAATTGCTTCAGCAGGCTGATAAGGACCAGAGGCAAAAGGTTCAAGAAAGTGGCATGCTGGAAAAATCTGATGAACGTGCAGTAAAACTGGTGAAAAAGCAGGTGTCGACGTTCTGTGGTCCAGACGTAAGGGTCAATGTCGAATTCGAAGATTAATATCTACCTTTGAAATCAAATTACTGATTCAGCTGAATGCCCGCTATCGCGATGCCTTACGTTGCAATAGCGGGCATCTCTGATCTCGTTTGAAGGGTGTCAATGTGACAATTGTCCGATATGACAACGAGACAGTCCCTTTGTCACATTCCCGGAAAGCCTGTCTGGCGCAAGGCTTCGTAGAGGACGATGGCGGCGCTGTTGGAGAGGTTGAGTGCGCTGATGCGGTAGTCGTCCGGGTCGACGAAGTTGCCGCAGATGTCCTGCTGAAGGATGGCCTCGTGGCTGTCCTCGGTATGTCCAAGTGATTCCTCGTGGGCTTCCCATGCCTCGGCGTTGTCAAGCGAATCGCAATCGCGCAGCATCGGGATGCGCTCGCAGCGCTCGGGCGCTGTGGCGAGCAGCTCCTCGGGAATGCCCGAGCTCTCGCTGCCAAAGACCAAGTAGTCGCCATCGCGGTAGGTGCTTTGCGCATAGGTGCGGCGTGCCTTTTTGGTCAGCAGATGCAGGCGCTCGTCGGCGGGGGAGAGGCCGTTGCGCACAAGGAAATCCTCCCAGCAGGCATAGGTCGTCACGTTCAAGTTTTGCCAGTAGCCCAGGCCGGCGCGACGCACCGTCTTGTCGTCGAGCGAAAACCCCAGCGGCTCCACCAGATGCAGGCGGGTACCGGTGACCACGCAGGTGCGGCCGATATTGCCCGTATTGGCCGGAATCTCGGGTGCATACAGCACAATGTTGAACATGAATCTCCTTGGCTCAGAACGAAAAACCACCACGAAGGGCACCTTCGTGGTGGTTTGGCGGTTACGTAGGCGGAAAAATGCCCGCTTGGATAAACCTAGGCGCGGTGCCAGTCGGTCAGGCAAGCATCGAGGGAGGCGATGAGCGCATCCTTGTCCATGTGACGGCCGATGATGCATAGGCTCGTCATACGGTCGCCCGTCTCGTCGTCCCAAATTTGCATGATCTCGGGGTTCTCGTCGATGATCTTCTGCTTCTCGCCCTCGGGTGCCGAGTCGACAAACAGGCCGTTCTCCATCAGGCGCATCTGGTGGCCAGCCTGCTCGAACATGTAGCACATGTCCGGATTGCCGGTCTGCCACAGCGGGCCCTTGACGCGGATGACCTCGTCGGGCCACTCCTGCTCAACAAAATCGGTGAACTTCTGCAGGTCGAACGGCTTGCGGCGCGAGTACACAAAGGTCTCGATGTCGTACTCGAGCACCTCGGGGTCGTCGTGCTCCTCGGGATGCTCCATGGCCTCGATCCAGGCGGCGGAGTTGTAGGCGTGCATAAAGTCGAAGCGGTCGGTATCGAGCAGCTCCTCCATGGGAACCTCGCCGTTTTGAGCCTCGACAATCACGGCGTCCTTCTGCAGGCTGCGCACGATAGCCTTGAGCTCAGCGATCTGCTCGGGGCTCACGGTATCGGTCTTGTTGAGAATCAGCGTGGAGCAGAACTCGATCTGCTGGATGAGCAGGCTCTCGATGTCGTCCTCGTCGATATCCTCTGCCAACAGGTCGCGGCCGCCGTTGAACTCGTCGTACATGCGGGCGCAATCGACCACAGCCACGATGTTGTCGAGTGCAAGCTTGGGCTGGCCGCCCACCTTGGCCTCGTCGCAGAAGCTCGAGATGGTGTAGGCGATGGGGATGGGCTCGCAAATGCCCGAGGCCTCGATGATGATGTAATCGAAGTCGCCCGAATCGGCGATGCCCTGCAGCTGGTTGGCAAGGTCGTCCGAAAGCGTACAGCAGATGCAGCCGTTGGTGAGCGGGATGAGGTCATCGGTCTCGGAAAGGCCGCCGTCGGCGATAAGGCTGGCGTCGACGTTGATCTCGCCGATATCGTTGACGATCACGGCGGCGCGGATGCCGCCGTCGTTAGCGAGGATGTGGTTGAGCAGCGTGGTCTTGCCGGCACCGAGGTATCCGGTAAGCATGATGATCTTCACGGGTTTGTTGGGCATGTGCCCTCCTTTGTTAGACATGGCTTACAGTTGAATCTTATGCCAAACGCCTGCTCTTATACCCACGAGCCGGCAAATAACACAAGCTACTCCCAGGCTCCCCATACATCGGGGCAATAACCGACGGTGGCCTTTTTGCCGTTGCGCACGATGGGTTCGGCGAGAACCTGCTGGTTCTCGAGCAGCTTGTCAAAGCGCTGGCTGGGGGTGAGGTGCTGGATGAGCGCGAGCGTCTCCTCGTCCTTGGCCTTGGGGTTGAGTAGCTTGTCGATGCCGCCGACCGCCTGCATCACGCTCGTGAGCTCGCCCTTGCTCATCTCCTTTTCCTTAAGGTCAATAAACTGCACCTTAATGCGGCGCTCCTTAAAATAGCGTTGGGCCTTCTTGGTATCAAAGGACTTTTTGGTGCCAAAAATCTGAATCATTTTGTTCCGCCGTTCTACCTGATAAAGTTGGTGCATTCGCGATCTGCCTCGGGTGCGTTGATACCGGCGGCCTGTCCTGCCTCGATACAGCGCAGGAGCCAGGCCATGTTTTTGCCGATGTTTCGCATGGTGGCAAGGCCCTCGGCATCCCCATCGGCGTCGCCGGGCACGCGGCCAAACACGTTGTTCCAGTAGGTGGAGGCAACTACGGGCATTTGCTTAATGGTGAAGTACTTGTTGAGCACATCGAAGGTGGTCGAGGTGCCGCCGCGACGGGCGACGGCGACCGCGGCGCCGGGTTTGTGCTCAAAGGCATGCCCGCCTGCATAGAAGGCGCGATCGAGGGCCGAAAGGATGCGTCCGCTGGGGTGCGCATAGTAGACGGGTGAGCCAAAGACAAAACCATCTGCCTGCTCGGCGGCAGCGATGAGCTCGTTCACCACGTCGTCGTCAAAGGTGCAGCGACCGCCAAGCTTGCCGCACAGGCCACAACCGATGCAATCGCGAATGGGCTTGGCGCCCAGCTGAAACACCTCGGTATCAATGCCTTCTGCATTAAGTTGCTCGGCGACCTCGGCGAGTGCGCGGGCGGTGTTGCCGTTTGCCTTGGGACTGCCGTTGACCAAAAGAACCTTCATCACAAACTCCCTCTGCTTTTGGTGACTTCTGCAGAGGATTATCGCACGATGGGGGAGGCGGTGCGGGCGCGGTGCTAATCCAGTTTGGTACCTGGCACCTGCACGGCTTTCCCGAGCAACGCTTTAAGCTCGTTCAAAATGGAAACAGGCTGACGGTCGACGCCGTCCAGATGGAGCGTGGCCACGCGAATGGGCGGCTGATATTCAAGCGAGCCGATGAGCACGGGAGAACCCAGGAACCGTTCGATGTCGCTTGCGATCTCATCGATTGCCTCGGGGCCGAGCTCATCGAAGAGTGCCACGAATGTCGGCCCCGTCGAGCGGAACAGGCGGCCCTTGCCGCGCGAACAATCCATGAGGCAGGCGGCGCTTTCGGCGAGCACGCGGTCGCCTGCATCGAATCCAAAGCGGGCATTGACCTCGGCGATATCGTCGACCTTAATGGCAATAAAGCCTGCCTCGTGCGGCACGCGGCGCATCTCTCCAATAGCGTTGACCAGCGCGTGGACATCGCCCAGGCCCGTTACCGAGTCGGTCGTATCCGCTAGGCTTCGGTTGACGATAATGCCCACATACATGCTGGGCTCGGTATCGGTGCCGTCCAAGCGGTAGCCCGTGCAGTCGCAAAGCGCGTATTTTCCGGTGGCATCCATTACGCGATACTGCATGTAGTGGAAGTGCCACGTGCCGTTTATCACCATGTCGAGCTCGGCGCGTACGTTGTCGCGGTCCTCGGGGTGGACGCGGGCAAGCCACATGTCGAGTGAGTTAAAAGGGTGCTGGGAAGGCAGGTCAAAATCGCGCACGGCGTTAACCGACCATTGCGATTCTCCAGTATCGAGGTTAAGGATGAACGGATAGCGCGTCTCGGAGCTCATGGAGATCGCTTGGAACACCCGGTCGTTGCAGGGAAGCTGATCGACGATTGGGCGTTGCGGCGCGTCATTGTCTTTCGGTTGCTGTACACGATGCATAAGCTTATAGCGATACATCTTGCGATCGGCATCCATCGTCATCTGGCGACGCGTGTCGCCGGCAAGTGGATCGACGCGCGAGCAGCCAAAGCTAAAGCTGGCGATCATGGGCGCCTTGCCATCTGAGCTCGCCTCGATCAGCCCGGCACGTACCTGCTCCAAGCGCTGCTCGAGTTCAGTCTCGTTTGCGGAGAGCGAGATAAGCACAAACTCGTCTCCACCGATACGGAACAGCATCTCATCGTGCTCCATGGTTTCGGAGAGCGTGCGGCAGATGCTCAGAATATAGCGATTGCCTTCGGCGTGGCCAAACCTATCATTGCAATGCTTGAGATGGTCGATGTCAATATAGGCGCAGGTGAAGGGGTCGCCTTTGCGCCAGAGTTGCTCGACGTGACGGTCGAGTCCGCTGCGGTTGCCCAAGTTGGTGAGCGGATCGATATAGGCGTTGCGCTCAAGCAGCTGGCGCTCTTGTTGCAGGATAGCATGCGTCTTTTGCAGTTGCTCACCAACGGCGCGTAGCTCAGCAGGCAGCGCGGCAACATCGAGTTCGGCGGTCGAGATGCCATTCGCAAGTCGCTGAAGATAAGCAATAATCAATTGCTCACCCAGGCGATATGACTCGTTCATGATGGATAACCTCCTTGGGCGGAACAATGGTTTGTATCATATCCCCAATTCGGTTTGAATTGGGGATATAAGTTAGCTAATGGAGGCAAATTCCCCCTTCGGCGGTGGCGTTTTGCGCGCGAGCGTATCAGTTGTTATTGCCACCATCGAGCAATGCCTCAAAATCCTTCGCCGGCATGGGGCGGTAGTAGAGGAAGCCCTGAGCGTAGCGGGCGCCCATTTGTCGTAGCATGTTCGCCTGCTCATTTGTCTCGACGCCTTCGACCTCGACGGGCAGATGGAGCGACTGCGCCATTTCGAGCATCGATGAAATGATTTGCGTGCTGCGGCCTTGATCGCGGTCGGTGGGTACAAAGGCGCGGTCGAGCTTGATGACGTCGACGTTGACGTTCTTGAGCATCGCGAGCGTGGACTGACCGGTGCCAAAATCGTCCATATAGGTCGAGAAGCCGCGGGTGTGCAGGTCGGCCGTCAGTTTGTCCACGGCCTCGGACTCTCCCGTATAAGCCGTCTCGGTGATCTCGATACGCATGAGCTCGGGCGGTAGGTTGTATTGGGCGGCAAGTGCCCCCATATGTTCGGCAACGTCGCAGGCAAGGATATCCACGCGCGACACATTAAGCGAAACCGGAACCACACGAAGTCCTCGATCGATGCGCTCGCGCAGCCACGAGGCGACACCCTGCCAAATGTACTTGTCGAGCGTCACCACAAAGCCACTTTCCTCGAGTGCGGGGATAAACGTTGCGGGCGAAATGAGAGAGCCGTCCTTGTCAATCCAGCGGGTGAGTGCTTCGGCGCCAATAATCTCGCCGGTTTCCATATCGACCTGGGGCTGCAGGTAGTACGTGATACGGCCGTTTGAGAGCGCGTATTGGAACTCGGTCAGCGTGCGGTGGAACGCAATCTCGTGCTCATATTCCTCGGGGCGGAAAATAGCAATGCGCTCCTTGAAGTCGTTTTTGGCGCGTCGATTGGTAAACATGGCCTTGGCCTGGGCATCGATGGTGATTTCCTCGCTAGCGTCGATGGGGCATACGCCCATGGACGGCCAAAAGCCTACGCCGTCGTCGTGCTTGGCTACAGCCTCGCGCACGCGCGCATAGACTCGGTGAACGAAATCGTGCTCAAAGGGTATGAGCAGACAAAAGTCGTCTTGTCCCCAGTATCCCGCGACACCCATGTCGGCGTTCTCGATATCCTTGAGCACCGTGCCCACATCGGCAAGCATACGGTCGCCTTCGGTCTGTCCATACCATTCGTTAAATAGGCGCATGTGGCCCATGTCGACGGTGGCGATACACCAAGCGCCGTCGCGCCTTGCCTTGATGAAGGCATTGGCACGGCGCATAAACTCGCTGGGGCGGTAGAGGCCTGTGAGCATATCGAGGTGCTCGGCGACGGCGCCTTTGCGTTCCATCTCGGGTATGGGCAGACTGTCGTTGGGAACAAGTCCGCCGGCCGTGCGAAGGCGACGATCGAGTTCGCCCAAAACAGTCGATGCTTGGGAGTCCAGGCGTTCGTAAAAGGTCGGGACGACAAGACAGACGGGAGCAATGGTGTCGCCTGCGATTTGCACAGGAGCGAAAACAGCCTCTTTAAGGTGGTGGGTCAGTTGCTCGAATGCCTCGTGGTCCAGGTCGTTGCTGAGCACGACGAACTGGACGCTACGTGAACGGTAGACCCTGCTCCTGCCGCGGGTGATCGACAGCATGCGGCCTGCGTATTCGGCGAGCATGTTGTCGACAGCCTCGGCTCCGTAGAGCTCGTTGAGCTTTGTCGTGCCACGAACGCGCACCGCTATAAGGCCCGTCTCGCAACGGTCGCAACGACAGGCGTCGATGGCGTTGACCAACATGCGCTGGGTGCCGAGGCCTGTCGCGGCGTCGACGGTTTCGGCAAGTGAGTGGTTGACGAGCTCGCCGACATAGAGCGAGGGGACATTTTCGTCGCCGTCGATGCGAAACCCGCGAGCACGGCAGAGGACGTAGTCGCCGACGGCATTGCGCACACGATACTGCATGACGCGACGGTGCTTGGTGCCGTTATAGACCTGGTCGATGTCGTTGATGTAGGCCTCAAGGTCATCGGGATGCACGCGCGTTTTCCAGTAATCGCGACAGTTGTCTATGTGCTCCGAGGGAAGGCCAAGATCGCGCAAGGCGCCTTGCGACCAAAGGGTGCGATGTTTGTCCAAGTTCTCGATAAAGAAATAGCGGCCCTCGTTGAGCATCGAAAAGGCGTCGAAAATGCGATCGCTTATTTCGAAGTCGTCGGTGTGGACTTGCGAGATATTGCGCCGATCAAGGTGTACGGCATGACGTAGCTTGTAGTCGTACATGCGATGGTCGGCATCGAGTGTCATGCGATTGGGGGCCTCGCCCAGGGCGGGGTCGGCATGTGACACTCCGTAGCTAAACGAGTGAGGCATCTCGGAATCGTTGTTTTTGAGCAGGACCGTTCGGCAGTGTTCCAGACGTTCGGCGAGGTCGTCCTCGGTCGCAACCGTAGACAGGATGGCAAACTCGTCGCCGCCTATGCGAAACGCCGCCTCGTCCACCTTCATATACAGCTTGAGATAGAGGCTTACCTGCAAGATATAGCGGTTGCCCTCGTCATGCCCAAAGATGTCGTTGCAGTGCTTAAGGTTATCGATGTCGATAAACGCCATGGTCACGGGCAGTTCCTGCTCCCAGATTTCCTCTAAGGAGCGAGCAAAGCCGCCGCGGTTGCCAAGTCCGGTAAGCTGGTCGGTAAAGGCGGTCCTAATCAGATCATCCTGACGCTCGAGAAGGTCGCGAACGGTCTTTTCGAGCGTTTCGGTGTAATTGCTGACAGTATCCATGTCGTAAGCGGCTTTCTGAGGTCGGGCGGATTGCGTCGGGCGAGCTCGTTGTGCACACGCGTTGTTGTTCGGCGCTTTGCGTGTATCCAGGCCCCGCCTTGCTGCGTTGTTGGGTTACTTTACCGGCTAATGTTCGCTGTTGATAACTACTGCGTAGTATAAACAACAGCACACAATTATATATGGGTGCACATGCTGTGGGCGGCCATTATTCGACAAACGGCAGCGCGACGATGCGATGTCCGATAAAAATGCGACTGAGACGATATATGTTGACGGGTATACTTGTCCCGGTTTTAAACGCAGGAACGGAGATGGTCGCATGGCACAGCCGGATACGACGCGCACGGTGGGACTCGCGCTCGAGGGAGGCGGCTACCGCGGTATGTATACGGCGGGCGTGCTCGACGTTTGGATGGAGCACGGTTTGACCTGCGACCATATGGTGGGTGTCTCGGCGGGCGCGGCGTTTGGCTACAACTTTAAATCGCGGCAGATCGGGCGCGCCATTCGCTACAACAAGGCCTATTGTGCCGACAAGCGCTATGCAAGCGTGACAAGCTGGTTGCGAACCGGCGATATGTTCAATGCCGATTTTGCCTATCACGAGGTGCCTATCGAGCGCGATCCCATTGACTTAGAGGCGTATCGCGCCTGCCCCATGCGATTTACGTGCGTGTGTACCGACATCGAGACGGGCAAGGCCGTCTACCACGACCTGCCCTATGGCGACGAGAGGGATATCGAGTGGATCCGGGCGTCGTCGGCGATTCCCGTGGCAACGCGTCCCGTTGCTATTGACGGGCATAAGTATCTGGATGGTGGCGTGGCTGATTCTATTCCCAGCGCATGGCTGTTTGCGCAGGGGTATGACCGCAATATCGTGGTACTCACGCAGCCGGCGGGCTTTGTGAAGCAGCCCAACAGCGTGATGCCTATGCTGCGGCGCGTGTTCCGTCACTACCCAGAGTTTGTCGCAGCGCTTGAGCACCGGCATGAGGTTTACAATGCCACGCTCGATGACCTGGCACGTCGCGAGGCTGCCAGCGAAATTTTTGTGGTGCGTCCGAGTGAATCGGTGAAGGTGCCGTCGCTGTGCCGCGAGCCCGATGAGCTCGAGCGCATCTACCAGATCGGCCGCCACGATGCGGAGGCGACTTTGCCGGCGTTGAAAGCGTATCTGGCGGGGTAAGGGTCGCATGCGGAAAGCGCATCTCGGAATGGAGGTCCAAACCGGGATGCGCTTTCCATTGCTGAAGATATGAGGCTGCGAATCAGCTGCTCGGCCTATGCCTATGCCTGCTGCCAGGTGTCGACAAGCTCCTTGGCGGCGGCGTAGGGGTCGTCGGCACTGCAGACGGCGCTAACCACAAAGAAGCCGTCGACGCCGGTGGCCTTGAGCCGCGGCAGGTCGGCCGTCTTGACGCCGCCACCCACCACGATGGGCACGGGGCTTGCCGCATGGAGTGCGGCCAGGTCCTCAAAGCTCTTGGTGATGATGGAGCCATCGGCTGCGCGTCCGCAGTCGCGCTTGGTCTCGGTCTCGTGGAGCGGGCCGATGCCCAGGTAGTCGACCAGGCTCATGTCGGCGGTCTTGACGTACTCGAGCATCTCCTCGCAGCGGGCCGAAAGGCCCACGATGGCATTGGGGCCCAGCAGCTTGCGGCAGACCTCGACGGGGATGTCGCTCTGGCCCACGTGCACGCCGTCGACGGCAATGCCCTGCTCGCGCGCGGCGAGTACGCAGTCCAGGCGGTCGTCGATTAACAGGGCGACCTGACCGGTCTTGCCGGCCTGTGCGATTGCCTGCGCGGCGTCGCCGGTCAGTGCGATGATCTCGCGGGCGCTTGCCACCTTGGAGCGCACCTGGATGCAGGTAAAGCCGGCATCGAGCGCCTGGGCCACCACATCGCCCACGGGACGTCCCAGCGTGTTTTCGGGGCCGAGTACGAGATAGGCCGAGATATCAAGGTTGTCGCGGATGCTCATCGTGCTTCCTCCTGCTTTTTGATCTGTGCTTCCATGCGCTCGAGTTTGCCGGTCATGGTGTCGGTAAATCCGGGTCGAATATCGGCCTTGAGCACGACTTCGGTGCGGATGCCCTTGCTCGCCAACACAAAGGTTGCGTCGCGCACGACCTGCATGACCTCGTCCCAGTCGCCCTCGATTTCGGTGAACATCGAGGTGGTGCGGTTGGGAAGGCCGCTCTCGCGAATGACGCGCACGACCTCGGCGACCTCGGCGGAGAGTTCATCGCCGGTGCCGCACGGGGCGATGGCCACGGCGACGAGCGTGTTCATGCCGGTATTGGTTGCGGGCTCGGACATGGCTTATGCCTCCTCGAGCTCGAGCTGGTTGTTGGCGATGTCTTGGGCGGTCGCGCGGTAGAGCTCGTCGATAAAGGCCACCTTAAAGCTTGCCGGGGCATCGGCGACAGCGGCGGCACGCGTGCCGGCAACGTTGTAGACCGCGGTGCCGCAGACGGCTGCCGTAAACGGATCGGTGACGCAGGCGTACACGGCCAGCACGCCGCCCTGCGAGCAGCCGCAGCCGGTGATCTTTGACATGAGCGGGCTGCCGCCGTGGGACTTGGCCACCGTCGTGCCGTCGGTGATCAGGTCGACTTCGCCCGAGACCACTACGGCGCCGCCGGTGTAACGGGCGAGCGCCACGGCGGCATCGCGGGCGGCGTCGACCGTGTCGGTGGTATCGACACCGCGCACGCGGCTCAGATCAGCCGCCTCGCCCTCAAGACCCCACAGGCCGGCGAGCGCGATGATCTCGGAGGCGTTGCCGCGCACGATGGCGGGCTTGTACTGCTTGAGCTCGTTTACCAGCTGGGTGCGCAGGCTGCCGATGCCCAGGCCCACCGGATCGAGCACCCAGGGCTTGCCGGCGTCGTGTGCCGCCTTGGCCGCGCGGGGAATCGTCTGCTCGTAGATGGGGAAGAGCGTGCCCATGTTGAGATAGATGGCGCCGCCGCCGGCAACGAGCGCCTCGCCCTCGTCGGGCAGATAGACCATGGCGGCCGAACCGCCCACGGCGAGCTGCGCGTTGGCGACAAAGTCAATCGTCACCGTGTTGGTGATGGAGCCGGCCATTGGATTGGTGGCGCGAATCTCATCCACGGCCTTGACCACATTTTGCTTAAGCTGTTCCGAATCAATCACTGCACATGCCTCCTTGGCATAGAAAAGGGGCGCTGTGCATAGACAGCGCCCCTGTAAAGGCGGCATGCTCCCTACGCCAGCATTAACTGACAGGTTCAAAGGATTGGGCCCCATGCCCTCTCAGCCTTGTGGTTTGCACCGCCGGCACTCCCGCATCGAATCTGTTGTTCCCTATACTAACGCACCTGCCAAAAAGGGACGGGTTTATTTTGGCAGGTCGTTACAATAGGTAGGACCGATACGAATGGGGACCTCATGATCAAACTTGTGCTGACCGATATGGACGATACGCTGATTCCGGCCGGGCATGACGGCGCCAGCGACTACGCCATTGAGGGCATTCATGCCATGCAGGCAGCGGGTCTGCACTTTGGCCCGGTTTCGGGTCGCCAGCCGTCCGCGATGGGCTGGATGTTCAAAAATCGTTCCGAGTGCTTCTCGACTGGCGCGTTCTGTAACGGCCAGGTGATGTTTGTCGGCGGCGAAGTAGTCGCCTCGCGCGCAATCGACAACGATGCTCTGATGCGTTTGGCCGACTATCTGGAGCAAGAGACCGACGATACATTTCTAAAAGTCTATGGCCTGGGCGATGACTTTTGGGGCAACGATGCCTATTGCGTGACGAGTGATCCCGGGCGCGTTCGTCGCGCCATGGAGTCGGGCGGCAACGCATGGCTCAAAGGCGAAGAGGCCCCGTGCCGTTCCGTCGTCGATGAAGCGCCGGTGTTCAAGGCGAATATCTGGAGTGCCCGTTCGCGTGAGGAGCTCGCGGAGCTACGCGAGCGCGTTGCCGCTGAGGTACCGGAACTCTCGCTTGTGTTTCCCAACAACCGAGTGCGCCTGTTTGACATCCTTCCAGCAGGTTGGGACAAGGGTTGCGCTGCGCTGGAGCTGGCGCGCGCTTTGGGCCTGACGCCCGATGAGGTGGCCGTATTTGGCGATTCCGATAACGATCTGCCCATGATCGATGCCGTTCCCAACTCCGTTGCAGTCGCCAATGCCAACGAGGCTGTCACGGCTGCCGCGCGCTGGCATATCGGCGCTGCGGCAGACGATGCGGTTGCCGGGGCTCTGCATCAGATTGCCGCCTGCGCCGCGACGGGGGAGATGCCGCCGTTTATGCGTCAGATGGATGCGACGGGTTTCGACGTCACGAACGTCTAGGGAGAAAGCCATGAAGCTTCAGCAGCTCAGATATGTCGTCAAAGTTGCCGAATGCGGCAGCATCACCGAGGCCTCGCGCCGGCTCTTTGTGTCGCAGCCTTCGATTACCGCGTCGATCCGCGATCTCGAAAACGAGATGGGTGTGCACATCTTTGAGCGCACCAACAAGGGCGTCATTGTGTCCGAGGAGGGCGAGACCTTCTTGGGCTACGCGCGACAGGTGCTCGACCAGGCCGATCTGCTCGAAGGCAAGTACAAGGGCGCGTCCGAGCAAGTGCCGCACTTTAGTGTGAGCTGCCAGCATTATTCCTTTGCCGTTAATGCGTTTGTCGATGTGATCCGCGAGTTCGATGCCGCGCGCTACGACTTTACCCTGCGCGAGGAGCAGACTCACGAGATTATCGAGGACGTCGCGCATATGAAAAGCGAGCTCGGCATCTTGTACCTGTCCGAGCATAACCGCGAGGTTATCGAGCGTATGCTCGCCGCCAACGAGCTCGTATTCGAGGGGCTCTTCTGCGCCGCGCCGCATGTCTTTGTATGCGCCGATCATCCGCTGGCGGGTCGCTCGAGCGTGACGCTCGAGGACTTGGAAGACTACCCGTTCCTGTCCTATGAGCAGGGCAGCTATAATTCGTTCTACTATTCCGAGGAACTGACCTCGACGTTTGAGCGCCGCAAGAATATCCGCGTGCGCGATCGCGCGACGCTGTTCAACCTGGCCATGGGTCTCAACGGCTACACGGTATGCTCAGGCGTGATCAGTCATGAGCTCAACGGCCCCGGCATCATCTCGATTCCGCTCGATGTGGACGAGTACATGGAGATTGGCATCATCACGCGCAAGAACACGACACTCACGCGCTACGGACAGGCCTATATAGACGCGATTCGTCAGCATATCTAGGCTGCTGCGTTCTGTACGGGTCAAATCTCTCTATGGCAGTCCCAACTGATATAGGAAACATCTATATCAAACTGTTATAAACGTATATTTTACGATGGCCATATGAGCGCTCATACTTTGTCCCAGTAAAGCAACCAATTCAAAGGGAGATATCTATGAGTGCTTTAACCACGCTGAACGCGCCGTTTCGCGCCGATATCGTCGGCAGTTTTCTTCGACCGCAGGCCGTAAAGGACGCCCGCGCTGCCTATACGGCAGGCACGCTTGATGCCGAGGGGCTTAAGGCCGTCGAGGACGATGCCATTCGCGATTTGGTGGCAAAGCAAAAGGCCGCCGGCTTGCAGGTCATCACCGATGGCGAGTTCCGCCGCAGTTATTGGCACCTCGACTTTATGTGGGGGCTCAACGGCATTGAGCGCCGTACCTCGCGTACGGGCTATATGTTCCACGACGAGGAGACTACCGCCGACACCGCCGTGGTTACCGGTCCCATTAGCGGCGAGAACCACCCCTTCGTCGAGCACTTCAAATTTGTCAAGGCACTTGAGGGCGAGGGCCATGTTGCACGCCAGACCATCCCGGCGCCTATCCAGACGTTCTCTGAGGTCACGCTCGACCGCTGCGACGGCCAGCAGGAGAGCCTGCGCGCTGTCTATAAGACCGATGAGGAACTTGCCGACGCCATCGCAGCCGCTTATCGCACGGTGATCGCCGACCTGTACGCAGCAGGCTGCCGCAACATCCAGTTTGATGACTGCACCTGGGGCATCTACTGCGACACCGATTTTGTCGCCAAAACCGGCATGAGCCCGGTCGACCTGCAAAAGGTAAGCGAGCTGGGCGTGGCGCTCAACAATGCCGCCATCGCGGACAAGCCCGACGATCTGGTCATCAACACGCATGTGTGCCGCGGCAACTACCACTCCACCTATGCCTTCGAGGGCGGCTACGACCCCATCGCGCCGTACCTGTTTGCAAACGAGGATGTCGATGCATTTTACCTGGAGTTCGATACGCCGCGCGCCGGCGGTTTTGAGCCGCTCAAGTACGTTGCCCCGGGCAAGAAGGTCGTGCTGGGCTTGGTAACCACCAAGGCGGCAGAGCTCGAGAACGAGGATGTTATCGTCGAGCGCATCCGTGAAGCCGCAAAGTACGTGCCGCTCGAGAACCTGTATCTGTCGCCCCAGTGCGGCTTTGCCAGCTGCGAGATTGGCAACAAGCTGACCGAGGATGAGCAATGGGCAAAGATCGCGCTGGTCAAGCGTATTGCCGCGCGCGTTTGGAAATAGTGGTAACGTTCGCAGGTGACGGCGCGTGCGAGACATGGCGCATCGCGTACAATGGTTCGGATCGTATCGTTCGGGCAGGTTATCCGATATGCCTGATCGCCCTTCCATTCGAAAGGACATCCATGTCCCAGTCCTCGACGCCCGCCGTATCTGAACTCGAGGAGACTGTCGAATAGTAGTTGTGTTCAGCTAAATCAAAAAATGGCATCCATGCGTATGTACGCGTGGGCGCCATTTTTAATGCGTCAGTATCCAGTGGATGCCGCGCGCCATGCGCAGGTCAGTTTGGGCAAAGTGGTTGCCGGGGTTGAGCTCCAGCGTTGTTGGAATGTCACGCTCGATAAACAGCTCTTCCATCGCGCGCGTATCGTCGAGTACGTGCCGCATCATGCGGTTGGGCGTCTTGGTTTCCTTTTTACCGAGCGACAGATAGGCGGCGTCGGGCGTGGCTGTCATCGTGCGCTCTCGCGCGTAGTCGATAAAGCCGGGGAACCACAGCGACCCCGATGCACTTGCCGCGCGCTCAAAGACATCTGTTTGCCAAAGTGCCCACAGGGAAAAAAGACCCGCCAACGAGTAGCCGGCAATGCCGCGCCAGGTGGGCGGTTGCGGGAGCGATGATTCGGCCTGGGGGATTATCTGCTTCAACAACTCGTCAAGAAAACCAGCAGCCTGTCCACCAAAGGGCTCGGCATCTCGTATAGTTCCCTCACATTCCCAGGGGCTCAGCTCGCGATTCCAATCGAGCCCTCCAATGGCGACAAGGGTGAATGGCGGGCAGTCGAGCTCTCGGCAGCGCTCGTAGACTTCACTACCGTCGCCCATAACCACGGGGAGGTAGATGACGGGCGCGCCTTCCACACACTCTGAATAAACGGTTATCTGCTTATGATGCGCTTCCAAGGCAGGCTTCTCTCGGTGTTGTGATATTGACAGCCTCAATTGTCGCACGCTAGCACGGGGGCAGACGCTAAAAGAAAGGCGCGGAGCCGCTCGATGCGACTCCGCGCCTTGTTGTTTTGCTTTAGCAGAATATGCCGTTACGCCACGAAGAAGTAGACGAGGAAGGCAAGGGCTGCGATCCACATGAGCGGCTTGATCTTGGAGGCCTCGCCCTTAAAGAGCGCGACGATCACGTAGGCGATAAAGCCCAGGCCAATGCCAGCAGAGATGGAGTAGGTGAAGGGCACGCCGGCGACAATCATGAACGCCGGGAAACCCTGCGACACGTCGGACCAGTCGATCTCGGAGGCCTCGCTCATCATGAGGTAGCCGACGTAGACCAGAGCACCGCAGGTGGCGGCGCTGGAAACGATGGTGACGATGGGGGAGAAGAACGCGGCGAGAATGAACAGCACGCCGGTGGTGACGGAGGTGAGGCCCGTGCGGCCACCGTCGGCAGCGCCAGAGGTGGACTCGACGAAGGTGGTGATGGAGGAGACGCCCATGAAACCGCCCACAGCAGCGGCGGCGGAGTCGACGATCAGGATCTCCTTGATATTCTCGACGTTGCCGTCGTCGGTGAGGAACTCGCCCTGCTTGGCCACGGCCATCGCGGTGCCCATGGTGTCGAAGAAGTCACTCATGAGCAGCGAGAACGAGATGACGAGGAGCGCGGGGTCGGTAAGGACCTTGACGATGGCGGGCACGCCGCCGGCGTCGGCGATGGGGCCACCGATGCTCGAGAAGTCGAGCGGGGCGATGATACCGGTCGGAGCCTGGGTCACACCTAGGGGGATACCGGCGATGACGGCGACGACGATGCCGATGAGCAGCGAGCCGGGGACGTTGCGGCAGGCGAGGGCGACCGTCACCAGGATGGAGATGATGCCGACGATGAAGGTGGGGGAGGTGATGTCGCCCAGACCGACGAGTGTACCGGCGCCAGCGGTGATGATACCGGCATCGCACAGGCCAATCATGGCGATGAACAGGCCCAGGCCCACCGAGATAGCGTGGCGCAGAACCACGGGGATGGCGTCCATGATGGCCTCGCGCAGGCCACAAAGCACGAGCAGCAAGATGACGACGCCCTCAAGGAAGATGACGCTCATGGCCACGTGCCAGTCACCGCCGCAGACGGTGGTGGCGATTCCAGCGATCATCGCGTTGACGCCTAAGCCCGACGCGCAGGCGAGCGGGCGGTTGGCGAAGATGCCCATGCAGATGGTCATGATGCCGGCGCCCAGGCAGGTGGCGCAGGCGAGCGCTCCCGCATCGATGCCGGCGCCCGAGAGCACCGCAGGGTTGACGGCGATGATGTAGGCCATCGCCAGGAATGTTGTCAGTCCAGCGCGAAGTTCGGTCCCGATTGTGGACTTGCGCTCACTGACGTGAAAAAGTTCGTCCATGCATACCCTTTCCTTGTTCGGCCCCGAGTTTAGGCCGATTGACACGAACTCAACTACTATATCGCCTTTGAAAGGTTGATGTTCCTCGCATGTTGATGTTCGGCGCTTTGTAGCAGACGGATGGTATTTTTCGCATGAAAATGTGTGGGTACCGTATACTTAAGCAGTTACAACGACCCCTATGGAGGAACGTATGATTAAAGAGCTCTGCCACGACGAGGCTATTCTGTCCCAGCGTTGCGAGGTCGCGACCGTCGAGGACGAGTCGGTGGCACAGGACCTGATCGATACCATCAAGTCGCTCGACGATGCCGGCTGCCTTGCCGCCAACCAGATCGGCGTCACCAAGAAGGTCTGCGTCTATCTGGACGATGCCGGCGAGCCCCACGTGCTCTACAACCCCCGTCTGGTGTTTGGCCTGGGCGCCAGCAAGATGGAGGAGAGCTGCCTGACGCACGAGGAGGTCACCAAGTCCACGCGCTATATCAAGTGCAAGGTCGCTTATGACGTGATCGTCGACGGCAAGATGCGCGAGCGCAAGCAGGACTTTGTGGGCTTCGAGGCGCAGATGATTCAACACATGATTGACCACTGTCTAGGAAAGTTGGTCTAAGGGGACCAAAGCACCGCACTTCGTCTCTTTTGGTCCGGGCGTGACATTGTTGTCATGTCCGGGCTTTTGTGTTTAGCGCCTTTTTGTTTGGTGACAATAACCTTAGCAGGAACGTAAAGCTAGGAGGCGCTATGTGTACGAGCATTCGATTTACCGATAATTCTGGCCACATGTATCTAGGCCGCAACCTCGACTGGAGCTTTGACTACGGCCAACAGGTTCGCGTGATGCCGCGCGGGTTCCACATTCCGTATTCGTTTATCGACGATGCGTCGGCGGCGCACGCGGTAATCGGCATGTGCATCGATTACGAGAACTACCCTATGTTTTTCGACTGCGGTAACGATGCGGGTCTGGCTGTGGCGGGGCTCAACTTCCCCGGCTATGCCGAGTATGCCGATGGCCCTGTCGACGGCAAGAACAATATCGCGGCCTATGAGTTTCCCCTGTGGGTGGCAGCGACGTTCTCGACGGTCGATGAGGTCGAGGCCGCGCTGCGCGATACGGTGATTGTCGCCAAATCTGCCGGAGAGGGGCTGGGCGTGTCACTGCTCCATTGGATTATCGGCGACAGCCAGCGCAGCATCGTGGTCGAGATGATGGCTGACGGCCTGCATGTATACGACGATCCGGTCGACACCCTTGCCAATCAGCCGACCTTCCCGTGGCATATGGAAAACCTACGCACCTATATCACCGCCACAAGCGATTTTCCGCAGACGGCGACATGGCGTGGCGCCGAGCTTAAGCCCTATGGAGCCGGTGCCGGCATGCGCGGCATTCCGGGCGATTGCTATTCGCCGAGCCGTTTTGTAAAGGCGGCGTACCTCAATGCCAATTACCCGCAAAAGGAGAGCGAGACCGAAAACGTCGTTCGCATGTTCCGCTCGCTCGAGGGCGTGGTGATGATCGAGGGAGCGTCCAGGATGGGCGATGGCAAGTTCGAGAAGACTATCTACACTGGATGCTTTAGCGCGCGCACGGGCAATTATTACTACGCGATGTATGGGGATCCGTCGATTCGCTACGTGAGCCTGATGGATGCCGAGGGCGCGAGCCCCGATAGACTCGTGGTTCCCGAGCCGCGCCGTTCGTAGCCGTTAGCTTTACTGCAATGCAAAGCGGCCCTGCGTCTCCCGTGAGATGCAGGGCCGCTGTCGTTGATTTGTGACGTCGCTAGAAGTTGGCATCGTTGAGCTGTTCGCTCTCGAGGCCGTCGAGCTGTTGCTGTTCGGGCGTATCGGCGACGCTCTCGAGCAACTCGGTGGGGTCGACGTTCATGTTCCTACCGGCTTCGTTGCCGTTGACCAGGTCGTCCGAGAAGATATCGACTTCCATTTCCTCGGCCTCTTCGATCTGAACCTCGAGCGGCACCTGGGTGCGCACGAGCTTAACGGCCGGGCGCATGCGGGCAAACAGCGGCACGTACTCGATGATGATGGCCGAGTTCTCAAGACCGTACCAGCGTGCCGGGCTTCCGCAGGCGCGGCGGACGGCGTACTTGATGGCCATCACGCGGTGGTCATTGCGGTTGATGTCCGTTTCGGGGGCAAGCATCTTGCGCAGCATGCAAAAGCGGAAGTCACCCACGTTGCCGCATGTCTCGTAGATGGAGTAGGTGTGATGTTGCGGCGGCAGCTCGCCCGATGCCATCAAGTCGCCGACGATCTGACGCAGATAGGCGTTGACGCGCTGGTTGACCTTAAAGCCCAGGTCCAGGCGAACGCGGAAGAGGAAGTCTGTGCCAAAGGTCTCGACGGAATACTCGTGCGTATAGGGTTCGTCGGTAACGTGCACGTTGATGAACCAATATGCCTTGGCGCGCTTGGGGTGCTTGTCCAGGATGGAATAGAGCACGTCGCGGTCGAGCGTGAGCGGGTCGGGGCTGTTGGTGAGAAATACCAGATTGTCGGCGAGCACGGGATAGGTCTCGTCGTTGCGCAGGCGGTTGAGCTGATCGATGTACTTGGAGACGGGCAACAGAATCGTCTGCGTGCGCTCGATGGCGGTGCCACGGCGCCACACGTACATAAGGCCAAACAGCAGTGCGGCCAGGAAGATCATCACATAGCCGCCGTCAAAGAACATGGTGAGGCACGAGGCAAAGAAGCACAGCTCAATGGCACCGAAGAGCAGGGCGAAGACGCAGGCGCCCAGCTTGTGCTTGAGAATGCCAGCGATATAGCTCGTCAAAAGCGTCGTGGTCATGAGCATGGTCACGGTAATGGCGAGGCCGTAGGCGCTCTCCATGCGCTCGGAGTTTTGGAACAGCAGCACGATGAAGATGCAGCCGACCCACATGATGTTGTTGACGAGCGGAATATAGAGCTGGCCCTTGGTGTCGCTGGGGTAGTGGATGCGCAGATGCGGCATAAGGTTGAGGCGCGTGGCCTCGGATACCAGCGAGAACGAGCCGGTGATGAGCGCCTGCGAGGCGATGATGGCCGCTACGGTCGAAAGCACGATGGCAAAGGGGCGCAGGGGCTCGGGAAGCATCATATAAAACGGGTTGACGATATCCATCGCGAGCATCTGGGGGTTGGAGTTATTGGCGAGCAGCCAAGCTCCCTGACCCAGATAGTTGAGGATAAGGGCCGCCTTAACAAACGGCCAGGATGCATAGATGTTGGCCTTGCCAACGTGGCCCATGTCCGAGTAGAGGGCCTCGGCGCCGGTCGTCGACAGGAAGACAAAGCCGAGTACCATGATGCCCGAGTGGTTGATGGGCGAGAACAGGAACATGATGCCGCGGATGGGGTTGAGCGCGCGCAGGATGGATAGGTTGCCGAGCATGTTGAACAGGCCGGCGCCTGCCAGGAACAGGAACCACAGCGTCATGAGCGGGCCGAACAGCTTGCCGATCGACGAGGTACCGGCGCGCTGCATGGCAAACAGGCCGCAGATAATGATGATGGTGATGATGATCACATTGGTCTGGCCGTCACCCAAAAGCGCGTGGCCCCACTCGATAGTGCGCAAGCCCTCGATGGCCGTGGTAACCGTGACGGCGGGGGTGAGGATGCCGTCGGCGAGCAGCGCCGCGCCGCCGATCATGGCGGGAAGGATCAGCCACGGCGCCACTTTGCGCACCAAGCTAAACAGGGCGAAGATGCCGCCCTCGTTGTGGTTATCGGCCTTCATGGCGATAACCACGTACTTGACCGTGGTCACGAGCGTCATGGTCCAGATGACAAGCGAAAGCGCTCCCAAGATCATGTCTTCGCTGACGGTACCGATGCCGCCGTTGTTGGCGACGATTGATTTCATGGTGTACATGGGGCTCGTGCCGATGTCGCCATAGACGACGCCGAGCGTCACGAGCAGCATGCCAGCGGAGAGGGGGATGGTTCCGTGCCCGCCTTGACCACGCTGGTCTTGGGGGCTTGCCTCCAGTTTGTTGTGTGCCACGTGGACTCCCTTAGACATCCGGTTGTCTGTCTAGGACAGATAATCTTTATGCCGTCTTTATACATACAAGAGCAGTTTGGCACATCAGGTTATTTTAGACAATAATCCCCAGCTGGGGATTATTTATGTACGTGGGTAGCATTTCGAAACAGGGGCTTTTAAGCACGTGCTGTCTGGGCTATGCCAGCCTTGGCGCTTGCGCGTTTGCCGGCGAGTTCGCAAAAAATCGCGCCGCCGATGATAAGCGCGGCACCCATCAGGCGGACCGGTGTTATGGCTTCACCCAAAAGGACGGCCGAGAACACGACCGCCGAAAGCGGCTCGAGGTAGCCGACGACCGCGACGGTCTGGACGGGCAGCTTGGCGACGGCACTAAAGTAGAGCAGGCAACCGATGCCGGTGTTGACGACGCCGAGCATGACGACGGCGCGCCAATCAATACTGGCGGCGACGCCGGCGGACAGGAATGAGGGAGCGCCCTGCGTGATGAGCGTGAGGACCAGCGCGGTCACAAAGGCGGCGCTCACCTGGAGCGTGGAGTTCTCGAGGCCTTCGATGTGCGGCGCACCCTTGCTAGCGATGACCATCAGCGCATAGCAAAATGCCGACGCGATACCGCAGACGATACCCGCAATGGGCATATTGCCGCCTAGACCTTGTGCCGCAATGAGAAAAGCACCGCAGGCGACGGCGATAAACCCGGCGATTTTGCCGCCGGTCAGTTTTTCGCCAAAGATGAGTGGGGAGAGCGCCATGACAATGATGGGGCCGCAGTAGTACAGCAGCGAGGATACGCCGACGCCGATCGTCTGGTAGGCGCGGAACAGAAAAATCCAGCTGGCGCCCAGCGCGGCTCCCGAGAGGAGGAGGGCTGCGGCTTCGCGGGGGCGAGATGGCGCCTGCAACTTATGGCTTTGGGTGATGGCGAGGATGGTGACAAGCGAGAGTGCGCCCAAAAACGTGCGTAGTAGCACGATATCGGAGCTCGGCAGCGCGATGGCGGCGGCGATGATGCCGTTGGAGCCAAACAATAGCAATGCTGCTAAGTACGTAAACAGTCCGTTGTCCATGCGCTTCCGTCCCCTCTATATTCGAGCATGTTCACTATGGGTGAACTGGCAATAGAAGAAAAGCGAATATAATGCATGGATAACATGACAAAAACTCATGCAAAGGTGGAGGGGTGCCGTGGAAACGAATATTCAAAAGATGCAGGTGCTGCTTGAGACGGTGCGCGCCGGCAGTTTTACGCGCGCCGCCGAGCGCCTGAGCTATTCGCAGTCGGGCGTGAGCCGTATGGTGGCCGATCTTGAGGTCGACTGGGGTTTTAAGGTGCTCGACCGCAGTCGCGAGGGCGTGGCTCTTTCTGCCGACGGGCGGCAGGTCATGCCGGCTGTCGAGGCGCTCTGCGAGGAATTCACTCGCTTGCAGCGACGGGTGGATGAGATGCGCGGGCTCATGCGCGGCAAAATCTGCATCGGTACGTTTTCGAGTGTGGCGACCCACGTGCTGCCGCCGGTGATTGCGCGCTTTCGCGCCGATCATCCGGACGTCGATTATGAGTTGCTGATGGGCGATTACTCAGAGATTGAACAATGGGTGGCGGAAGGCCGCTGCGACCTGGGCTTTATTCCGCGCGAGCCACGCGGCGCCGGCATGGCGTCGCGACCGTTGGTGCAAGACGAGCTGATGGCCGTGGTGCCAGCGGACTCCTCGCTTGCCACCGCGGAGGTCGTTTCCCTTGCCGATTTGGCCAACGAGCAGTTTATCCTGCTGGAACGCGGTAGCGACGACGAGATTACGCCGCTGTTTCGCCGCGCGGGCCTGGCGGTGCGCTCTAAGCTGTCGACCTGGGATGACTATGCGATTATGGCTATGGTCGAGGACGGCCTGGGCGTGAGCATTCTTCCCGCGCTCATCTTGCGCCGCTGTCAGTTCGATGTTGCTGTGCGCCCACTCGAGGGGCATCCCCATCGCCAAATCAACGCCATATATCGCACGGCTGATGTTTCGCTTGCGGCGGCTCGTCTCCTTGAATATCTCTAAAGGCGCGTACCTGTTGCCCACTTTGGGACAATCCTCGGGGTTCGGTACGTTTTCTTATGAAATTGAACTTTCGAATGAGGCGCCGCGTTATACTGCTTGCTAAATTGAACCATGGTTCAATTCGTGTTCTATAAATTGAACTTTGCCAGCAAGGAGGTTCTAGTGGCCCAAGAGACGTTTAGCGATCGCCTGCGACAGACTATGTCCGATCGCGACGTTCGCCAGTCGGACGTGATCCGCGCATCGGAGATGCTCGGCAAAAAACTCGGCAAGAGTCAGATGAGCCAATATGTGAGCGGCAAGACGATCCCGCGGCGCGATGTGGCTGAGCTGCTCGCCCGTATTTTGGAGGTCGATGTTACCTGGCTGCTTGCCGGCGACGCCGATCAAGGCGAGGCATCATCACCCCGCAACGATTCCAAGCCCGAACCCCATCCCTCAGCTCAAATTGCAAGGAGCACCACCATGCGTACTTTTTCTAAGTCCACCAAGCTCGATAACGTCCTGTATGACGTGCGCGGTCCCGTCGTCGACGAGGCCGCCCGTATGGAGGACGAGGGCGAGCGCATCCTCAAGCTCAATATCGGTAACCCGGCGCCCTTCGGTTTCCGCACGCCCGATGAGGTCATCAAGGACATGCGCCAGCAGCTGCCCGACTGCGAAGGCTATTCCAACTCGCGTGGCCTGTTCTCCGCGCGCAAGGCGATCATGCAGTATTCGCAGATCAAGGGCCTGCCCAACGTTCAGATGGAGCATATCTACACGGGCAACGGCGTGTCCGAGCTCATTCAGCTTTCGATGAACGCGCTGCTCGACAATGGCGACGAGATTCTGATCCCCAGCCCCGACTATCCGCTCTGGACGGCGTGCGCAACCCTTGCCGGCGGTCATCCTGTGCACTATCTGTGCGATGAGCAGGCGGATTGGTATCCCGACTTGGAGGATATGGAGTCCAAGATTACGAGCGCGACCAAAGCTCTCGTCATCATCAACCCCAATAACCCCACGGGTTCCGTCTATCCGCGCGAGGTGCTCGAGGGCATCGTCGAGGTTGCACGCAGGCATCAGCTGATGATCTTTGCCGATGAGATCTACGACCGCCTCTGCATGGACGGCTACGAGCACGTCTCGATTGCCTCGCTCGCCCCCGACCTGCCCTGCGTCACCTTTAGCGGCCTTTCCAAGTCGCACATGATTGCGGGCTATCGTATTGGCTGGATGGTGCTTTCGGGCAACCAGCGCTGCATGAGCGACTTCATCATGGGCATCAACATGCTCTCCAACATGCGCCTGTGCTCCAACGTGCCGGCTCAGTCGATCGTTCAGACGGCACTCGGTGGCCATCAGTCCGTTAACGACTACATCCGTCCCGGCGGCCGTGTCTACGAGCAGCGCAACTTTGTGTATGAGGCGCTCAACAAGATTGACGGCATCTCGGTGGTTAAGCCGCGCGCGGCGTTCTACATCTTCCCCAAGATGGATGTGAAGAAGTTCAACATCACCGATGACGAGCAGTTCGCCCTCGACCTGCTGCACGAGAAGAAGATCCTGATCACGCGCGGCGGCGGCTTCAACTGGGCTGAGCCCGACCACTTCCGCATCGTGTACCTGCCGCGCATGGAAGTACTCAAAGAGTCCCTCGAAGACCTCGCCGACTTCTTTGACCATTACCGCCAGGCGTAACGGCAAAGGTAGCCTGTAATGAAACGGTCGGCCCGCAACGGATGCGGGCCGACCGTTTTCTGTCTAAGCCCGTGCTGTTAGCGCTTGTCTCGTTGAGCGGGCGAGGTTCGCGTGTGAGCGGTAAGTTCTATTCCAAAATGGAATACAATGGGCTTAAGCTGGAATTGATGTCCGGGTACCTGCTTTTCTAGAATGTTTTCAACAAGATGAAAGGCGGTTCCAACCAATGATTATCGATGCAAATTCCTACTGGTTCGACGAGCACATCTTTCATGACGAGACGCTCTGCGAACAGTTTTTGGCCGAGGTACCCCGCGCCTATGACACCGAAGGCTATCTGACCATGAATTCCGCCGGCAAACGACAGATCGTGATCGAGATGCCCGCCGGTTCTCCGGGTCTTAACTACATTGAGGGCGACTACACCCTCGAGAAGCGCTTGGCCGATATGGATGAGGCGGGGGTCGACAAGGCGATCCTCAAGCTCCCCGGCTGCCACGAGTGGATGTCGCTCGAGATGTGCCGGCGTTTCAACGACGGTATGGCTGCTGACGCGAAGGCGTCAAATGGCCGTCTGATTCCGCTTGTCGCCGTGCCGCCCTTTGGCACCAAAGCGAATTTGGAGGAGCTCGACCGCAGGCTCGACGATGGTTTTGCGGGCGTGCAGCTCTGCGCTCACTACGGCAAGCGCTATCTCGACGACCAGGTCTTCTCGAGCTTTTTCGAGCACCTGAACGAACGCCATGTCACCGTTTACGTGCACCATGTTCCCGTGCCGGTCGAGAACGAGTCGCTTCTCGCGTACGACAACCTTCGCCGCTCTTATGGCCGCTGCGTCGACCAAACTACGGCGATCGGCCGAGAGATCTTTGGTGATTTCTTTGAGCGCTATCCCAATATCAAGATGGTCCACTCCATGCTCGGCGGCGCATACTTTGCGTTCAAGGAGATGCTGCTGCCTCATGGTCCCAAGCGCCCTGATGCTTCTGGCCGTTTTCAGGTCGATACCGAGACCGTTTCCAGGCACCTCGAGAACAACATCTATTTCGACATGTCCCATGCCCAGCCTTGGGGCAAGACACTCCTCGCCTGCGCGGTTGACGTGCTGGGTGCAGACCATATTGTTTTTGGCACGAGCTATCCCGTCAAACGCGAGTGGCTCACCGAGGGTGTCGCCTGCGTTCGCGCTGCAAATCTGAGCGATACAGACAGCGACCTTGTGCTTGGCGGTACGGCGCAGCAACTGTACGGTGTCGAGTGAGCGGCAATCAGAGGGGAGTATCTGCCATGGGCGAAGGAGAGATGAGGGCTGGGGCCGCTCGTGTGGCCATCGATCTTGGGGACGTGTTGCCGTTCGACGGTTTCGACGAACTCCGTCATGAAGTCTTCGCCCGTGCCCTTATCATCGAGGGGACGGGGCGACGCGCCTGCGTCCTTTCGCTTGAGGTCACCTCGATCGCTCCGGCTCTACTCGCCGATCTGCGTGAGGTTGTTGAGGATGCCGCCAATTGCAGCGGTGCTTATTCTTGGGTGGTTCCTACCCACACGTTTTCCATGCCTCACGTCCGCACTCCCGGGCATCTTGCCGACAATGCTACCCGCAATCGCAACGAGCGCTATCGCGCAGCGCTCGTCGCTGCCGCCCGCACGGCTGTCGAGCGCGCTGTTGCGGGCATTCACTCTGCCACGCTCGCCACTGTGGAGGGCGAATGCCCCGTGAACGTTAATCGCGACATTGAGACGCCTGCCGGCTGGTGGTTGGGCTCGAATCCCAGGGGGTTTGCCGACCACACGATGCCCGTACTCGCCATAAGGGATGCCGGGGGCGAGTATGTTGCCGTGCTCGCGACGGCGGACGTTCAGTCCTCCGTGCTCGACGGGTCGCGCGACTCCGAGGGGAGGCGCATGGCGAGCGGAGACCTCTTTGGTTTTGCCGCCATGTCACTCGAGCGCGAGCTGGGCGGCGTTGCCCTGTTGCTGCCAGGCGCCGCGGGCGACCAAGGTCCGGCGGAGCGCGCCATGAACGTCATGTTCGATGCGGCCGGCGTTAAGCAGACGGTCGATGCCCATGAGGACGGATACCGCATGCTGCACCAGCAGGGGCAGGCCTTGGGCAATGCTTTGATCGAGGCCGCTCGCATGGCGCGTGAGGATGACGCTACCGGCATCGATGCCCGCACGGTCGACGTTCTCCTGCCCGCTCAGACACGCGCCGATTTTCACTCTTTGGCTCCGCACCGAACGTATGAGTTTCATGCCGCTGGCGAGCAGCGCACGAGGGTCTATCTGCTCCGGCTGGGAAACGTCGAGCTTGTCGGCGTACAACCCGAGGTCTCGAGTGCATTCGGCGCCACTGTGCGCGCCGCCCGGTCCGGCTCTGTGTTCTTTGCCACGCTCGTCAACGGCGGACAGAAGTACCTACCGGCTCCCGACGCGTACGAAAAAATCACCTATGAGGCTATGAACTCCGGTTTTGCCGCCGGATCCCATGAGCGCCTCGTCGAAATCATCATTGCCGCCTTGAATGCGGCGTGACATAGAAGGAGAACGTGCATGAACATTGGACACGCGCGCCGCAAAATTACCCCACAGGGCGACATCTACCTGATTGGCTACCGCAATCTTCCCAACCGTCTTGAACCTGCGACGGGCGTCCATGATGACGTCTTCGCCAACGCCATCCTCTTCCAGCAAGGCGAACGTGAAGTGTTTCTTTTTAATGCCGATGTCCTCGAGTTCGAGGAAAGCATGGCCGAGGAAGTCAAGACAATGCTCGCCGAGCGCTATGGAATCGACCGTGACTGCGTTTTGCTCTCGGCGACGCACGACCATACTTCAATCGTCGCTTACCACCGCAGCTGGTGGACGGGAAAATTCGACGAGAACTACTACCGCTGGTTCCTCGATACCATTTGCCAATGCTTTGAGGAGTGCCGCGCCAACGCACAGCCCGCGATTTGTCGCTTGGGCAAGCAGGTCATCACCGGTTTCTACGACAACCGCATCATCCCAGGTGAACTCGCCGACAATGAGGTCATTGTCGTATCGTTCTTCGATACCGAAGGCAAGCCATTTGCGGGCTTTGTGAACTGGGCGGTGCATTCCGCTTGCGTCGGACCCGACTGCACGGAGCTCACGAGCGAACTCGCCGGTCTTACCGGCAAAAAGCTCGCTCAGAGTCTTGGTTACTATCCGGCCATGGTCGTCGGTGCTGCTGGCGACTGTAGCGACCGCAATTTTCGCCAGGGACGCGGCATTCCCGAGGTCGAGCGCGTTTCGACCGGTCTTGCCGAGGCGATTTCCCAGATCAAGCTCGATCGCGAGGTCGTTCTCGACCGCATCGAGCCTCAGACGTTCTATCACACCGTTGCCCATGACGACTTTTCGCTCACGCTTAAGTGTGCCGTCATCAGTTTGGGCGGCCTGCATCTCTTTGTGTTCCCGAGTGAGCTCGGCAGCGACCTGGGTATTCGCATGAAGCGCGAATGCCCGGTCGAGGGAATAGTTTGCGGTTACACCAACGGCTATTTCGAGTATTTCCTTCCGGCACGCGAGTACGGCCTCTCCTTTGAGACCGAGCGTACTCAGATTCCCCAGGGCGAACCGGAACGTCTGTGTGACAAGTTCTGCCAGACGACGAGACTTCTCGGCGCAGCAGATTCGCGTCTGTAGGCCTGATTGCGTGACATGGGCCAATGAGGCTCGCTGCCATGTGATCGGCATCTTCCATCTTCTCTGCCGTTTCCCATCCCGGGCGTACGTGCGTCCGCGGATTTCAAAGGGGGAAGCGGGTTCCTTGCCCTCCCACGTCGACTACGGAGGCATGAAATCGATGCTATACCCCGCTCAGAAAAAGGAGAATTCCATGAAATACCAGAAGCTTTGCGATGAAATCATCACAAAGGTCGGTGGTCGAGACAATGTGTTAGACGTGAGCCACTGCATTACGCGTCTCCGCTTCCACCTCAAGGATGAATCACTTGCCCAGACCAATGAGCTTAAGGCGACGAAGGGCGTCGTTGACGTCATCCAGGCCGGCGGACAGTACCAGGTCGTGATCGGCGCCACCGTCGAGGCCGTCTACAACGACCTTGTTCAGATTGGCGGGTTCGACGCCAAGCCTGCGCTTGATATCGATGAGGGCGACAATGTCAAGAAGGGCGATCCGTTCTCGCGCCTGCTCGCCATCATTTCCGAGATTCTGCAGCCGGTTCTTGGTGTGCTTATGGCCGGTGGCTTCATCAAGTCGATGCTTGCGCTCTGTACGGTTGCCGGTTGGCTCGCTAAGGACAGCAATACGTATGTGACGCTCTCGGCAATCGGAGATTCGGTCTTCTATTACTTTCCGCTAATCATTGGCTGGACGTCGGCCAAGAAGTTCGGACTTAAGCCCGTTATGGGAATGGCGCTCGGCGGTATCCTCGTCTACCCGACGCTCGTTGCCCTTATGGGCGGAGATCCGCTCTACACGCTCGGCGCCGGTACGGTCTTCGAGTCCAATGTCTACGGTGATATTTTTGGCATCCCGCTGATCATGCAGAATTACTCATCGACGATTCTGCCTGCGATCTTTATCGTCTGGATTGCCTCCAAGGTGCACAAGGCCCTTTCTAACGCGCTGCCCGCGCTTGTGAGCTCGTTCTTCTCCAACATCCTGACGCTCCTCATTTGCGGCATCCTTGGCCTGCTTGTGGTCGGTCCGGTCATGACGGTCCTCTCCAACATCGTTGCCCAGATCATTCTGATGCTCATCAACTTCCAACCCGCCATCGCCGGCTTCGTCATCGGCACGTTCTGGAGCCTGCTCGTCATGTTCGGCCTGCACTGGGGTATCATCCCGCTGTGGTTCCTCGATGTCGCAACCTACGGCTATGACCTCATTAACCCGCTCGTGTATGCAGGCGGTTGTGCCATCGCCGGCGCTGTGCTTGGCATGATCATCCGAACCAAGGACTCCGAGGAAAATGCTGCCGTCAACATTCCCGCCCTTGTCTCTTCGATTTTCGGTGTCAACGAGCCTGCGCTTTACGCCATCTTGCTGCCGCGTAAGCGCCTTATGTGGGCAACCTTTATTTCCGCTGGTGTAGGCGGCGCCATTGCCGGCCTCATGGGTGCCAAGCTCTATGCCTTCGGCGCCTCCGGCCCGCTCGGTTTCCCGAGCTTTATTAACCCTGCCGGCATCGACACGGGCTTTATCGGCCTTGTCATCTCCGGTGTGGTCGCTTTCGTTCTGGCTCTTGTCGCCGCTATGGTGATCGGTACCAAGAAGGACGAGGGCGGTAAGGCACTCAACATCTCGGTGGACTAGTCTTTCTGCGCACTTTAACTAAATATGCCTCGGACGGCGACGTGCCGCCCGAGGCATATTTGTATTTTGTGCCGTTGTCAGCGTGTTTGCGGACACAGGTCTGCGGTTGTGGAGCAGCGGGGATTATGACGGTCGTGCCGCGGTGGAAGATGTACGGTCGCCCTGCAGGAGCTGACGGTAGGGGAGGAAGCCGATGAACGAGACGACCGCCTGCGAGTGCGCGGCGTTCCGCTTGAGGTAGAGCCTGACCTCGGAGGTCGTCGCGGGCTCAAGCGGCACCAGGGCTACCTTTCCGCTGGCAAGCGATTCCGCCGGCTTGCGCATGAGGAATGAGACACCGGCGCCGCGTGCGACAAGAGAGATGATGTTCTCGGCTCGTTTGCCGGTGAACGTGACACGTGGGCCAAATCCAGCTTCGCGACAAAGGGAAAGGACGAGCTCGCTTACGAACGAGCCTTGGGGAAGCATGAGGAAATTCTCGTCGATAAGGTCGTCTATCTCGACGGTGTCACGTTCGGCGAGTGAATGGTCGAGCGGAAGGACGGCCACGAGCCGGTCGGTCGTAAAGGGAATCTTTTTGAACTCCGGCTCGATGGCGCCGCTGTCACGGATGAAGGCCAGGTCAATGTCCTCGTGCAGGAGCATGCGCTTGAGTGTGTCGCCCTCGCCTTCGATGAGCTCGACAGAATATGAGGGGTTCGCCTGCTGAAAATCGATGACGGCGTCCGTGATCCCATAAGGGGCCATAATGGGGATAGAACCTACGGTGAGGTGCTCGAGCGGCTCACCTGCACCTATTTGAATGGCGGCAAGATAGCGATGCTGAAGCGTCGCAATTTTTTGCGCATAGGGGAGGAGCGCTTCACCTTGCGCGGTGAGTGTTACGTGGCGCTGGCTTCGATCGATGAGCTTGCAGCCGAGTTCGTGCTCCATTGCCATGATGTGCTTGGAGAGGGTTGATTGCGACATGAAAAGCAGTTCCGCCGCATCAAGAAACGTGCGTGACTGCGCTAAGATGGCGAATTCGCCAAAGCGGTTGATATCCATAGGGAGGCCTCCGGTACCCTCATTTTGGCAGGTGGCCTAAACCACAACGCCGTTGCAGTGGTCGATTTCGTGCTGGATGATCTCGGCGGTGTAGCCCGAGAAGTTTTTGATGCGGTGGACGAAGTTCTCGTCCAAATACTCCACCTTAATGCGGCGATAGCGGGTACAGGGACGCTCGCCGATCAGCGAGAGACATCCTTCGCTCGTCTGATAGGCATTGACCTGCTCAAGAATTTGAGGGTTGTACATCAGGAGTGTCCTGTTGCCGTCCTTTACGCAGATGATGCGTTTGCGCACGCCGATCATGTTGGCGGCGAGGCCCACGCACTCGTGCTCATGCTCGTGGAGTGTATCCAGGAGGTCCTGCCCGGTCGCGGCATCGTCGGGTCCCGCGTCTTCGGAAGGCAGGCGCAAAAAGAACTCGGATTTCATGATGGGCTTAATCATGGCGGGCTCCTCATGTCTCATGCTTTCGTGGACTTTTAATAATAGCGCGGAAGGAAAGCTGTGCGTCCGCGTTACAATCTTTCAACGTTGGACCATGTTGTCAGACTCGTCGTGTACGGCGTCTGGCGTAAGTCTAGGGCTCATTTTTCGCCCTGGACTGTTCCTCTGGGGCGATGCAACTGTCGTTCCAAGAGGAAGGAAATGCATGGGGAGCAAATCTCAGCAACAAGTTCAAGTAACGCCATCGGCCACTGCGGCGCTTCTCGTCGTTATGTATATTGCGGCCTTTGTTGCCGCGTTTAACGAGAACATCATTAACGTGGCGTTGCACGACATTATGGCGGCCTTTTCGGTGAGTGCCACCACGGCGCAGTGGCTCGTCTCGGGCTACATGATTGTGACGTCGATCTTTACGGCCATCATGGCCTTCCTGTCCGGCCGTTTCTCGACGCGCAAGCTGTTGTTTTTCGCATGCGGATGTATGGTCGCCGGCGAAGTCCTGTGTCTGATCGCTCCGTCGTTTAGCGTTTTGCTGCCAAGTCGTATTTTACAGGCTGCGGGATCGGGCATCTTGTTTCCGCTCATGATGAACGTGGTGCTGTCTTGCGCCCCGCGCGAGAAGCTCGGTCTGTATCTGAGCCTGGGTGGTGCCTGCATTACGCTAGGGCCGGCGTTTGGACCTGTGATCAGCGGTCTTATGTGCACGTTGTTTGGCTGGAGGGCGGTGTTCGTAGTGCCGCTGGTGGCCGGCATTGTGGTCGCTGCGGCGGGCGTAAAGCTTGTTCAGAATGTCGGAGAGCGCTCGAACACCACGCTTGATATTCTGTCGGTTGTTTTGCTCGCCGCCGGCATTACGGCATTTGTGTATTCCGTAGGCGAGTTCTCGACCAATCTGATTGCCGGCATCGTGACGCTCTTCGTCGCCACTGTGCTGCTCGGCCTGTTTGCGGCCCGTCAGCTCAAGCTCGAGCATCCGGTGCTTAACGTGCGTCCCATGGCGAGCGTTCGTTTTTGGCCCGCGTGCCTGCTTGTGGTGGTGTCGATGATGACGACGTTCTCGATGAGCGTTTTGTTGCCGCTCTATTTTGAGGGCGCATACGGCATGACCGCACTTATTGCGGGCTTGCTCATTTTGCCGGCAATTGCCTGCAACGCCGTGACCTCGATTGTGGGCGGACGCGTGATGGACGCCCGTGGCGCATGGCCGCTGCTGCCGGTCGGCTTTGCCCTGATTGCCGTGGGGCAGACTGCAATCTCGATGACGGCGGCAAGCATGAACATCGGCGTTGTCGTGGCGCTGACCGTTGTGGTGTATGCCGGAGTCGGTTTGGTGCTGAGCCCCTCGCAGACGGCCGGCTTGGAGACGCTGCCTGTTGCTGAGCATCCTCACGGAACGGCACTGCTCAACACGTGGAACATGATTGCCGCATCGTTTGGCCCGTCGCTGTTTATCGGCCTGCTCTCGAGTTCTGCGACGACTGTCGGTGCGGCTGGCGTTGCGACCGACGTCGCCCAGGCGATTGGATTTGCAGCTGCCGTGCGTGTGGCGGCTGTAATTGCCGTGGTCGGGTTCGCGACGTCGCTGGTGTACGCTCGTCGCGAGTCGCACATGTCGCATTAATGTGTGCACATAGATTCTGCAGCTAGATTGGATGGCGACACCATAAACTAATGGACGTTTTGCCGAGAGGCATGAATGTTTAAAGCGCAAAGAGTGCGCGACGGGCCCCGCGAATGGGGCGATGATGCCCGAGAGGGCCAAGAAGGAGTCTCATGTCCGAGAACGAAGAGATCATGAACGAGACCGAGAACGAGACCATGGCTGCCGAGGTCGAGGCAGTCGAGACCGTGGAGACCGAAGCTGCCGAGGTTGAGGCTGCTGACGAGGTTTCCGCCGAGGAGGAGGCCGAGGTTGTCGAGGCCGCCGTTGATTACGATGACGAAGAGCTGATGGACAAGATGCAGAAGGCCGCC
>DBEZDO010000002.1:0-16614 GCA_048187355.1 Collinsella sp.
GTCTTCAGCCTCGTCAGCAATGGTATACGGTTCTTGCGGTTCTTTTTGCTCCTCAGCCTGCTGTGTCGTCCCGGCAGGTTTTGCCGAATCGCTCGCAGGCGAATCGGTTGAGTTGCCGCCCATAGAGCCCACGGCACCGACAATAACCAGCACCACGATGACGCCTAGGACAATCTTACCGATCGGCTTCTTTCCCTCTTTTGCCATTATTCATCCTTCCTACGATCCGGCTACCGTGCCGGCACACAGCACATCGTAGGAAGGATTAAACTTGAATTCATTAGCTGAGAGCTAAGGTTGCGGTAAACGGCCAATGCAGTTATCCAAACGCCGAGCAAACGCACTTTGCGCGACCGTCTGCCGGCAGCGCATCAACCCACCGTGACGGATTCCCCGGTAAAGGCACTGACCATCAACAGGACAAAGAACACCAGGTAGCTGACACTCAGCGGGTACGCAATGACCAGGAATACAACCCAGCCGACATTGGTTTTACCGCCGGCACGGCGTCGCTCGCGATTGCGGCAGAGCCAAATCGTCACGCCGATGGCAGTGATAAACAGTACGAGTGCCGCCGCAGCCAGCCCAGCAAGCGCAAACATCACGCCAATGCTCACAGCAATAACCGGAAGCAACAACAAGCCGCATCCACACCCACCGGGACTATAAACGGCAGACTGTCGGCGTCGTTCCATCGTCACTCCAACCTCAATATCTTTGAGCACTACAACGCAGCGGCCTGCTGGACAGGAACGATCTTATTCAGCTCCGGTTCGATCCGCCTTTTCTCGGCCTCAAGGTCAAACGCCACCTGAGCGCGCAGCCAATAACCATCCGTCAGGCCAAAATAACGGCAAAGACGGAGGTCGGTGTCGGCCGTCACGCGACGTTTTCCCAAGACAATCTGCCCGATACGCTGAGCCGGAATCCCAGTCTCTTTCGCAAGGCGATATTGAGAAATGCCCATGGGAACAAGAAACTCCTCTTTGAGAAGCTCACCAGGAGTCACCGGCGACAGCAAATCGGCCGAAGTCTCATCACTTGTGATAATCGACGATTTCGACATTCCAAGCCATCTCCTGTCTCCACTCAAAACAGACCCGATAGCGCTCGTTAACACGGATGCTATATTGACCGGCACGATCGCCCTTCAAAGCTTCCAGGCGGTTGCCCGGTGGAACGCGAAGATCATCAAGCGAAGCACAAACCTGCAGTTGGCGAATCTTCCTCAACGCAACACGCTCAAAGGGCACGAACCTCCTGACCCGCACACCCATGGCAAAGCGTTCGGTATCCTCATCTTTATACGATGCAATCATAGTATCGCCTTACGTTAGTAACGTCAAACGTTTCTATAGACTTACATCTCTATTATATCGTACGTTTGTTCGTATTTTCTAGAACAAATAGTCCTTTGCGCCTTAGTCAAGCAAAAGCAATCGTTTGTAGACATCGAGGCCTTTGAGAAGGATTTCCTCGTCGAAGAGCATGCTATCGGTATGCAGAGCGCTTGTGGCATAGGCGGGACAGCCATCCGAATCACTCGGGTTGTCTTGGTCCTCTGGCATACCCGTGCCCAGCAGGAAAAACACGCCCGGCAGATGGCGTTGATAGAACGCGAAATCCTCGGCGATCAGCAGCGGTTCCTCCACAAGCTGCAGCCCGGGCAAGGCAGGCGCGACGCTGACAAACAACTCGGGGTCGTTGTCGACCGGCGGATAGCCCTCGGCAAAGTCGAGATCATACGTGCAGCCCGTTGCGGCACAGGCATCGTCCAGCACGCGGCGCACGCCTTCGCGCGCCCGGTCGAACATGTCGTCCGTAAACACACGCAGGCTTCCGGCCACATGGGCCTCCCCCGCCACCGCGTTGCAAACCGTACCGGCCTGCAGCAGACCGAACTTACCGATACAGGGCTCGTCGGTGCCCAGCTCGTCCATCAGTTCGCGCTCGGCAACCAAGAACTTGGCAGCCGCCAGCGCCGCATCGTGCGACTCCTCGACCGGAACGCCATAGGTCTTAGCGATATGGATGCTCGTCCCGTGAATATGAATGTGTGTCTCACTCGAACGCGCCAGCAGCGGACCGGAACAACTCGCCAACGTGCCGGCAGGCAGATCGGGCCACACATGGAAGCCAAAAATGCGGTCAGCCCCATAGCGCTCGAACACACCGCTCTCGCATACCGTCTTGGCACCACCGGTCGTTTCCTCGGCCGGCTGGAACACAAAGAGAACGTTGCGCCTAATGGCGCCCGGCTGCTCGCGAATCGTACGGTCGACATACGTCGCGGCGGCAAGTGCCATGGCCATGTGTCCGTCATGTCCGCAAGCGTGCATCTTGCCGGGATGGATCGAGGCAAAGGCCGCTCCCGTCGCCTCCGCGATGGGCAGCGCATCCATATCGGCGCGAATCGCCGTGGCACGCGCGGCACCAACGCCAGCGTCGAAGAAAGCGCAGACGCAGCTGGGACACGGATGGGTCACCTCGCAAGCGAGCGGCGCCAACACGCCCTCGATATAGGCGATAGTCTGCGGAAGATCGAAGTCGAGCTCCGGAATGCGATGGAGATCGCGCCGATAGCGACGGAGTTCTTGGAGCTCGGTCATAAAGGTTCCTTTCATAGGTGCGCGCCAGTTGCCATCTTATTGTGCCGCAAGATTGCCACACCCTTATTTCCAGCATATCCCTGCATTTTTTAAACGTTATATACGAATACTCTTGTTTGGTAAAGTGTAACATGGTAGGGTCGTTACCACTTGATAGAGGCGCGGGCACGAAGATCCGCGGGCGAGTCGGCAGACTTTGACCCCGTGGGGAGGCGAAACCCGCCGAACTGGGTTTTTCGGGCACGAACAACCTGGTGGGCCTGCGGGAAACACCCGCAGGACTGTCTGCAGCAATGCGGGAGCGCTATCCGGACATTGGGTCCACGCTATGCGGATTCGATGCGCAGATGGCGCCGTCTGGATAGCGAGGTTTACGGGACATGGCATTGACCCCCAACGAAGCGTACACGGCCAAACAGCCGTTTGTGGACAAGGAAACGCTCGAGCATATCGTCGAGCAGTTCCCTACGCCGTTTCATCTATACGACGAGGCGGGCATCCGCCGCAACATGCAAGAGGTGCGCGACGCCTTTGCGTGGAACCCGGGCTTTAAGGAATACTTTGCCGTCAAGGCCAATCCCAACCCGGCGCTCATCTCCATTCTCAACGAATACGGCTGCGGCTGCGATTGCTCGAGCTATACCGAGCTCATGATCGCCCGCTCGCTGGGTATCACCGGCCACGACATCATGTTCTCGTCCAACGACACGCCGGCTGCCGACTTTGAGCTCGCCGGCAAGTTGGGTGCCATCGTCAACTTTGACGACATCAGCCATATCGAGTTCTTTGAGCGCGTTGCGGGCCCTATCCCCAAGACGGTAAGCTGCCGCTTTAATCCGGGCGGACTGTTCCAGCTCTCCAACGGCATCATGGATAACCCCGGCGACTCCAAGTACGGCATGACCACCGAGCAGCTCTTTGAGGCTTTCCGCATGCTCAAGGCCAAGGGCACCGAGAATTTTGGCATCCATGCCTTCCTTGCCAGTAACACCGTCACTAACGACTACTATCCCAAGCTCGCACGCATCCTCTTTAAACTTGCCGTGCGCCTGGAGTGCGAGACCGGCGCACATGTCGCCTTTATCAATCTGTCCGGCGGTGTGGGTATCCCCTACCTGCCCGAGCAGCAGGCTAACGACATCCACGCCATCGGCGAGGGCGTACACGCAGCCTACGACGAGATTCTGGTTCCTGCCGGCATGGGCGATGTGGCCATCTGCACCGAGATGGGCCGCTTTATGATGGGCCCCTACGGCTGCCTGGTCACCAAGGCCATCCACGAAAAGCAGATCTACAAGGACTATATCGGTGTCGACGCAAGTGCCGTCGATCTGATCCGCCCTGCCATGTATGGCGCTTACCACCACATTACGGTAATTGGCCAGCCGGGTGGCGACGACAAGACCATAGCGCCCGTCACGGACATCTACGACATCACGGGCAATCTGTGCGAGAACAACGACAAGTTCGCCATCGATCGCAAGCTGCCGCATATCGACATGGGCGACCTGCTTGTGATCCACGATACCGGCGCGCACGGCTACTCCATGGGCTACAACTACAACGGACGCCTGCGATCCGCCGAGGTCCTGCTTCGCCCCGATGGCTCGGCAGATCTCATTCGTCGCGCCGAGCGCCCGGGCGACTACTTTGCCACGCTCGACGTGCTGCCGTGCGGACGCGAGCTGCTGGCAAAGTCGCGTGCCGAAAGTGCCCGCCGTCGCGCCCAAGACGAGCGCCTGGCCATCGCCGCTCAGTGGAACAAACGCATCCAGATCGCGGAAGCGAAGGAGAAGAACATGGATATCCGCAATCTCGAGGGCTCAATCGTCGCCCTTGTTACGCCATTTAAAAAGGACGGCAGTGTCGACTTTGACGCACTCGAGCGCCTTGTCGATTTCCACCTGCAAAACGGCACTGACGCCATCCTCACCCTGGGCACCACCGGAGAGAGCGCCACGATGACCGATGACGAGGACAACTCCGTTGTCGCCGCCGTGGTCAAGCAGGTTGCAGGACGCGTCCCCGTCATCGCCGGCTCGGGCTCCAACTCCACGCAAACCATGCTCACCAAGTCGCTCACCTACCAGGGCTTGGGCGCCGATGGTCTGCTGCTCATTACCCCCTACTACAACAAGTCCAATGAAGAGGGCATCTATCAGCACTTTAAGACCGTCGCCGACGCCGTGGACATCCCCTGCATCCCGTACAACATCCCCGGCCGCTGCGGCTGCGGCATCAGCGAGCGCAACGTAGAGCGCTTGGCCGCGCACCCCAACATCATGGGTATTAAGGAAGCCTCGGGCAACGTCGCCTACGCGGCCAAGATCGCTCACCTGCTGTCCGACGACTTCCGCATGTACTCGGGCGAGGATGCGCTGACCGTACCGCTCATGAGCCTGGGCGCCTCGGGCACCATCAGCGTGTGGGCCGACGTTCAGCCGCAGCTCGTGCATGACATGTGCCGCGCCTATCTGGACGGTGACGTGGCACGTGCCCGCGATATTCAAATTGCTGGCCAGCCGCTCATCAACGCCCTCTTTAGTGAGGTCAACCCCATCCCCGTTAAAGAAGCGCTCGTTCAGATGGGTATGATCGAAGCCAACTACCGCATGCCGCTTTGCTCCATGGCCAACGACACGCGCGCTGCACTTACCGATGCTCTGAAGGGAGCTGGTCTGCTTGATTAAGACCGTCATTATGGGAACGGGCCGCATGGGCTCGCTCATCCGCACCACCGCCGAGGGCGTTGTCGACGCCGCCGGTCAGCACGTTTTTGATATCGTCGCCCAGATTGGCTTCGATTTGAGCAAGCTCGAGAACGCACCGGCCGCCGATGTAATCATCGACTTCTCGAACGTCGTGACCTTCGATGCCGTCGTCGCCTATGTCGAGCGCACGGGCGCCGCGTTGGTCTCGGGCACCACGGGCTACACACCCGATCAGATGGACCGCCTGCGCGAGCTGGGTCAGAATGCCCGCGTCATGCACTCGGGCAACTACTCTATCGGCATCGCCGCCCTGCGCCATCTGGTTGCCCAGGCCACGCGCGAACTGCCCGGCTTTGATTGCGAGATTGTCGAGACGCACCACAACCAAAAGGTCGACGCTCCCAGCGGCACCGCCAAGCTGCTACTCGACGCCGTGGTCGAGGCCGAACCTGAGGCTGGCTATCATCCTGTTTACGGTCGTGAGGGCATGTGCGGCGCTCGCGATCCCAAGGAAATCGGCATGCACTCACTACGCGGCGGCACCGTCGCCGACGTGCACGAGGTGAGTTTCTTTGGCCAGGACGAGGAGGTCACGCTCACCCACCGCGCCACGAGCCGTCAGATCTTTGTCAACGGCGCCTTGGCGGCCGCGCAGAAGCTCGTCACCCGCGAACCCGGCTTCTATACGTTCGACCAGGTCATGTTTGCCTAACCAGGTATCAACCGAATCCACCCAAAGGAGAGATAGCAAATGAGCAACGCAGCCGAGATGGATGCACAGGAGATTATCAACTACATCGCCACCGCGCCCAAAAAGACGCCCGTCAAGCTGTACGTGCGCGAGAAGCCGGGCATGAAGGTCCAGTGGGGCAATGCACACGTCTACGGCGGTCGTCGTGGCAAGACCATCTTTGGCGACTGGGATGAGCTCAAGGCCATCCTGGACGCCAATGCCGATTCCATCGATTACTACGACGTTGAAAACGATTGCCGCAACTCCGCCGTGCCCATGCTCGACCTTAAGGGTATCAACGCCCGCATCGAGCCGGGCGCAATCATCCGCGACCGCGTCGAAATTGGCGACCGTTCCGTCATCATGATGGGCGCCATCATCAACATCGGCTCCGTTATCGGCGAGGGTTCCATGATCGATATGGGCGCCGTGTTGGGCGGTCGCGCCACCGTGGGCAAGAACTGCCACATCGGCGCCGGCACCGTACTGGCAGGCGTCGTTGAGCCCGCGAGCGCCACGCCCGTCATCATCGAGGATGATGTCATGATTGGCGCCAACGCCGTGGTCCTGGAGGGCGTGCGCGTGGGCAAGGGCGCCGTCGTGGCTGCCGGTGCCGTGTGCGTCGAGGACGTCCCCGCCGGCGCCGTCGTGGCCGGCGTTCCTGCCCGCGTCATCAAGATGCGCGACGCCCAGACCGACAGCAAGACCGGCCTGGAAGGGGGCCAGCGGCAGCTATAATAGTTACGGCGTTTTACCAAACGCCGTAACGACCCGACGCTGCAAACGCCCCTAGGCGGCAATCTGACGTTCAATCGTCGGGCATGACCAGAAGGTCAATGCCCTCCTCTTTCGCGTCACCTTGCTCGCCTAGGGGCGTTTTCGCTGGCGTATGCTCAACCTACGGCGCAATGTCAGCGACCAAGCCGAAAACAAAAAGGCCGAAGTCCCGAAGGGTTTCGGCCTTTGTTTTCCGCAGCGTCCAAGCGCAGTTTATCGGTTCTCGATGCTGCCGATGTTTTTGAGCTCGATGGAGATGAGGCCGTTGGGCTCGTTGACAAACTCGATGTATTCGGAGTTCGAACCCATCTCGGCCGGGAAGCTGATTTCGATACCCGTGTCGGTACGGATCTTATGATTGCGCACCGCCGCGCGTTCGACCTGCTTGCGCTCCACGGGCACACGCTCAGGCACCTTCTCCTCGGTCAGTGCGGCGCGCACACTCTCCTTGATAACCGGTTCGTCCTCAAAGACCTCGTCGACGATATCCCAAGGCGGCAGTTCCTCGTCATCCTCAACCTTCTCGGCAACGGCAGCCTTAACCTTAGCGAGCGCTACAGCCGTGTTGGCACCGTGCTCCTCGGCGACTTCCTCGACCACACGCGTCACGGTGTCGATGACCTCCTTGCCCGATACGCCCGTGTCGCACTGCAGCAGGCCATCGGGGATAAGCATACGGTCCTCGCCGGCAATCTTGCGCTTCTTGTCCACGTAGCCGATCTCCATGGTACTCGCGCGCACGATGGCATAGCTCGGCACCTTTTGCGAGGGGTTCGGCAGAATGGCGTAGTGGCGCGCGATGTCGTTGCGCACCTCCCCCTCCTCGCGGCCCACTTCGTGCATAAAAGCCTGCTTGGAGCCCAGCAGCATCACGGCAAACCAGCGGGCATCCTCATCGTCGTCAAAATCGGCCACGAGCACGTCGGTGGACTCGGCTTTCTCGGCTTTGGTGAGCTCGGAGGAAATAAACTCCGCAATCTGCTGCGACAGGTTAACGAACTCGCGCTCGCCAAAGAAATAGCCCTTAAGCTCGCCGCCAAACGCAGAGTTCTCGGCAAACGTGGCGCGTTTATTGTCGGCCGAGGTGCGGGCGCGGCGCAGATGCGTGGTCACGAAGTTGCGCACGGTACGACTCTCGATATCGAGCTCGCGCTGGCTCATGACGTTGACGGCAGAGTCAAAGTCCAGGATATGCAGAATCGCATGATTGATTTTCATATACGGCATTCCGTTCTAGATCGATTTCGGCACGAACCAGTATAGCGGTCGAGCCCACCCCAGGCGCATCGAAGATTGGTGCATCGGGGACAGGTTGCTTTGCGCCAATGGCTAGCGCAGGAGCTCGGACTGCCAAGCCTCGAGCTGTTCTGCCAAACTCTTGCCGGCAGCGGGCATGTCGATCTGAGGGCGTTTGGGCAGCAGTGCGCATTTAAGGATTGCCACGATGGTCTGCGAGACAAAGCGTCGTGTATCCTTGTCAAAGCCTTGCGCAGCCTGGAGCATCACGAGCAGGCTCTCGCGCAGATTCCCAGCGATATCCGCAAACCGCTCAGCACCCGTTGCCTCAAACACGGAGAACAACGCATCTACAAAACGCTCGCGCTCGCCAGGCGACACTGCAAGCAGCATCTCGCGAATGGAGCCATCAACATATCGAGCACCGGCGGACAGGCGCTCACAGTACACGAAGTCGCGACCATCAACCACCCAGCTAAAGGGATTGTGCTGCAGCAGGCTGAACTCGGTGCTCTCAACGATGGCATAGTCCTCCTGTGTCTCGAACATCATGCCAAAGATCGACGACCGAGGTAGCGTCTTGTCGATTCGACCGGAAAGATCGGCAAAGGCGTCGCCGTTCAGAAACTCCTCGACGAAGCCCGGGCCATCATGGGAATACGCCCGTTCGATTCGCTCACGGGCGACATCGGAGCACATCGCCGCACCGTACACCGCAAGGTTTCCACCCTTGGAATGACCTCCGCACAAAAGCGGCCCGTCAATCGCATCCGCCGCCTCGTCCACATAACGTGCCGCGGATTCCTGGGCCGGCACAGGACACCGGAACGCCATGTTAAAGTCCTCTTTCCAGCCCACAATCGTGCTGTCGGTCCCCCGGAAGGAAAGATAGCTAAACCCTGCCGGAAACCGAAACGCCATGGCTGCAAACTGCTCCGTCGCCACCACATCGCTCACGGCACGATAGCCGCAAACGTGCACGCCACGGTAGCGAGGACTTGCTGCCACGGCCTCCAACAAGGCCCTGCTCCCCTCCGGGTCCCACAAGTCGTCAATCATGTCCCGGTAGCACTCGGCACGCAGCAGCTCGCGTACGTCTAGGCCCTGCCAGTTCGTCAGCTCCGCCATATCACCTGGCAAACGCAAATAGGACAACCACGCAAAGACCAGGCTATCCACCGCGCAGAACGGCCGCTCCTCAAACGGATCAAACGCCGTCTGGGCATAGGTCAAAAAATTAGGCGAATCCGACATGGCCCTCCCATCAACTATGGTGCATTGGGGTCAGGTTACTTTGCACCAAAAAGGCGCCCGGGCCGTGTGGACCCGGACGCCTTCATTGTAGCTTTTCGCTCTAGCGAGCTTGATTTAGCAGGAGAAATCAACGCTGTCGATGATGTCCTTGAGGGCCTTGGCGGAGACGGTGAGCTCATGCTGCTCGTCATCGTTCAGCGGCACGGGGACGCGGCAGACAACGCCGTCGCGGCCAACGACGGTCGGCATGGAGATGGCAAGATCGGACAGGCCATACTCGCCCACCATGAGCGAGGAGACAGGCAGAACGGTCTGCTCATCGCGCATGACGGCGGTGCAGATGCGCTTGACGGCCATGGCGACGCCATAGTAGGTGGCGTGCTTTTTCTCGATGATGGTGTAGGCGGAGTTCTTGACGTCCTCGGCAATGCGCTTCTCGGCAGCCTCATGCTCCAGGTGGCCGTGAAGCTCACAGAAGGTGTTCAGCGGAACGCCGGCAACCTGAGCGCTGGACCAAGCGACAAACTCGGAGTCGCCGTGCTCGCCCATGACATAGGCCTGGACATCGCGCGGGTCAACCTCGACGTGGGCACCAAGCATCTGCTGCAGGCGGCCGGTGTCGAGCACAGTGCCGGAACCGATGACGTGGCCCTCGGGCAGGCCGGACATCTTGATGGCGGCGTAGGTCAGAACATCGACCGGGTTGGAGACGATGAGCAGAATGCCGTCGAAGCCGGACTTCTTAATCTCGGGAATAATGGACTTAAAGATGCTGACGTTCTTGTTGACCAGGTCCAGGCGGGTCTCACCGGGCTTCTGGGCAGCGCCAGCGGTGACGACGATCATGGCGGCGTCGGCGACATCGGAATAATCGCCGGCGTAGATCTTCATCGGCTCGGCAAACGTCATGCCGTGCGCGATATCCAGGGCCTCACCCTCGGCGCGGTTCTTGTCCACGTCGATGAGGACCATCTCGGAGAACAGACCGCTCTGCATCAGCGCGAACGCCGAAGACGAACCGACGAAACCGCAGCCGACAATAGCGACCTTCTTCTCGTTAACCATTAGAAACTCCCATCTCTCTCCACAAACAAGCCGCCCGGGAACGACCCGAGCGGCTTGTCGTAATCCCAATACATCCAATCGGGACTTTGATTATGCTCCTATTCGCAGCCAAAAATCGACCGTTTGCCGAAATTGTTTGCAGGATTCGTAAAATAACTGCACGAAATCGGTTTCGATATATTGACGAGCCAAAATAGCTTTCTAATACAGGCCCGCCTCGCGAATGGCCTCGACAGCCAAAGCGATCTGGTCGGGCGGCAGGACCAACGCCATGCGCACGTGTCCCTCGCCCGAGGGACCAAAACTCGCACCCGGCGTCACCACAACGCCGGCCTTCTCCATAAGCTCCTCGCAAAACGCCATGGAATCGGTGCGACCACCGGGAAGCTTGGCCCACACAAACATGGAGCCATGCGCGTTGGGACGCTCCCAGCCCAGGTCCTCAAGACCGTCGCACAGGGCATCGCGGCGCTCCTGGTACTTCAGACGTTGCGCCTCGACCTCATCGCGCGGGCCATTAAGGCACGCGATGGCGGCCTTCTGGATCGGGAAGAACATGCCAAAGTCGATCTGGCTGCGCAGCTTGGCAAAGGCAGAGACCACATCCTCTCGGCCGACCAAAAAGCCGATACGCGCACCGGTGACGTTAAACGACTTGGAGAGCGAGAAGAACTCAACGCCTACCTCGAGCGCGCCGGGATACTGCAAGAAGCTGCCGCCCGGCTCGCCGTCGAACACGATGTCCGAGTATGCGTTGTCGTGAACGATCAGCAGGTCGTGCTCGCGGGCAAAAGCGATGATCTCCTCGTAGACCTCGGGCGTGCCCACCGAGCCCACCGGGTTGGCGGGCAGCGACACGATCATGTACTTGGCACGGTCGGCCACCTCGGGATCGATGCCCGCCACATAGGGCAGGTAATTGTGCTCGGCAACCAGCGGATAGTACTCGAGCTTGGCATCGGCGATCTTGGCACCCGCCTCAAAGACCGGGTAGCACGGATCGGGAACCAAAATGGTGTCACCCGGATCGAGCAGGGCCAGGCCCAAATGGCCCACGCCCTCCTGCGTGCCGTTGCACGACTGCACCATGGACGGCGTAATGCCCGAAACGCCAAAGCGACGCTCATAGTAATCACACACGGCTTGCTTGAGCTCGGGCAGGTCGCGCAGGGCATACTTCCACATCTCGGGATCTTGGGCTGCTTGCGTGAGCGCCTCGACCACATGGTCGTACGGCATAAAGTCGGGCGTGCCCACGCTCATGTTGTAAATGGTCTTGCCCTGAGCCTTCAGCGCGAGAAGCTTGTTGTTGAGCGAGGCGAAGACCTCCGCGCCAAAGCGGTCGAGACGCTGCGATGCCTGCATGGTGCCACCTTTCGATATAAAAAACGCGGCGCTCCGACAAGAGCGCCGCGCGATACGGGCCATCAGATTGCAAAAGTGTAACGCTTGCAACCCCCGTATTGGTTCAATTTAGCCAACCTTAGTCAACTGGATTGAGCGCGTCGATCTGCGCAAGCCACAGACGCGAGCTGGCGTCACTCGGCATACGCCAATCGCCGCGCGGACTGAGCGTCACCGAGCCCACCTTGGGACCATCGGGCAGGCAGCTGCGCTTAAACTGCTGGGCAAAGAAGCGACGGTAGAACGTACGTAGCCACGTGTGGACGGTCTTGGCGTCGTAGACGCCCTCGAAACTCTTGAGCGCCATGCGGTAGATCTTGCCCGGCTCAAAGCCAAAACGCAGCAGGTAGTAGAGGAAGTAGTCGTGCAGCTCGTACGGGCCCACCAAATCCTCGGTCTTCTGTGCGATCTCGCCATCGCCCGTGGGCGGCAGAAGCTCGGGGGACACCGGCGTATCGAGGATATCGAGCAAGACCTCGGCAATACGCCCGCCAAAGACATCAGCCGCATAGCGCACCAGATGGCGCACAAGCGTCTTGGGCACGCTCGCGTTGACGGCGTACATGCTCATGTGGTCGCCGTTATAGGTAGCCCAGCCGAGCGCCAGCTCCGATAGGTCGCCGGTACCGATGACAAAGCCGCCAGCCTGGTTGGCCAGGTCCATCAGAATCTGCGTACGCTCGCGGGCCTGGCTGTTCTCGTAGGTCACGTCCTGCACGGCCGAATCGTGCTCAATGTCCTTGAAGTGCTGCTCCACAGCCGCGTGGATCGAAACCTCGCGGAAGCTCACACCCAGGTCGCGAGCGAGCGACTCGGCATTCGACTTGGTGCGATGCGTCGTGCCAAAACCTGGCATGGAGACCGCCGTGATACCCGTACGCGGCAGCCCCAGCGCATCGAAGGCACGCACGGTCACAAGCAGCGCCAGCGTGGAGTCCAGGCCGCCCGAAAGACCGATGACTGCAGCCTTGGTACCCGTATGGGCAAGGCGGGTCTTGAGGCCGGCGGTTTGTAGATCGAGGATGGTCTCGCAACGCTCGGCCAGGTCGCCGTGGTCGGCCGGCACAAAAGGCGCGCGGGGGAAGACACGGTCGATATCGCAGGCATCGCGCAGGACAGGCTCTTTGGCCAGCACGCCCTCAAACGAAAATTCAACGGTCGTGGCCTCCGGCGCATCGTCCGCGCGCGTCCACGTCGTCGAGCGACGGCGCTCGGCAACCAGGCGGTCAAGATCGACATCGGCCACCGCCATATCGCAGGTGAGGAGCTTCGTGGCGGCGAGCTTAGATCCGTTTTCATAGACGAGGTTCTCGCCCGCAAAGACCATATCGGTCGTGGACTCGCCCTCACTCGCGTCCGCATAGGCATAGGCGCAGTACAGGCGCGCGCTCTGGTTGGATATGAGGCTGCGTCGGTAATCTGCCTTACCGATGATCTCGTCGGAAGCGGAGGGGTTGAGAATCACCGTGGCACCGGCAAGCGCCATCTCGGTCGAGGGCGGCGCAGGTACCCACAGGTCCTCACAGACCTCGACGCCCAGCACCAGGTCCTCAGCACCCTCATCACAGCAGCGGTAGACAAGCCCCGAACCCAGCGGAACCGGACCCTGACCGGCAAACTCGACCCACACAGGATCTGCGGGCGCCGGAGCAAACCAGCGGCGCTCGTAGAACTCGCCATAATTGGGCAGATACTTCTTGGCCGTGAGGCCCAAAAGCTCGCCCGCGCAGCACACGGCGGCGCAGTTGTAGATATTCTCGGCAACTGCAACGGGAAGACCGATGGTAAAGACAATCGGCAGCTCACGAGTCTCATCGAGGATATGCACCAAAGCAGCCTCGCAGGCATGCAGTAATGTGCGGTTATGGAACAGATCGGCCGCGGTATAGCCGCACAAGTTGAGCTCGGGCAGCACCAGCGTGCGAACGCCGCGCTCAACAGCCGCGCGAACAGCCGCTAACGTAACCTCGGCATTGCCCTCGACATCGGCCACGCGAATCTGCGGCGACGCCGCCGCCACACGCAAAAAGCCATCAGACTGAGAAAGGTGAAGATTCATAAGAATGCTCCCGTGCGTAGACGCCATTCAACACAATTAGCAAGCCCTATTGTAGTTCAACCGCCGGGCGCAACCGCATCCCACCAACTTGGTGAGCTATTGATGAGTTGATGGTATCTGTTAAATGTCACGTACGATTCACATCTGGTGGGTACCCTGATGGCTACACGAAACGAAGCAGATTTACACCGGGAGGACCCCGTATGACAACCAAGTACACCGACGCGCCGCGCACGCGCGTCATGACGCCGGCATCGCTCAACAACGGCGTGCACGAGAACCATTCCATCGGACAGACCATGGCCATCGCGCCCAAAAAGGGTCTGTTTGACGACATTTCCATTCCCCAGATCATCGCCGGCGCCGCGGCTGCCGCCACGAGCGTCGCGCTTGCCTCCAAGATCGGTATCGCCGGTTCAGTAATTGGTGCCGCCGTGAGCTCGGTCATCACCGTTGTGTCCTCGCAGGTCTACCGCCACTTTATCTCTGCCAGCGCCGAAGCCATCAAAGGTACGCACGCCGCCGTCGACTACCCCGCCGGCGCCTACGAGCCCGTTGAGTTTAATGCCGAGGAGCACCTGGGCGGCGCCGCGACTACGCAGGAGATGCGCCAGATTGCGGGGCGCGCGACCACGGCCCGCGTCGCCCCTGACAGCCTGCGCGCCAAGGCCGCGGCAGAGCGCAGCCAGACGCAAAAGAAGGTCATCGTCTTCTCGATCGCTATCGCCATCGTCGCGGTCATCGCCTGCGCCGGTGCCATCCTTATCACCACTGCCGGTGAGGGTCTGGGCGAGCGTCCCGAGCCAATCCTGTCGTCGCGCACGACCGAGAGCGATGCAAATGGCAACACCCAGTCGCAGGATCAGCAGGCACAGACGGACGATACGCAAGACAGTTCTACCTCTGCCAATTCGTCCTCGAACGCCCAAAACCAATCGCAGGGCACCGATTCCTCTACGGCCAACAGCAGCACGCCGTCCGGCACGACCGACTCAAGCCAAACGACTGACGGTTCGCAGCCGAGCACGGGCGGCCAGACGAGCGACACCACGTCGGGAACGGGCACAACAGACAGCAGCAACACCAACAGCTCGAACAGCTCGAGCGGAACCGCGTCCGGCACGGCATCTGACAACTCGAGCCAAGGCACGGCATCGGGCAACTAAGCACATTTGCCTCTCATAGATAACCGACCTGTATAACGGGCGCGAATCGACAGCGGTTCGCGCCCGTTTGCCTTGGGCGCCGCCATGGCGAACGCTATGCGATGGTAAGATGCTTTACATGTGTAAAGAGGAGATTTGCCATGAGCAAGACAATAGTTAGGCCCACGCTTTCGCTGGGCAACCACATCTATCTGTATCGCCTGCTACGCGATGCGATTGGATGCGGCAAGCAAACGTTTATGACGCAGGTCGAGGAGGCGCTCGCCGCAGGCGACATGACTGCTTATGACCTGGGCTTTGAGTCCACGCGCGAGCTGCTCGAGGAGCTCAACGACTGCGTTAAGCTGACCGTCTTTAAAGGCGGCCGCCTGTATGCCACCGTCATCGCCAACGAGGCCTGGGATGCTGCGCTTGCCAAGGGCGAGGACAAGCCCAAGACCGCCAAGGGCGCCAAGCAGTCCTACAAAAAGAAAAAGCGCGGTGAGAAGGACCTCAAGGCCGTGCGCCCCAAGCACGTTAAACGTCCTGAGCCCGAACCCGAACCCGTGGCTGAAGCTGTGCCGGAGCCCGAGCCCGAGCCCGAGACAGAGATCGAAGTCGCTATCGAGGTGACGGCAGAAGCCAGAACCGAAATCGCCGCCACGACCGATCCCGAAGTTATGTCAGAGCAGGAAGCCACTGCGGGGCTCAACGAGGCTCCCAAGTCGACAACCGAAGAAGCCGCTAACCAACCCGAGACGTCTGCGTTCCAAAACAGCGATATCTTTGGCGACGAGGCCGAGGACGAACAGCCCGACGAGCCCGACGATCAAGACGCTACCGAGTCGACGCCGGAGCCCGAGACGCCGCGGCCTGCCATCTCGCTTACGGTCGTCTATGACCCCGAGAACGCCAACGCCGGCATCACCACCATGGCTTCCACGCCGGTCGAGACAAAGCCGAGCATCGAGAACGAGAACGCAACGCAGGTTGAGATTGAAACTGCAGCTGCAGACGCGCCCGTCACCGTGAAGCCCACAGATTCCACAATCAAGCCGGAAGCGACGCCGGAGCCCGCACCCGTCATCGAATCCGTGCCCACCTCTGCTTGCGACCAAATTCCCGCACCGGCACCGGCTCCGGCACCCGCAGCGGCCCCAACCCCCGCACCTGCAGCGCCCGCCATCCCCGAGGACTCCCCCGTCGATTTCGCAACCGAGGTCTTCTGCCCCGGTCCGTTGCTACACCAGCTGTCGACCTATCTCCCCTACGGCGCCGATACCCTCGGCATCGTCGGCGAGTACTACTGGATCGCCCGCGAGCGCGGTACCATCGAGGCCGCGCGAAACCGCGCAAGCTTCCCCCTGCGCTACACGCAGGCCGGCGAGCGCCGCGAGGTTACCGTGCGCATCCGCCGCAACACCACCGGCGGTCTCGGAGCCGCCTGGATCATCGATAAAGTCGAGCCTTCTACCAAGTAACAGACGATATGAGCAGGACATAAAAACATTGAGAGCCCCTGCTGCATGAAAGACCGCGGATTAGGCCGACAATGGTGAGTGTCTAATCCAACCGTGGCGGCCACGCCGCATTCATGGAAGGGGCTCCCATGCTCGATACT
>DBEZDO010000003.1:0-26498 GCA_048187355.1 Collinsella sp.
GCATTATAAATTTCTTTTCTACTTGTCTAGATGTGCTTGTCTATATCTATAGACATACCTATACTTCATTACAACATTAACCGCTACGTTAAGGAGTCACCATGAAAAGCGCGGTCTTCTATGGAAAGCACGACCTCAGAGTCGAGGAATCGGCAAAGCCGGCCGTGGGCAGGCGCGACGTTCTGATCAACGTCAAAGCTTGCGGCGTCTGCGGCACCGACGTGCATATCTATGAAGGCGACAAGGGTGCGGCCGACGTTACCCCGCCCACGATCCTTGGTCATGAGTTTGCGGGCGTTGTCGAGGCCGTGGGCAGCGATGTCACCGGCTTTAAACCGGGCGATCGCGTGTGCATCGACCCAAACCATCCCTGCGGCTGCTGCGAACCCTGCCGCGACGGAATCAACCACTACTGCGAGCATATGACCGGTTACGGCACCACCGTTAACGGCGGCTTTGCCGAGTACTGCTCCGTCGATATGCAGCAAGTCTACAAGTTGGGCGATCACACCAGCTTTGAGCAGGGCGCCATGACCGAGCCCGTCGCCTGCTGCCTGCACGGCATCGATATGTGCAACATCAAGCCCGGCAGCACAGTTGTCGTTATCGGCGGTGGCATGATCGGTCTGCTCATGATGCAGCTTGCTAAAAACGCCGGCGCCACCAAGGTTGTCTTGCTCGAGCCTGTCGAAGGCAAGCGCGAGGTTGCGCTCAAACTCGGCGCCGACCTGGCAATTGATTCCATCCACGAGGACGTCCCGGCCCGCCTGAAGCAGGAGGGCGTCGGCAACGTCGATGTCGTTATCGAGTGTGTTGGCAAGCCCGTCACCATCGAGCAGGCCATCCAGATCGCCGGCCACAAGGCTACGGTCATGATGTTCGGCCTCACCAAGCCCGATGAGACAATCACCGTCAAGCCCTTCGAGGTCTTCCAGAAGGAGCTTGTGCTTACTTCGTCCTACATTAACCCTTATACGCAGCGTCGTGCGCTCGAGCTCATCGACTCTGGCAGGCTCGACGTATCCTCGATGGTCGCAAAGGTAGCCTCCCTCGACGAACTCGGCGCCATCCTGTCAGACCCGGCCCTGCGTGCCATGGGTAAATATATAATCGACCCCAGCAAGTAAATCGATCGACACCCGCGCGAGCGGTCCTCATCCACCACTCGCGCACCCAGCTCTAGGAGACCGTCATGGCGCGAGCCATCTTCCAAACTATTTATGACAACGTGAAGCAGTCGATTGACGACGGCACATACGCCTATCAGAGCTATCTGCCTTCGGAGACTGAGCTCACGCAGCTGTTTGACTGTTCGCGCATGACGGTCCGTCGCGCCATCTCGATGCTTGCGGCAGATGGTTACGTGCTCCCCCAGCAAGGCAAAGGCATGCGCGTCATTCGCAACATCAGTGACGAGAAGAGTCGTGGTGGCGGCGGACTCGAGACCTTTAAGGAAATCGCGGTCAACCGAGGCTTTGAGCTCAAGACTGTCACCACCGTCTTTGAGCTCCTCATCTGTAGCAAGGCGCTCTCCAAGATTACCGGGTTTCCCGAAGGCTGTGAGCTCACACGCGCCAAACGCATCCGTTATGCAGACGGACAAGCCGTGTGCTCCGACGACTCCTATTACCTAAGCTCACAGGTACCGGGGCTGACACCCGAGATTGTCAACGACTCGATCTATCGTTACCTCGAAGAAGATCTTGGCATTAAGATTGCCACGGGCAAACGCGATGTGACGATCGAGCATCCCACGCCCGAGGATACGCGCGTGCTCGATCTCGACGACTTTAACGCACTCGCCGTTATACGCGGGCAGACCTACAACGCCGACGGCATCCTTATGGAATACACCGAGACAAAACAGGTCCCCGGGTTCTTTTTGCTCCATGAAACCGTGACGCGCAACGGTACCGGTCGAACCGGCCACCAAAGCAGCATGAACTAACCATCTATTAGTTGCGGTGGGATAGTTCCTAGAATGGCCAGCTTAAGGGCAAAACAGGAACTATTCCACCGCAACTTTTTTGGCCGGCGGGGCAGCACCTGTCCCACCGGCCATCATTTACGCTCTTTTAGCTAGTCCGCAAGCTTCTCCACCTGATCGAGCATCTTGTCGAGCTTGGCCTTTGCCTCAGCCTTGACCTTCTCAGCCTCTTCGTGAGCCTTCGCCTTCTGAGCGGCCTTTTCCTCGGCTTCGGGATCGACGACGACCAGATTGGACGCGTCATGCTCAACAAGCTTGAGCGCATGTTCGGGACACACCTTGACACAGGCGCCGCAGCCCAAACAATACGTGGACTCCAACGCAAAGCGGCCGCTTCCCACCAAATCGCAGGCAAACGTGGGACACACGTTGACACACTCGCCGCACGACGTGCACTTGTCAAAATCGCATTCCGGCGTGCTCACCTGCATGTTCTGGGCAAGCTCGGGGTGGTTTTGCAGCGTCGAGAGCACCAGCTGCCGCCCGTGCGTGAGCGAACGGCGACGCTTGGTCGTCGTGGTGCCACACATGGTGTTGAGCGTGCGCTCCAGCTGGGTAATCTGATGGCGATGGGCCTTGAGCTTTTGCGTCACCGAGGCCAGCGCCGCCGTCGCCGGGTTGAGCTTGGTCACCGTTAGGCCCGTGGTGCGGGCAATCTTTTCCATGTACTCCTTGCGCTCGTACTCGCGGCGCTTATGGCATTTGAGGCTCTTGGGGTCGACTTCCAGGCCCATACCCGTGCCAGACCACTCCTCGGCCTTCGCAATCGCCTCGCCCAGAATGTCCTCACCGCCGGTGTTGCGGCATTTATCGCACACACCCAACGGCAGGTACACACTCACGTTTGGATAGTCCGCCAGTACCGAGAACCAGGTCTCGGCCGTAATATCGCCCACGCAGGCGACGACGACCTCGTTTTCGCGCGGCATGCGCTTGAGGGCGCGCGTGCAGGTGACGTAGGCGGTCTCGTGGCTCGTAGCAGCAGAGACAATGTCGTCGTAGACGTTTTTGGGTGCAAGGCGCGGAGAGATGATCGCCTCCGTCGGGCAAGTAGCGGCGCACAGGCCGCACTTGCGACAGGAGTCGAGGATCTCGATGGCGTCTTCCTCGACCTCGATAGCGTTGACCGGGCACACGTCCATGCACACGGTGCAGCCGCTCTTTTCGTTTTTGCAGGTCAGGCACGGAATGGTGTTGCCGCGCGGACGCTCTTTGTAGTCAGCAGGATTCCACTGCGGCGCCGACGGATTGAGTGCATCGGTCACACCGCCAAGCGGGTTTTTAAGAAAGTCGAAACCCTTGCTGATCTCGATAATGTCATCAAACAGATCGTGTTCCTGCGCCATGCGCGGCCCCTCCCTGAGCAGTGCAAACAAGCAAGAGATAATGATACGCTATCGGCCCGCGCCTCGGGCAAATTACACGCGGAGCATCTTTGCGGCAAATAGCCCATGGCCTATCGCCGCCTCGATTGCACAAGGTCAATCAAGTGCCAAGCTATGCCTCGCACATGAGCTGCACGAGTTTTTGTTTGGTCACCTTGGCCTGCTCGTTGGCCATATTGCGCTCGTTTCTAAAGACCGCATTTGCAACACCCTGCAGATCGGCATCGGAAATCTCGCTGCACGGACCGTCCATCGAAGCCGCCGTGGGGCATACGCACAACGGCAGCTCAGCATAAAACGCAACGGCCTTGGCGATATCGAGCATCTTGCCGCCGCCAATGCCCACCACCATGTCGCAATACTCGGCCCGGGCTTCCTTGGCCATTTCGACAACGGCATCTTCCGTACACGGACCGTTGTAAATCTTAAAGAACGGCTCGCTTAGATCATCGTCCAGAAATCCATCGACGATCTGCCTGCACAGCCGATCCTCGGTGCCCTGGTCAAACAAGACGTAAGCAGCGCAGCCCAACCATGACAAATACCTGCCCTGACGCGAGAGTTCGCCCGGCCCCTGAACATACCGACCGGGACCGCCGTAAACCATAGGAAGCGCCATACGAGAATCCGCCCTTCATCAAACAACGATTGGTGCAAAGTAACCTGACCCCTTTGCGCCATAGCAAAAAGGGGCAAAGCCATCTGCTGGCTTTGCCCCTTCCTTAGCTTGATTTACTCATCCATGAGATAGTAGTGGCCCAGTGCGTCGGCACCCAGGATGGCGTTTGCGACCATCTCGGGCGTCACCTCAAACGGCATGTTGCACATGGTGTCCTCGGGCGCGCACGCGGCCTCGGCAACAATCATGGCCTTCTCGCGCGTAACCTCGGCAACGCCAAGTTCCTTCATCGTGACCGGCAGGCCCAGCTCAATGCAGAAGCCCAAGACTTCCTCGAGCTTCTCGGTCGGGGCATCCTCGAGTACCAGCTGGACGATGGTGCCGAAGGCGACCTTCTCGCCGTGATACATGCTGTGGCACTCGGGCAGCATCGTCAGACCATTGTGGATGGCATGAGCAGCGGCAAGGCCCGAGCTCTCAAAGCCAATACCCGAAAGCAGCGTATTGGCCTCGATGATGTGCTCGACGGCAGGCGTGAGCGCACCCTTCTCCAGCGCAACCTTGGCCTTGACGCCATCGGCCATGAGCGTCTCATAGCAGAGCTTGGCGAGCGCCAGGCCGGCCATTCCGCCCTTACCGCCGGCGCAGGTGCCGCCGTCGGCATCGTGCGTCGCCTGGGCCTCAAAGTAGGTTGCGAGCGCATCGCCCATACCGGAAACCGTCAGGCGCACTGGGCTCGCCGCGATAACCGTCGTATCCATCAGGACAATGTTGGGGTTTGCCTTAAGGAAGAGATATTTATCGAACTGGCCGTCGTCGGTATAGAGCACCGAAAGTGCCGAGCACGGTGCATCGGTCGAAGCAATGGTGGGGCAAATGATAACCGGGGACTCCAGGTAATAGGCGACGGCCTTGGCGGTGTCGAGGATCTTGCCGCCACCGACGCCGACGATGATGTCGCAACCGTTGTCGCGGGCGAGCGCAACCAGGCGATCGACCTCGCCCTTGGAGCACTCGCCGTTAAAGTCCTCAAACAGCAGCTCGGCCTTGGCCTCGGCAAAGCCGCCCTCGATCTTGGCACCGACGCGCTTCTTGCCCGAAGGCGTCACGATGACGAGGGCCTTAGCGCCGAGCGGCTCGACATAGGAGCCGAGCTTGGCGAGCTCGTCCGGACCCTGGATGTACTTGCTGGGGCTATTGACAATTGCAGCCATAACTATCCCATTCTCTAAAAGAAAAAAGAAAGGGGCTCCGTACAGATACGTGCGGAGCCCCTCGTTACGATAACAAGAGTCGATTAGAAATCGATGTCGGTGTCGTAGTAGCAGGCCTTGAGGATCTTCTCGAAGTCGGCAGCCTTGGTCTCACGCGGGTTCTCGGGCGTGCAGGCGTCCTGCTCGGCGTTCGCGGCAATCTCGGGCAGCTTGGCGAGGAACTCCTCCTCGGAAACCATCTGCGGGTTCTCGGCGTCGACCTTCACGCCACCATTCGCGTAATCCTTGATGGACTGCGGAATGTTGAGCTGGTCGTTGAGGTCGCGGATCTTCTGGACGAGCGCAGCGATGAGCTCCTCGTTGGTCTCGCCGGGAAGGTGCAGGATCTCCTTGGCCACGTAAGCGTAACGCTCGGCAGCACGGGGATCCTTGGAGTTCCACTGGATGACCTTGCCCAGGTACATGGCGTTAGCGGCACCGTGGATGATGTGGCCGTTCTCGAAGGCAGCACCGGTCTTGTGAGCCATGGAGTGAACGATGCCGAGCAGGCCCGAGGAGAAGGCGATACCGGCGATGCACTGAGCCTCGTGCATGTGCTGACGGGCCTCATGGTCGCCAGCATAGGACTTGGGCAGCCACTCGACGATCTCGCGGATGCCGTGCAGAGCGTTGGCGTCGGTGAACATAGAGGCGCAGGTGGAAACGTAGGCCTCCATGCAGTGGGTCAGAGCATCCATGCCGGTGTGAGCGCACAGCTTGGCGGGCATGGTGTAGGTGAGCTCGGGGTCGACGATGGCGACATCAGGGGTGATGTTGAAGTCGGCCAGCGGGTACTTGATGCCCTTTTCGTAATCCGTGATGACGGAGAATGCGGTGACCTCGGTAGCAGTGCCGGAGGTAGAGGAAATGGCGCAGAAGTGAGCCTTCTGACGCAGCTCGGGGAAGCTGAACGGCTGGATAATGTTGTCGAAGGACTCCTCGGGATACTCGTAGAAGACCCACATGGCCTTAGCAGCATCGATGGGCGAACCGCCGCCGATAGCAACAATCCAGTCGGGCTCGAAGTCGCGCATAGCGGCTGCGCCCTTCATGACGGTCTCGATGGAGGGATCGGACTCGACGCCCTCGAACAGCTTGACCTCCATGCCGGCCTCTTTGAGGTCGGCCTCAACGTCCTGCAGGAACCCGCCGCGGCGCATAGAGCTGCCGCCAGAAACGATGATGGCCTTCTTACCCTTGAGGTTCTTCACCTCGTGGCGAGCGCCCTCACCAAAGTACAGATCGCGAGGATTGGTAAAACGTCCCATACTGTGCCTCCTAAACAAGCCCCTCTTAGACTTGCGTATATAACGGAGCACCCAATTGGCTCCGTTAGGACCGGTTTGCGCGTTGCCGGCGATGACAATGCGCGATGTCTAAACGTCTCAACGCTCAGACAAACACTATTTTACCGTTCTGGTTGGTCAGTTATTCACCTAAAGCCGCCAATGATGAAACGTTTTTTCTATCCCTGAAGACCCTTGTGCGGCATTCATACTCCCAAGCTGGGCAAACGTTTTATCAAGGTTGACTACATATCCCGGGCAGGACCGTGCCCCTCCAAAATATGCACCGTTCGCCGCCAAAAATCGACCGTTTGCGGCACCGTGATACCACTCGGTCGTCCAAGGTGCCGACATTTGTGCGACATCCGTCTTCGTGGTGCAAAGGTGCAAGTCCAAGTGCGGCACCCCCGGTGTGCCACATGCGGGTAAACTAGAACCTTATATAGAAACATTTGAACCCTAACCGCAGCAAAGGAGGCCCCATGGCATTCGATCCCATTCAAGAGGATTGCCATCGCCTCGTTCTTGAGGCCTTGCGCCGCGACAATATCCCGCTCACCGACGGTGCCGCCGTAGAGCGTCTGATGGAACAATTCACCCGCAACCCCGCACCGCTCATCGTGCACGACCGCGACCGCGCCGGGCACCTCATTGCCAAGGTGGTCGAGGCTGTCGACTACCGCATTCCCTTTATCCCTGACGATACCCAGGCAGAGCAAGAAGAGGCAGCTGCCGAGAACATGCTCCGCGAGGCAGCCGCGCTCGATCCGGCCAACTGGGATGCCCAGCGCATGCTGACCGCCCTCACCGCCGAATCCAACGAGGAATACGTGCAGTATCTGGTGTCCAAGTGCGACGAGGTGGAGCACGACCTGGCGCTCAAGATCGCCTCGGCGCAGGACCCCTACGAGCGCAAGGCCGCTGGCGACCTTATGCGCCGCCCCTACCTGCGCTGGCTTGCCGCCTTGGCATCGCGCGCCCTCATTAGCGGCCGCTACCGCATGTCGCTCGAAGCCGCAAACCGCAGCCTCGACTTTGCCCCCAACGATCCTGCCGGCGTCCGCCACACCGCGATGCTCGCCATGGCAAAGCTCGAATACCCCGCCGAGGAGCTCAAACGCTTTCGCTCTGCCCACTCCGTCCCCTATCTCGCCAACACGCCGCTGCGCCGTCGTCCCAAGGACGCGGAGCGCGACTTGGACCCATGGACGCTCATCGCGCTGATGAGCGCTGCCTGGCGCGAGCTGGACTACGAGGGCGCCGAGCAATACTTGCGCATCCTTGCGCGCTCGTGTCCACACGCAGCCGAGGCGCTCTACTTCCAAACCGAGTTTCCCGATGGCGTCTATGCCCGCGTCAACGTGGGTGCGGGCTCCACCGACGAGCTTGTCCTCGCGCTGTCCGAGGCGACGCCGGTACTGCAGGAGGGCCTGGGCGCCCCCGACAACGCCAGCTTTGCCGCCTGGGTCGCCACCAACGATATCGTGCGTTCCCAGATCGACGAGCGCATCCTGCGGGCGGCCGAGCAGGGCCTGCCGTTTAAGGGAGGAGACCTCTAATGGATCCAAGCGTCTACCTCCCCGCCTACCTGGAGCGCGCCTACCTTGCGTCGCACCCCGAACTCACCGATGCAGCACGCGAGCTTGTCCATAACGACGTGAGCGTCAACCCTCATAAGTATGCGCAGACCGAGCATGCCCAGGCGCTGCTGTCCTATGCCGGCGTTCATCGTCACCTACTCGACGAGCTTCGCCGCATCGAGGACATGGGCAGCGACGAGGAGTTTGAGCAGACGCGCAACCGCTTGTTCGACGACATGCGCGATGAGCTGCTCAAGATTGTTCGCGTCGATGCGCATGTCCTCGATGCCCAGTTGCTCGCCATCATCCTGGCGGACACGCCCGTCGATGCCTGCCTGGGCGACTTGATGAAGCTCGAGGCGAGTACGGCCGACTACCTGCAACAGAGCGTGCCCGGGTTTGATATGGAGGCCCCGCACTACTGGGCCAATAATGTTTTGGCCGACGGTGTCACCGCAGCAGACCTTACCGTGAGCGAGCCGGCTCTTATCGGGTGGCTCCACACGCTCGAGGCCATCTCGCAGCTGTGTATGGCGAGCGCTCGTTACCGCGCCGCCGCCAACTATTCTCGCCGTGTCCTTAAGGCGGAGGGCTATCCCACCCGGGCCGCCGGCACCGTGTTGCTTGCCCTCGCCCGCTTGGAAGACCAGGACGGTTTTTTTGCCCTGGCTCACCAGCTCGAGGAGCAGATGGGGGCAGACGCACTCGAAAACTCTCCTTGGTACCTGCTCGCCCGCACGATTCTGCTGTTCAAAACAAACAAGATGCGCCCGGCGACGCGCGCGCTGCGTGAGTTCGCCAACCGTTGCGAGGGCGGCGCGTTCTTCTTGCTGAACCCCATGTACCAGACGCCGTATCTTCCCTGCCGACCCGAGCCACGCGATCCGTGGGATCTTTCGCACCAGGCCGTTTGGGAAGCGGACGGCATTATCTCGGACACCCCCGACTTTGCCCCCTGGGCCAATGCCTGCGAAGACGTGTCGCAGCTTGCCCAGGAATTTGCGCGCCGCTACGGCTTTTAGCGACGCGATCGCCCCGACCATGTCATCTATGTTAGGAACGGCTTCATGAACCTCCGCTCATCTCTCGCCTGCACCTCGAGCGATATCGCCCGCTGGGGACTGCGCTCTGTCTTCAAACGCCAGGGTGGCGTGCTTCCCGGCCGTATCGCCATGAAGATCGACCCCGAGCTGCTAAGCGACCTCGCAAGCCTAGTCGACCGCAGCGTGGTGATCACCGGCACCAACGGCAAGACCACAACCTCCAACCTCATCGCCGACGCCGTTGCTGCCAGCGGCGCTACCGTGGTGTGCAACCGTGCCGGCAACAATATGGAGCCTGGTGTGGTGGGCGCTCTGCTCGAGGCCCGCGGCGGCCTTAAGCACACCAGCAGCGACAAACGCGTGGGCGTTTTTGAGTGCGACGAGCTCTACACCGTACGCGTTCTGCCCAAGCTCAAGCCGACGTACTTTGTGCTGCTCAACCTGTTCCGCGACCAGCTGGACCGTTACGGCGAGATCGACCACACCCAGGACGTCATCGCCCACGCGCTGGAGCTTTCACCGGCAACGACGCTCATCTACAACGCAGACGACCCGCTGTGTGCCGCAATCGCCGCGCGCGTTCCCAATGCAAGCATCGCCTTTGGCATCGACGGCGCCACCGACACCGAATCCGACCGCATTAGCGACTCGCGTTTTTGCTCACAGTGCAACGCGCCGTTGGAGTACGACTATGTGCAGTACGGACAGCTTGGCGCATACCATTGCCCCTCGTGCGGCTGGGCCCGCCCCGGGCTTGTCCGTCGCGTGACGGGCGTGGAGCTCGGCTGCGACGGCTACGGCTTTGACCTGGTCTTTGGGTCTGCGCCCGACGCGGCTGCCGTACACATCGCCACACGCTACAACGGCCTATATATGGTTTACAACGTAGCCGCAGCCTTCTTCGCCGCCCACGAGCTGGGCGTGGACGCGGCGCATCTGCAGCCCACGCTCGATGCCTACATCCCCGCCGGCGGGCGTATGGGCCGCTGGGAGATCGCCGGCCGTACCGTCGAGGCAAACCTGGCCAAGAATCCCGTAGGCTTCGATCGCCAGATCCAGTCCATTAAAACAGCAGGTGGCAGGCTCTGCGCTTTCTTCCTCAACGACAACGATGCCGACGGCCACGATGTATCGTGGATTTACGACGTCGACTTTGAGCGCATCGCCGACACAACGGGGCTTGTCGCCTTTGCTGGCGGCACGCGCGCGCACGACATGCAGGTGCGCCTCAAGTACGCCGGCATCGACGCCGCCATCATCTCGAATATCGAGCAGGCAATCGGCGCCGTGGCAGACGAGGAGGCTGGCGACACTTTCTACGCCGTCGCCAACTACACGGCCTTTCCGCCGCTGGTCAAGGAGCTCGACGGGCTTAAGGATACCGATGCGAGCTCGGTTGCCTCCTGCGCCGTAACACGCGCCGATGGGAGCGCTGTCCCCGTCGGCGTCGCGCCGACCGAGCTTTCGCGCCCGCTGCGCATCGTCTATCTGTACCCCGATGCCCTCAACCTCTACGGCGACGGCGGCAACGTCATCGCTCTCGAGCGCCGCTGCGCCTGGCGCGGCATTCCCGTGCGCGTGGACGAGGTCCGTATGGGCGAGTCGCTCGATCTGCATGATGCCGATATCGTCATGATGGGCGGCGGCTCCGACCGCGATCAGTTGGCTGTGGCACACGAGCTGCTCGCTCAAAAAGACAAGGTTGCGGCCTATGTTGAGGACGGCGGCTCGCTGCTCGCCATCTGCGGCAGCTATCAGCTGCTCGGCCGTTCGTACTATATGGGCGAAAATCGCATTGAGGGCATGGGCATCATTGCCGCCGAGACCGTGCGCGGCTCCGACCGTCTGATCGGCAACGTCGCCGTCAAGACCGACCTGGCACCCGAGCCCTTTGTGGGATTCGAGAACCACGGCGGCCGCACTCTGCTCGACGCAGATGCCACGCCGCTCGGAACGTCCGTCGTCACGGGCACCGGCAACAACGGTGACGATGGCTTTGAGGGTCTGATCTACAAGGGCGTCATCGGCACGTACCTGCACGGCCCGGCGCTGCCCAAGAACCCCGAGCTCGCCGACTGGCTCATCGCGCACGCCCTCGAGCGCCGCGGCGATGCACAGGCCACAGCCCTGCTGCCGCTCAAGTCCCTCGACGACACCTACGAGCACGCCGCCCACGACGCCGCCATGAAGCTCCTCCCCTAGCACCTCACCACCACAAAGGGGACAGGCACCTTTGTGGTGGTTTTTCAGTTTGCCAACGATATGTGAACGGCTAAAAAAGTCTGCTATACTCTTTCCCGCTGTCCCCATCGTCTAGCGGCCAAGGACGCCACCCTTTCAAGGTGGATATCGCGGGTTCGAATCCCGCTGGGGGCACCATTTGAATTGAAGAGCCCGTTACCCTCGCGGTAGCGGGCTTTTTGCTACCGATATGCCGGGATTCGAACCCGACAGGGTGCGAATCCCGGCATCATCGCAAGGCCCGTGGGCAAAAAATAGCAAATATGAGTAATATTACCAATTTAGTAACAGCGATTTCATGCCATCAGAAGGCGATTTAGACGCCAGGGGTCCTACGGCGGAAGAATTAAAGGCGCTTATCAGCTGAGTACTTGGACATATGTTGCGTAACACTGCATATTTTGCAAAAAGATAATGCTACGGGACTTGTGACAGTACTCATATTTGACGTTTTTTGCCCACGACCCCTTATTGCGTGGGTGAATCAGTTGCAAAACGGACTCCAAAGCGTCCTTCGCAAACAAAAAGCCGGGGCCCGCGCGATGCGGACCCCGGCTCAATACCGTGACGATATGTCAGTTACGTTCTACACGTAGAACAGGATGTCGTCGTAGGTCGGGACCGGCCAGTAGTCGGCGGCCACGATCTCCTCCATGGCGTCCACGGCGGCGCGCAGCGTATCCATAGCGGGAACGACCTCGTGTGCATACACATTGGCCTGCTCCTGGCCATCGAGGGCCTCGGCCTTCTGATGCACGGCGTCGAGCGCCTTGATGGAGTCGTTGATGGCGGTGATGCCGTTGCAGAGCTTGTTGAGCGTGTTCTGCTCGCACTGCATGGCGGCCTCAGCACCGGCGGCACGAATAGTCTCGAGGCCCTTAGCGACCTTGGTGGCGTAGGCGGTAATGACCGGGCGATAGGTACGACGCGCCTCGCGAACCATCGTGGTAGCCTCGATGTTCATGAGCTTGTTGTACTTCTCGAGCTTGCAGTCGTAACGGCACTGGGCCTCGGCCTTGGTCAGGACACCCGTCTCCTCAAAGAGCGCAATGGCCTTATCGGAAACAAAGGCGGGCAGGGCGTCGGCCGTGGTCTTGTTGTTGGCAAGGCCGCGCTTCTCGGCCTCGATGGGCCACTCGTCGGAGTAACCGTCGCCGGAGAACAGGATGCGCTGGTGATCGGTCAGCACCTTCTTGCAGTACTCGAGCGCGGCGTCCTGGAACTTATCCTCGGGCGTACCCTCGAGTGCGTCGGCGAAGGACTTGAGCGACTTGGCCACGGCGGCATCGAGCACCAGGTTGGAGTCGGAGACGTTCTGCTCGGAGCCGCAGGCACGGAACTCGAACTTGTTGCCGGTGAAGGCGAACGGGGAGGTGCGGTTGCGGTCGGTGTTGTCCTGCATCAGCTTGGGCAGGGTATCGGCGCCCAGGTCGAGCACGCCGCGCGTGGCATGGACGGAAGCCTTGCCATCGATGATCTTCTCGACGACCTCGGTAAGCTGGTCGCCCAGGAAGATGGACATAATCGCCGGAGGAGCCTCGTTGGCGCCCAGACGATGGTCGTTGCCGGCCGAGGCAACGGAGGCACGCAGGAGCTCCTGATAGTTATCGACGGCCTCGATCACCGCGGTGAGGAAGACGATGAACTGCAGGTTGTCGAGCGGAGTGTCGCCCGGATCGAGCAGATTCTCGGACTCGGTGCCAAGCGACCAGTTGTTGTGCTTGCCCGAACCGTTGATGCCCTCGAAGGGCTTCTCGTGCAGCAGGCAGACCAAGTCGTGACGGGAGGCGATGAGCTTCATCTTCTCCATCATGACCAGGTTCTGGTCGATGGCCTCGTTGACCTCGCCATAGACAGGGGCGAGCTCATGCTGGCAGGGAGCGACCTCGTTGTGCTTGGTCTTGGCGGGAATGCCAAGCGCCCACAGCTCATCGTCCAGGTCCTTCATATAGGCCGAGACGGTGGGGCGGATAGCGCCAAAGTAGTGCTCCTCGAGCTCCTGGCCCTTGCAGGGGGCAGCGCCAAAGAGGGTGCGGCCGGTGATGACCAGGTCCCTGCGCTTGCGGTAAGCGTCTTTCTTGATCAGGAAGTACTCCTGCTCATCGCCCACGGAAGGAACGACCTTCTTGGGGGTCTTACCAAACAGCGCCAAAACGCGCTTGGACTCACGCGAGAGCGCGGTCATGGAGCGCAGCAGCGGGGTCTTCTTGTCCAGGGCCTCGCCCGTGTAGGAGCAGAAAGCCGTGGGGATGCACAGGACATCGTCCTTAATGAAGGCGGGGCTGGTAGGATCCCAAGCGGTGTAGCCACGGGCCTCGAAGGTGGCGCGCAGGCCGCCGTTGGGGAAGCTGGAGGCGTCAGGCTCGCCCTGGATGAGGTTCTTGCCCGTAAACTTGGTAATGGCGGTGCCGTCGTGGTTGGGCTCGAGGAAGCTGTCGTGCTTCTCGGAAGTAATGCCCGAAAGCGGCTGGAACCAGTGCGCGTAGTGCGTCGCGCCCTTGGAGATGGCCCAGACCTTCATGGCGTGGGCAACGGCGTTGGCCACATCCAGGTCGAGCGGCTCACCGTCCTCGAGGGTTGCAGCAAGGCGCTTCCAAATGTCCTTGGGGAGGTAGTCCTTCATGACTTCCTCAGAGAACACCATGGTCCCGAAGCGGTCAGTAAGATCGGCCATACGGAACTCCCTTCGTATCGGCACCGCGTGAGAAGCGGTGTTGATTACTAACGAACGAGTCATAGCTTAGACTCGCCGTGTTTCCGCGACATTACCGTTATGTTGCTGTCGCGAAACCAATCAATGAGGTTACCGCATCACAGCGGCGCTGCCGCCCTTAATGGCCAATCAACTGTATAAATTGCAGACCTCTCCCCATAGTTTAAGGGTAGTCAATTTGGGATGGGGCTCTATTAACTGGTATTTCGTATAAGATACCAGTCTTTATAGCCCCATCCTAGATTGACCGCTCTGTTATAAGAAATGCCGATAGCAAAGCATTTTCGATTGGTATCCCCAAATAGCGAGTGAAACTCCACCGTAACACAGTGGTGCTGTAGAATCCTTACTACACATCACACTATTAAGTATCTAAAGGAGCACGATATGCGCGTCGACGAGGTTTTTAAGCAGGCAGCATCCCAGGGCACCGCACCCGTTTCGTTTGAGATGTTCCCGCCCAAGGGCGAGCTGACCCTCGACACGGCTCGCGAGGTGGCAGGCAATCTGTGTAAGCTTTCGCCGAGCTTTGTCTCGGTCACCTGCTCGGCCGGCGGCTCGGGTAACGGTGCCACCACCGCCCCCATCGCGCATATGATTTCGAGCGAATTCGATACGCCCTCGGTAGCGCATCTCACCTGCGTGGGCCGCACCCACGCCGACATCGCCGCCAAGATTGACGAGTATCGCACTGCCGGCGTGGAAAACGTGCTAGCCCTGCGCGGCGACCTGCCCGCCGGCGCGACCGAGGACGACAAGCCTGCCTCCGACTACGCCTACGCCCGCGACCTCATCCCCGAGCTCGTCGACGCCGGCTTTTGCGTGGGCGCCGCAGCCTACCCCGAAGGCCACATTGCCTGCGAGGATCTCAACCTCTCGGTCGAGCACCTCAAGCAAAAGCAAGACGCCGGCGCGAGCTTCTTTGTGACACAGCTCTTCTTTGATAACGAGTGCTTCTATCGCTTCCGCGAGCTTGCCGACAAGGCCGGCATCACCGTGCCCATTACCGCGGGCATCATGCCGTTTATGGGCAAGTCGCAGATCAGCCGCATGGTCTTTATGTGCGGCGCGTCGCTGCCCTCCCCCGTCATCAAGATCCTCGCCAAGTACGAGAACGACCCCGAGAGCCTGCAGGCAGCCGGTGTAGATTATGCTGCTCGTCAGCTTTGCGACCTTAAGGAGCACGGTGCCGACGGTCTGCACCTGTACACTATGAACCGTCCTGCAATCGCCGCGACCATTATGGAGCGCCTGGGGTAATGGAAAAACCGCACGTCGATACAACCGTTGTTGAAGTGCCGGCCGACCTTGCGTCGCCGGCGCTTTACCGTATCGACGCTGCCCACCACCCTCGTGTCGACCGTGCCGAGATGCTGCGGTATCTGGGCTACGGCGGCCAGCAGATTGAGCCCGAGCTGTCGCAGCGTATTGAGCTTGTCGTTGAACGTCTGGAACTGGACATTGAGCCCCGTGGCGTGCGCCGCGTATTTGCCATCGATGCCACGGGCGTGGACGAGCAGGGCAAGCCTTGCATTCGCTTGGTCGGCACCAACGTTGAGCTGCGCGGTCGCGATATCTATCGACATCTCAAAGACGCCCGCTTTGCCGCGCTCATGGCATGCACCCTCGGCATGGACGCCGAGCGTCGCCTGCGCACCACGGGAGCCCAACATCCCCTAGAGGGCGCCGTGCTCGACGCCGCGTGCTCCGCTTACGTGGAAGCCGCCGTTGAGCAAATGGACCAGCAGGTCAAGACGGACGCCGCCGTTCATGGACTCGCCGGCAACTGGCGCTTTAGTCCCGGCTACGGCGACTGCCCGCTCTCGGCCCAGCGCTCGATCGTCAATGCGCTCAATGCCACGCGGCTCATCGGCCTGACCGTCACGCCCACCAGCCTGCTCATGCCCACCAAAAGCGTGACCGCGGTGATCGGCCTGTTTGACGGCGAGGTCCACGACGCCCAAAGCCGCCCCACCTGCAATATCTGCCTCATGCGCGAGAACTGCCGCTTCCGTGCCGCCCACACCACCTGCTATTCCAGCCATTAGGAGCCCCCGATGTTTACTCCGCTTATCACTCATGATTCTGACGGCACTGCATTGGCGGCACCCGTTGATGCCGCACGTCGCAACGGTGCCACGTACAAGACGCGCACGATCGACGATCTGCGCATTAAGGACGATCGCCTGCGTGCGGCCATAGAGGGCACGGGGCACCTGCTGTTCGACGGCGGCATGGGCACCATGTTGCAGGCCGCTGGCATGAAGGCGGGCGCCCTGCCCGAGCTGCTCAACTTTGAGGAGCCCCAGGTCATTACCGACATTCAGCGCCAGTACGTCGAGGCTGGCTGCGACGTGATCACCGCCAACACCTTTGGCGCCAATGCCCACAAGCTCGACGGCGCCGCCACCGTGGCAGATGTCTTTGCCGCCGCTGTCGCCTGCGCCCGCGCGGCTGGTGCCCGCTACGTCGCCGGCGATATCGGCCCCATCGGTGCGCTGCTTCGCCCCTTGGGTACCCTCAGCTTTGACGAGGCCTACGACCTCTTTGCCGAGGAAGTGCGCGCAGGCGTCGCCGCGGGCGTGGACCTCTTTATTATCGAGACTATGACCGACCTGGCCGAGATCAAGGCGGCGGTCCTCGCCTGCCGCGAGAACTCCGACCTGCCCGTCTTTGCCACCATGACCTTCGAGGAAGACGGCCGCACCTTCCTGGGAACGAGTCCCGAGGTCGCCGCCATCACGCTCGATGCCATCGGCGCCGACGTTTTGGGCATCAACTGCAGCCAAGGACCGGCCGAGCTCCGGGGACTCGCCGCACGTATGCTCACCGTTACCGACAAGCCCGTTATGGTGCAGGCCAATGCAGGACTCCCCCATGTGGACGACGACGGCAACACCGTCTTTGATATCCAAGCCCCCGAATACGCCGAGGCCGTCGCCGGCATGATCGCCGACGGTGTGAGCGTCGTGGGCGGTTGCTGCGGCACCACGCCGGCGCACATGGCGGCCTTGCGCACGCTTATCGATAACCACACGCCCAGCCCGCGCCGCCGCAAGCCCAGCATGTCGGTCACGAGCGCCCAAACGGTCGTGGACCTTCCCTGCGACGGCCACAAGATCGCCGTCATCGGCGAGCGCATCAACCCCACCGGCAAAAAGCGCCTGCAGCAGGCCCTGCGCGACGGCGACCTGGACTACGTCGTGAGCCAGGGCATCAGCCAGCAAGAGCAGGGCGCCGACATCCTGGACGTCAACGTGGGCCTGCCCGAGATCGACGAGGTCAAGATCATCCAACAGGCGACCGAACAGCTCCAGGGCTCCACGCTGCTGCCGCTGCAGATCGACTCCACCGACCCCGCCGCCGTCGAGGCCGCCGTGCGCCGCTACGCCGGCAAGCCCATCATCAACTCGGTCAATGGCAAGCAGCAGATCATGGATGAGATCTTTCCGCTGGTCGCCCACTACGGCACCAACGTTGTCGGCCTTACGCTCGACGAAGGCGGCATCCCCGATACCGCCGAGGCTCGCTTCGCCATCGCCGAGCGCATCGTGGCCGGGGCTGCCCGCTACGGCATCGGACCGGACCGCATCCTCATCGACTGCCTGGTCATGACCGCCTCGACCAATCAACGCCAGGCCGAGCAGATCCTGCGCGCCATGTCCCTGTGCAAGGAGCGTCTGGGCGTCAAATGCGCACTCGGCGTGTCGAACATCAGCTTTGGCCTGCCTGCCCGCCCGCTGCTGGGCTCGGTCTTTTTGGCCGCCGCCTTTGGCGCGGGCCTGGACGCCCCCATCATGAACCCGGGTTCCAAGCGCTTTATGGACACCGTCTACAGCTATCGTGTGTTGAGCGTTGAGGACGAGGGCTCGACCGGATACATCGAGCGCTACGCCGGCTGGACCGATCCGTACAAGATCGCCGCAAACCCGGCAGCAGCTCAGGCCGCATCGAGTGATGCCGCGCCCGCTGCTGGCACCGCCGGCACCGACGGCAACGACGACCCGATTCGTCGCATGGTCGTCTCGGGCCGCAAAGGCGAGATCGCTGCCGAGACCGAGCGTCTGCTGGCAGACCACGATGCCATGGACCTCATCAACAATCACTTTATCCCCGCCCTCGACGAAGTTGGCGTCCTCTTTGACCAGGGCAAGTTCTTCTTGCCGCAGCTTATGGCCTCGGCCGAGGCCGCACGCGTGGGCTTCGACACCATCAAGCGCCTGATGCCCGCCGGCGAGATTGCCGACAAGGGCAAGATCTGCGTGGCCACCGTCAAAGGCGACATCCACGATATTGGCAAGAACATCGTCAAAATGCTGCTCGACAACTACGGCTACACCGTCTTTGACCTGGGCCGCGACGTCGATCCGCAGGAGGTACTCAAGACCGTCAAGGAGCGCGATATCAAACTCGTCGGCCTCTCGGCGCTTATGACCACCACCGTCGTCGCCATGGAAGAGACCATCAAGTTGCTCCATGCCGAGGTTCCGGGCGTCAAGATCATCGTGGGCGGCGCCGTGCTCACCCCCGAATACGCCAAGCAGATCGGTGCGGACTACTACGCCAAGGACGCCGCCGAAAGCGCTCGTATCGCCGAAGAGGTCTTTGGGCAGTAACACAACGGAAACAACCGAGCACCAAAACGTGCCGCATGCGCCACTTGGCACGTGCGGCACGTTAGAATAGATAAGACTATGCTCGTTTTGGCAGATAGGAGCGCAAGGATGGCGATCACGCCCGCAGAAATCGCGGAAACCCGCGGCATGGTTGAGGAGCAGAACCTCGACATCAGGACCATCACCATGGGTGTTTCGCTCATGGGTTGCGGTGACGAGAACCTCGACCGCATGTGCACGAAGATCTACGACCACGTGACGCACACGGCTGAGCATCTGGTCGAGACCGCCGAGAACCTCGAGCGCGAGTACGGTATCCCCATCGTCAACAAGCGCGTTTCCGTCACCCCGGTGGCGCAGATCGCCGCGTGCTGCAAGGATGAGGACCTCACCCCCATCGCGCATGCCCTCGACCGCGCGGCCGAGACGCTCGGCATCGATTACCTTGGCGGCTTCTCCGCACTCGTCCAGAAGGGCATTGGCGACGCCGACCGCCGCGTCATCCAGTCCATCCCCCAGGCGCTCGCCACCACGAGCCGCGTCTGTTCCAGCGTCAACGTCGCCAGCCTGCGCGCCGGTATCAACATGGATGCCGTACTCATGGCGGCTCAGACCATCATCGACGCCGCCAAGCTCACGGCCGATCAGGACTCCGTCGGCGCTTCCAAGTTTGTCTGCTTTGCCAACATGGTCGAGGACTCCCCGTTTATGGCGGGCGCTGTCCACGGCGGTGGCGAGGCCGACGCCGTCATCAACGTAGGCGTCTCGGGCCCTGGCGTTATGGCCGCAGCCCTGGAGACGCTGCCCGATTCCGCATCGATGATGGAAGTCGCCGAGAAGATCAAGCAGACCGCCTTTAAGATCACCCGCGCCGGCGAGCTCATGAGCCGCGAGGCCGCCCATCGTCTGGGTGTCGAGAAGGGCATTGTCGACCTGTCACTGGCTCCCACGCCTGCCATCGGCGACTCCGTTGCCCGCATCCTCGAGATCATCGGCGTGGGCACCTGCGGCGGCCCCGGCACGACCTGCGCGCTCGCCATGCTCAACGATGCCGTCAAGAAGGGCGGCGTCATGGCCAGCTCCAGCGTGGGCGGTCTCTCAGGCGCCTTTATCCCCGTGTCCGAGGATGCCGGCATGATCGCCGCCGTCGAGGCCGGTGCGCTTTCGCTTGAGAAGCTCGAGGCCATGACCTGCGTGTGCTCCGTTGGCCTGGACATGATCGCCATCCCCGGCGACACTCCGGTCGAGACCATCGCCGGCATCATCGCCGACGAGATGGCCATCGGCGTCATCAACAACAAGACCACGGCCGTCCGCGTGATTCCCGCCATCGGCAAGGGCGTGGGCGACTGCGTCGAGTACGGCGGCCTGTTCGGCCGTGCGCCCATCATGCCGGTGAACCCCAACGCCGGCACCGTGCTTGCCCACCGTGGTGGTCGATTCCCGGCACCGCTGAACTCGCTGAAGAACTAGCTGAGGGGGACTGGCGAGGAGCCCCGGGGAGGGCAAATATAAAAGGTCGCCTGCTCGGACAGTCCTGACTCGCACGGAGAGCACATTAAGTGCTCTCCGGCTCGTGCGGAACTCGCGATCGACCTTATATATTTGCCCTCCCCGGGGCTCCCGCACAACGGGACCTCAGTTAGGTTCTATCCCGGTTGCAGTTGCTTCGCTCCTGCACCACTTGGCTGGTGCGGCGATTTGGCGTTGGAACGGTTCTTTTTCTGATATATGCTGGTTGCGGCTCTTCTTTTGGGAGGAGTCGCTTTTTTGTTGCTAGGAGGTTGGCCCGTGGTTGATGGGGAGAATCGTTCTGAGCTGCTTGCTGCGGATTGGAATGGCGAATGGATGCGCCTGCAAGCTGGTCGGCGACGGGCTGATGATTCTTTTGAGTGGGATAAAAGGGCTCGGCATTTTCGGCCGTTGGAGACTGCCCCTTATGCTCAGGATTTTATAAAGCTGTTGGCGCTTGAGCCCGGCGAGTCGGTGCTCGATATGGGGTGCGGGGCTGGGTCGATTGCTATTCCGCTTGCTCAGGCTGGGCATTCCGTGATTGCCGCCGATTTCTCCCCCGCCATGCTGGGCACGCTTGATGCCGGCATTGAGTACTACGGGCTCGAGGGGCGCATAACGCCGCTTGAGCTTGCTTGGGATGACGATTGGGATCTGGTTGGGCCGGTTGCCAAGGCTGTAGATGTTGCCTTTGCCAGTCGGTCGGTTACGACGACCAATCTAAAAGGTGCGCTTGCCAAGCTTGATCGTACGGCTCGTCGGCGTTGTGCTGTCACGATGGTCGCCAACTCCAGCCCGCGCTATGACCTGCACCTGATGAACGCCATCGGTGCCTCGGTTACCTGCAGTAATGGCTTTGTGTATGCTTTTAATATCCTCATTCAGATGGGTGCGCTGCCGCAGGTTACGTACTTTGAATCGCCTCGTCGCGATACCTTCAATAGCCTTGAAGCGGGCGTGGCGGACTTTTCTCGTATGCTAGAGCATGGCAACGAAGATAAGGTCGACCGTCTGCGCGACTACATCGCCCAACACATGATCGAGAACCCCCATGCCGGCGAGCCGGGCTCCAAGGGCGTGCCGCAGGGGCGCTATATGCTTGATCATGTTCGTAAGGTTCGTTGGGCGTTTATTGCATGGGAGCCGGTCTCTGCGCCCAGCTCATAGCCTGTTCGCAGCCCTCACCGCCCACTCACTCGGCATCCGCATTCTTTTTGAACTGGGAAACGCGCTCCACACCGCGCCGTTCCTGCGCTATCGTGGGACAGCTCACGTAGATTAAGGCCCCGTCGCGGGGCGCCCCATACATAGAAAGCGAGAACCCATGGCACTGACAGGAGCACAGGTCAAGCAGCTTCGCAGCATGGCCCATCACCTCAACCCCGCCATCATCATCGGCAAGTCCGATGTCAACGAGGGCACCGTCGAGCAGACGGTCGCCTACCTGGAGAAGCACGAGCTCGTTAAATGCTCCGTGCTCGATGGCTCCAGTCTTTCCGCCCGCGAGGCCGCCGAAGAGCTCGCTGAGCGCTGCCACGCCGAGGTCGTCCAGGTCATCGGCCGCAAGTTCTCACTGTATCGCGAGTCCTCGCGCAAGGACATCGAGAAAATCAAGCTCGTCTAAGAGCCAATGATCCGGCGAGCCAACACATAGCAAGCTTACGGGTGCCCAAGTACTTCGGGCGCCCGTTTTTATCGCTCGACCAGCACGCGATTGAGCCGCCCCTCCACCAAGCGCTCGTATAGGCGCCGCGTCTCGGGCTCGGGCACGCCATTGACCTGCTCCCTCAGATGGTGCATATGCCCGCTGTACAGCTCGACGATATCGCGCCGCCGCCCCGCCGCACTGTAGACGCGCATGGCACAGCGCACCATATCCTCGCGCGCCGTTTCCTGCCGAAGCCCCGACTCCGCCAGCCAAATCGCCGACTGCAGATCGTTTTCTTCTAGAGCGGCATTTGCTCCCTTAATCATGCAATCGATGTACTTTGACTGCATAATGCGTCGCATGCGCAAAAAGTAGGTGGGATTACAGCCATTGGGAACATACAGCGGTCCGGCATAAAGCTGCTCAATCTTAAGGCACAGCTCAACTAAATGGGGTCCGCGCGCACCCGTGCGATTTCCCAAAACCTCGCGGCTTATCTGGTCAAACAGCCGCACATCGGTCTTGACGTAGTCGCCGTTGAGTCCGATACATTCATTTTGGATGAGCACACACGACTTGCCATCCGGCGTCGGTCCCAAAGCCGACCGTAAGCGCGATATCGTCGAGTACAGGTTATTGCGGGCGCTATTGAACTCGGCATGGGGCCACAGCTCCATGGCCAGCGTCTCACGATCGACGAGCGCATCCATGCCCAGTGCAAGCCGCTCGGCAAGCGTCGCCGCCTTCTTGCGGCGCCACATTTTGTCCGTGATGGGAAACCCGTCGCGCTCGGCGCGAAACGCACCAAACATGCGAATCTCGATATGGTCGATGGTATCAACGGCTTCAACCTCGCCAGCCTGGAACAGGCGCTCGCCCTCCCCTTCCAAATCGTCGCGCAGCGAGTACCGCGACAGCTCGCGCACGGGAAGCTTCTTGCGTATCCTGGCCGCCGGCTCGCCCAGACAATGCATGGCAAGGCGCGCAAAGAGCCGATACGATGGCTCTAGAATCCCCGCACGATTCATGGACATCCAGGCCGCAAGATCGCTGTCTCGGCCCGCACAGGCCAAATGCAGCGCCACCATCCAGGCCTCCGCTCCACCAACCTGCGTCTGGCTTATATCGAGCAACTCCGCTTCCTCGCGCACCGAAACCATCGAGGTGTTACGCAGATATGCCGCGCGCTCCAGCAGCAATGCGTTATCGCGCATGTACGCAATCGACTCCTCGGCAAGTTTGAGCACTTGGACCGCACGGAACTTTGCATTAACCGGCCGTCCCTCTGCCAGCGACTGCCAGCCTTCTAGCAACAGCCCAAACAGCTGAATCTGGTTGTCGCGCATGCGCACGGCAAAACGATCGAGCTCGTTGAACGCCGCGTCGTCGGTTACCGGCAAGCCGGAAAGGAGCCGCCGTGCCGCCAACACCATGCGCACCCAGATAGCCATCGCCTTAAGCCCACGTACGTCGAGCGCCTCCCGCACCACCGTCATCTCGTCGTCGCGCTCGTCGGTTCCCGCAAACGACCCGTCAAAGAGCTCCACCAGCATGCTATCGGCCCGTATAACAATCCCCGCGATGTCGAGCTCGCAGTCGTAGGCCTTGCTCGTTTTGAGCTGTTGTAGAACGCCGCCGTCATTTCCCCGCTCGGTCAGACAGCGTTTGACCTCGATATGCGCAGACAACATATCGAGTGCGGTATGGGACGTCTCTATTTCTGGCACGGCCAGGTTCGTAGGAAGCCCAAGCCCGTTGTCCCCATAGCAAACAACCGTCAGTGTCTGGGCCACCCTCCATGAAACAGGGTCTATTTCGCAGGCCGCCCGTTCGCCCCCGCGTTCGACGACCGATGCCATATAGCGAGCGAGCTTTGTATTGGACACGCTGACCGCTGCCAGATATACGCCAAGCGCTTCGGCAGGCGTTGGCTCTGGAGCCGGATCGTCGGCATCGATCGTGCCCAGCGCCGCTCGGCAGATATCGGCCCCGTGCCCCGTCAGAGCCAGATCGACCCCATACTGCCCAGCAAGTTCAAGGACCGCCTCACGGTCCAAAAAGGCATCCGCCAGGCCCATCGCCGCATCGCATCGGCCCGCCTTAAGCAAAATCCGGGCCGCCCTCGGAACAAGTTCGGGGCGAATCTCGGCCACCAACTTACGCAAGCGCAAGCGTCCGTTATCCTCCGTGCCCAGACACGTAAAACTCCGCTCGGCGGGGTCCAAGCCAAAGATCGGGTAGTCGCGTACAAAGTAGGACTGGTCGACCATCGACAGCCTCACCCCGCAAGCCTCGAGTTCTGCGATATTGCCCTCGCCCATCAAAACCATGAGACATGCCACGCAAAACAGCGCATTATTGTCGAGCGAAGCCAGATCGACAAGTGCCGCGCCATATACGTTGACAATCTCGTTTTCGAGCAGACCGGCTACGTCACCTTGGCCATACAGACCCGTCTGCAATGCCGAGACGAGCTTGGGCACGCCCTGCGTGAGCTGATAAAAGTCAAGCGATGTGCTGATCGAAAACGCCGATGCCCACGCCGAATACTCATAGGCATGCACCTTGAGCATCTGCGCATTGATCTTAACCGAATCGCCCAGCCCATGAATCAGCTGACGATTTGAAGGACGGCAGGAGATAAAGACCCCTACCCCCATAGCGCGCAGCCCGCGAATCCTGTCGATGAGGTCTTCGGTATCGTGCTGATCGAGGTTTGGCACATTATCAATCGCGATAAGGGAGTGCGGTTTGTCTTTGAGTTCTTCGGTAACCACCTCGAGCTGCATAAACACCTCGCGCCCAGTGGCGCGATCGGCCTCGATAATCCGCACGGGGCCTCGCGTCGGATCGCATTTAACCTCATGGGTGTACTGCAGCAGCACCGAGGTCTTCCCAAACCCATCGGGCGCATAAAGAACCACGATGCCGGCCTTTCGGCCCTTGGCGATAAGCTCATTCATCAAGCGTTCGCGTCGCACCATATAGCCTCCGCCCAGCGGCATCAGCTCGAGGTCGTCTATACCGCTCAAATCGTTTACCATGCCCGCTCCTCAACTCGACCGTATGGACACTGTAGCCGCAAGACCATACAAGCCGCGCTATGAATAGAGCGACCTTGTGTTTTAGGTTGTCTTTTGGTACGCAAGCGGCAAGTTTTTGTACAGCGAGGGCCGATTGTTATTAATCCCCCGACTAATCGGTCTTTAAGCAGGTAAATGAGCTTGTCAGCTTGTCCCATCTAAGCGGCAGTGTAACGCAAATGAACAAGGTTCAGTTATGTCATTCAACTCGCCTAGCACCCGCTACCGTCTACGACCTTCTAGTGGTATTTTTGCATAGAATCTGGTATGGAATGAATCAAGCTGTTGGGCATCCGGCATTCGTCAAGCTTGCGGCAAGATTTTGGTCAAGTGGGCGGACAGGGATAGCAAAAAGGCCCCCGCAAAGCGGAGGCCTTAGGCAAGGCTATGTCGAGCTGCAGGATTCGCGCTACTCGCAGAGCGAAAGGGCGGCCTCGTCGGCAACGACAACGCAGTTGGTGTGCAGCTGCAGGATCGAAGCCGGGCACTTGGGCGTAACTGGACCATAGCACATATCGTGCACGGCCTGAGCCTTGGCCTCGCCGTTAGCGACAACCAGGATCATGCGGGCATACATGATGGTCTGAGTGCCCATGGTGTAGGCCTGACGGGGAACATCGTCGATGCTGTCGAACAGGCGGCTGTTGGCCTGAATGGTGCTCTCGGTGAGGTCGACGCAGTGCGTACCCTTGGAGAAGTGGTCATCGGGCTCGTTGAAGCCGATGTGGCCGTTGTTGCCAATGCCGAGCAGCTGGAGATCCGGGTAACCGGCGGCGGCGACGATCTTGTCGTACTCAGAGCAGGCAGCGGCGGCGTCGGGGTTGGAACCGTCGGGCACATGCGTGTTGTTAAGGTCGATGTTGATGTGATCGAAGAAGTTCTCACGCATGAAGTAGTGATAGCTCTGGGGATCGTCGTGCGAAAGGCCGCGATACTCGTCCAGGTTGTAGGTGCTGACCTCGGCAAAGTCGACGTCGCCCTTCTCGTACCAAGCAGCGAGCTGCTTGTAGGCACCGATCGGGGTGGAGCCGGTGGCAAGGCCCAGCACACAGTCGGGCTTGAGGATAACCTGCGCCGAGATGATATTAGCGGCCTTGCGGCTCATATCCTCGTAGTCTTTAGCTTTAATGATCTTCATTACGCGTCCTTTCTCGTACAAGAGAGGCAAGGCTCCCTTACAAGCACTTGCCCGCGGCCCGCGTCGGCCGCAACCAACGTGTGCGGCCACCAGGGCGAGGTCGCGTAATGTATGTGTCTCGTGTCTAGCCGCGTCGAGGCCCCTGCCCGTCCACGGTGACCCGAAGCTGTTTAGCCTCGGACAAATCCCATCTTGCCACGGAGGGCGTCCTCTTTCAAGGGCGCCCTCCGTAAACGTGTTTGAATTGTAGGCTACCTTGATTATCAACTTTATCCGAACACCTCCCACATTCATCCGCACATGTGCGGATGAATGTGGGAACCCGACACCCTGAGGGCCGGGCCGGCCGGCCCCGGGAGATCGGAGGACGGCATGTCCGGAAAGAAGAAAAGGG
>DBEZDO010000004.1:0-1722 GCA_048187355.1 Collinsella sp.
CATGAGGAAGCCGAACTGAGACTCGGCACGCTCCTCGGTAAAGCCCAGGAGCTTGAGCATGGACATCTGCATCTCGGCGTTGTGGATACGCATACCGCCGCCGCCGGCCTCAAAGCCGTCCATGACAAAGTCGTAGGTGCACGAACCGGCTGCCAACGGGTCGGCCTCGATCTTGGCGATGTCGGTCTCGGTCGGCAGAGTGAACGGCTGGTGCTCGGCAGCGTAAGCCTTGCGGTCCTCATCCCAGTGGAACAGCGGGAAGTTGACGACCCACAGGAAGTCGTGGCCCTCGCGCTTGATCTCGAGCGCATTGGCCATGTGAGAACGCATGCCGCCCAGAATCTCGTCGGAGAGCAGGCGCGGGCCGGCGGCGAACATCACAAGGTCGCCGGGCTCGACGTCCATGCGCTCGCGCAGAGCGGCCATCTCCTCGTCCGAGAAGAACTTGACGATGGGGCTGTTGATGGAGCCGTCCTCGCGGAAGGCGATCCAGGCCAGACCCTTGGCGCCAAACGTGGAGGCCACGCCGGCAAGCTTATCGATCTTGGCACGTGCCCAGGCACCGGCGCCCTTGGCGTTGATGGCCTTGACGACAGAGCCCTCCTCGTTTGCGGCAGTCGCAAAGACCTTGAACTTGGAGTTGGCAAAGATGTCGGTCAGGTCGACCAGGTGCATGCCATAGCGGGTATCGGGCTTGTCGGAGCCATAGGTGTCCATGGCATCCCAGTAGTTCATGCGACGCAGCGGCGTGGGCATCTCGACACCCATGCGACCGAAGGCATCGGCAAGAACCTCCTCGAGCGCGCTCATGACATCGTTCTGGTCCACGAAGGACATCTCGATATCGACCTGGGTGAACTCGGGCTGACGGTCGGCACGCAGGTCCTCGTCGCGGAAGCACTTGGCAACCTGGTAGTAGCGCTCGACGCCACCGACCATGAGCAGCTGCTTCAGAAGCTGCGGGGACTGCGGCAGGGCGTAGAAGTTGCCCGGCTGGATGCGGCTGGGGACGATGAAGTCGCGGGCGCCCTCGGGCGTGGACTTGAACAGGGAGGGCGTCTCGACCTCCATGAACTCACGGTTGTGCAGCGCCTCGCGAATGGCAAAGGTAAAGTCGGAGCGCAGCTTGAGGTTGGCCATCATCTCGGGACGACGGAGATCCAGATAGCGATAGCGCAGGCGGGTGTCCTCGCTGGTCTCGATGCCGTCCTCGATCTGGAACGGCGGGGTGACGGACGTGTTGAGCACCTCGGCGTGGTCGGTCAGGACCTCGATCTCGCCGGTCGCGAGCTTGGTGTTGGTGGTCTCCTCGCCACGAGCGCGCACGACGCCGTGGATCTTGATGGGCCACTCGGGACGCATGGTCTCGGCGATCTTAAAGGCATCGCCATCGGAGTGCTCGGGGTCGAAGGTGAGCTGCGTGATGCCCTCGCGGTCGCGAAGGTCGCAGAAGATAAGGCCGCCGTGGTCGCGGCGACGGCTCACCCAACCGGTGAGGGTGACCTCTTCGCCCACGTTCTCGAAGCGAAGCTCGCCGCAGGTACGGGTGTGCATGGAATGCTCGTCAATGGGACGGGTCTGGCTCATACCAGTGATCCTCCTTTATGGATCTGTGCCGCCCCGTGTCGTTCCGGGCAGCGTCGTACAGATTTGCCCAGCCTGCGTAAACCGCGCAGCCGGACATGGCGTTCTATCTTATCGCACCCGCGTCGATGTGCCGCG
>DBEZDO010000005.1:0-42925 GCA_048187355.1 Collinsella sp.
TTACGCTGATCGGTTCCGTTCGATTCATATGGTTCTAGTATAGGAAAAGGAATTTCTCGGGGCCGCCTCTCGGCGGCCTTGCGAAAAACAAATCCAAGTTAGACCATTTCAAATGGTTCGATGTCTGCCCGGATGCGACACTCAATGTGTCCATCCTCGCAGTATCCGGTTCTCAAGGTGCACGCCTGCGCGGCTGATCCGGTTCCACCGGGCCGCGCGGCAAGGAGATATATTGCCAGACCGGAGGGGCGCCGTGGGCGGGAATTCCACTCTTCACAAGTCCTACACAATACATCGCTTCCTATATATGTCATAGAAAGGCTGGTGCAGAAATACTGCACGTATCAGATGATGACCCTTCGGTTAAGAGATATATAAAGATCGGTCACTTGTAAGTGTTTATCTACCCGCGCTTTTAGCAATGTAAACCGCGCTTCAGATAAAAAGAGGGAGCGCCGCGCACAACGCGACACTCCCCTAGCGATTCAAGAGAATCTATTAGGCCTCGAGAGCCTTCTTGGCGATGGTAGCCAGCTCGTTGAAGGACTCGATGTCCTCGTAAGCCATCTGAGCCAGGACCTTGCGGTCAAGCTCGATGCCGGCAACCTTCAGGCCGTGCATGAACTGAGAGTAAGAGATGTCGTTCAGGCGAGCGGCAGCGTTGATGCGGGTGATCCAGAGAGAGCGGATCTCGCGCTTCTTGTTGCGGCGATCACGATACTGATACTGCAGGGAGTGCTGGACCTGCTCTTTAGCATGCTTGTAAGTACGCGAAGCGGCACCGTAGTAACCCTTCGCACGGTGCATAACGGTACGGCGCTTCTTCTTGGCGGCAACAGCGCGCTTAATACGTGCCATGTTCTATCAACTCCTAGACGGTAAAACGAAAAACGGGAACGCGGACTTAGGCGAGACGCGACTTGATGACCTTGCGGTCGGCAGCGGCGATCTCGGTCTCCTGACGGAAGCCACGCTTACGCTTGGTGGACTTCTTGCTCAGGATGTGGCTCTTGAAAGCCTTGGCGCGCATAAGCTTGCCGGTACCAGTCTTGCGGAAACGCTTCTTGGTGCCGCTGTGGGACTTCATCTTAGGCATGAAATACTCCTTAATCGGTTACAGAACACTAGTTACTTGGTATCGCTTGCCGCTTTATCCTCATCGAAGGCGCCCTTAATCGGGGCGAGCAGCATAAGCATGTTACGGCCTTCCATCTTAGGCTTAGACTCGACCGTAGCGTAAGGCTTGAGATCCTCGGCGAGACGCTCGAGAACGTTAAGGCCCTGCTCCGGGTGAGCCATCTCACGGCCGCGGAACATGATGGTGATCTTAACGCGTGCGCCCTTCTTGAGGAAACGCAGAACGTGGCCCTTCTTGGTCTCGTAGTCGCCAACGTCGATCTTGGGTCGGAACTTCATTTCCTTGACCTCGACCTTGGACTGGTTCTTACGAGCAGCCTTGGCCTTCATGGCCTGCTGGTACTTGAACTTACCGTAGTCCATGACCTTGCAGACCGGCGGCTCCGCGTTGGGAGCGATCTCGACCAGGTCGAGACCCTGATCGTCGGCGACGCGCTGGGCATCACGGATGGCGAACAGGCCGAGCTGAGAGCCATCGACGCCAATCAAACGGCACGAAGATGCAGTGATCTCGTCGTTGATGCGGGTGTCATCAGACTTAGCTATTTTCCCTACCTCCATTCATAAAAAAATAACCCGGCGCTTCTCAGCAACCAGGTCGTACACATAGACTTCCTCGATTTGAGGAAGGGAATCTAAGTTGTATGACCAGTCAGCTGCTCATTGGCGCCAAAAGGTGGGAACCCTCGGGTTCCTCTTTAGGGCATTGCGAGAACAACGCCTTGCGAATAATAACACGTACAGCGCGTTATCACATTACGTACACGAAAAAGGGGCCTTGACCCCCTTGAACGCTCGCTTGCATGTATGGTGCCCGAGGCGAGACTCGAAGGGCCTTCGCTTCGCGAAGCCCCGGGCTTCGGGCGCGAGGCGCCCTCGCCACGCTCCGCTACAAACAGGCCGCAGGCCTGTTTGCTTAACGCTTCGCGCGCTCACGCGAGTTCGGCACGAAAAAGGGGGCCGCAACCCCCTTGAACGCTCACTTGCATGTATGGTGCCCGAGGCGAGACTCGAACTCGCACGTTGTTGCCAACGGTGGATTTTGAGTCCACTGCGTCTGCCAATTCCGCCACTCGGGCACGTAATGCGTGAGTTAGTTTATCACAGCTTTCTACCGATTAGTCCGAAAATGGAACTTCGAGCATTTCGATGAGTTCGACCGTGCGTAGCATCTCGCGCTGACGGCATCCGCGACCGTCGACCGAAGCCTCACCCATCTGGTTATCGTAAGGGTCCTCGCGCATGCCGTCGAAAGAGGGCTCAAACTCTGCCTGGAATCGATTGTTGGCCACCATACGCCATGGGTCGAGATTGCCAAAGTAGTGACGGCGGCGCCACTCCTCCCCCATCCTGCGAGCAGAAGATCCAAATGACACGTCGGCGTTGAGCCAACCGGTCTGCGGCGTATAGAACTCTGCCCAGTCGTGCGACCCCACCGAATCGGGCGCAACGTAGAGGCCGCTCTGCCAACGGGCAGGCACGCCCGCGATACGGCACATGGTGATAAACGTGAGCGCCATAACGCCGCAATCGCCGCGGTGCGAATGCGCGCAGTCATCGGCAATAGATCCCAAAAGCAAGTACGGCGGCTGATAGCGATAGTCGATATACTGCGTCAGGTAATCATAGATAGCACGGGCGCGATCGAGCGGATCCTCGAGTCCGCCAACAACGCTGGCCGTCAGCTGCTGCAGATACGGCGTAAATGCAATGTGCGGACGGTCCTCGGAAATATCCTCGGGCAGAGGCGCGTCCATACGCGGATGAACCGGAAGTGTGCCACCGTAGACATCACAATAAGCAGCATCGATGTGATAACGATAAGTCACTGAGAATGAGCGCTCACTCGAAGAAGACCACGAGGCGGTACGCGCCGAAGCGTTCGCGGGAGCAACAGCACCCTCCGGCGTCATGTCGAGAATCTCGACCTGAGACTGTTGGCGGCAGGTGGCGGCTACGGGAAGCCAAGCGCGAACGGTCTCCCCCTCTAGAGCGCCGGGGACAGACAAGGACGCCTTAAGCGTAATAACGCGAGTCAATCCGTTTTGTGACTCCATCTCCTTGAGCATCTCGTTGCGCAGTGCAATTCCGTCCGTAGGATCGGGACGCATGCCGGGAACCTCTTTGGGATATACGCGAAGCGAATCGAGGAAGTTGTCGAGAACGAACAGCTCGCCATCGATAAAGCGCCAGTCAATACGCTTACGGTTAATCAGATCGTCAAACTGCTCCTCGGTAAACTCAGGCCACTCCTCGCGAATCATCGCAATAGCCCGATCGCGCGACACCGAAAAATGAAGCGGCATCTCAAGCATGCGATACCGCTCGGCACGAACGCAGGCAGCAAGCGAGGGATCGGGATCTTGGGCAAGTAGGCGGTCGCAAGCCTCAATAGCCTGCGAAAGATACCCCGCGTCCTTTAAACGCAGAATCTCGGGTGGCAAGCCAATATCTAGAAAACGGAAGTCATCATTGCAAACATCAACAGAGCAACCAACAGGACCCTCGTCAATAACCTTCCCATCCGAAGGCAGCACCTTAACAACAGCCATACTAAAACTCCAAGTCACTAGAACGCTTGAAGTCCATTGTAGCGAGATAAAAAAGAAAGCCCCAATAAAGGAACTCTCAACACCGATAAACGGTACCTAGAAAAAATGAATTCAGCCCAGTAACCCTGTAGCGAGTTAACGAAGGAGGCCCCGTTCACCCGAAGCTTTTCCCATTGCGCGACTTCTGGCAAAGCCAGGTGAGCGCAAGGGAAAAGCGTAGGGTGAACGGGGCCTCCGACGGGAAAGTTAAACCGCTACTTACGCCTTGTTGACGGAGCCAAACTCCTCCATGAGCTCCTTGGTGCGGGCAACGATGTTGTCGCGACCAGGCTTGAGGAGCTTGCGGGGGTCAAAGCCCTTGCCCTGCTGATCCTTGCCAGCCTCGATGTACTCGCGAACGCCCTTGGCGAAGACGAGCTGCAGATCGGTGTTGACGTTGATCTTGGAGATACCCAGGGAGATGGCCTTCTTGATCTGATCCTCGGGGATGCCGGTGCCACCGTGCAGGACGAGGGGCAGGTCGCCGGTCTGAGCCTTGATCTCGCCCAGGCGCTCGAAGGAAAGGCCAGCCCAGTCGGCAGGGTACACGCCGTGGATGTTGCCGATACCGCAGGCGAGGAAGTCGACGCCCAGGTCAGCAATCTGCTTGCACTCAGCAGGATCAGCGAGCTCGCCGCTGGAGGTCACGCCGTCCTCGGTGCCGCCGATGCCGCCGACCTCGGCCTCGATGGACATGCCCTTGGAGTGAGCAAGCTCAACGAGCTCCTTGGTGCGGTCGAGGTTAAGCTGGAAGGTCTCCTCGTGAGAGCCGTCATACATGATGGACGTGAAGCCGGCCTCGATGCACTTGAAGCAGTCCTCGTAAGAACCGTGATCGAGGTGAAGGGCGACGGGAACGGTAACGCCCGTGGCCTCGACGGCAGCCTTGACCATGTCGGCGCAGACCTTGAAACCGCCCATCCACTTAGCGGCACCAGCGGTGCACTGAAGGATCAGCGGAGACTTGGCCTCCTCGGCGGCCTGGAGAATAGCCAGGGTCCACTCGAGGTTGTTGGTGTTGAAGGCACCGAGACCGTACTTGCCGGCCTCGGCCTTCTTGAGCATGTCTGCTGCGTTGACGAGCATAAAAGAAACCTCCTGTAAGGTTGCTCCGATAACGCCTGAGATTTTACCACGACATACCCGAGCATAAACGTTCGTTTGTTCACGAATACCATCCGATTGGACAAATTTTGACCGTTTGCCCCACAGAATCGACCCACTGGGGAAAATAGCTTGACGATTGAGCGGTCTTCGTGGTTCGAAAGACGGCTTCAAGCCTACATCTGCATAAACGGGTTCTGCATAAGTTCGCGCGCCATCGTGGTCGAATCGCCATGGCCCGTCAAGCAAACGGTATCGGGCGGAAGCGTCTTGGCAAGTTTGGAGAGCGAGCGCATAATCGCCGCCTCGTCACCGCCGGAAAGATCGGTACGACCGTGACTGCCCGGGAAAAGCGTGTCGCCCACAAAGGCGATGTTCCCCTGCTCGGTCGCGGCGAACAGGACGATGCCGCCCGGCGTATGCCCCGGCGTCTCGATCACCTGCAGGCAGACGTCGCCCACCTCGATTGTATCGCCCTCGGCAAGCAAACGCGTCGGCTCACCCGGATCGGGCGTCTCGATACCCCACATGGCGCGCTGCTCCTCGATATTTGCGCGAGGTACCGTCACGTCCTTAGCGCACAACTCATATAGTGCGCTGTCGCCAACGACAGCTCGAACCCCGGCAACCCCGCCAACATGGTCGGCATGACCGTGCGTGCAGACAGAGCCGAGCACGCGCACCTCGGGATGCGCGGTGCGGATATGCTCCACAAGACGCTCGCCCTCCCACGCCGGATCGACGATTAAGCACTCGTCATTCGAAATCACGGCGTAGCTGTTGGTCTGAATCGGGCCGTTGACGAGCGCCTCAATCGAAGCCGCGCCTCGGGGTGTCAGGTCCAAAGTCATATCGCCCATGCGCATACCCTCCTTCTAAAATACGTTCGAGGCACCAAACGATGCCTCGAACGTAACCAATATCTATGATGCTGAGAGGCTCTCGCACCTACACACGGCGCTTGAGTTGCGCTCCGCCCTCGCCGGGCATAAGACGGCGAGCGTCGTAGACCGAGTCGACGCTGCTGATGGAAGCCAGCAGCGGATCCAGGCCGCTCGCATCCGAAATCTCGACCATAAAGCGCAGGGTCGCAATACCCTCGCGGTTGGTCGAGGTGGCGGCGGAAAGGATATTGCCGCCTGCATCGCCAATGGCAATGGTGACGTCCTTGAGCAGGCCCATGCGGTCCAGGCACTCGACCACGATCTCGACCTGGAAGAGAGTGTCGGCAGCACCATCCCACTCTACGTCAATCATGCGCTCTGGGTGCTCCATGAGGCCCTTGACGTTGGGGCAGTTGGCGCGATGCACTGAGACACCTCGGCCACGCGTGATGAAGCCGACGATATCGTCGCCCGTCACGGGGTTGCAGCAATGAGCCAGACGGACCAGCAGGCCACTGTTGCTCTCGCCCTTAACGATAATGCCGTTACTTGCGCTCTTGCCACGCTTTTGCGGCTTGCGGTTGGAGCCGCGGGCCGGCTGTTTCACGACCTCGGCGATAGCCTCGGCCTTGGTGAGCTGTTCCTCGGGCTTGGGGTCCAAGATTTGCTCGACCTTATTACCCACAGCGCGCGGGGCAACCTTGCCGGCGCCGACGGCGGCAAACAGGTCCTCGAGCTGCTTGAAGTCAAACTGCTCCGCCACGGCGTTGAGCGCACGCGTGGAGCGCGGCGTGGAGATGCCATACCCGCGCTTGCGCAGGTCCTTGGCCAGCATATCGCGGCCGGCGGCAGCGTCGTCGTCCTTAGTCGCGGCGGCAAAGTAGCGACGGATCTTGGACTTGGCCGAAGGCGTCTTGACGATCTTGAGCCAATCACGCGACGGTTTGGAACTCTTGTTAGTCAGGATTTCAACGCGGTCGCCCGTCTTGATCTCGTGCGTGAGCGGGGCCACAGCACCGTTGATCTTAGCGCCGACGCAGTGGTTTCCCACCTCGGTGTGAACGGCATAGGCAAAGTCGAGCGGCGTGGAGCCGGCACGAAGCGCCATGACCTCGCCCTTGGGCGTAAAGACGAAGATCTCCTGATCGAAGAGGTCGACCTTCAGCGAATGCAGGTATTCCTTGGCGTCGGTGATCTCATCAGACGCAGCCCAATCGAGCGAATGCTTGAGCCAGTTGATCTGGTCGTCCAAACGTTGAGCGTCATTGGTCTTGGAAGCAGACGATCCGCCCGACTTCTTATATAGCCAGTGGGCGGCAATGCCATACTCGGCCTGCTCATGCATCTCGTAGGTTCGAATCTGAATCTCGAGCGGACGAGCCGTGGGGCCGATGACCGTCGTATGGAGCGACTGGTAGTTATTGACCTTGGGCATGGCGATATAGTCTTTAAAGCGACCAGGCATGGGATGCCACAGCGTATGCACCGCACCGAGCGTGGAGTAGCAATCGCGCACCGAATGGGTAATAACACGCAGCGCCACCAGGTCGTAGATCTCGGAGAACTCCTTGCCCTTGCGCTTCATCTTTTGGTAGATGGACCAATAGTGCTTGGAGCGGCCATTAATCTGGAAGCCCTCCAGGCCAATGCGGTTGAGTTCGTCGGTGAGCGTCTTGATGGTCTCGGCAAGGTAGCGCTCGCGGACCTCGCGCGACTCAGCCACCATGCGCGCGATGCGCTGGTAGGCATCGGGCTCCAGGTAGAAGAAGGACAGGTCCTCGAGCTCCCACTTAATAGAGCTCATGCCCAGGCGGTCGGCCAAGGGCGCGTACACGTCCATGGTCTCGCGAGCCTTAAACAGGCGACGATCCTCACGCAGGGCCGCCAGCGTACGCATGTTGTGCAGACGGTCGGCAAGTTTAACGATGATGACACGAATGTCCTTGGACATGGCGAGGAACATCTTGCGCAGCGTGAGGGCCTGTTTCTCGTCCATGCTGTCGACTTCGATGTTGGTGAGCTTGGTCACGCCATCGACGAGCTCAGCAACGGTTTCGCCAAACAGGCCGGAAACATCGGTGAGCGAGGTCTCGGTATCCTCGACGGTATCGTGCAGCAGCGCGGCACACACCACATCGCAGTCCATCTTGAGATCGGCCAAAATGATGGCAACCTCGACGGGATGGTTAATGTACATCTCGCCCGAGCGGCGCTTTTGGTTGCAGTGCTTCTCGGCGGCAAAGCAGTAGGCCTGCTCAACCTTAGAAAAGTCGTCCTCATTCATATATTTGAGGCACAGGCGCTCCAGCTTGTCGTAGCTGTCCGCCATAATCTCGGGCGGCAGCTCATCGGCATGCTTATAGTGCTCCATCTCCGAAAACGGCTGGAGGGTGGAATCATGGGCGGTACGGGCTGCGGCATCCATCGAGGTCCCCTTCCCCTAGGCCCGCGGTACGATCGGGCGGTCAACTTTGGCTAGCATATCAGAAGCGCACGAATCGAGCGCCCAGCTCCGGAAAGCCGAGAACTCCATGCGCGAGCGCAAGCCCTCCAAATAGCGAATTGACCTGCTCAATTGCACGCGGCCGGGGTTTTCGGCCATCGCGATACGACGAGTGTCGTCAAACCCCGAAACGCGACAGAAACCAAGCTCTTCGAAGATTCCCAGGCCGCTTTCCACCGAGCGCTCGTCGACCGGCGTGCGGGCATCGATGGCAAGGCACATCTGCGCGATGTCGATATCACTTGCGCAGAATGAATCGTCCCCCGTCTTGCCACGGTTGGAGCGCCACATGGTCTGCAGCGCTCGATAGAGCGTGACGAGCTCGTCGCGCTCGGGCGCATAGCAGTCGAGTAGGCGCTCGTTAATGCGGGCGTCGCGCGACGAATAGAGCAGATGGATCACGGCGGGCTGGCCATCGCGACCGGCGCGGCCGCTCATCTGGTTAAACTCAATGCCGCCAAACGGCATGTGATAGAGCACGACATGGCGGATATCGGGCAGGTTGACGCCCTCGCCAAAGGCAGATGTCGAGACGATGCAGCTGAGGCTGCCGTCTCGGAATGCTTCCTCCACGCGACGGCGATCGGAACGCGCAAGCCCCGCGTTATAGAACGCGATATGGGTTGCGCAATCGGGCACACGCTTGCGCAACGTCTTGGCGAGCGCCACGGACTGGTCGCGCGAATTGACGTAGATGACGGTCTTTTCCCCCGTCGCCACAATCGACACCAAACGGTTCTCGCGACTTGCAAGATCGCGGTCGTCCTCGAGCTGCAGGTTCCCGCGCACCGTCTCGTCGACCACCGTGCGAGTGATCGGCAGCATGCGAGCAAGCTCGGCCACAACCGGAGCCGTCGCGGTGGCCGTCGCAGCCATAACGACCGGGTCGCCCAGGGCTTTGAGGATATCGGGCATGTCGAGATAGGCGCTGCGGTCGCCGCCCTTGGCAAGACCGGCGTGGTGCGCCTCATCGATAACGACAAAGCCGATGCGGCCCGAACGCGCGAAGCGGTCACGGTGGATAGATAGGAACTCGGGCGTCGTGAGCACGATACCGGTGCGGCCCGAAGCTAGGCCGGCGAACACGTCATCGCGTGCGGCCTCCACGGTCTCGCCGGTCAGCACGCCAACGCCAATGCCAAGCGATGCCATCGTCGACGAGAGGTGATAGGCCTGGTCGGCAACGAGCGCGCGCAGCGGATAGACAAAGATGCTCGCACGCCCGCGAAGAACCGCCTCGCGCGCGGCATGCACATGAAAGATGAGCGACTTGCCGCGCCCCGTTCCCATAACGGCCAGAACACTTTGGTGATCGGCCAGGGCATCGAGCGCCTCGACCTGCGCGCGGTGCGGCTGGTTCGAGCCGATAAAGCTATGGATAAGCGAGCGCGTGAGCTCGGTATAGGAAAGCTGGGCGAGCGTCTCGCGCTTACGCGACTCCAGGCGCAGGCCGGAATCCGCCGGCTGCACGCCACGACGAAGCTCGCATGCCGGATCGTCGATGCTGGGCAGCGTGGTATCGCGGACCAGAACATCCTTGATCATGAGCTTGGGCTTCACACGACCCTGCCAATGCTCGGCAACGGCCTCGAACACCAAATCGACAGCGCTATCGCAGTTGATGAGCTTATCGATTTGCGGTACACGAAACATGATGGCCGGCACACTCGCGGCGCCATCCGTCGCCACGAAGCGCATGTGCTCGCCGGTCTTACCCACCACGGCGCGATCACACATCGTCACGCCCTCGGCAGCCAGCAGCGGCACCTTATTACCCTGGCCAAACGGCTCAAGGCGGGAAATCTGCTCGATGGTCTCGATATTTAGCTCGGAGAGGTCAACGGTGGCGGCAACCTCGTCAGTGTCCTCAAAGTCCTCGGCGGGAAGCTCCGATAGCACGGCCGAAAGGCGACGGCGGAACTCGTCGAGCTTGGATGCCTCGATAGTCACACCCACCGCACCGGCATGTCCGCCGCGACGAATCATCAGGTCGGAACAGCGCTCGATGGCGTCAAACAGGTTAACTTTGCCCACCGAGCGACCAGAGCCGCGCGCGATACCGTCCTCGATCGAGAACAGCAGCGCCGGCACGTGGTAGCGGTTGGTCAGACGGCTTGCCACGATGCCCTTGACGCCCTCGTGCCAGCCTTCGCCGCCCACGACGATCGCGCGTCCGCCGTCATAGGTCTCCTCGACCTTTGCCATGGCATCGCGCGTGAGCTCCGCCTCGATCTCACGGCGCTGGCGGTTGATTTCCTCGAGCTCAGCCGCCAGTGCGCTTGCTTCGATGGGATCGCGGGCAAGCAGCAGGTCGAGCGCCAGCTTGGGATCGGCCATGCGACCGGCAGCGTTTAAGCGAGGAATGAGCGAGAATGACAGGCCATCCGCCGTAATGCTCGAAAGGTCCGCCTTGGCGAGCGCGGCAAGCGCGATATAGCCGGGGCGAGCGGTTACGCGCATCTGCTGGATGCCCTCGGCAACCAGCGCGCGGTTCTCGGGCGTGAGCGGCATCATGTCGGACACGGTGCCCAGCGCCGCGACCTCGATTAGCGAACGCCAATACGACGGCTTGCCCAGGCGCTCACCCAGGACTTGCACCAGCTTGAGCGCCACACCAGCACCGGCAAGCTCACGCGAGGGGCCCTCGTCCTCGAGCTTGGGGTCAGTCAGGGGCACACCCTGCGGCACCTGGTCGGAGGGCTCGTGATGGTCCGTGACCACCAAATCGATCCCCAGACTCTCCAGATAGGAGACCTCTTCCTTGGCAGCAATACCGTTATCGACGGTCACAATCAGGTTGGGTTGAGCGAGCTCGTTGACGCGGTCGAGCGCCGCACGCGACAGGCCGTAGCCCTCGTCAAAGCGGTGCGGAATAAACGGCGTGACGTTGGCGCCAAACGAACGTAGCGCCTCGGTCAACAGACAAGTCGACGTAATGCCGTCGACGTCAAAATCGCCAAAGACGGCGATACGCTCGTGGCTGCGAATAGCACGCTCAACGCGGTCGGCAACGACCGACATGCCCGGAATAACGAGTGGGTCCGCCCAGTCGCGATCGAGCGAAGGCGTCAAAAACAATTGGCCCTCTTTGATGGAGCCAATGCCGTGCGCGACCATAATGCGCGCCACCAGCCTGGGAATGCCCAGACCAGCCGAAAGCTCCTTTTCGAGCTCGGGGTTTTGCTGAGCGACCGCCCAGCGATGCGTCGTCTTAAGCGATGACATAGGCACCCACCCCCGATAGGGGCAGGTCGCCGCGATACCTCTCACGGTTCATAGCGATGAGTCCTCTGTGTATGCCCGCTTCGGCAGGCAGATCTGTTGAACGGATTTATTATACCGTGCGGCGCGGACGCAAATCGCCGCAGCACGCCGCGGTTTCGGTAAACGATGCCGGTAATACCCTCGAAATAATCGAGCGTTTCTGACGCACGGACACATGTGAGCGTCTAGCATATCCAGTCAAAACGGATTCACGAGCAAAGGGAGTCACAAGAGCATATGAAGCAATGGGTTGGACTGGGCAAGTTTCTCGCGGGGCACATGCAAATCATCGTTCCGACTTGCGTGGCGCTCGGCGTGCTCTTTCCTCAACAGATCGGCGTTCTCAAGCCCATCGTTCCCACCTTGTTTGCCTTTATGACGTTCCAAGGTGCGCTCAGCAACACCTTCCACCAGGTAGCCGAGGTGTTCCACCGTCCGCTGCACCTGATTGTGGCATTGTTGGTCTCGGCGGCGCTTATTCCCATCGCGGCCTATGCCATGGGATCGTTGTTCTTTGGTTCCAACCCCAACCTTGTCTGCGGCATCGTGCTCGAATACAGTGTGCCCGTGGCAGTCACCGCTTTTATGTGGATCAGCATGTTCGGCGGCAACGGCCCGCTCGCGCTCACCATCATCCTGACGTCCTCGGTCATCTCCCCTGTGACGATTCCGCTTACGCTCAAGCTCCTGCTAGGCGCCACCGTCTCGATCGACGTGCCGAGTATGATGCAGAACATGGCCTTTATGATCGCCATCCCCGCCGTTCTCGGCATCGTGATCAACGAGCTCACGCGCGGATGGGGGCACGAAAAACTCTCCCCCGCGCTCTCGCCCGCCTGCAAGTTCATGATGATGGGCGTTATCGCCTCCAACTCCACCGCCATGAGCGAGTACGTGCTGCACATGAACGCGGTGCGCTTGGAAGTCGCCCTCTTTATTTTGGTCTTCGCCATCAGCGGCTTTGTCGTCGGCATTCTGGTCGCCCGCGCGCTGCATCTGCCATATAGCGAAACGACCACCATGTGCTTTACCTGCGGCATGCGCAATATCTCTTCGGGCGCCGTCATCGCCACGCAATACTTTCCGGGCGAAGTTGTGTTTCCCGTCATGTGTGGAACGTTGTTTCAGCAGGTGCTCGCCTCGCTTATCGGGCACTTCTTTGAGCGTCTGACCGGCGAGGAGCGCGCCGCCCAGCGCAAGCGCGTCGAGGCCGGCCGCGATGCAATGGCGCGCTAAACCGTCCGCAGTGTGCGGGCGCTCACTTTACGATGTGAGCGCCTCCAGATGTGCGCGGAGTCGCTCCGCATCGACATCGAGCGTGGTCTCAGCATTGACCTGAGCCAGCCGATACCCGACAAAGTAGGGTGAAACCACCCAACGTGGAAGCGCCTTGGCAATGGTTCGGTCGCTCATGTGATAGAAGAACAGGTTGTACGACTCTGCACGACCGCCATGGTGCTCGTGCAAGATATAGCGCAGAGCTATCTGGATTGCATCGGCGAAGAGGTCCGTCTCGGCTTGGTCTCTCGTGTCATCGCTGGCGGCGATTCCCTGCGGGGCTGAAACGTTGATCTCAAAGAACCCCATGATCGGTTCGGTTGAGATATTGACCGAGATCCTCCCCTGTTGCCAGACATTGATGCCTTCGAAATTGGCAGAAGTCAGCGAAGTGTAGCCGTCTTCCTGCTCCAAACCCACAATCTGCATGTGCGGATGCACGAGACTACCGCCCGAGAGCGGACCCTTGTTCTTGTACATGAGCACGCTTCGATACTGCTGTGAATCGATCATCTGCTGCCAGCAACCCAGGGCAAACCGCATCACATGGTGGAGTTCATCCGGCTCGTAGGTCACCAGGTCGGCATCGTGATCGGCCGACTCGATCAGCACGGTTTGACGGGTGGCGCGCAGGGTCTTGAACTTATTCTCGAGCCAAATGCAATCGCCATCACGGCGAATGATGTCGGTGAGCCCTTCTGTATCGCAAAAAGGGCACGCGGTGCCGGGACGACGGTTGTCGTCGGGCTTACCGTTCGCCTGCTGAACGTCAAATACCAGCGCCACGGGTTATACCTCCAGCGGCACAATCTTGGTGCCATGGAGCTCGGAGACGCCCAGTGCCGCCGCCACGGTATCGCGGTTGGCCGTGGAAATGCCGCCGCCGGGAAGGATGGTCAGGCGGTCTCCCGCACACTCGATAAGACGCGACAGATGCTCCAGGTTGTCCTCGATCGGCGTGCCGGCGGCACCGCCGTGCGTCAGGATGCGCGTAACGCCGCAATCGGCGAGTGTGTCGACGGCATCGAGTTGAGCCTCGGGCGAGAGCTGGTCAAACGCCATGTGGAAGGTGATGTCGATGGGCTCACGCTTACATTCCTCGGTCGCGCAGCCCGCAGCCATCACGAGGGCGCCAAGCGTAAGTTCGTCGAGCGCCCATCCGCCAGCGCAGGGCTTGCAGCAGCCAAAGACCAAGCCGTCAACGCCGGCGCTCACGGCAAGGCCCAGGTCCATCTCCATCATACGCAGCTCGTCCTGGTTGTAGTGAAAGTCGCCGCCACGCGGGCGAATCATGCACATCACCCGTGCATCGTGCTCGTGGGCATAGTTGGTCGTAGCGCTGATAACGCCGGCCGAAGGCGTGGTGCCACCAACGGCAAGGTTGTCGCACAGCTCGATACGCCTTGCACCGGCATCGATAGCCGCCGGCACCCGCTCAAAGTTCTCGGCACAAAACTCGTACACCATAGATAGACCCCCAAAGACAGCAGATGTTTTCCGACGGGCATTTTCACACATCCCCATGAAGTTGCGGTGGAATAGGGACTGTTTTGGCCTCTTAGACTCCCATTTAGTCCCTATTCCACCGCAACATAAAGGGGGCAGAACCAAAGTAACGCCGCAGGCAGAGGACGGACAGCGAGCGGGCACCAGAGCGAACAAATTGGCATGAAAAGAGGACGGCATAGACCTTCTGGTCATGCCGCCCTCTTTGAATGACAAGTTGTCGCTCTGGTGCCCGCGCAGCGTCGACTGGTCCGCCGTTCGGTAGAACGGCGGAACCTCCTAGCCACCCAGATAGGCCTTGCGGACGTTATCGTCGTGCAGCAGCTCTTGACCGGTGCCGGTCATGGTGATTTTGCCGGTCTCGAGCACGTAACCGCGCGTGGCGATGGAAAGCGCCATCTGCGCGTTTTGCTCGACCAGAAGTACCGTGGTACCGGCCTTGTGCAGGTCCTCGACAATCTGGAAGATCTGTTCGATCAGAATCGGTGCCAGACCCATGGAAGGTTCGTCGAGCATGAGCAGCTTGGGGTTACTCATAAGGGCGCGCCCCATAACGAGCATCTGCTGCTCGCCGCCTGAAAGGGTGCCGGCGACCTGGCGACGACGTTCCTTCAGGCGCGGGAACTGCTCGTAGACGCGCTCCAGGCCCGGAGCCACCGTGGACTTGGGCTGCGTATAGGCACCCATCTCCAGGTTCTCCTCGACCGTCATCTGCAAAAAGGCGCGACGACCCTCGGGAACCTGAGCCAGCCCCTTACCAACCAGCTTATCAGCGGGCGTATGAGTAATGTCCTCGCCCATAAACTTGATGGAACCAGTCTTGGAGCGCAGCAAGCCCGAGACGGTCTTGAGCGTTGTGGACTTGCCGGCACCGTTGGCACCAATCAAGGCCACGATCTCGCCCTCGTTAACGTTAAAGGAGATGTCCTTGATGGCGTGGATGGCGCCGTACCAGACGTTGATGTTGTAGACGGAAAGCATCGGCTCTGCCATTTAGTTCTCCCCCTTATCCTGCTTACCCAGATACGCCTCGATAACGGCGTCGTTGTTCTGGATTTCCTCTGCCGTGCCCTTGGCGATGACCTTGCCAAAGTTAAGCACGCAGATACCCTCGCATATATTCATGACGAGCGACATATCGTGCTCGATAAGCATGATGGCGATGCCGAAGGTGTCGCGAATCTTAACGATGTTCTCCATGAGCTCCGCGGTCTCGGACGGGTTCATGCCGGCGGCAGGCTCGTCGAGCAGCAGCAGCTTGGGGTTGGTGGCAAGCGCGCGGACGATTTCCAGACGACGCTGAGCGCCGTAAGGCAGCGATCCGGCCTGCTCGTTTGCCAGGTGCTCCATGTCAAAAATGGACAGTAGCTCCATGGCGCGCTCGTGGGCGGCCTTCTCGTGCTTCCAATACGTCGGCAGGCGCAGCACGCCCTCAAAGCCGGAGTAGCGCTCCTGGTTGTGCAGGCCGACCTTAACGTTGTCCTCCACCGTCATGGTGTTGAACAGGCGAATGTTCTGGAACGTACGGGCAATACCCATGCGGTTGACCTGGTAGACCGACTTGCCCGAGGTGTCCTCACCATCGAGCAGGATGGTGCCGTGCGTAGGCTGGTACACCTTGGTGAGCAGGTTGAAGACCGTGGTCTTGCCGGCACCGTTGGGGCCGATGAGACCGGCGATCTCGGTCTTGCCGATAGTCAGGCTAAAGTCATCGACTGCCTTAAGGCCACCGAACTCAATGCCCAGGTGGATGCACTCGAGTGCCGGGCGCTCGCCCAGGTCACGGTCGGGAACGATGGCGCCAGAAGGATACGGGACCATCTTGCCCTTGTTGAACTCAAATTTACTGGGCATCGGCTGCCACCTCCTTCTTGGAAGCAAAGCGGTCCTTGACGCGACCGAAGAACGCCTTGAACTGCGGGTTGTTGGTAAAGATCATGACCAGGATCAACACGATGGCGTAGATGAGCATGCGGTAGTCCGAGAACTGACGGAGCAGCTCGGGAAGCACCGTGAGCAACGCCGCCGCGATGACGGAACCGCGCATGTTGCCCAGGCCGCCCAGGACCACGAACACCAGAATGAGGATCGACGTGTTGAAGTCGAACTTGGTGGCGGAGAGCTGCGAGAAGTTGCCGCCGAAGAGAGCTCCGGCAGCACCGGCGAGGGCAGCGGAAACCACGAAGGCGATCATGCGGTACTCCGTGACGGAGATGCCTACGGACTCGGCTGCAATCTTGTTATCGCGCACGGCCATAATGGCACGGCCGGTACGGCTGCGGACCAGGTTGAGCACGATCACGAGTGCGACCATGACCAGGATGGCACCGGCGAGGAAGGTCGAGTACGTCGACACGCCCGAGGCGCCCTGGGCGCCCTTGATGATGGCGGTGCCGTCCTCGAGCAGGTGCAGGTCGTCGATCGTAGAGTTGCCCGTGATGTTAAAAATCACGTGCAGGCCGCGGGAGTCGACGCCCACAATGAGGCAGGTGACGATCTCTTTGATGATCTCGCCAAAAGCCAGGGTCACGATGGCCAGATAGTCGCCGCTCAGGCGCAGGACCGGGATACCAATCAAGAAGCCCAAGATGGCAGCGGCGATAGCGCCGACCACAATGCTGATGATCAGACGCATCGGATCGGACGGAACGGCGCTCTCCAGCGCGACGGCGGTGACGATGCCCGTGTAGGCACCGACGCTCATAAAGCCCGCGTGGCCCAGCGACAAGTCGCCCGCGATGCCGACGACGAGGTTGAGGGAAATGGCCATGACGATATAGGCCGTGATGGGAACCAGCTGACCGGCGATCATGCGCGGAATCATGTGGTTAGACTGCATAAAGAACACGATGGCGAAGGCCACGATGCACATGGCGTACGTGACAAAGTCGTGACGCGTCTGCTTGTCTTTAAGAAACTTCATAACGCTCACCTACACCTTCTCGGGGACGTACTTGCCCAAGAGGCCGGCAGGCTTGACGAGCAGGACGATGATCAAAACACCAAAGACGATGGAGTTGGCAAGGCTCGTGGAAATGTAAGCCTGCGCCATCGCCTCGATGATGCCGATGAGAATGCCACCGACAAAGGCACCAGGGATGGAGCCGATGCCGCCGAAGACGGCGGCGTCGAAGGCCTTGATGCCAGGCATGGCACCCGTCGTGGGCTGCAGCACCGGCGAGTAGGAGCACAGGAGCACGCCGGCGATGGCGGCAAGCGCCGAGCCGATGGCAAACGTCATCGAGATGGTGCGGTTGACGTTGATGCCCATGAGCTGAGCGGCGGCCTTGTCCTCGGACACGGCGCGCATGGCCTTGCCCATCTTGGTCTTACCTGTAAAGAACATCAGGCCGGCCATGATAACCAGGCAGGCGACGATGGTGACGAGCGAGACGGCGCTTACGTTGAACTTGGCCAAGAACTCCGGCACCTGGAAGGTGACGAGCGAAGTGAAGTTCTTGGGCGTGGCGCCCCACAGAAGCTGCGCGGCGTTCTGCAGGAAGTAAGACACGCCGATAGCCGTGATCAGAACGGCCAGCGGGCCTGCTTGGCGCAGCGGCTTATAGGCCAGACCCTCGATGAGAACGCCGAGAACCGTGCAGACCACACAAGAAAGAATTACAGATACCCAGCCCGGGAGGCCGAGATACGACGTGGCGCAGAACGAGACATAGGCACCGACCATGATGACGTCGCCGTGAGCGAAGTTCAGCATCTTGGCGATACCGTAGACCATGGTGTAGCCCAACGCGATGATGGCGTAGACGCTGCCCATGGACAGGCCGTTGACCAGGTATTGGATAAAGACCGTCATGTTCCACATCCCCCTTTCGAATAGGTTTCCAGTTGATGTATGAAACAGGGACGTTACATCGTCCCTAGATACCAAGCAAGCAGGGAAGGCCAAAACCTCCCCTGCTTGGGATCAAAACCGCTCTATGTAAGGCGGCCAATTAGGCCTGTACGTACTTGCCGTCGGTGATGACGTACGCCGTGGGCTCCTTCTGGACCTGGCCCTTATCGTTCCAGGTGAGCTTGCCGGTCAGACCGTCAACGGTAATCTTGAGCATAGCCTTGGACAGCTTCTCGGCGGCCTCGGTCGGGTCGGCGTCGACACCAAGACCGGCCTCCTTGAGGGCCTCGGCCACCGCGTGCACGCCGTCGTAGGCGTCGGCGGCAAACTGGTCGGGGGTATCGCCGTACTTATCCTTGTAAGCGTTGACGAAGTCGGCGTTCTTCTCGTCGTCGGCGGAGAACGGGGTCATGAGCAGCAGACCCTCGGCAAGAGAGGTATCGAAGCCCTCAACGCCCAGGATGCCGTCCATGCCGTCGCAGCCCATCATCTTGACGTCGTAGCCCATGTCCTTGGCGTTCTTGAGCAGGACGGACGCCGGCGTGTAGTAGATCGGCGCAAAGATCATGGTGGCGCCGGCCTGCTTGGCCTTGGTCAGCTGGTTCGTAAAGCTCGTGGCGGAGTCGTCCTTAAAGGTCTCCTCGTCAACAATCTCGAGCTTGGACTCAGCGGCCTGGGCCTTAAAGGAATCTGCGATGCCCGAAGAATAGGCGTCGCCGGAGTTATAGAACAGCACGAACTTCTCGTCCGCATACTTCTGCGCCAGGAACTTGGCAGCGTTGACACCCTGGTTGGGGTCGGTGAAGCAAACCTGGAAGACGCAATCCTTGCCGTCGGTGACGTCCTCGGAGGACGCGGACGGGGTGATCATGAACGTCTTGGGGTCGTTACCACACTCTGCGGCAACGGCAACCGACGCACCCGTGGTAGTCGGGCCGACGAGGGCCTGCATGCCCCAGTCGAGCAGGGTGTTGAAGGCGTTGACGGCCTTCTCGCCATCGGCCTGGTCATCCTCGGCCTTGCTGGCAAGCGGCAGCTCCTTGGTCGAAAAATCCTTGCAGCCAAGCTCGACACCCTGGGTAACGGACTTGCCGTAGGACGCGTTGGCGCCGGTCAGCGGGCCGATGGTGCCGATCTTAAACGAAGCGTCGCTCGAAGCGGAACCGCTGTCGCCGCCGTTGGAGGAGCAGCCAGCTAGAATGGACATCGCCCCCAGACCTGCTGCGCTCGCGATAACGCTCCTGCGATTCATAACAGGGTTCAATGACTTACCGGTGAGGCTCGACATGCGGCTCTCCTCTCAAATCTCGTCGGGTTTCGGTTACCCGACAGGCCGTCCTTCGCCGTGTTCGGCGTTCGCAAAATAGTAGACGCTTTAGTTGAGAAAAGTGGCGATTATTTCAACTTTTCTTTTGCTTTGTCCATTTATCCATATTTATGCGTATTTCTATCAGTTTATGCAGTTTAGCCACTTTATTATGTGAAAGTAATGTTTCTGTTCTGTTACAAGCGCCCTTGCCCTGAATAAAACGGCCTCACCGGTCTCGTTATATGCACTTAGGCGGAGATGTACTTGCCGTCCTGGATTACATAGGCTGTCCATGCCGTCGGCACCCATTAGTGTCATGTCGTAGCTCATGTCCTTGGCGTTCTTGAGCAAAACGGACGCTGGGGTGAAATAGATCGGGGCAAAAATAAGCGTGGCTCCGACAAGGAAACTCCTGCGGTTAAGTACGTTGTTGATGCTAAGCATGGTGCCCCCCTCTTCGCTGGCCGCAGTGCGGCCGTCTTGCGGTACGGGGCAAACCTTATGGTGCAAACGTTGACAGTTTGTTACGGAGTTCCGTTTGTAGCGAGCATGTTTCCAATGTTTCCGCAGCGTTTCGGGGGTGCCGTTTTGTGCGACTCCTGTTGCCTGGCGAGCACGCGCCCTCGGTTCACGCTAGAATGCACTCAACCTTTAAGCGGTTAATCCATCCATAAGATGCACGAAGGAGCTATCTATGAGCGAACCCCTGCGCACCGTGAACGTCGGTCTGATCGGTCTGGGAACCGTCGGCGGCGGCGTGGCCCGTCTGATCAAGAGCCACCACGATGAGTACCTGGCAGCCTACGGCATCGACCTTAAGCTGACCCGCGCCTGCGCGCTTGCTTGGGAGCAGGCCGAGGCGGCAGGCATTGAGCGCGAGGCCTTTACGAGTGACTGGCACGACGTCGTCAGCGACCCCGCCGTCGACATCGTCGTCGAGCTGATCGGCGGTGAGCATCCCGCAACCGAGATCTTCACCACTGCCTTTGAGCACGGCAAGCACGTCGTCTCTGCCAACAAGGCCCTACTGGGCCGTCACGTCGAGACGCTTGCCGAGAAGGCACGCGCGTGCGGCGTGCAGATTAAGTGCGAGGCCAGCTGCGGCGGCGGCATCCCCATCGTGAGCACGCTTGAGCACGACCTGGTGGGCAACAAGATCCTGACCATCGCCGGTATTCTCAACGGTACCACCAACTACATCCTGTCGCGCATGGACGCCGAGGGTGCCGATTACGCCGACGTGCTCGCCGACGCGCAGGCCAAGGGCTATGCCGAGGCCGACCCGTCCGCCGACGTCGACGGCTTCGACGCCGCCAGCAAAACGGCGATCCTCGCCTCCATCGGCTTTGGCACCCGTGTGACCACCGACGACGTATACCAGCAGGGCATCCGTACCATCGGCGCCGAGGACATCGCCCAGGCACGCGAACTCGGCTACACCATTAAGCTGCTCGGCATCGCCCGCAACACCGACGCCGGCGTCGACGTCCGCGTGCATCCCACGCTGATCCCCGCCGACCACATGCTCGCCAAGGTCAACGGCGCCATGAACGCCGTCTACGTGGTGGGTGACGCCGTGGGCGAAACCATGTTCTACGGTGCCGGCGCAGGCTCCTTCCCCACCGCAAGCGCCGTCGTGGGCGATATCCTGTCGCTCTCCGAGCAGATCAGCCGCGGCGTGGCTCCGCTTCCCGAGATTGAGCCCTATGGTCACAACCTCGCCTTTAAGCCCATGGACGAACTCCAGACCAAGTACTATGTGCGTCTGAAGGTCGCCGACCGCGTGGGCGCCCTGTCCGAGACGGTCGACATCTTTGCCAAGCACAACATCTCGATCTCGCTCATCAACCAGGTCGAGGACGGCAAGTCGGGCGTCAGCGATGCCTGCTCGGTCATCTTCCTGACGCACCGCGCACTCGAGAAGGACGTCCAGGCTGCCGCCGCCGAGCTTGCCAGTGTCGACTGCGTGGCCGAGGTCGCCAACGTCCTGCGTATCGAGGACGTCGAGGCCTGGACCGAAGGTGTTATGGCCAACTAATCCAACGCTTGCCTAGCAATACACGCTTTGAGGGCTCCCGTCCGATGTGGGACGGGAGCCCTTTTGTCTCCTGCCCCAAGCACAACGGCAGAGTACATTTGCGCGAACCGCTCATCGGTAACGCGGGCTACCGTTCACCGATATGCAGACGCGACCGATTCCGGCTACCGCTACGCTGTGCTGCGAATGTCCGCCCGCGATGAGAGGAAGCACCATGTTGCTCGAGGGCAAGAAAGCAATCATCACCGGAGGCACGCGCGGTATCGGCTATGCCATCGCCTGTCGCTTTATCGAGGAGGGCGCCGCCGTCACGGTCTTTGGCTCGCGTCAGGAGACTGCCGACGCCGCCGTTGAAAAGCTGGCCGCAGCCTATCCCGAGGCCAAGGTCTGGGGCCGCACCTGCGACCTCACCTCGCTCGAGGCCGTAACCGAGGCCTTTACCGAGGCAGCCGCCGACATGGGTGGCCTGGACACGGTCGTTAACAACGCCGGCATCTCCCAGCGCTCGCCGCTTCTGGAGTACACGGCCGAAGAGTTCGCCAAGGTCATGGACCTCAACGTCGTCACCGTCTTTAACGGCCACCAAGCCGCTGCCAAGATTATGGCCGAGGCAGGCCACGGCGGCACCATCACCACCACGAGCTCGATGGTCGCCAAGTACGGTCAGCCCTCCGGCGTTGGCTATCCCACGTCCAAGTTCGCCGTCAACGGTATGGTCCAGTCGCTCTCGCGCGAGCTCGCCCCCATGGGCATTCGCGTCAACGCTGTCGCTCCCGGCGTGACCAAGACCGATATGGTCGCCAACCTTCCCGAAGAGGTCATCAAGCCCATCATCGCCACCATTCCGCTCGGCCGCATGGGCGAGCCCGAGGACGTCGCCAACGCCTTCGTTTTCCTAGCGAGCGACATGTCCTCCTATGTCACGGGCGCCGTGCTGCCCGTCGACGGAGCCGCCCGCTCTTAAGGGACCACAAGCCTCAGCTCCCAGCCTCAACATAGTCCAACAAAGAAGGCGCGCCGTCTGCATCAACTGCAGGCAGCGCGCCTTCTTCTGTTTGAAAGGGAAGCTGTGTCCCGGAATTCCGACTCAGACCGGGACGCAGCTTCCCTCAGGGCCACGTTTCGGAAAGAGCGCCCCGTTTTGAACGCCGATTCTGGGATACCGTTTCCGCAACGGGTCTCTCGCGGAAACTGCATCCCACTCTGAGCGCCCATTCCGGGACACAGTTTCCCAACGGCCCCCGTTTCGGAAACCACATCCCGTTCCGAGCCTTCAAAGCAGGACGCGGCTTCCCCGAGAGAGTATCGACTACTTGCCGTCGTCGTCCTCGGCTTCTTCTCTTGCATAGAGCTCCAGCATGCGGCGGCGGTATTCGCGCACGGCGAGCTTGGCGCGCTCCAGGCGGCGACGCTCGCGCGGAGTCAGCTCGGACGGGTCGACCTCGTCTCCATAGGTCTTATCGGCAAGAAGATGTGCCGCGTCCACAATACGGGCATCGATATGGCCGCTCGCCGCCTCGGCGGAAAGACGCTCGGCAATCGTATCGAGCGTAGGCAAGCCCTCGAATACGCGACCATGGCCATGCGAAGTCAGCAGCTCGTGCTCACGTGCGAGCAGGCTCGCCAAATCGTGATGGGCGCGCAGGATGTCGAGCGCATCGGATGGATGCTCGGCAACTTCTGCCACGGCGGCGACCGGCGCGGCGTCGACCACGCGGTAGAAGAGCTGCGCGAGCAACGGCATCAAGAACACCGTGATGGCACCGGCGGCAACCATGACCGACGCAATATCTTGCGACAGCGCGCCCGCGTTGACGGCAACGCTTGTCACGGCAACGATGATCGGCAGGGCCGTGGTGCAGTACAGGGCCACGGTAATGCGACCATACGCCGACACATCGCGCGTCGCAGGACAAATGCTCATAGAGATGAGAATGGGAACGGCACGAATAATCAACAACGCCACGATAAAGCCCACGAGCAGACCCGGGCGCGACGCCACGGCCGTCAGATCGATCTTTGCGCCCGATACGGTAAAGAATACCGGAATCAAAAAGCCGTAGGCCAGGCCATCGAGCTTGGTCTCGAGCGTATGGTTGCCCTCGGGGATGATGTAGCGCAAGACAAAGCCGGCGGCAAAAGAACCCAACACGATGTCGAGATCAAAGACAGCCGAGAACGCCACGAGCGTGACCAGGATGAGCACCGTCAGGCGCACGAAGGTCTGCGACGTGGTATCGGCGCGTTCCTCGACAAACGCAAAGAAGCGGCTGCCGACGCGCTTGGAGCGGCTCGGGACCACGGCCAGCAACACGCAGACCACCGCAAACAAGCCAAGGATCACAAGCGTTTGGATGCCGGTGCGGGCAGACAGCAGCACCGACATGGCAAGCACAGGGCCGAGCTCACCCCAAGTGCCATACGCGAGAATCGAGTCGCCCACGCGCGTGCCGGTGAGCGAGCGCTCACGCATGATGGGCACGAGCGTACCGAGCGCCGTCGAAGTGAGGGCAAGCGTCACGGCGATACCGTCGAAATGACTGACCGAGAACCACGGGGTAAAGCGTACGGCAAGCCAGGCGATACCAAACGTGACGACCCACGTCGCCAAGCCGTAGCGCCCCTCGACGCCCGTGATGCTCTTGGGGTCGATCTCAAAGCCGGCAAGCAGGAACAAGAAGGCCAGGCCCAGCTCGGACACAAGCGAGACCTCGGCATCTACATGGATGACGCCGAGCATATGGGGTCCCAGCACCGCGCCGAGCACGAGCAAAAAGACCGTCTCGGGAACGGGTTTTCCGGGAATCGCCGAGGCGATAAAAGGACTCGCAAAGGCCACGAGTGCGATGATGGCGAGCGAAACGAATGCCATGTGATGCCTTTCTCTTGTTTGCGCTTCACTGTAGCACCCTCGCCGTCCTCAACGCGCCGCGAGCTGTCGTATCATAGTGAGGTTTACAAACATGTGGCTCAAGGCGACCGCGAGGCTTGTCCCGTAAACCGACCGCTGCCGCATACCGTACCGTACGCCCAACCGATCAGGAAGGCAGGAACCAATGGTCTCTCGTATCTACGTGGAGAAGAAACCCGGGTTCGACGTCGAGGCTCAGCAGCTCAAGGGCGAGCTGACCGAAATTCTCGGCATCAAGGGCATCGAGGCCCTGAGGATCATCAACCGCTACGACGTCGAGGGCATCGACGAGGAGCTTTTCCGCTCCTGCGTGCCGACCGTCTTTAGCGAGCCCCAGGTCGATGTGACCTACGACGAGCTCCCCGCAAGCGATGGCGCCGTCTTTGCCGTCGAATTCCTGCCTGGCCAGTTTGACCAGCGCGCCGACTCCGCCAGCGAGTGCGTGCAGCTCATCAGCCAGGGCGAGCGCCCCGCCGTGCGCTCCGCCAAGGTCTATATGATCTCGGGCGCTCTGGACGAGGCCGCCATCGATGCCATCAAGCACTACGTGGTGAACCCCGTCGAGGCGCGCATCGCCTCGCTCGACCTGCCCGAGACGCTGTACATGGAGACTCCCGAGCCCCAGCCCGTCGAGGTGCTCGACGGCTTCCGCGAGCTCGACGAGGCCGGCCTTGCCGCCTTTATCGCCGATCGCGGCCTTGCCATGGACGAGGCGGACATCGCCTTCTGCCAGCAGTACTTCCGCGATGAGGACCGCGACCCCACCATCACCGAGATCCGCGTGATCGACACCTAGTGGTCCGATCACTGCCGCCACACCACCTTCGGCACCGTCCTGGACGACGTGACGATCGACGACGCCGTGGTGCAGCAAGCCTTCGACCGCTACATGGAGATGCGCCACGAACTCGGCCGCGACGCCAAGCCCGTCTGCCTCATGGACATGGGCACCATCGGCGCCAAGTACCTTAAGAAGACCGGCGTCATGACCGATGTCGACGAGTCCGAGGAGATCAACGCCTGCACCGTCAAGGTGAAGGTCGATGTCGACGGCGAGGACCAGGACTGGCTGTTCCTGTTTAAGAACGAGACCCACAACCACCCGACCGAGATCGAGCCCTTCGGCGGTGCCGCCACCTGCGTGGGCGGCGCTATCCGCGACCCGCTCTCGGGCCGCAGCTATGTGTACCAGGCCATGCGCGTCACCGGCGCCGGCGACCCCACCGTCCCGGTTTCCGAGACGCTCGAGGGCAAGCTGCCGCAGCGCAAGCTCGTGACCACCGCTGCCGCCGGCTACTCCAGCTACGGCAACCAGATCGGCCTTGCCACCGGTCAGGTTAATGAACTCTATCACCCCGGTTACGTGGCCAAGCGCATGGAAGTTGGCGCCGTCGTGGGCGCCACCCCGGCAAACCACGTTCGTCGCGAGTGCCCCGCCCCCACCGACAAGATCATCCTGCTGGGCGGCCGCACCGGCCGTGACGGCATCGGTGGCGCTACCGGCTCCTCAAAGACCCAGAACACCGAGTCCATCGAGACCTCGGGTGCCGAGGTCCAGAAGGGCAACGCCCCGGTCGAGCGCAAGCTGCAGCGTCTGTTCCGCCGCGGCGACGCCTGCCGTCTGATCAAGCGCTGCAACGACTTTGGCGCCGGCGGCGTCTCGGTCGCCGTGGGTGAGCTTGCCGACGGCCTGTATGTCGACCTTGACACCGTGACCAAGAAGTACGACGGCCTGGATGGCACCGAGCTCGCCATTTCCGAGTCCCAGGAGCGCATGGCTTGCGCCGTCGCCGACGGTGACGTCGAGGAGTTCATGGGCTACGCCGCCGAGGAGAACCTGGAGGCAACCGTTATCGCCGAGGTTACCGCCGAGCCGCGCATGCGCATGGCCTGGAACGGCGTCGCCATCGTCGATTTGTCCCGCGAGTTCCTCAACTCCAACGGTGCACCCAAGCACCAGGTCGCCCACGTCTGCGCCCGCAGCGTGTGGCAGCCCAGCTGGGCCGGCACCACACTTGCCGAGCGCATGACCTCGCTCGTCACCGATCTTAACGTCGCCTCCAACAAGGGCCTTTCCGAGCGCTTCGACTCCACCATCGGTGCCGCAACCGTGCTTATGCCTTTTGGCGGCAAGACGCAGCTCACCCCGAGCTCGGCCATGGTCGCCAAGTTCCCCGTAGACGGCGAGACCACCACGGCAAGCGCCATGGCGTGGGGCTTCAACCCCTACCTGATGGAGGCCGACCAGTTTGCGGGCGCCTACCTGTCCGTGGTCGAGTCCATCGCCAAGCTCGTTGCCGCCGGCTTTGAGCACAAGCGCGCCTATCTCTCCTTCCAGGAATACTTTGAGCGCCTGCGCACCGAGGCCGAGCGTTGGGGCAAGCCCATGGCAGCCGTCCTGGGTGCCCTTATGGCCCAGGTCGACCTGGGTACCGGTGCCATCGGCGGCAAGGACTCTATGAGCGGTTCGTTTGAGGACGAGGCCGGCGAGCTCAACGTTCCGCCGACCCTGATCAGCTTCGCTGTCGCCGTGGGCAAGGCGGCCCGCGCCGTCTCCCCCGAGTTCAAGGGCCTCACGCACCGCGTCGTCCGCATCGCCCCCGCCACCTATGGCCAGGACTACCGTCCCGATGCCCAGCAGCTGCTCGCCGCATTTGACGCCGTCGAGGCGCTCACCGCCGCCGGCGACGCCCTGGCCGTCTCCACGCCCGGCTACGGCTGCGGCGCCGAGAGCCTCTTTAAGATGTGTGTCGGCAACCAGATTGGTATCGAGCTTGCCGAGGACGTGGACGTGGAGAGCCTCTTCACCCCGCTCTACGGCAGCTTTATCGTCGAGCTCGCCGAGGATACCGAGCTGCCCGAGGTCGCCAACGGCGTTGTCGTCGAGCCCCTGGGCACCACCGTCGAGGGCTATGTCATCGACACCGGCTCCGAAGTCATCGAGCTCTCCGAGCTCCAGGAAGCCTGGGAGAGCGGCATCGAGGGCGTCTTTGCCTACCGCAGCGCCGGCGAGTCCGCCGAGGTCGAGACCATCGACTTCCGTGCCAAGGATATCCACGTGTACGGCGGCGCCAAGATCGCCCGCCCGCGCGTGGTAATCCCCGTGTTCCCCGGCAACAACTGCGAGTACGATAGCGCCCGCGCTTTCCGCGCCGCCGGCGCCGAGGCCGACACCTTCGTGATCAACAACCTCACGCCCGAGGCCGTCGCCGAGAGCACCCACGAGCTTGCCCGCCGCATCCGTGCAAGCCAGATCGTCATGATCCCCGGCGGCTTCTCGGGCGGCGACGAGCCCGATGGCTCCGCCAAGTTCATCACGGCGTTCTTCCGCGCTCCCGAGGTCACCGAGGCAGTCCGCGACCTGCTCAAGGCCCGCGACGGCCTGATGCTGGGCATCTGCAACGGCTTCCAGGCCCTGATCAAGCTCGGTCTGGTGCCCTACGGCGACATCGTCGACGCCACGCCTGATGCGCCCACGCTTACGTTCAACACCATCGGTCGCCATCAGAGCCGTCTGGTGCGCACCCGTATCTCGTCCAACCTGTCCCCGTGGCTGTCGCAGTGCAGCCTGGACGACCCCTACACCGTCGCCATCAGCCACGGCGAGGGCCGCTTTGTCGCCAACGACGAAGTGCTCGCCCAGCTGATCGCCAACGGCCAGGTCGCCACGCAGTACGTGGGCGAGGACGGCAAGCCCAGCATGGACCTTTCCGTCAACCCCAACGGCTCCGCACTCGCCATCGAGGGCATCACGAGCCCCGACGGCCGCGTCCTGGGCAAGATGGGCCATGCCGAGCGTCGCGGCGACAGCCTGTACCGCAACGTGCCCGAGCATGTCCCCGGCGATAAGTTCATGCCGATCTTTGAGAGCGGCGTGGCCTACTTCGCTTAAACCTTTCCCATCGGGTACAATCCCCTCGGGTAACAACACCCGCCACCGGCACCCCCGGTGGCGGGTTCTTTTTTGCTTTGCGCGTATAGGAGAAGGACATCATGGAAAGCCGCAAGCCGTATCTCGCCACCCTGCCCGGACTCATCCTGGGCTGTCTTGTTTGCTGTGCACTCTGGGGATCGGCCTTTCCCTGCATCAAGATCGGCTACGCGCTCTTTGGCATCCCAGCGCACGATAGCGCTTCGCAGCTGCTCTTTGCAGGTTTACGCTTTACGCTTGCCGGCGCCCTGGTTATCGTTGGGATGAGCGCGGCCCAACGCCGCCCCCTCATACCGCAAGCGCGCGACATCAAGCCCATCTTTGTCTTGTCGCTCTTCCAGACTATCGGGCAGTACTTCTTTTTCTATCTGGGCCTCTCGCGCGCCAGCGCCATGTCGAGCTCCATCATCGAGGCCAGCGCCAACTTCCTCGCAATCCTCTTTGCCGCCCTGGCATTTCACACCGAGAAGCTCAATACGGCCAAGGTGCTTGGCTGTGCGCTGGGCTTTGCCGGCGTCGCGCTCGTCAACCTTTCGGGCGCGGACGGCACCTTTGGCTTTACGCTCGACGGCGAGGGCTTTATCTTGGCTTCCACTGTTGCAGGCGCTCTTTCGACCTGCCTGATCGGCATCTTCTCGCGCAAGCACGACGGTGTTTTGCTTGCCGGCTGGCAGTTTTTAGTCGGCGGCCTGGTCCTCACCGCCATCGGCTTTTTGATGGGCGGCACATTGTCCCCCACCGAAGTCGCCCCCGCCATCGCGCTCATCATCTACATGGCGCTTATCTCCGCCGTCGCGTACTCGCTGTGGTCCCGCCTGCTCGCCGTCAACCCCGTCAGCCGCGTGTCGGTCTTTGGCTTTATGAACCCAGTCTTTGGCGTGCTGTTGAGCGCACTGCTGCTCGGCGAGGGCGCTGGCACGAGCCCCGTTACCGTCATCGTTGCCCTGTTGTTGGTCTGCGGCGGCATCATCATCGTCAACAAACCCAAAAAAGCCTAGCGAGCTCACCTTTTTAGGGAGGGCGTTTGCACACTTTAGCTTAATGGAATACATCGATGAGCTGAGGGCCGCCACGCACGCAAGCGTGCGACCCTTTTCCTAGCGTATCTGGATGCCGGCTTTCTTTTTCTCGGCCTTGACGCGATAGAGCTCCGCATCGGCAGCGCGAAGTAAGTCTTGCCAGGTATCAACACTATCGCCGACCCGCGCGCAACCGATGGACATCCGCAATGCATACGGCACCTCGGCATGCGCGAGCTCGTCGTTGATTGTCGCGCACAGATGCATGATATCCTGTTCCGCCGCTGCCTTTTGGAGCACCACGAACTCATCGCCACCATAACGCGCGATAAAGCCACCAGACGCCGAGCAGACATCCTTGAGCGCCGTCGCAACAACCTGAAGAGCATGGTCGCCCTCCACATGTCCATAGCGATCGTTAATCTGCTTAAAGCCGTCAGCGTCCATCATAAGCAGATATACATCTTCGGCCTGATCCACATTTGAAAAGAGCGACAGCATATAGGTCTCAAAACGGTTGCGGTTGTTGAGTCCAGTCAACGGGTCAGTCGAGATCAGTTGCTCCTGGCAGATGATATAGAGCAGCAACATGCTAATCATTATGCCGACACAAAGGCCAGGCACCGAGTATACGATCTGAAAGGTACCGCCCACCAGGGCCGGAATGGCGAAAAATGCCAAGGTTCGATAGATAGCCTTCGTCTGCAGGCTCTCGACCCTACGAGATTGCACAAACGCATGCAGGGACGTATGTATAACGTAACAGTAGCTGACAATGGGCTGGATCATATAGGCAAAGCCGCGACGATACACGCCCTGCGAATCGATATAGAGCAAGGCGTGCGTCCAGTAACTGGTAAAAGCCAGCACGACCACCAGAGCCGTAGGCAACGTTACAAGCACCACCCTATAGCGCGAGGTCACAAGGCGAGAGCCCTGCATCGTCTCGGAATAGATAAACCAAATGAGACACGCGATGGCAAAGAGCGAAAACGAAACCGCGTTGGAAATCCAGTTGGCAGCAATACCCAACGTGCCGTCCGCACCATCCGAAAGCGTCCAGATCATATCGAATAATATGTACGCGGCAGAGGTGTAGCCAAGCATGCTAAACAATAGCTGCAGGGTGCTCGAGAACAAGGAGCGACGACTTCGCGCGGCAAGCCCGATAAGAACAATCATGCATAGCAGGAATATCTCAATCTTGAGTGCCTTAACCACTAGACGCCATCCCTTCAATATCCGAATGGTCAGAATCGCCCAATTCGAATCAGGGCAATAAACACCCCTTTACTCCGCAGGAGTAAAGGGAATCATAGCAAAGCGCCCGAACATCGCTGCAAAACAGTTTCTGTTCGGGCGCTCGGACGACGCGAACTGCACGCCGGAATCAATTATCGGTAACGGCCGTTACTCGCCATCGATGTCGGTCGCGACGGCCTCCTCGATGGCCTCGACACCGGCAGGCGACAGGTCCTCCTTGCCCTGGCAGAACTTCTTGTCGACCCAGCCGGTCAGAATCGGAGCCATGATTGCCGTGATGATAACGGCAGTAGCGATCTGCGCATACGCAGTGGGCGCAAGCTCGGCATAGCGCGGAGCGACCTCGGCGAGGGCGACCGGCGTGGTCATGGCCGTGCCGGCAATGGTGGAACATGCCACAGCCGCCTTACCGTTGCCGCCACACAGACGCTCAAAGGCAAAGGTAATGGGACCGACGATAAAGAGCGTGATGAGACCCAGCAGGATGCCCGAAATGCCACCGGCGATGAAGCTCGAAAGGCTCATGGACGCACCGAGCTGAAAACCAATTACAGCAATCGCGGGATTGGCGCCGGGAACCAGCAGGTTCTTGATAAACGGGAACAAGTTGCCCAGGACCATGCCGATAACAAGCGGCAGGATGGATCCGATGATGGTGCCGACAGGGATGTTGGCAAGACCCGAAACACCAAGGATGATCATCGTGACGGCGGGGCCGGCCGTAAAGAACAGGATACCGACGGCGCCCTGCTCGGACTCATCGCCGAACTCGCCCATGATGCCCGTATAGAGCGCCATGTTGCAAAACGTAATGCCGCCGATGATAGACACGGAGCTCAGACCCAGGAAGTTGTCGTTAAAGAAATATGCCACGCCTAGGCCGAGAGCCGCTGCGACGACCAGCTTGGGAATCAGCACGACGATGCCGGTCTTGATGGCGCCCGGCGTGGACTTAAAGCTGATGCCGGCGCCCACGAACAGCAAGATCGCGGCAACGATGGTGTTGGAGCCGCCGCGGCAGGCAGCCGTAAAGAAGCCGCCGACCTCAAAGACCTGCGGGCAGAAGGTATTGAGCAAAAGGCCGACGATCATCGGATAGATCATGATGTCGCCCGGGATACGCGGGACCTTGAATTTCTTTTGCTCGTTGGCGGTCGCTTCCTGTGCCATGAAACCCCCATTTCCGCTGACGGGGTACAAAAGCCCACGTCACGCTTTGCTACAGTAAAGTTTGACCATGGTACCAGAAGAAATAGACCAGCTCGGTGAAAAATCCGACAAGTTGGGATGGAACGAGATTCGGCGCCCGCGACGCCACCCCTATATAAGGCTCAAGACAATATAGAGTACGATGCCCGAGACGCAGCACCACAGCATCGATTTTGTCTTGACCGCCACGACCACGACGCCGACGGCCGCAATCCAGGGAACCAAGGCAGGCCAGAGTCCCGCGTCGAACGCGCCGGGGCTCACCAAGTCGTTGGCGACCAGCGCGGCAAAGGCAGCGGGCGGGATATAGCCCAGGGCCTCGGTAATGCGGGGCGACAGGGTCCGCCCGCGCAAGGCGAACGCCGGCGCGATGCGAAAGAACGCGATAGCAGCCCACGACGACAGCCACAGAACCAAGAACTCGTTAACGGGCATCGCGGGCACCTCTTCCGTCAAATACTGCATCGCACGCCAACGCAATGGCAATGCCGGCCACGACGCTTGCCGGCACGGCAATATTCACGAGGCCCAAGAACTTGCATACGGCGACGGACACCGCGCCCGAAACCGCCGCGACAACGTTGCCGCGCGACAGCCGCTGCGAAAAGAGCAGGCAGATAAAGAGCGAGGTGCAGACAAAGGCTGCAATGGCGGTGGGAACATCGACAACGGCGCCGACGATGGCGCCCATCGTACACGAAACGCCCCATGTTGCGATGAGGATCACGTTGAGCACAAAGGACTCGCGCGGGCCCCAATCCTCCCCTTCAACCAACTTGGCAAGCGAGATGCCATATGCCTCCTCGGTAAGTGTCGCGGCAACAGCCAGCGTCTGACGCTTCGAGGCACCCGTCAGATGCGGCGCGATCGATGCCGAGTAAAGCGCAAAACGCGAGGAGATGGCGGCAACGCTCGCGATAATCGAAGGTGCCGGTACGCCCGCCAGCCAAAGATTGCAGATCATAAACTGGCCGCTGCCCGTCACAAACGTGCTGCTCAGGGCAAAGACCATCCAGGGCTCCATTCCCGTCTGCCCCATGATCATTCCGCACGGCGCGCCTATTGCAACATAGGTAAGCATCACCGGCCAGACGGTTCTAACGATTTTGAGCACCATACGCTTCTCATCCTGACAAGGTCTCCGAGCCGCATGTAGCGATACGGCAGAATCATCATCCGACAGCAACCGAGTTCACCTACAATTGCCACCGGATCGAAAGACACAACTTTTTAGGAAGTCATTATGACAGCTATCGATCGAGACCGGGCGCGCGCGGCCTTCAAAAGCTACACCGATGCCTACGACGCCACCAACCCACGCATCGCGCTCAAAATCGAGCATACGTACCACGTGGCCGAGGCATGCGATGCCGTAGCGCGCGAGCAGGGCTGGTCGTCAGAAGATATTGACCTGGCATGGCTTTGCGGCCTGCTACACGATATGGGCCGCTTTGAGCAGCTGCGACGCTGGGACACCTTTAAGGACGCCGAGAGCATGAGCCATGCGGCGCTGGGCATCGAGGTCCTCTTTGGCGAGAATCCCGCCGATGCACCCGCCACGACAAACATCCGTGACTTTATCGAAACCGGTGCGCATGACGAGCTCATCCGAGCGAGCATCGCCTATCACAGCGACTTTCGCCTGCCGGCACAACTCGACGAGCGTACACGGTGCTTCTGCGATATCGTGCGCGATGGTGACAAGATCGACATTATGCGCACCATCGCCGACAGCACCGTCGACACTATCCTCAAGGTGGACGAGAAGACGTTTTTCGGCAGCCGTTTCTCGTCGCCGACACTTGCCGCCTTTGACGAGCACCGCTGCGTCGCACGCGATGAGCGCGATGAGCCCGCCGACTTCTTGGTGGGGCTTATCTGCTTTATGTTTGAGCTCGTCTATCCAGCAAGCCGCGCGCTGGCGCGCGAACAGGGCGATATCCACCGCCTGCTCGACGCGCCCTTTGGCATTACGCGGCCCTTTACCGACCCCGCCACGCAGGCAACCTGGAGCCGCCTAAAGGACGAGATGCGCGACTGGCTGGCGCGCGCCTAGCGCTCAAGCTGGGCCAGCAGCTCCTCGACGACCTCGACGGCGTCCCCAACAACCTTGTACTGGGCAGCACCGAAAATGGGGGCATCCGGGTCCTCGTTAATGGCGATAATGCACTCCGCCCCACCGATGCCGGCAAGATGCTGAATGGCGCCCGAAACACCGATACTCACGAGAAGCTTGGGCGAAACCGATACGCCCGTCTGGCCAATCTGATGGCGATACTCCAACCAGCCGGCCTCCACGACAGGTCGCGTGCAGCCAAGCTCGGCTCCCAGAGCCTCGGCGAGCCTTCGCATCAACGGCAGGTTTTTCTTGGAACCAATGCCGCGACCCACCACGACCAGGCACTCGGCATTGGCGATCGAGGGCTGCTGTCCCCACTCCTCGGCGGGAATCGAGATCTCGACACGAGCCTTAGCATCATCCGCAAGCGATATCTGGGTGATCGTGCCAGAGCGGCCGTAGTCGAAGTCGGGAGCCTTAAAGATACCGGGGCGCACCGTTGCCATCTGCGGACGGTGGTTGGGGCAAATGATGGTGGCCATCAGGTTGCCGCCAAACGCCGGACGCGTCTGTTGCAGCAGTCCCGTCTCTGCATCCATCGAAAGTACGGTGCAGTCAGCCGTAAGGCCCGTCTGCAAACGCACGGCAACGCCGGGTGCCAGTTCGCGACCAAAAGCGGTCGCACCGTATAGGATGGCCTCGGGTTTGCGTTCGGCTACCAAATCGCAGATCAAGCGGGCGTAGACCTCCGCATCGTTTTGGCGCAGGCGCTCGTCGCGACAGGTCAGGACTTCGTCGGCGCCCGCGCAAACCAGATGCTCCAGGTCACCGAGAGAACCCTCGGGGCCCATACCGACCAGTGCCACCAGACGGCAGCCGCGAGCATCGGCAAGCTCGCGGCCCTTGCCCATAAGCTCATAGGCAACGAGAGCCACCGTATCGCGCTCGTCGGTCTGCGCGAATACCCAAATGTCTCGATATGCATCGAGGTCCACCGCACCAGCAGCCTCGTCACGCTCGATCGAGATAGCGTTGACAGGGCAGGCGTCGACGCACCCACCGCATAGGATGCAGCCGTCGGTTACGCGGGCGCATCGGCTGGGTCGCTCGCCTTCCACTACGATGCCGCCCGAGGCACAGGCGCGAACGCAGCGACCGCAGCCGATACAGGCTTCGCTATCGATAATCAGTCCGCTCATCTATGCCATCCCCTCGATAATCTTGGCAAGCTTTGCCGCCTGCTCGGACGCCGTCCCCTCAACGGTCTCGCACGTTTGGTCACGGTCGGGCACAAACGAGCGCACGACCTGTGTCGGCGACCCGGCAAGGCCGCAACGCGCGGGGTCGGCGTTCACGTCGGCGGCACTGACCACGCGCACGTCCGCCTCCTCTGCCGCGCGAATACCGGCAATACTCGGCATACGCAACTGGCCAATCTCCTTGGCAGTCGTCATCGCACACGGCATCTCCAGGTACACTGTCTCCTCGCCGGCATCGCATCCGTGGACGAGCGCCAGCGAGCCACATGTCGTAAAGCCCGCGCTCTGCACGCAGCTCACGTCGGTCACGCAGGGAATCTCAAAGGCACCGGCAAGCTCGGGACCAATCTGGGCCGTATCGCCGTCCACCGCCATCTTGCCGCAGATGAGCAGGTCGAAGTCCTCGTCGAGCGCCTCGATACCGCATTTGAGGGCATAGGTGGTGGCTAGGGTATCGGCGCCCGCAAAGGCTCGGTCGGTCAGCAGCAGCGCGTCGTCGGCACCGCGGGCGATACAGTCGCGCAGCAGCGATTCGGTCGCGGGGATGCCCATCGACACCACCGTCACGCGCACATCCATGCCAAAGCCGATAAAGTCGTCCTTCAGCGCCAGCGCGCATTCCAAAGCGCTCGCATCAAAGGGATTAATGACCGTCTGCTTGCCATCGCGCACGATGGTATTGGTCTTGGGGTCCATCTTGACCTCGGTGCTGCCCGGCACGGCCTTGACGCACACCACCATATGGAAATCGTTCATCTTCACGCGCCCCCTTTCTGGACGAGCTCATCCAAGAGCTTCTCCGAAAACAGGTTACCGCGACCCAGCTGCCCGGCAGGATCGAGCTGGAGCTTGAGCCGCGCCGACTCGACCATGGCCTCGTGACCGTACATCGTCTCTAAGAAGCCCGCCTTGATCTTGCCGACGCCGTGCTCGGCAGAAACGGCACCGCCCATGGCCGTGACCTCAGAAGCCCACTGGGCAAAGAGTTCTCCGCCGCGGCGATAATCCTGCGCATCGCGCGGCAGAATGTTCACATGCAGATGGTTGTTACCGATGTGCCCCCAGGCGGCAGATTCAAGCCCACTTTCGGCCAACGTGCGGCGATAAAGGCCGATGACATCGCCCAAGCGTGCGTTGGGCACCGACATGTCCGAGCCCAGCTTGGTGATGGTGGGATCCATGCGGCGGTGCTCGTCGATAAGCATGTTGACGCTCTCGGGCACCGCGTGGCGGAAGAACCGCTGGCACTCGCGATCGACCTCGGTGCGCGCGACCCATGTCGCATCGTCGCTGCCGCCCGCAAGCTCCAGTACCCACCCCAAGTGATACAGCTCCTCAGTCGCCTGAACTTCGTCGTCGCAGTCGAGCTCCACGTAGACACAGACCTTGGCGTCTTTGTCGAGCGCAGGCAGCGAGGCAAACGCCGTCGACTGCTCGCGCTGGCGACGTAGAATATCCAGGGCGCCAGCATCGAAGTACTCGATGGCAGCCGCATGGGACAGGACGGGACGCACAGAATCGGTGAAGGACACGGCCTTGTCTTCGCTGTCGAAGAAGCAGCTCACGCCCCAAACGACCGCGGGTGCCACCTGCAGGGCAATCTCGAGTTCGGTGATGACGCCGATTGTGCCACACGCACCGATAAACAGATCGATGGCATCCATATCGTCAGCAACGAAATAGCCCGAAGCATTTTTTGTCTTGGGCATGGTATAGCCGGGAAGATCGAGCTCGAGTGTACGGCCCGCTGCCGTCACGAGCGACAGGTGGCGGCCCTGGGCAAAAGCCTCGCCGCGCCGAAGCTCAAGCAAATCGCCATCAGCCAGCACGACGTGGAGTCCCGTGATATGTGGGCGCATGGGGCCGTAGGCGTAGCTGCGGGCACCAGAGGCGTTACATGCCGCCATGCCGCCCAGACAGGCAGATGCCTCGGTGGGATCGGTGGGAAAGAACTGCTCGGGGGCCTCTTGGAACTCCTCGTAGGCCTCAAGCGATGCCTGGTCCCAACCAGCAGTCGGCAGCACCTTCTTGCTCAGCTGCTTGCGCAGCTCCGAGAGCACAACGCCCGGCTCCACGCGCAGCAGAAATTGGCCTTGTTCATCGCGGCGAAGGCCCAAGTAGCGATTCATACGGGAAGTATTGAGGATATGCCCGCCGTGGGGCACGGCACCGGCGGCAAGGCCGGTTCGGGCGCCCTGAACCGTTACCGGGACACGCTCGGCATGGAGCTTTTCCAAAATGGCACGGACCTCGTCTTCCGTTGTCGGAAACGAGATGCTCGAGGCCTCGCCCGATGCGCGAGACTCATCGCGACCGTACTCTTCGAACTCGTCGGTGAAGGGTTTGATGGTTGCAGACACGCGAACTCCCCCTTTAGCTAACTACAGTGTTTGCAGGGAGATGTTACCGCATCGTTTCGTCGACGTGTTCGAGACCGTCTCCATAATTGGCGATTTTTACGTTCGTGCAATTCGGCGAGCGGCTTGATTTCCTCGGTAGACGATGCTTTTGACACATATGGCCCCGCCGTCGCCGACCGCGCGATTGTCGCTTGAAAAAAGTTGGAGTATTTTTTGCCGCCTTTTACCTGCGGAGACACCAATCCGTCAAGCATTTGGTCAGCAATTGGTCAAGTAGTGGCTGATACCGTCGGCATCGACAGCCAAAACCGACAGAAGTTTTGGCCCCAGAAGCAGGGAGGTTCCCATGGCATATTACTGGCCCCAGTACGGCATCGCCATCGAAGTCGACGACGATCCCCATCTCCTGCCTTTCGACGAAGAGGCATTCCCCGATACGACGGTCTACCACGTTACCACCGATGTGATCTGCGACCCCGAGTCGTTCTCGGCGCTCGCCCACCACATCGCGCATATCCACGACATCGAGCTCCCTCCCGACTTCGACGAGCTTGTCTACTCACGCCGCCTGATGCTTCACATGCTCTTTGGAGCGAACCCGTCCACCTTTGCGCGCATCTGTACCGCCAAGGATGCCGCATGAGCGCGAAGAAGCCACCCCACTTTGCAGGCCCGGGTCGTCGCAAGAAGCTCATCGTTGCCTGCTTGGCCATCGTCTGTGCCCTTGTCGCCGTAGGACTATACGCTTGGCAGTCGCAGCCCGTACCCGAGGCGGGCGCTTCGGTTACGACGGCCGAGGGCAAAACGCGTCAGGAAATCCAAGATGAGCTCGACGCCATCGTCCGCGACAACATGATGACGATTTCGGTCGCACCGGTCGCTCAGCTGCAGGAGGACGGCAAGCTGCGCGTCAACGTGCAAAACGTCCAAGACAATAAATTTCCCCAGCGATTCCGCGTCATCCAAAACGACGAGACCATGTACGAATCCGGTGTGGTCGAGACCGGCAAGACAATCGAGACGTGCCCCGCCGGCGACATCAAAGAAGGCGAGGCGTACATCGAGATCCAGGCACTCGATGTCAAGACCCTCGACAGCCACGGCAATCCGACACGTGTCAAGGTACGGGTTGAGCAAGCCGAGAACTAGCTTTCCGGCCGACGCGGCACCGCACGCAATTCACCAGCATTCGTCCAATCATCGCGGGGACAGCCCGCGGCGAATAGAAAGGAACGACCATGAACATCACCAGGAACATGAACGGAGCCAGAGCGCTCGTCGTGGGCGCAGGGCTCGCGCTCGCACTCGCAATGGGCGCCGCCCCGACGCCAGCTATGGCAGCCGGGCGCGTTGGGACCACGAAGGTAATGGTCAGGACCGAGATCGACAACGTTGAGTTCAAAGTTCCGACGGTTATTCCCTTCGTCGCCAAGGCCGACGGCACGCTTCAGGGCCCCTCAGAAGACGCGACCACCATCGACAATCATTCGGCCTACGGCATCCATGTCACCAACATGAAGATCGACGCCATGAACACCTGGACCATTGCCGCCGACGCCAAGGCCGGAACCGCGCAGAACTCCATCGACTTTAAGGTCGGCCCCGACGGCGCGCTCCAGAACGCCAGCGCCGCAATGCAGGGAACGGGCCTCGATCTTTCCAAGAATGCAGCCTTCGACATGGGCTACCAGGGCATTGCCGGTGGCACGGACAAAATTAAGCTCAAGACAAGCGGAAACGTCGCCCGCGTCACGCGCGACATCTTCCGCGTAACCGGCGAAGGCGATCAGGTTGCAACGATCACCTGGACGGTCGAGCCCGGTGCGCACACGGCATAAGGCCGTCGCCCTGGCCGCCGCCGTCAGCATCCTAGCGTTTGGGCCAGCCATGGCCTTTGCCCAGCAAGAACAGGCGCAGGCCGCCACGCAAGTGACGGTCGACCTCTCGGAGCTCGACCGCAGCGACCGCGAGGAACCGTTGGCGCAGACAGGCGACAAACGATGGCTCTTGGCAGCAGGCGCCGCAGCAGCAGGCGCGGGAACCGCCGGCCTCGGTCTGCACATCAAACACAGCCAGAAACAAAACATGAACAGGCCGCACTAAATTAGCTAAGGAGACCCCATGGCATCGAAGAACCTTTTGCCCGTCGTCGCACTCTGCGGCGCGCTCGCAACCGGAACGCCTGTCGCCGCCTGGGCGACTCCCGTCATGGCAGACTCCTTACCAGTAGCCCTAAGTTCCGCACCAAATCCGTCGAGCGCCATTGCGTGCGAGCGTTTTTCGATCGCACAGGCCGTGATCTCAACCTCGGGATGCCTTCGTCGTAATACGGACGGCTCGATAGTCGTGGATATCAAGCGTTCGAACAAGGCAAACGGCTCCCAGGCGGGGTGCGCCGTCTGCATGTGGCGCTCGGTTGTGCTCGATGCGGATGGCGATCCATGCAATTTAGAGCTGCGCATCGACATCGCTTCGGTCGATGACTCGGCGAACGGAGCGAAGGTCGCCTTCGACGGTGCGTTTTTCGAGAAAGGAGGCGGTATATGTCTGGGCTGCGCCGCCGCGAATGCAGACGATGCGCAGCCCACCCTCTCATTCACGGCATCGTTGCGGCTGACCAAAGCCGGTACCGATGTTATCGCGGCGGGAGAAGCGTCCCTGCTGTTCTACGCCGTCAGCACCAAAGACACAGACGCTCATTTCGAGAAGCCAGCCGGATCACTCAGCCTTACACGAGGGATAGAGGCAGGCCCTATTGAAATCGATGCCCACGCGCAAAGCAGGCAACGCATTCTTGCCGACCCGGCGCTTCTCGAAATGGAGTGGAACGGATCCGGAGCCATCGGAATTCTCCCCTCCGCGTTTGACGCCAAGACGCTCCCCCCAAACGACGAACCCATCAACGCAACCATACAAGAAGAGAGCGCGGACAAAGAAGCAGGTGCGGGCGACACGCCGTCGCCGACAAACAGCGTCCCAGCTTCTCTCGAAGCGCCGAATGAGCCCGCTGCCGATCCAAACGATCCCGAGCTCGCGGACAGTCTGGGGCTTGCTGATCCTCAAGAGATCGATGAAGGTAACTGCTGCGTGCTTGCCGCGCTCGACCACACAGAGGTCATCGACGCTGCGAACATCGAAGTTGCCGCCGCCAATCAGCCCGTCCGCAAGTCGGCTATCATCGCATTTCCTGAATCCATCGAAGTCGTCTTTTTGCCATCGGGCGAGGTCGTGGCCCCAACACTGCTCACCTTGTTGGGCGCCAAGAATACTCGAAACGAAATTAAAAAGGTCACAGTTGTCGACCCTGCAACCACCGCCAAGCTGCGTCTATACGCCGTTGCTCCAGACGGAGGCAAGACCTTGGAATTCGATGGCGACACACTCCTGGCCTGGCGACGTCTGGACATTATGCAAGACGTCTCGTATCAGATCGAACTCGAAGGGTTTGATCGTGCCCGCGATGCCAATATCATCGCCGCGGCTATTGAATCCCCACAGCGGCTTATGACACTGCGCTTTGAATACTATCCCTATGTCCCGACAACCACCTGAGGCTTAAATGCCGCGCATCATTCCTAATACCACTTATATAACGTATTAGATGAGTCGCGATGTACCTCGCATTTCGTTCTGCTACGATTGCCACGTTGGCATCAATACAGGAGGGCTCATGCCGGGCTTGGGAACAATCATCAACGTTGTGCTTTTAGTTGCGGGCGGTCTTTTGGGATTAGCGGGCGGCCGCTTCATTACACCGCGCATCCAAGACACGCTCATGAAAGCATCGGGGCTGTGCGTCCTGTTTATCGGCCTTGGCGGCACCATGCAAAAGATGCTCCTTATCGATGGGAAGGCGCTAGCGACCACCGGCACCACCATGCTCATTGTCTCGTTCGCCCTCGGCTCGCTCATCGGCGAGGCCATCAACTTGGAGGCCGCCATTGAGAACCTTGGCGAATGGCTCAAGCGCAAAACCGGCAGCGAGGGCGATAACGAGTTCACCAACGCTTTTGTCTCGACTTCACTCACCGTGTGTATCGGCGCCATGGCCATTGTGGGATCGATCCAGGACGGCCTGCTCGGCGACTGGTCCACGCTTGCCCTCAAGGGCGCGCTGGACTGCATCATCGTCTGCACCATGACGGCGTCGCTTGGCCGCGGCTGCATTTTCTCCGCCCTGCCCGTCGCCGTGTTCCAGGGGACGATCACGCTGTTTGCCGGCGCACTCTCCCCCATCATGACTACGGCAGCCCTCGACAGCCTTTCGCTTGTGGGCTCCATGCTCATCTTCTGTGTTGGCGTTAACCTTATTCGACCTCAGACCTTCCGCACGGCCAACATGCTCCCCTCCGTCGTCGTGGCGGTCATCTACGCTCTCTTGTTCTAAATCTATCTACACAGCTGTATCTCGAACATCTGTTTGATGCTGTGCTATGATATGAGGTCACCGAAGCTGCGTTAGGAGAGGAGAAGCGGTGGCCGACCAGGACATCAAGATGCTCATCGAGCGCATTATGGCCGAGGCCCGGACCCATCAGTCCGCTCGCTTCTCACATGAGGTCTACGCAGACGAGCCGATTCTCAAGACCGGCCGACAGATGCAGAACTTCCTCCCCGACCAGTACCGCAAGATGCGTGAGATATCGCGTTGGCAAGAAGACCCCAAGGGCGGCGCGGGCCGTTGGCTTTCGGAAGCCGAGCTTTTCTACCGCCAAGGCCTGCTGATGGCCGACTTTGAGGACGACTGCCCCTACAACGGCACCTTTAAGTCGTACTTTCCCACCTACAACGCCATGAGCGACCGGCAGTTGCGCGGCTACTTTACCTGGCGTGCCCAAGTGCGCCGCGGAACCGTCGAGGAAACGTCTACGTCCTTCGCCTTTCTGTATCTCTATGAGCTGATTTGCGGCATTGGCGTAGATGACCCGCTCGATGGTTTTAACAAGATCAAGGCCTTTTGGGATGCCTACCGCGCCTTCGAGCCCGGCATCGACCGGTTTGCACGCGTGTGGTTGCAGGACTACGCCGTGTTCCACGGGCTTGACCCCAAGCTGCTTCGTGATTCTAAAACCGTCATGTTCGATAACGCCCTTATCGAGCTGCGGCGCGCGGCACGAGACCTTGTACCAGCACCGGCGCCGTCCGGCCAGACCCCCAAGCGTCGCAAAACCTCCGAGCCCACGCTCCCCCTTCCGCCCGATGAGGTGCGCGAGGAGCGACTCATGGCCGCCATCAACGCCCTCTCCACGTACAACCTAAGTAACTCGCGGCTCGACCGCAGCCACCACCGCGATCTGCGCCACGTGGCATGCGCCGTGTATGTCCGCATGGCGCGCTACTATGACACGCACCGAAAGACCGGCATCGTGGCGAGTTTATTTGGGGAGGAGACGGCCATGCCCTACACCATGTTTGCCTCGGCCGTATTCTTTGCGCCCGAGCGCCAC
>DBEZDO010000006.1:0-11974 GCA_048187355.1 Collinsella sp.
CTGGGCGGGCATCGTGCTGGGCAGCCTGCCCCTCTACGCGCTGGGGCTCGGCGTGGCCCTGCGCCTCGGCCGCAACGCCGCCATCGGCGCCGGCGCGGCGGGGGTGCTCCTCGCGTTCTTCTCGGTGGGCGGACTTGCGCACGGCCTCATGACCGGCGAGCTCACCGGTGCCCTGGCGACGCCCCTGAGCTGGGTGCCGCTCGCCTGGCCCGCGCGCCTGGGGTCGCTCGGGGTGGAGGCCTTCATCGACGCCGCACGCGCGGCGGGCCCTCTCCTCACGACTGCGCTCGCTAGCCTCGTGCTCACCCTGGCAGCCGACGCCGTCCTTCTCGCCTGGTTCTGCCGCTTCGAGGGCGGGAGGGCGGATGCGTAGGAGGCCGCTCGCCGCCATGCTCGCCCTCCTCTCCGCAGCGCTCGTCCTGGGCGGGAATGCCCTGCTCGACGCCGGCTGGGGGTCGGCGCTGCGCTCGATCGCCGACCGCGTGCTGCCCAACCCTGAGATCGCCATGTGGGCGCCCGCGCCCGAGCCCGGTAGCCACGCGAGCTCCTACACCGACGCCACCGGGGCGGGGGCGAACTACGTCTACCTGGTGGACGCGGCGGACGATAGGGGCAATGTCCGAGAGCTCCAGCTCATCTTCTTCGGGCGGGAGTCGGACGGCGAGGGCTGGCTCGAGCTCGAGGCGCGCGGCGGCTCGGGCGTGCGCTACCGCGCGTGCGATGCGGCCGAGGCGCCCGCGGCTGCGCGCGGGGCTCTGGACCGCTGAGCGCGGCACAAGTACAATTCCGACGGGAGTTTCAGGAGGTCGAACATGGCGAGGATACTGGCAGTGGATGATGAACGGGCGATCCTCGACGCGCTCGCGCGCGTCCTCGGCCGCGACGGCCATGAGGTCGTCAAGGCAGCGGACCCGACGGCGGTCCCGGGGATGGACCTCTCGCGCTTCGACCTCGTGCTCTGCGACGTCATGATGCCGGGGCTCGACGGCTTCGAGCTCGTGCGGCAGATCCGCCCAGACTTCGACGGGCCCATCATCTTCCTGACCGCGCGCGTGGCCGAGGAGGACGCCGTGGCCGGCTACGGCCTGGGCGCCGACGACTACGTCCGCAAGCCCTTCGGGGCCGCGGAGCTGCGCGCCAAGGTCGCGGCCCATCTACGCCGTGAGCGCCGGCCGCGCTCGCACGCCCTCTCCTTCGGGGAGGTGCGGATCGACCTCGGGGCGCGCGGCCTCGCCGTGGGTGGCGAGGCCGTGCCGCTCACGCCCACCGAGTACGCCATCTGCGAGTACCTCGCCCGCCACCCCGGGCAGGTCATGAGCCGCGCGCAGATCCGCGAGGCGGTGCTCGGCTGGGAGAGCGACGCCGACGACGCGGCCATATCCATGCAGGTCAGCCGCGCCCGGAGGAAACTCTCCGAGGCCGGCGCCGATCCGATCGCGACCGTCTGGGGGATGGGGTACAAGTGGCAGCTCTGAGGACCGGGGCGCGAGGTCGCGGGGGCATGCCGCTCTCCTTCGTCATCGCGCGCTACTTCGCCTACGCGTTCGCGGCGGTCGCCACGGCGTGGCTCGCCTCGTTCATGGCGCTCTCCGCGGCGATCAACGCGGGCTTCGTCTACGAGGCAAGCTGGGGGCCGGCCAATGCGCGCGAGGTCGCGGAGGGCCTGGCACGCGACGGCGTCTGCGGGCAGCAGGACGTGCCGACGGCGTACCGCTACCTCATCCTGAATAAGGACGGATACGTGCTGATGACAGACCTCGAGGGCACGCGGCTCGAGGACGCGACGGAAATGGCCCGTGCGGCACTCGCCACGGATCCGGACACAGTGGAGATCGAGGGCGGGGGCTCGGGCCTCACCTACGCCGCGTTCCCACTCAAGGGCGGCGGGGCCTGCGCACTCGTCAGCGAGTACCTGCCGCAGTGGGTCTCGCGCGACCTCGCCGGCCTGCTTCCCAACCCGCAGAATCTCATGCTCGTCGGCGCCGCTGCGGGAAGCGCGCTCGCGCTCGCGCTCGTGGCGCGCCGCGCGAGCCGCGTGATCTCGCGCAAGATGGCGCCGCTCGCGGAGGCGGCGGGGCGCGTCGGCGCGGGGGAGCTCGACTTCGCGGTCGGCAGCACCAACGTGCGCGAGGTGAACGACGTCCTCGCCGCGATGGACGCCATGCGGACCTCCCTCGCCGAGTCACTCGAGGCCCGCTGGGCCGCGGAGCGGGGGCAGCGCGAGCAGGTGGCGTCGCTCGCCCACGACCTCAAGACGCCGCTCACCGTGCTGCGCGCCAACGCCGACTTCGTGGCGGAGGAGCTGGAAGACGAGAAAGACGCCGACCTCGCGGCCGCCGCGCGCGACATAGCCGGCAGTGTCGAAAGGCTCGACGGCTACGTGCGCCTGCTCATCGAGGCCTCGCGCGGGTCCGGCGGGGCTGAGAGGGCCCCCATGCGGCCGGCCGAGCTCTGCGAGCAGGTCCTCGCCGAGGCCGCCCAGATCGCCCGGGCGCGAGGCGTGACGCTCGACGCGGCCACGGGCCCTGCTGTCGCGGGCGCGCCCGAGGCCCCGCTCGACCGAACCGCCCTGGCGCGAGCCGCCGCGAACCTCGTGGCCAACGCCGCCGAGCACGCGCGCTCGCGCGTGGCGGTCTCCTGCGACGTCGAGGGCGGCCACCTCGTCATCGAGGTGTCCGACGACGGACCGGGCTTCTCTCCCGCCGCCCTCGAACGCGGCTGCGAGCGCCTCTTCACAGGCGACTCCTCCCGCTCCTCGCGCGACGGAGGCCGCCACTACGGGCTCGGCCTCCACGCCGCCTCCGAGGCCGCGAGCGCCCACGGGGGCTCCGTCTCGCTCGCCAACAGCCCCTCGGGCGGCGCGGTGGCCACCATCGCTGTCCCCCTGTGCGGGGCCTGACGACTCAGGCCCCGCACACCGGCGTGGCTCGCAATCAAACGCTTCCATCTTGAAATACGGGGAGTAAATAGCGAAATCGCAGGTGAAGGGGAGTAAAACGACAAAGAAAAAGCCTCCGTTCCAACGAGGGAACAGAGGCTAGAAAATCGTTTTTACTCACCGCCGTCGCTGGCGGCTTTGCCGTAACTCTCGTCCGAAACGAAACTCAGCGGCACAGTGCGGCACTCAAGAGTGCAGGTCAAAGCCCTGCTTACTCCCACTCGATGGTCGCGGGCGGCTTGGACGTGATGTCGTAGCACACGCGGTTGGCGCCGGGAACCTCGGCAACGATGCGGCCGGAGATGCGGGCCAGAACGTCGTAGGGCAGCTTGGCCCAGTCGGCGGTCATGGCATCGCTGGACTCGACGGCACGCAGGATGATCGGGCGCTGATAGGTGCGCTCGTCGCCCATAACGCCGACGGACTTAATGTCGGGCAGAACCGCGAAATACTGCCAGCAGCTGTGCTCGGAGTTGCGCTCGCCGGTCTGCTCAAACAGACGCTGGTTGTAGGCGTCGAGCTCCTCGCGCACGATAGCGTCGGCGTTCTTGAGGATCTCGAGCTTCTCCTTGTCGACCGCACCGATGATGCGGATGGCCAGACCCGGGCCCGGGAAAGGCTGGCGGAACACGATGTGACCCGGCAGGCCCAGTGCCAGACCAAGCGCGCGGACCTCGTCCTTAAAGAAGTGGTCAAGCGGCTCAATGAGGTCGAAATGCACGCCCTCGGGGAACGGGATCAGGTTATGATGGCTCTTGATGGTGGCCGTCTTGCCGCCCGTCTTGCGAGCGCCGGACTCGATGATGTCGGGGTAAATGGTGCCCTGAGCCAGGTGCTTGACCGGCTTGCCATCGGTCTCGAGCTGCTGCGCCACGGCGAAGAACTCTTTCCAGAACTGCGTACCGATGATGCGGCGTTTCTGCTCGGGCTCGGTCACGCCGGCCAGAAGCTCGGCATAACGGTCCTCGGCGTGGACATGGATAAAGTCGACGTCAAACTGCTTGGTGAAGACCTCCTCCACCTGCTCGGGCTCGCCTTTGCGCAGCAAGCCGTGGTTGATGAACACGCAGGTCATCTGCTTGCCCACGGCGCGGGCGCCCAGCGCAGCCACGACGGAGGAGTCGACGCCGCCGGACAGGGCCAGAATCACGCGGTCGTCGCCGACCTTCTCGCGGAACTCGGCCGTCATGGTCTCGACCAGGTTGTCCATACTCCAGTTGGGCTCCAGGCCGCAGATCTCAAACAGGAAGTTGCTCAGCAGCTGCTGACCGTACTCGGAATGCTTGACCTCGGGGTGGAACTGCGTGGTGAAGATCTTGCGCTCGACGCACTCCATGGCGGCAACCGGGCACACGTCGGTGCTGGCGGTAACGGTAAAGCCCTCGGGCACCTCGGAAACGGCGTCGCGATGGCTCATCCACACGGTCTGCTCCATGGGCGTGGAGTTAAAGAGCTTGGCGCCAGCCGTGCGCGTGATGGTGGCGCGACCATACTCGCCCACCTCGGAGTGGCCGACCTTGCCGCCGAGCGTCACGGCCGTGATCTGATGGCCGTAGCAGAAGCCCAGGATGGGAAGGCCCAGGTCAAAGATGGCAGGATCGATGGACGGAGCGTCCTCGGCATACACAGAAGCCGGGCCGCCGGAAAGGATGAGCGCAGAGGCGTTCATCTCGCGAATCTCGTCGGCCGAGATGTCGCAGGGGACAATCTCGGAATACACGTTGAGGTCGCGGACGCGACGGGCAATGAGTTGACCGTACTGCGCACCAAAGTCGAGTACGAGGACCTTTGCGGAAGCCTTTTGATCCATGGTTCCCCCTCTTGTTGGCGGGGAGCCGGTGCCCGCCCGCGTGAATGAACGAAAATAACCTCCATAGTGTACACGTTATATGGGGTTTCTCGCCCCTCGCAGCCATCAGCGCACGGCAAACGCACGACCTGGGCCCCTATTTAACGACAATTGAAGTATTACCAGACGTTACAGATGATGTAATACGTTTGAACATTGGACGCCCTGTGCCACAATACTGCCGAACAGCTCCGCCTCTGCGGCGGCAAATACGATAGGAATACCAGCATGAAGCGCATCCTTCTCATCGCCACGGGCGGCACCATCGCATCGACCGAGGACGGCAACGGCCTCTCCCCCGCCCTGACCGGTGAGGAGCTCGCCCAGAGCGTCCCCGAGATCTCGGGCCTCTGCGAGCTCGACGTCGTGCAGCCCATGAACATCGACAGCACCAATATGCGCCCCAGTGACTGGATGCGTATCCGCGACGTCATCGTCAAGGGCTATGCCGACCACAACGGCTTCGTGATTCTGCACGGCACCGACACCATGAGCTACACCGCGGCGGCGCTTTCCTATCTGATTCAGGACAGCCCCAAGCCCATCGTACTCACCGGCTCGCAAAAGCCCATGGGCAACCCCTTTACCGATGCCAAGCTCAATCTGTACCAGAGCCTGCTCTATGCGCTCGACGAGCATTCGCACGACGTCTCGATCGTGTTTGGCGGCGTCGCCATTGCCGGCACGCGCGCCCGCAAGCAGCGCACCATGAGCTTTAACGCGTTCATTAGCGTCAACTATCCGCCCATTGCCTACATCCGCAACGACCGCATTGTGCGCAACGGGCTTCACGGCACTCATCAGGGCGAAAACCCGGTGCGTTTCTACGACAGCATCGACCCGCGCGTGTTTGTCCTTAAGCTGACGCCCGGCGTGAACCCAGGTATCCTGGACGCCCTAGCCGATAGCTACGATGCTGTAATTCTTGAGACCTTTGGCATTGGCGGTATCCCCGAGTTTGGTGAGTCGGGCGAGTCGTTCCAAGAGGCAATTTTCCGCTGGGTCGATTCGGGTCGCACCGTCGTTATGACCACGCAGGTCCCCGAAGAGGGCCTCGATCTGGGCGTTTATGAGGTCGGCCGTGCTTACGCCGATCATCCGGGCATTCTGCGCGGCGACGACATGACCACCGAGACGCTCGTGGCCAAGACCATGTGGGCACTCGGCCAGTCACGCGATGCCACCGAGATCCAGCGCCTGTTCTACAGCCAAGTCAACCACGATCGCATCCCGATGGCGTAATCCCTAAGGCAGCTCCACTTATCGCAGCCTTAAACGACAGGTGGTCCCCCTCGGGCCGTGCAAAAATCGGAGTATTCTGCAATTTCTCCTCCGGAGGCATAGAATCGGCCGATTGTTAGACGAACTTTTAAGATGAAGAGTCCGTCTAGTAAATATTTATTCCTCATTTTTATTTAGAGTGTGGATTAACTACTGCCGAAAAGGCAAAGCCAGCCGCTCGAGCTACCATCTACGGCTGAACAGGTGCTGAATACTCGCGATTTTGCACATCGCAACCAGGGGGACCCGCCCAAAGAGCGTCAAATAGCAGCGGGGAACGCCCTATTCGATGCCCTCGAGAAGCTCTGACACCGTCATGCCGAGTGCAGGCGCGATCTTAAATAGAACCTTGAGCGTGAAATTTGCCGTCCCGTCTTCGATTCGGTCGAGATAGGGTCGGCTGATTCCTGTCGCCACGCAAAAATCAACCTTGGAGATACCAAGGTCTCTGCGTGTCTCTTCGACCCGCCTGCCAAGAATCTGTTTCGCGCGTTCGTCCATGCAGACGAGTTTGAAATGGAGCCGAACATAAACGTAAACTATAGTTTACGTTTTGCCGAATACACAGGAGTTTTCTATGTCGGGTTCTTCGGTCCGCATGTACCGAGCCACGCTTCGCACAAACAGCGCACCGCCCAAGCTCGTCGTCGTTGAAGCAGAATGCCTTTCGCCCGATGAGCGCACAGCATTTGCATTGCTATCAAGTCGCGTCGCCACCGTTCTGCTCCCTTGCCCGACGCAAGGTGAACTTGCTGTTCAATGCCAAACGCACAGCTGCCCACTCGATCAGGCTGCCGTAATCGCAACCAGCCAACGCGGCCTGCCGCTCCTTTTAGAAGCCGGCATCGCACTCGCCCTTCGTGGCGCCGGATACGAAAACGAGACCGCCGCCGATATGGTCTTTAAACCACGATCGAGCGGCGGCCTCGCAGCAGCCATTGAATATGCGTGCAGGCTCGTTGCCTAAAAGGACAAGCTAGAAACCAAAGCCAAAGCCCGTTCCGGTAATCGCCGAGTACATAAAGTAAACGTTGATCACGTTGAGGAACACACCCGTGATGCAACCGTTACGCAGGTAGCGCTCGCACACGATGCGCGCCATGGCGGCGGAGTCATCATTGTTTTTAGCCTGACGTCCCGCCGTAAAGTACGTTGCCACGCTCAGCAGCAGGTTGAGCACCGGAAGCGCCAACAGCTCGTAACTCTTGCCCCAGCGCGTCACCTCACCGGCTGCGTTAAACTTCGTTGCCACCTCGGGGCCAATGTTGGGGATTACAAACGCTGCGACCACCAGCGGAAGCACCGCAAGCACCAGCAGTGCGATGCCCATGTAGCCGGCTTTTTTGCCATATTTAAACATGCGCGTCGTCCTTACACGTTAAAGCGGAAGTGCACGACGTCGCCATCGGCCATGACATAGTCCTTGCCCTCAATACGCAGCTTGCCGGCGGCCTTGGCGCCCTGCTCGCCGCCGAGCTCGATGTAGTCGTCATAGCCAATGACCTCGGCCTTAATAAAGCCGCGCTCAAAGTCGGTGTGGATGACACCGGCGGCCTGCGGGGCGGTCGCGCCCTGACGAACCGTCCAGGCCTTGACCTCCATCTCGCCGGCCGTAAAGAACGACTGCAGGCCGAGCAGCTTGTAGGCAGCCTGAGCGAGCACGTCCAGGCCAGGCTGTTCCAGGCCTAGGCTCTCCAGGTAGTCGGCAGCGTCCTCGGGATCGAGCTCGGAAAGCTCGGCCTCGATCTTGGCGCAGATGGGCAACGGCTTGACGCCATCGATGGGCGCCAGATCGTCGTTGAGCATATCCTCGTCCACGTTTGCCACATACAGGATGGGCTTCATTGTGAGCAGGAACAGACCCTTGGCGGCAGCACGCTCCTCGTCGGTCATCTCCATGGATGCGGCGCGCTTGCCCTCGTTGAGCCAGACAAGCAGGCGCTTAGCGACCTCGAACTTGGGCATGAGCTCCTTGTCGCGCTTGGCCTCCTTCTCGAGCTTGGGCAGCTGCTTCTCGAGCGTGCCCATGTCGGCCAGGATGAGCTCAGTCATGATGGTGTCGGCATCGCCGGCGGGGTCGACGAACTCGCCCGTGCGGCCCACCTCGCGCATGACGTTGGGGTCCTTAAAGTAGCGCACGACCTCGCAGATGGCGTCGGTCTCGCGAATGTTGGCCAGGAACTGGTTGCCCAGGCCCTCGCCCTCGTTGGCGCCCTTCACCAGGCCTGCGATGTCGACGAACTCGACCGTCGCCGGCACAATGCGGCCCGGGTTGACAATGTCGGCGAGCTTTTGCAGGCGGCTATCGGGCACGTCAACGATACCCACGTTGGGGTCGATCGTGGCAAACGGGTAGTTGGCGGCAAGGCCGGTCTTTTTGGTAAGCGCGGTGAACAGCGTCGACTTGCCCACGTTGGGCAGGCCCACGATACCGATGGAAAGGGACACGACAGCTCCTTTTGGTACAGGTACTTCAAACTGCATAAGTATAGCGCCGCCGCAGCATCCGGGCGAATCCGGACACCGCGACGGCGCAAATGAAGCAGAGATGCGTGAGAGTTCGAGACAGCAGTCCTTACTTAAGCTCGGGCCAGAAATCCTTGTTGGCCTCGATGAGCTCGTCCAGAATCTGCTTGGCAACGCTCGCCGAAGGAATGGTCTTGGAGAGCGTGAGTGCCTGCCAGAGCTTCTGGTAGCTGCCCTCGACCCAAGCCTGGACAACGAGCTTCTCGACGGAAACCTGCTGCTCCATCAGGCCCTTCTGGAACTGCGGAATCGGGCCCTGGCAAATCTTCTCAAAGCCGTTGGAACCGACGATGCAAGGCACCTCGACCATGGCCGTCGGGTCGAAGTTGGGCACAGCGCCATCGTTGGGGACGATCAGCAGGAAGCGCTCGAGCGTGTTCTCGGCCAGTGCGCAGGCAAGGTCGACGATGTAGTTGGCATGTACATCCGGCTCAAAGCCGCCGTCCTTGGCAGTACCCTTGGCGATGATGTCGCGGCAAGCGCCAAAGACCTTCTTCTCGCGGCCGTCCATAACCTCATTGGCGCGAGTGTAGTTGGGGTCAGACGTCTCGACGACATAGTCCGGGTACAGGTAATACTTGAGGTAGGTATTGGGAATCGTCTCGGGATCGACAGCATAGACATCCTTGGCCTTGCCGAAGGTGTGAATCCAGCTCTCCTCGACATGCTGCTCCTTACCGGCCTCGTGCTCGATGCCGTCCAGGTAGCCGTTCTTAGCCATGTGCTCCTTAATCTGCGGCATGAGGTCGTTGCCGTCCTTGTCGTAGATTTTGCTCCACCAACCAAAGTGGTTGAGGCCGTAGTAGCTATACTGCAGCTCGCGACGATCCTTGATGCCGCACATACGGCTCATCTTATCCATAAGGTCGATCGGCATGTCGCAGATGTTGATGATGCGGCTGTTGGGGCGCAGCACGCGGCAGGCCTCGGCGACGATGGCCGCGGGGTTGGAGTAGTTGAGCATCCAGGCGTTGGGGCTGTACTTCTCCATGTAGTCGAGGATCTCGATGACACCACCGATGGAGCGCATGCCGTAGGCGATACCGCCGGCACCGCAGGTCTCTTGGCCAACGCAGCCGTACTTGAGAGGAATCTTCTCGTCGAGCTCACGCATGGCGTACAGGCCGACGCGGATGTGAGCAAGCACGAAGTCGGTCCCGGTGAATGCGGTCTCGGGGTCGGTGGTGTAGCTAAACTCAACCTCGGGGGCGTTCTCGTGGAAATAGATCTCGCAGGCCTTTGCCACGATCTCCTGGCGCTCGGCGTTGTTGTCGTAGAAGGTCACCTTGTTGACCGGGAAGCGGTCACGCTCCTCAAGCAGCATCAGAGCGATGCCCGGGGTGAAGGTAGAGCCACCGCCGGCAATGGTCACGGCATAGTTTTTCTTGGACATGATGTCCTCCTCATTCTGGCCGCTTGCTCAATCCATCCCCGTACGCGGCCTGCACGGTTTGGAATTGTTACCTAGAAGTGGAGTTTTTTATCTCTAGAATCGGCCTTGCGGTGCATACCGGCTCTGCAAGGCCGATTGTTTCGATGGACGATGGTTTACAGAAGAGTCTCGAACTTCAGAAGACTCTCGAACTTCTCGCGAACCTGCGGGACGCTAAGGCCGACGATGACCTGGATTGACTGACCTTGGACCACCAAGCCATGCGTACCGATCGCCTTGAAGGAAGCCTCGGGTGCAACGACGCTCTTGTCCTTGACGTTAACGCGCAGACGGGTAGCGCAGTTCGTTACATCGATGATGTTATCCGTGCCACCGAGCGGATCGAGGATGTTCTCGGCAAGCACCAAGCGCTCATCATCTTTACTCTGGGCGGCCGATTTGCCAGCAGCAGCACCGCCCTGCTTTTGCTTGTAGTCGGCCTTGGACTTGAGCTCGACCTCAACATCGTCATCCTCGCGACCGGGGGTCTTAAAGTCGAACTTGACGATCAGGAAACGGAAGACCACAACCCAAAGAGCGGTAAAGCACAGACCGACAAGGATGGAGATGGCGTACTGCAGACCGTGTGCGGCCCAAAGGGGCAGCCAGTCCCACGAGAGCATCGAGATGATGCCGCCGTCGAAGATACCCACGACGCCAAGGAGGTTTTGAGCCATGCAGCCGAGCGCTCCGAGCACGCAGTGGACGACGAACAGGCCGGGCGCAATGAACAGGAAGGTGAAGTCAAGCGGCTCGGTGATACCGCAAAGCATTGCGGTAAGGGTGACCGGGATCAGCAGAGCCTTGACGCGCTGCTTGCGCTCGGGTTTGGCGGTCATATAAAACGCAATGGCGACGCCAAGCGAGCCGAAGACCTTAGTCCAACCAGGGCAGGTATAGGCAGCCCAGGGTGCGGCATCCTTAAGAGCAATGCTCGGATCGGCAGCCAGTTGGGGCAGGATGTTGGCCCAAGCAGCAAAGATGCCGCCGTTGACCGCCGCGTTGTCGTAATAGAACGGCGTATAGATAAAGTGGTGCAGGCCTGTAGGGATCAGCACGCGCTCGAAGAAAGCAAAGACACCCACGCCAAACGTACCGGCGGAAAGGATGAATCCCTGGAAGGCAGAGATGGCAGCCTGAACATGCGGCCACACCAGGCAGGCGATAAGAGCGACCGGAACCATAACGAAGAAACCGATCATATAGATGAACACGGAACCCGAGAACACGCCCAACCACTCGGGGAGCTCGGTGTCGAAGAACTTATTATGCAGCATCGTGGCGATACCAGAAATGATAAGCGCGCCCATGATGCCCATATCAAGCGTTTTGATGCTTGCGATAGTGGCAAGACCAGTACCGCTGCCCGCCTCGACAGAGTAGTCGACCCCAAAGACAGGGCCCCACTGCCCCAAGATTGTGCTTACAAAGTAGTTGAAGGTAAGGTAGATGGCCAAAGCCTCCATGCAGCAGCGAGCGTTCTGCTTGTTCGCGAGCGAGATTGGCAACGCTACGCAAAACAGCAACGGCATCTGGTTAAAGAGCGTCCAACCACCCTGGAGCAGCACATTCCAGCAATCAAACCAAAGATGACCCGCTGTGGCCATCTCGCCAAAGATCGCCTCGGTGGTAAACAACGTACCCAGGCCGACAACGATTCCGGAAAATGCGAAAAGAATTGCAGGCGTGTACATTGCACCGCCGAAACGTTGTATCTTTTGCATCATGACGGGGAATCCCCCTCTCTTCATTCGGAGCGGCTGCGGTTTTGGCTTCACTCGAGACCGCAGACGCGCCGTTTGCGTGTACCTCGTGCAATAGGACGGGTGGGCCCGCTTCCCTGACTTCTTGCGCTTCCATTTTTATCATATCACTTATCTAGACAAGTTAGTATAAATACTATGGTCGGTAAACGGTTGGTTATTTGCCGTAAACGGTATATGTCCAG
>DBEZDO010000007.1:0-20087 GCA_048187355.1 Collinsella sp.
TAGTAAAGCAGCAGCGTAAGCATAAGCGGGACGAGCTTCGGGACGATGGTGTTGAGGGTGTCGGCAACAGAGAAGTTGACCGGATCCTCGGTGACGGTAGCGTAGGTCACGGACTCCATGCCGTTGCCCAGATCGGCGACGCCGCACTTGACCTCGTTGCCGTCGGCATCGACGGCGGTGAGGGCGTTGCCGTCCTCATCGGTCATGGCGATGGTACCGGCCTCAGCGGTCTCGGTATCGATGCCCTCCATACCGGTGAAGTTCTCGGCCTCCTTCTCGGAGACGATCACGGTAGTAGGGGCAAGGCCACGGGTGGTGCCGTTGGGGATCTGGAGGTTGATCTGGGTGCCACCCATGGTGACGACCAGGCAACCGACGACGAAGACGCCCATGATGGAAGCGGCACGCGTGAAGGCCTGCATGTTGGCGGTCAGAGCGTCAATAGCGCTGGTGCCAAGCTTGTAGGACCAGTTCATGAGCCAGAAACGCAGAGCGAACTGGACGACGTTGAAAATCACCAGGAAGATGATCGGCGCAGCGGCGTTGCCGTTGATGGCCATGTTGGAGGTGATGCCGGCCGTGATAGGCACGAGCGTCAGCCAGAACAGGGCGTCACCGATACCACCGAGCGGGCCCATTGCGGCGACGCGGACGGCGCGGATCGTGGGGATGTCAACCTTGTTCTGCTCGAGCGAAAGCACGATGCCCATAACAAAGGTGACGAGGAACGGGTGAGTGTTGAAGAACTCCAGGTTGTGGCTCATGGAAGCCGCGAGGTCGTTCTTGTTGGTGTGGATCTTCTCCAGACCGGGGATGATGGAGTAGAGCCAGCCAGCGGCCTGCATACGCTCGTAGTTGAACGAGGCCTGCAGGAAGCAGGAGCGCCAAGCCATCTTGTTGAGGGTCTTCTGGTCGAGCTGCGGAGCAGGAGTGAGATCCTCGTAGTGCTCCGGGATCACATACTCATTAGATGCCATCTTCGAAGTCACCTCCGTCAGAAACAGCTGCACCCTTCAGCTCGGTCTGCTGCTGGAAGTCCCAGAAAGCGATGCCGAAGCCGATGAGAGCGAGGATGAGCAGAGCAGGGGTTGCCAGCGAATCGTTGGCAACGGTGATGAGCGCGAGGCCGAAGCCCATGAGGAAGAAGCCCCACATATCGCGGTTCATCATAACCTTGAGCAGGACGGCGAAGCCGACGAAGCGCATCATGCCGCCTGCAGCGGAGAGACCGGTCTGCAGCCAAGTCGGGATGGCAGAAGCGATGGTCTGACCGATGGTAGCGCCAGCGATGAAGAACAGGGTGACGACGACAGCGAAGATCAGGCCGAGCAGAGCCATGGCGAAGTAGTTCAGGCGCTCGATGCCCTTGGTGTCCGCGTTGTGAGCCATGTTATCGGCCGTGGACATAAGCGGGGACATAAGCGTGAAGACCAGGGTAACGCCAAGCTGGCCAAGCAGAGCGAACGGAATGGCGAGGCCGACTGCCGCGTTGGGCTCGAGGCCCGTGGCGATAGCGAGAATGGCTGCCATGATGCCGCCGATGACGGCGTTAGGCGGCTGAGCGCCTCCGATCGGCATGTTGCCGATCGTCATGAGCTGATAGGTACCACCCACGAGAAGACCGGTGTTGAGGTCGCCAAGGATAAGACCGATGACGGCGCCGGTGACGATGGGCTGATAGAGAGACTCGAGGAAGTCAAACTGGTCGATTGCCGCGATGAACGTGACGACGAAGACCAGAGCGATCTGGATGATCGAGTATTCCATCTTGCTCCTCCTTTCAAAATGTATGTACGCACTTTGGATTTCACGTACAGAACGTCAGGGTTTCACTCCTGACAACGTGGATCACGAGGATTACGAGAAGAGCTTGCTCGTGTCCTCAACAGGCGTGCTCGGAACGCGCCTGATCTCCAACTCCACCCCCAATTCCTGCAGCTCTTTAAACGCAGCGACATCCTCGTCGTTAACTGCGACGGAGGTGGCGACTTGGCGCTTTCCTTCCGACATGTGCATGTTGCCGATGTTTACCTTCTTTATAGGCACACCGCCCTTGACGAGCGTAAGCACGTCTTCCGGTGTTTCGGCCACGATGAAGATCTTCTGGCGCGGGCTCGCCTTGCCAATGACGTCGATGGTCTTCTGCAGAGAGAAGAAACGCGTAGCGACGCCGGCGGGAGCGGCCATCTTCATGAGGTTCTGGCGCATGGTGTTGGACGCCACGTCGTCGTTGGCGACGAGGATGAGGTTGGAGCCCAGGGTGGAGTTCCACTGGGTGGCAACCTGACCATGAACCAGTCGGTTATCGATGCGGGTAAGAAGAATGTTGGGTTCTGCCATGTTGATCAGCTTCCTTTCGTTATTTGCTGACGACAGTTACTTGATCTCCTGAATCGCGTAACGCGAAACATCTACGACGGCTCCGGATCGGACTTTGATCTGGACCTTCTCGCCTTCGATGCCTTTGACGGTTCCGTAGATACCGCCGGCGAAAAGAACCTCTTGACCCGGCTTGAGCTCGGTGTGCAGCTCCTTGAAGTACTTCTGCTTCTTCTTCATGTTGATTTGCGACCAGATGGTGTAAATCAAGCCCATGATGACAAGCAGGCCTAAAAGGGCGACCGAGGAGCTCAGGACGTTGGCTCCGAAATCGGCCATTAGATGCCGTCCTCGTCGCCGAAGATATCCTCTTCCTCGGAGCCGGCAACGGATGCGACCGTCTGGGCGGTGACGCCCGTCTGGCCAACGGTCACGGCCTGCTCGCCAAGCTCGGCGAGCGTGGCATTGCCGCGGAGGAACAGAAGCTCAATAACCATGGGAAGGTTGGTGCCAGTCAGAACCTCGACGTTGTCGACATCCTGGGCAATCATCATCGACTGGTTGAACGGGGTGCCGCCAAGCAGGTCGGTAAAGACGAGCACGCCATCGCACTCCTCGCGCATGGCGGTAATAGCGGCGCGGAGATCCTCACCGTAGGAAGCAGCCTGGTCGCCCTCAAAAGGAACGACGGTAAAAGCGGGCTGGTCGCCGGCAACCATAGCGATAGCGCTAGCTAGGCCGGGTGCGAACTGTCCATGACCGGTAAGAATAAAGCCAACCATTCAAATTTCCCTTCCGAAGGTGTGTACAATCTGAGTCCGATGATTTTCGGAAGCCAGCGGGCGCTCGCCCTTAAAGCTTCTTAGAAAGCGTTCTTTGAAGACCAGTGGTTTCTAAACTGGTAGTAACCACGTGACGTGTTGTTGTCACTATATCACCCCAGAAGAGGTCGCTTTCGTTGATTCATACGGTAAAACGTTTTTGCACCGCTCACGGTGATATTTCGACCGTTTACCGGTCGTTAACACTTCTACCTGCGGTTTTGAAACCGTTTCGAAATGCTTTGGCAAAAGATCGGAACTTTTCCTGTCCCTAAACAACGCAGGGCGGCTAAAAATAGCGTGTAGAAAAATTGCAGGTCATTGTGAAGATATGTGAATTGGTCTTTTTGACTTAATACCAGTTAGAACCAGTTTTGAGATTATCGGTGAACGGTAGTTTTTGACCGTTCACCGGTTACTTGCAATCGTTTGCAGTTGTTTTCCCATATGAATCGGGGAACCCGATGAAGCACTTGTGCGATCACGGAAAGTTTTGACATTTGTCCTCATCCCCCGCGCACCAAACTCCGGCACCCAAAATGAGCCAATAGTTCACGCTAATCGTTTTCAATCATTACTTACTCAATATTCGTAATTATTTATCGTTTATCGTTAATTCTGATATGATACAAGTATCATACAAAACGCCGATTGGAGGGGTTATGGTCCATCGAAACACATCCATATCGAATGAAACCATCAGCCGCGAACAGACGATAGCCAAACTGAGGAAGCTCGCTCGCATCTGCAAATGGGCCACGATCTGCATTACCACCGCGCTCGCCCTGGGACTCCTCGCAGTCATTGCGATTGACCTTCTACTCATATTGCCTGGCCTCTCCCAAGGGTCGTGTCTCCAATCCGTAGAACTTCAAGCCGGCGAAGGGCCGTGCCTGGCTATCGTCGGTACCGATGCGCAGGCCCCACTTATGCTCGTCGCACACGATGGTCACACTGCCATAGGGAGCCTCTTGATGACATGTCTCGCGCTTACCATCGCGCTAAGCGTGCGCAGGCTTTTCTTCAACATTGAAAAGGAAGGCAGGCCCTTTGACCTTGAATGCAACCAGACACTTCGTCGAGTAGGACATTTATTCCTTATCGGCGGCGTTGCCGTGAGGCTTCTTGGTGCCGTAATCACGGGAATGATACTCTCAGGATTTGGCGGCAGCTTTACAGATGCGTTCGCCGGCCAGTTATTCGAGCCCTCCATGCTCTTTGCAGGCCTGATTATTTGCCTGATTGCCAGCATCTTCCGCTACGGGTATATCCTGCAAAAACAAGATGACGAGTTGCTCTAGGGGGAATCCATGATTATTCTGCGGCTCGACCGCATGCTCGCCGAACGCAAGATCTCATCCAAAGAGCTTGCGGAACGTGTGGGCATCTCCCAGGTCAATATGTCACGCATTAAGACGGGCAAGGTTTCTGCCATCCGCTTTTCAACTCTTGACGCGATATGCCGGGCACTCGATTGCCAACCGGGCGATGTACTGGAATATATATCCGACGATGAAGCCGATAGCCTTTTTGGACTTAAAGATGAATAGCCATAATTAAGCCACCAATCACGCCTCAACGCAAAAAGTCCGCCAGAACGACTTCCGTACTGGCGGACTTTCTGCTGTCTATCGGCTAGATGCTCGATGAGCCGTGCGACTCTTTACGCAAACAGGCCGTAGATGCTGATGTTGGCCTTGGCGTAGAGGCCGTTAGCATACTCGGTCCACTTGGAGCTGGCGCTCGAAGCCTGCGAAGAGTACTGCTGGTAGGCGGTGTAATAGGCGGTCATGGCCTGCTTATAGGTAGCGCTATCGGCCGTAAAGGCATCGTCAGCGAAGGCCTTGGCATAGGTGCTATCGGCGTCCTTCCAGGTGCCCTTTGAGCTATCCCACTCATCGCCGGCAAGGTTGATGATGTAGTCGGCGTAGTCCTTGCTCGCGGTCTCCTCGTTGCCGTCAGCAGGCTCAGTCGGAGCGGTCGGCATGCTTGCGGAGCTATCGCCCACCTTCTTCTTGTAGAGCTTCTGCAGCGTCGCGGACTGACGGACGATCTGCTTGGCCTGGTCCTTGGACACGCCGTACTGCGTGGCCATGGTCTTGTAGTCGGAGGTGCCGATGGAATCCTCGGCGTACTTCTTCATTTCCTTGGAAGAAACGGTAATGCCCTCGTCCTCGGCAGCATCGAGCAGAATCTGGTTGCGCACGTAGGACAGGATGACGTCAGCAGAAGGAGCGGTGTAGTTGCCGTCGTCGTCCTTGACGGTGTCGAGACTGTACTGGCTCTCGATGGCCTCACGCGCGGTGATGTCGCTCTTCTTGCCGTTGTAGCTGTAGCTTGCCACGGTCGAATCGAGCTGGTCCTCGGTGAGGGTCGCCGAGCCGACGCCCTTGCCGCCAAAACCACCGTTGCCGATAAAGAAGCCGACCACGGCAGCGATCACGACGGCGACCACAAAGGCGGCAATCATCGTCTTCTTGTGCTTGCAAGCGTGGTCGTCCACGTCGGAGTCGTCGTCCTCGTCCTGTTCCTCGGGCATGAGGTTCTCGTCGGCGGCGTCCGCGGCAATCTTTGCCTCCAGTCGAGCGTCCTCCTCCTCGGCGGTCGTGCCGGCGGCAATATGCTCGGCAGACGTGCCGGCGACCAGGTCGATCTTCTCGTCCTCATCACCGTCGGGGCCTTCGCCGCGCTCGATGATCTGGATGCCGTCGATCTCGTCCTTCTCGTCCTTCTTTTGAATCAGACCCATAGTCAGCTACTCCTTATTGGGAACACAATCCCTCATAGAATACGCCCGACGAGGCGCCGGGCGTATTGATTCTTAGGTTATACGCAAACACTTAAGTACTATTTAGGCGTTTGCAGCCTGTATGTCTTAGGCCAGGTGCTCAATAACGGCATCGGCGAAGGCCTGCGTACCCACCGCGCCCTCGACGGAGCCGGTCTGGGCACGACGCACGTCGCCGGTAACCTGCTTACCCTCGTCGAGCGTGGCAGACACGGCGGCGCGGATACGATTGGCCGCATCGTTCTCGCCCAGATGATCGAGCATCATAGCCGCAGACAGAATCTCGGCCGTGGGGTTGGCGATATCCTGGCCCGCGATATCGGGCGCGGAGCCGTGCGTTGCCTCAAAGATGGCGCAGTCGGCACCGATGTTGGAACCCGGGGCCATGCCCAAGCCGCCCACGAGGCCGGCGCACAAGTCGCTGACGATATCGCCGTACAGGTTGGGCAGCACCAGGACATCGAAGTCATTGGGGTTCTGAACCAGACCCATGCAGGTAGCGTCGACGATCTTGTCGTTGAACTCGATATCGGGATAGTTAGCGGCCACCTCGCGCGCCACGCGCAGGAACAGGCCGTCGGTCGCCTTCATGATGTTGGCCTTGTGCACGGCCGTCACCTTTTTGCGGCCGCAGCGGCGGGCATACTCAAAGGCATACTCCACAATGCGGCGGCTCTTGGCGATGGAGATCGGCTTGATTGAAATGGCGGAATCCGCGGCAAAGGTCTTTTGGCCCGAACGCTCGACGAGCTGCGAGAGTTCCTCGACCTCGGCAGCACCCTCATCGAACTCGATGCCGGCGTAGAGGTCCTCGGTGTTCTCGCGCACGATAACCAGGTCGACGTCGCGGAAGCGCGAGCCGTCGCCCGGCTGCGACAGGCAAGGACGCACGCAGGCGTACAGGTCGAAATGCTTGCGCAGGGCCACGTTGACGCTGCGGAAGCCCGTGCCGACCGGTGTGGTGATGGGGCCCTTGATGGCAACCTTGGTCTCGGCGACCGCATCGAGCACATGTTGGGGCAGCGGCGTGCCAAACTCGTCCATGACGCCGGCACCGGCCTCCTGGACGTTCCAGTTGATCTGGACACCGGTGGCCTCGACCACGCGGCGCATGGCCTGCGTAATCTCGGGACCGATACCGTCCCCGGGAATCAGGACTACATCGTGCGCCATAATCTGTTACTCCTCGTCTTCGGCGGCCTCAGATTTTTTAACGCTAGCACGCTTCTTCTTTTTGGAGAGATCCAGGCCAAAACGTTTAACAAGCATTTCGCAAATCTCGCTCGAACGGGCCTTGAGATAGCTGCCCTTGCCGTTCTCGGCGTCGAACTTAAGGCGCAGCGCGAGCTTCTCGGCAACCTCGGCGTCGATCTCGCCCTGGCAAAACTCGTACAGGCAACCGAGCATGTCACGATACTCAAGGTCGCCGTGGTAGCACTGGATGGCCTCATCCAGGATGGGCCAAGCCTCGCGCGAACGCTCGACGCTCGTGGCACCCCACACGCACAGCAGGCGGAAGGCGGCATAGCGCAGCGTGGAGGAGATCTCGTCGAACAGTGCAGTCTCGGCGCCCTCAAAGGCATCGCCCAGCTGCTCGGGGCAGGTGGTGGCGAGCGCCGTCAGGGCATCGAGGGCCTCCCAGCGGGTCTGCGCCTCGGGGCGGTCGAGCGCCTCGATCAGCGCGGGCACGCAGGGCACGACGCGCTGCGGATCGCGCTCGGCCAGCAGATGCAACACGCGGGCGGCAAACTGGCGGATGCGGCGCGTGGGGCAGCCGAGCTCCTTGACCAGACGGTCGACGGCGTTCTCGTTCTCCTCTGCCAGCTGAAGCTGTGCCAGCTCCTCGTCGGTGAGCTGTTCGTCTTTGTTTTCTGCCATAGTTACCTCTTCTTACTATTTCTTAGCGTGCTTGCCAGCACCCTTGCTGTCATCGGTGACCGAGATGAGCTGTCGGTCGGCCGCGCCATTGCGACGCGCACGGCGGCGTTCCTCGGCGTCGCCCGCGTCGGCGGCGGCGCGATGAGCCTTGTTGACGTTAAAGACCTCGTCGTGCTTGCGCCACGGACCGACGGACTCGCCAAAGCTCATCTTAAGGCCGGCGATAAAGCCGCCGAGCCAGCCAATCGGCGCAAACTGCACCAGCGGGAACAGCGAGAACACCCAGGTCAGCAGGACGACTGCCGCAGCTCCCGCAAAATTGGCGATCCAGTAGTCGCGCTTGGTGATCACGCGCTTTTCGCAGGCCCACTGGCCGCACAAAAAGCCAATGTAGATCGCAAAGAGAAAGAGCACCAGCGCTAGTACCACGAACGTCCAGCTCATGGGCGCTACTCCCCGTGATGGTGGCCGCAGCAGCACTCATGGCCGTCATCATGGCCGTGACCGCCGCAGCACTCGTGGTCATCGCCATGATGGTGGCCGCAACCGCACTCATGGTCGTCGCCGTGCTCGCCGCAACCGCAGCCGTCCTCGTGAGCACCGTGCTCTTCGGGACGATACTGCGACCAGTCCAGACCGGCGGCGATGGCGTCGGCCTCCTCCTTATAGAGGACCGTGATGGCCTGGGTGCCCAGCTTGGCACCACCGATGGCGTCGAGCATGTCGTAGAGCGTAAAGGCCACGTCGGCGCCGGGCAGCGCAAGCTCGCGGTCGTCGGCATAGGCGAGCGCCAAGCGCAGGTCCTTAATGAAGTGCTCGACCATAAAGCCGGGCTTGTAGTCGCCGTCGAGCGCCTTGGGCGCCAGGCTCTCCATAGCGCCGGACTTGCCGGTGCCGCCCAGGATCATCTGACGGGTCTTCTCCAGGTCAAGGCCGCTCAGCTCGGCAAATGCCATGGCGTCTGCCATGCCGACCATGCAGGCGCCCAGCGACACCTGGTTGGCGAGCTTGGCAGCCTGGCCCTTGCCGGCGCCATCGAAGCAGCAGATGTTGGCCGCGAAGGTGGCAAGGATGTCGCGGACCGGCGCGATGTCGTTCTCGGTGGCGCCCACGATAGCCGTAAGCGTGCCGGCGATAGCACCCGACTCGCCGCCGGTGACGGGGCAGTCAAACGCCATGCGACCGGAAACCTGGGCGGCCTCGGCAATGTCGCGCGCCAGCTCGGGCGAGCTCGTGGTGAGGTCGATCAGGACCGCGCCGGGCTTAGTGCACGAGAGCAGGCCGTCGCCCGCCAGGTAGAGCTCCTCGACCTCGGAGGGATAGCCCACCATGGTAAAGACAACATCGGCGTTAGCCACGGCATCGGCCGGCGTATCGGCCCAAGCGGCACCGCGCTCGATAAGCGCGGCAGCCTTGGACTTGGTGCGGTTGTTAACCGTGACGGGATAGCCGGCATCCAGGATGTGGCCGGCGATGGGGGCACCCATGATTCCGGTGCCGATAAATGCGATGGAGAGCTTGTTTGCCATGAAACCTTTCCTTTTGGGTTGGGTGTTGTTACCAGGTTGAATACTCGGTGCCAGCGTTTGGGCTGTGAGTCGAGGGCGATAACGGACGCAGCGCTTGCCTACTGACCGCGCACGCGGCGGGCGATACGGTCGGAAAGCGACGCCTTGTCGGCGCGGTTCTTACCCCAAAACGCGCAGCCCACCATGCCGGGGCCCACGTGCGAGCCGATGGTGGGACCCACGGAGCCGCGAATGATCGTGACGTCGGCGCAACCCTCCTCCTTGCGGATGGCAGCTTCGAGCCAGTCGCCGTCCTTCTCGGCATCGGCCGTCATGATTGCGATGGGCATGGTGCGATCGGGCACGTAGTTCTCGCGGAACGACTTGAGGATGGACTTGAGTGCCTTCTTGCGGCCGCGGTTGACGCCGATCAGCGACAGCGAGCCGGCCAGGTCGTAGGAAAGCTCGGGCTTGACGTCGAGCTTTGCCGTGAGCTGTGCCGCCGCGGGCGGAATGCGACCGCCGGCAGCCAGTGCGTCGAAGCTCTCGAGCGTAAAGTAGCCGTGCACGTAGGTCTTTGCCTCGTTTGCCCAATCGACCAGCTGCTTGGCGGTCAGTCCCGCCGAACGCTGGCGCACGGCCTCGAGCGCCAAGAGCGCGCCGGTCGCACAGGGCAGAGCGTTGTCGACCACGTAGAGCTCAAAGTTGGGATACTCGGCGCGCACGGCATCTGCCGCCTGGCACGCGGAGTTGTAGCTCGACGACAGCGCCGAGGTAAAGCACAGGTAGACCGTGGGCGTGCCCTCTTTGGCGCACTCGGTAAAGAACTCGATATAGCGACCGAGCGACACAGCCGAGGTGGACACGCGGGCGCCGGCGCGCATGCGGTCGTAGAACTCCTTAGGGCTCATACTCGACCAGATGTCATCCGTGCGCTCTTCGCCATCGATAATGAAGGGGAAACCCAAGATATCGACATCAAGGTTCGCGGCGACCTCGGGACTAAAGTCGCAGCAGGTATCGACGACGATGCGGCAACGGTCCGAATGGCCGGTAGATGCAGCCTTGTCCATCAAAGCGACTCCTTACGTAAAAAAGGCGGCCACCCGCATGGGATGGCCGCCAACCGTTAACTCATGCAAGTTAACGTATTTTACTCGTCAAGTGTTTCGATGCGGGGCTTGATGATGCCATATCCACCATTCTTACGGTGATACACCACATTGATGAGGCCGGTCGTCGCGTTCTCGAACACGTAGAAGTCGTGACCGAGCAGATCGGTCTGCACCAGCGCCTGCTCCTCAGTCATCGGGGTGACATCGATGACCTTCTCGCGGACGAGCAGATCGTCCTCCTCCTCGGGCAGCAGCAGGTCGGCCAGATCCTCGACGCGCTCGACCGGTGCGACATCCGCGGCGCTGGCACCACCCTGGCGGTTGTCCACGACCTTGGTCTTGAACTTGCGCAGCTGACGGGTGACCTTATCGGCGGAGAGATCGATGGCGGCATACATATCTGAGCCGTGCTCGGCAACGCGAATCACAGAGCCGCGGGCACGAACCGTGACCTCGACGATTGCCGGGTTGGGGTTCGAGGGGTTCTTCTCATAACGAAGCACGACGTCGACTGTCATGGGCTCGATGTCGAAAACCTTGAGCGCCTCGCCGATTTTCTCATCCACATGCGCACGCAGAGCATCGGTTACCGTCGTCTTGCGTCCAGAAACCTTGATATCCATACGTGGCTCCAATCTGCCTCGGGGACTTACCGTACTGGCTATGTACCCATTGCCGTGCATTTAATCACGCGAATTCCCAAAGACCCGAATAACGACTGCTTGATACCGCATACCGAAGTCTCGCACTTTTCCGTGGCAAAGTGCGCTATAGGAAGGCGTCGACGGAGTTAATTTTTCTCCTGGAAATTAGCTTTGACCTGCTAGTTTTACCAAAATAGAAAAGCCGGGCTCCCCTATTTGGGAGACCCGGCCATGCGTGTTGAAACCGTGAAGAAGCGCCTTGTTCGGTGTATGGCAGACGCCACCCCTACCAATAACTAGCTATTGAGCTTGTTGATGTCATCGTCGGTGATGGCGCCCTCCTGGCTAGACGACGGACTGTCGCCGTTGTTATCAGAGGCGTCGCCATCGGAGGACTCGGTCTCGTTGGACGTGGAGTCGGATGCCTGCACATTGGCCCCCGAAACAGTCTTGGCGGTAAGGTCATAGGGCATCTGTCCGTACCAGACGCAGTGGACCGCCTCGAGCGTGCCGTCGACCGTGATGCCGTCGAGGGCATCACTCACGGCACGGCACAGCTCATCGTTAGAGCTAAGGCCTGCGACGCCAAGCGTGGAGGGTGCCTCGAGCGTGCCGACATAGGAGATCTGGCTCATCAGACGCGCGAGGTAGCCACCAGCCGTGGAATCACAGATCACGTAATCGACCTCGCCCGACTCGAGCGCCTCAAAGCACTCATTGATGTTGGAGAAGGTCTTTTGGTTGGCGGTGATGCTTTGCTTGGCGAGCGCCTCCTGCGAGGCCGAGGAGGTCTGAACGCCCAGGGTAGCGGTGTTAAGCGTTTCGGTGGAAACGCTCAGCGACTCGCCGTCACTGCTCTTGCCGAATACGGCGGCGGCATCGTACAGACAGGTGCCAAGCGAGCTGATGTCGCCGCCCGCAGACTTGATGTCGCCAATGAAGATGTCGGCCTTTTTATCGCTGAGCGCGGAATCGGCCGAGGACGCATCGACAAAGGCGACCTTGAGACCCATGCGGCATGCGAGGGCACGAGCGGCATCGACCGCATAGCCCGTGAGGTTTCCGTCGGCATCCTGCATGGCTTGCGGGGCATCGGAAGTATCGAGGGCGACCGTCAGGGTTCCCGGCGTGACCAGGGCATCGTCCGATACCGTGGGGGCAACGGTCTCGCGCTCAATCTGGTCGATCGTGGGCGTCGTGAACGTGGACAGTGGATTGAACGCACATCCACTCAGGCCCAAAACGGCAATGACCGCCGCGGTCCCAGCACCTAACCGAGCCGCATGCATCAAGCTGCCCCTCACCATGTCCACTACCCTGCCTTCTGTGTCGTATACAATCCGTGCCCTGCACGGAATATCGGGTTGTTCCCACCAGCTGACCTGGTATTTGACCCCACACTTGCGCACCGGGGCGTTTGCTCGGGAGGCCGCAGCCACCTTCACGACTGGCCCGCTCGCCCGCGAGGCGGTATTGCCCCAAAGAAAGTAGAACGGACGGTGCGGCTTACATCTAGGACGCGCCATGATCGCGCCGCGCGCACGCGGTCGCTTACGTGGATCCCTTTGACCGCGTCTGTCTTGGACTAGGATGGGCATTTCGTCCGTCCGCAACCACAGCCTGGCAGGAACGTAGGGCATTATAGCTAAGTTCAAGCTATAGTTTAAGGTTAGGGACGTTATTCGCATCGCGAGCACAGATTTCGCAGGTCGGGGCGGGTCATTCGTGCCCCCATGAAGCCCGGAGCTCCCCCCACGGGGAGCTCCGGGCCACCCGTCTCAGGGTGCCGTGTGCAAAAAACGGCAAATATGAGTACTGCTACCAATTTAGTAGCAGCGTATTTCCGCCCCACGAGCCCTTTTTGAGTTCCGCACAGCCCGCTTAGCGCCAAGATATTCCACATTCGTTTATTATCTCATCGCTGAATCCAGTTTTTCGGCCCAAGTTTCTTTATTTTTGCTGTCACTAATCTAGTAGCAGTACTCATATTTGCCGTTTTTTGCACAGGGCATATAAACAGCCCCCCTATAAAGCCATAGTTTTACGCCGGCTTGAGCCCAAAGCACGCTCGGAGCGTATTCAGCAGAGCATCTTGCCTCTTTCGACGAGCCTCTACACGATTCTGATATCGCTTACCCATACGCTGGTGGATGCGCCATGCGAGCGCTTCCATCGCTTCCATGTCGCAGAGCATTTCGTTGTTGACCGTCGCGACCTCGATTCCCATAGTAATCAAGCCCGTGTTGCGTTTTTCATCATGGATACGTCCCCTCCGGGAGGAATGGCCCAGCTCACCGTTGTATTCCAGGTCAAACCGGGCTGCCTCCTGATACGCATCGCAAACCGCATGCGGCATCCCCGAGATTGCCTGCGCGCGGTCATCGAACTCGATCTTGCAGTCGGTCTTAAAGGGACCGCAGGCAAATCCGCCATAAGAAAACGGAAGCGAAAACATGGCAAGCATGATGCATTCCATGGGTGAGCGCAGGTTTTCCGACAGAAAGGGGCACAGCCGCCGCAGCTGCTTGGCCGCGCTCCCCTTGCATGCCGCAAGGTAATCTGCCAGGCGATCGGGCGTCAGCACTGGCTCGACCTCAAAGTAGCCCACATCTGACGGCTGGTCCTTATCCTTTGCAAGCCTGTTCACGGTGGGCGAGCTGTAAGGGGGCAGATACTGCCCGCGATCGCTCAGCGAAATCTTGGAGCACAGCTCCTGGGCCAGGGCAAATGCCTGGATACAGCCGACTTCGCGCGCAACGGCGGCACAGAGGGCCTCGGGAGACAAGCTGTACACCCCCGGCTCCACCTCCAAAATCGAGGCGTCCGGCAGGCCTGTAGAACAAACGGACCAGCTTGCACCAGACATGCGGCGACGCTGCTTCGCCGACCCCGCCAGCAGGCACAAGTCTTCTTGGACCTCGCCACTCACGGCCCCGATCCGCACCAAATCGGGAAGATAAATGTCCTCGGCCGAGGGAGACGATGTATGCAGCACACGGCGCTCTTCATCGGAATCGAGGTCTCTCCAGCTGATGTAACCCATTTGTCGGCGCTCGGCGCGCATCATGCGCAGCGCCGAGGCACCGGTCAGGACTACGGAGGCCGCCAGTTGCTCGCTTGTCGGCTCGATGCGCCGCGCTATCTTCACTGCCACAAAACCACCCCCTACCAAACGCGTGCGATAGCGAGGCCATCAACGGCCGCGGCACCGGCACGCTTGAGCTCCGCCGAGGCTGCTGCCATGGTCGCGCCCGTGGTAATGACATCATCGATGAGCAGCAGACGGCGGCCGCGCACATCCTCGACCGTCTCGTACATGCCCCGGGCATGCTCCCGGCGCTCATCGCGGCCGAGCTCTCGCTGGTCACCATGACCGTATTTGACCAGGGCGTCCAGCAACGGGACACCCGAAAGATCGCAAAACGAGCGCGCGATTGCTTCCATATGGTCGAATCCACGCCGCCGAAACGCTGCCGCAGTCGCGGGCACAAACACCACCGCGTCCGCACCGGACAGCACATCGCCGTAGCGATCGGGGGCTGCCGCCTGGGCATGCAAGGCGGTGTCGTAGAATAGCTCCGCCAGATACGGTGCCAAACGGCGCTCGCCCGCATCCTTGTACGCCTTGATGATGCGCGGCAGCGGATGTGCGTAGACGGCACACGCCAGACAGCGATCGAGCGCCTCGGCCATTGCCGAAGACGCGCCCTCGACCGAGCACTCGGTGCACAGCAAATCCCCAAACGGGGCACCACATCGGATGCAGCTATGGCACGGGTCGATGAGTGCGAGCGATGCCAGACAATCCTGGCAGATCAGCGCACCGGAACGCTCGCAGCCGGCGCATCGCGTAGGCGACAACGCCTCGAGCGCCTCGTATGTCGCGTGCTCGGCAAGCGGTAGCAATTCGTCCGCAAACGGTAGGACACCTGCGCCCTGCAAGCGAGTCAATACGTTCAGATGTCTCTTCATGACACAACCCTCCCTACGCGAAGGCGAAGGGAGGGTTGTCGGTGTAGAGCCATGATACCCAGAGGCGCTGGGGTCAGGCGGGTCACATCCGCTTACGGACGTTATTCGCCGGCAGGCGGTTGCGGTGCGGACGAGGCGTGGGTCGAGCCTTCACCACCGTCCTGGCGCGGCTTGCGGGAGCGACGGCGACGGCGACGCTTTTGACCCTGGTCGGTCGAGCCCTCGCCACCGCTATTCTCACGCGGTTCGCGCTCGTCGCGAGTACCGCCGCGCGAAGCCTTGGCGGCAGCTCCCCCGCCGTCTCCAGGACGACGGCGCGTGACCTTGACTTCGCCATCCGAAACCTGATCGGCCACAGAAGGAACCGAGGGCTTCTGCTGCGCACCCGAGGAATGGCGACGACGCGGACGCGGTGCGCGCTCCTCCTCGCCACGCGGCTTGCCGCCCTTGTCAGCAGGCGCATCGGAGGCCGAGGCGTCCTTGGGAGCGGCACCGGCCTCGCGAGCGGCTGCGGCGCGGAAGGCGTCCTCGCGCTCCTCGCTCGACAGGTGACGGCGACGACGGCGCGTGGGGTTCATGCCACCGCCGCGGTTTTGCTGCTGGGGCTGCTGAGCCTCGCGCTCGCGGGAAGCGTTCTTACCCGCGGCCTCGCCATTGTCGACGGACGCCGCGCGCTTGCGGCGGCGACGGCCACCAGCTGCCTCCTCGGCCTCGGGTGCCTCGGCCTTGCCGCGGCCCTTTCCACGGCCACGGCCCTCGCCCTGGCCCTGAGCGGTGCGAGCATCGGATTCGGCATCGCGACGACGGCGCTTGGGCATCGATGTGCCGGCCAGACGATCGGCACTCGACAGGCCATCGCCCACGTCAACGCCGTTCTCGCGATCGAGTTCCATGAGCGCCAGGCGCATCTCGGGCGACTCGATGCGCTCGAGCACATCGCGCGTCACACAGTCGGGGCGGCAGTTGCAGCCCTGTTCGGCGGCCTTCTTTTTGCAGCCCTCCGAGCACGTCATATCGGCCAGGTTGACCTTAAAGACCTTGCCGTTCTCCAGGCGCAGCACCAGCTGCTCACGCGGCGTGTCATATTCCTGGATACGCGCCTTGCCAAGCGGCGTATCGATGAGCGTCTTCTTTTTGGGCGCACGGCTCTTAAAGTCCTTGTACGCCTCGAACTCATAGCGCAGGCAGCACATCAGGCGGCCGCAAACGCCACTGATCTTGGACGAGTTGAGCGGCAGGTCCTGCTCTTTTGCCATGCGAATCGAGACGGGCTCAAACTGTCCGCCAAAGCGCGTGCAGCAGAGCTCCTGTCCGCATTGGGCATAGCCGCCCACAAGGCGGGTCTCATCGCGCACGCCGATCTGACGCATGTCGACGCGAATGTGCAGCGTCGAGGACAGGTCCTTGACGAGCTGACGAAAATCGACGCGCTCCTCGGCCGCAAAGTAGAACACGGCCTTCTCGCCGCCAAACAGGTACTCGACGCCGACCGGCTTCATCTCGAGGTCGAGCTCTTTGACGAGACGGCGGAAATCGACCATCGCCTCGTCGCCCTGGATGGCCAGGTCGTCGGCAAGCTGCAGGTCGATGTCGCTCGCCACGCGCAGCACGGGCTTGAGCGGCTGGCCGATCTCATTTTGCGGCACCTCGAAGGGATCGGCCGTGACCAGGCCGATCTCGGTCCCGCGCTCGGTGGAGCAAATGGCATAATCGGCCTCGAGGATATCCAGATCCTGCGGGTCAAACCACAGGTCGCGCGAGGCGTAGGTAAACTTAACGGGTACGACTAACGGCATTTCAGTGCCTTCCTGATATCGAACAGCATGACCTCGATGGCCAGCTGGGGAGTAACGTTTCTGGCGATGTTGCGCTCGGCGGTCGCGACCGCCTCGAGCGCCCGGGTGGCACCCGCAACATTCGTCGCGGCGGCAAGCCGCCCGATCGTGTCGCGCACGTCTTCGTTCACAACGCCTGCCGCCTCGTCCTGAAGTGTCAGCAGCACGTCGCGCATGAGCGTCCGCGCGCTCGCCAGCGCTTCCATGATACCCGAACGCTCGCGCGCGTTGAGTTCGCGCTTGTTGCGGTCCTCAAGCTGCTTCAATGCTCCACGCGACAGGTAGTCGGCGTTTTGCTCGAGCACCTTTTCCTGTGTGGACTTGACCTCGGCGAGCGGCGCCTTAACGGCGACGATGAGCGACTTGGCGCGGCTGAGCACATCAGCCTCGTCGGCAGCGATGAGCGAATCGATGGCGCGGACCATTTGGCGGCGAGCATCCTGGCGCTCGGCACTCTTAAGGAACTCGATGCCGCGTGTGGGGCTTCCCGCCACGGCGACCGCCATGCGACAGCGCGCGAGATCCTGGCCCGTCGCGCGACTCACGGCCTGCGCGGCCACGGTGGGCGACACCAGCCGAAACGGCACGCACTGACAGCGGCTCACGATGGTGGGCAACATCACGTCTGCCGAGGTGCCCAGCAAGATGAACATAACGCCCTCGGGCGGCTCCTCGAGTGTCTTGAGCAGCGCGTTGGCGGTGTTAGCGCGCAGTTGCTCGGCACGATCGATGATGTAGACCTTGGCCTTGGCACGGATGGGCGCCAGCGGCACGTCATCGAGCAGCTCGCGGGTCTGGGCAATGAGGTAGCCTGTGGCGCTCTCGGGCGTGTAATAGCGCACGTCGGGATGCGTATGCCGAGCAACGCGTACGCAGCTGTCGCATGCTCCGCAGCCGTCCTGCTCGCACAGGAAGGCCTGGGCGAGCGCCCATGCGGCATCGAGCTTGCCGGCACCGGGAGCGCCTAAAAACAGGTAGGCGTGCGATGCGCGGCCGCTGGCGACGGCGTTGGCCAAAAAATCGCGAACGCGCTCTTGGGTGTCGAGCTTGGCCAGCAGGCTTGCCTGAGCGGGGGCCATGTTACTCGGCCTCCTTGGCAAGCGCGGCGACAACAGCATCTTGCGAAATGTCGAGACCGTACGCGCGAATCTGCTCGACCGTCTTCTCGAAGACTTCCTCGACGGTCGCAGTGGCGTCGATGAGCTTTACGCGGTTTGGCTCCTCGGCAGCAATGGCGCAAAATCCCTGGTAAACGCGCTCTTGGAAGGCTATGCCTTTTGCCTCCATGCGATCTGCCGCGCCACGGGCTGCCATGCGTAGCGCCGCCTGCTCGGGTGTGATGTGGTAGACGAGCGTGAGCGCCGGATGCGTACCGGCGACAGCCAGGTTGTTGGCATCGCGTACCATCTGACGGTCGAGGCCATCGGCAAACGCCTGATAGCAGGTCGTGGAATCGTAGAAGCGATCGCACAGGACCACCTTGCCGGCCGCGAGGGCGGGCGCGATGACCTCGTGCACCAACTGGGCGCGCGCTGCCTCGTAGAGCAGCAACTCACAGGTGTCGCCCATCGCTGTATTGGCGGGGTCGAGCAGCAGAGCGCGGATCTTTTCGCTAATGGCGGTACCGCCCGGCTCGCGCAGGCTCACAACCTGGTAGCCAGCGAGTTCGAGCGCGCGGGCAAGCAGACGCGCCTGCGTGGACTTGCCGGCGCCGTCGACGCCCTCGAGCGTGATAAAGCTATGTTGAGCGGGCTCAAAAGCCATGGGCGCAGCCCCTTCCTACAAGGCGCGTAAATGCAGATATATCAACCAAGCCATGATACCCCAGTGCTCGGCGCGTCCCCAATGGCTAATGGTGCCTTTCCAAAGTTGCGGTGAAATAGGGACTGGTTGAAGCCCTGAGACCGCCAAACAGTCCCTATTTCACCGCAACTTATGATGGGGAATTTTGGACGCTGGGTATAATCGTCGTATTGCATTGAAATGTGGCGAAAGGAGTGGCAATGTCTCGGTATTGCGCCTCGTGCGGCAAACTTCTTGCAGATGATGCCAAGTTCTGCACCTCATGCGGTGCACCCGTTGAGCAGACAACCGCAAGCAATGGCCAACCCGCGTTTGAGAAGACCGGCTCCCTCGATACGCCGCAAGCTAAGCCGGACGACCCCCTCGCCTATCGCCCCGACCCCGCCGCCGGCCCTGCAGCGGTCGAAACGACGCAGCGCATACCCGTCGCGGACACCCCGCCCCAACAGCAACCGGCGCCTACATACGCGTCTGGTTCACCGCAGGCCCCCGCCGCAAAAAAGAGCGCTACCAGGGCGCTTGTCGCCGTTATCGTTGTGCTGTTGGCAATCATCATCGCCTTGGTCATCTTTTTTGTGATCAAGCCGTTCGACAACTCCGCTACGCAGACGACTGCCGAGGTAGCTAAGCTGCACCATGACGTCGACGACGATGATCCAAAGCCTCTCGGCAATCCCAACAGCCTGTACGACGATGATGACGATGACGACGAGGATGGCGGCGAAGCAAGCCTCTCCGAACAGAACCTCTACCGTCGCCTGAGTGAATACTACGACCTGCTGGAAGATCTCGATAGCCAGGTCCGTGCCTGCGCAGAGACGTTTAATGGCAGCTATCTGGAAGAGGATCGTACCACCCGTCAAAATCTCGCTGACGTCGCCGAGCGCACGGAGGACACCATCGAGCAGTATTACGACATTGTCGAGGACCTGGACGTCCCCACAAGCTCTAAGAACTACAGCTCGTGGAAGGACATCATTGCTCTGTACGACGACCTGGATCACCGCATCGATGCGATCTGCGATGCCTGGGAGATCAGCTTGAAGTACGCAAAGCCCGCGGACCATAAGAACGAGATCGTGGCGCCGCTGTCGCGCGACAACGTGGCGGGCACCAATGACAATAAGTACCGCCTAGACTTTGAGGAGCGCTATCCCGGCGCCAAACCCGTCGAAGTGAACTAACGCCTTGTCGTTTCCGAGCCGGCAGTTAGGGACGTTCCTAAACTGCCGGCAGAAAAAGGAATGTCCCTAACTGCCGGTCAATCAGAACCACCCTTAAAAAGGGTGGTTTGCTCTTAGGGTATAACCCACGGGCCCCGGGCTCGCGTCTAAAGGCGCGGGCCCGGACTTCGTCCAGGCCTAGTGCATCTTGACCCGTGGCGCGCCGGTCGAACCGGCGGGA
>DBEZDO010000008.1:0-4388 GCA_048187355.1 Collinsella sp.
CCAAGGTGCGCAGGCGCTGGCCCACGCGGCGACGACGCGCACGACGCTTGTCGAACGCGAGCTCCTGCGCATATGAATCTTGCTGTACGGAATAGGCCTCTGGTGCCGATTCGCACCCGGGCACAGCTGCAGGTACAGCAGCGGGCACGACATTTTGCGCAAAGGGCTGGGCTGCCGCCCCTTGCATTTGCATCTCCATGAGTCGTTGCTGCTGACGCAGCATGCGCTCAGCTTGTTGCTGCGGAGTCTCAAGAAACAGGTCCATGTTGGCCTCCAAAATCGGAGCGTTCGACGCTTACGACCAGCATCCCGCACCGCCATGACCGCGACAACGCAATCGCCGGCAATAGCCACAAAGTTTCTTTTGCTCAAAAGCTGTCGAAAAGCACGACAACTCCCCTACCAGCACTTTCTCTGCGCTTTTTTCGCCAGCAATCTTTTGGCCTTCCACCCTTACGCCAACTGACCAAAATCTAACCAAAAGCTTGACGAAAATTGTGGAGACCGGGACCCCACACAAAAAGTGCCGCCCCAAAGGGGCGGCACACAAACCAATCTATTAGCCAAAACTCGTTGGCAAGCCCGCGTCGTCAGACCCGCGGCGCATGCCTTGGCCGCGCGTGACTCTGCGAAGCCGTCAGCGAGAGGGAAAGGGATGCGCCGCGGGTCTGACGTCCGGAGCGGTGAAACCAGCAGTTGCCCTGCGCTCCGTGGTCGGTGAGGACAGACTACATGCCCGCGAGACCTCGGGTGGCGGTGGCGCACATAAACGCCAAGGCTAGAATCACGAGCGAGCCCGCGATGTCTGCCAGCACGCCCATTGCACGGCGTTCAAACAACCAGCTCTCAAAGTGCGGGGCGACGTTGCGCCAAACACGCCACAGCAAGATGCCCATACCGATGACGCCCGGGATATTGAGCAGTAGGATCTCGGAGCACAAAAGACCGATCAGGTTACCGGCGGCAAAGCCCGCATCACCCTCGCAGTATTTGCGGTAGACCATATACAGCATGTACGCCACAAACGGCTGCAAGCACGCAGAAATAAACGAGACCACCATCGAGGGGTCCTGCGAAAAGACCTCGGTGAGTTTATCGACACTCGTGGCGTCCTTCGAAGCCAAGAATAAACCGATAACCACAAGGGGCACCACGCCCAAAATTACCTCGACCAGAGTAAACAACTTGGCAGTCAAATCCTCACTAGCCGAATTCAAATGAGGCGCCCACTCAGGATGAGCATGCGCGCCGACTTTCTTGTCCTTCTCGGCACGATCGGCCTTTTTACCCTCGGCAACCCGACGACCAGGATCCTTGCGAGTTCCCGCCGCAGCAACCCGAGCCCGAGACTTCTTGCCCATAAAAAACACCCCATCAGGTAGTAGATAAACTAAAAGTCGCCACCCAGTGTACCCCCTAAACAACGGCGCCGCCCCAACCCGGAGCAAGCCCCGTCAACCAAATAACCGAACCATCAACCAAATGGCCGCAACCCAATCCCTATACAAAACGTGCCGCCCAAAAGGGGCGGCACACAAACTTCTAATCAGCTTTTCTGTAGCGAGCACGCAACGAACCAAAGCGGGCCGGGAGGGCCGGACTACCTTCCCTCAACGCGACCCTGCGAAGCCGTGAGCGAGGAGGGAAGGTAGTCCGGCCCTCCCGGCCCAGCTCACGCCAGCGCCAAGCGTTAGTAGTTCACCACCTGCTCCTCAAAGTACGCCTTCGGGTGGTTACACACCGGGCACACCTCAGGCGCCTCGGCACCAACGTGCAGGTGCCCGCAGTTCAGGCACTTCCACACCTTCACGCCCTCACGCTCAAACACCTCGCCCGATTCAATGCGCTCGACGAGCTTGTTGTAGCGCTCCTCGTGAGCCTTCTCCACGGCACCGACGCCACGGAACTTCTCGGCGATCTCGGCAAAGCCCTCCTCCTCGGCGGTCTTGGCGAACTCGTCGTACATCGTGGTCCACTCGTAGTTCTCGCCCGCAGCGGCATCGCGCAGGTTGTCCAGAGTGCCCGGAACGGCGCCGTCGTGCAGATACTTAAACCACAGCTTGGCGTGCTCGGACTCGTTGCCCGCCGTCTCGGCAAAAATATTCGAGATCTGAACGTAGCCGTCCTTTTTGGCCTTGGACGCATAGTAGCGATACTTGGTGTGTGCCTGGGACTCACCGGCAAAAGCGGTCTCGAGGTTCTTCTTGGTTTGGGAATTCTCAAAATCCATAGGTGTACTTCCCTTCAACGCATGCCGCCCGTAGGCTTCGAGCGGCCTCGTCTTTAGGATGCCCTCATGCCGAAAATCTAAACCTTACAATCCTGTTCTTCAGATTTGCACAGGCTAGATGCTCAGCCAGCGATCGCCCTCAGCTCGGCAAAAGCCCTCACGCTCCAGGTCGGCTAGAATGCCCGCGATCAAGTCGCGCTCGACCGGCCCACGCCCAGCCGCCGCTTCCATCTCGTTAACGCCCGCCACGGCATCAGCAAGCGTAATCCCCGCCGGCTGGCCATCGCGCGCTGCCAGCAACATACGCACGATATGCGCGCGCTTTTGGCGACGCGAGCCCTCAAACTTTGATTGACGGCTATAGCCCGCCGAGCGCCTGGACGGATTGGGCAACGTCTTTTTTAGATATGCGCCGTAATCTAGCAACGCGTAATACCACGCGCGCGGCGTGTCGGCATCATCGAGCGGCACGGCAAAGGGAGCAATCTCGTCGGTCGCTGCACCGGGAGCCGCCGGACAGGCGGCTTGGATCAGCGGCACCAACTCGCGATCGGGAACAGCCGGTACATCGGGAAAGAAGTGATGCAGAAAGACTGTGCGCACATTGGTCTCCAGATACACGCCCGGAAGATCAAACGCAAACGACCGGATACCCTGCGCCGTTGCCGGGCCAATACCAGGCAGAGCGACCAAGTCACGCGTCTCACGCGGAAACTCCCCGTCCCAGTCCTCTACAACGCGCTGAGCGGCCCCATGAAGCGCCAGAGCGCGTCGGTTGTAGCCCATGCCCTGCCAAGCGTCCAAAACATCGGAAGGCGCAGCCTGGGCAAGCGCCTGCACAGTCGGAAAACGATCGAGCCACACCGGCATGCGCGCCTCCACACGCGGCACCTGCGTTTGCTGCAGCATGACCTCAGAAAGCCAAATGATGTACGGATCGCGTGTGCGGCGCCACGGAAGGTCACGATAACGCAGGACCCCTTCCGAACGAATCATCGAACGAAAGGGGTCCTGAATCATGGCTATGCTCCTTATGCGGCGTTATTCCTCCCGGTAAGCGCACTCGCAGGTGGCGTACTCGGGAAACGCTTCGCGGTCGGCGAACTTGGGATCGACGGCTGGGAACTGGCGGTGAGCGACGATGTCGCCGAGCGAAACGGAATCGAGGTAGTCGCGCATCAACGCCTGGGCTCCGGCCCACAGGGGATGATAGCAGCACGCGCCCATGCGCGCACAGTCACCATCGGGCGCGGTGCAATCGTTCATAACCATAGGACCCTGAACGGCCTCGACGACCTGGCGGATAGTGACGTCGTCCGGACTGACCTTGAGACGCATGCCACCGTGGACGCCACGCAGGCTCTCCACAATACCGGCCTGGACCAAACCGTGCTGAATCGAGCGGGCAAACGAATACGGAACATTGACCTCTTCGGCAGCGGTGCGAACAGAAAGTAAGCACTCCGGATCCTCGGCAAGCATCGCCAGCATACGAAGGGCGTAATCAGTCTTCCTCGATATGTCCATTTTTCCCCTTTCAAGGAATACGAACAGCTCGAACGAGCTCCGGGGCCGAGCTTGTGTCGAGACGCTAAATGACCGCCAGGACATCCAAATGGTAAATCGGATATCCACTGAGTGCCGCGCTTGGAGCGAAATGCATCAGATGCGGCGCACAGTGCAATTTAGTATAACCTAACCCCCTGTCTCGTAGAACAGGTGTTGCGCAACAAAGCTGTTGTTCAGACAGATATACTTATTAGATTTTACTTGCGTTCCCGAAGGCGCGGGGATTCTGGGCGAAGATGCACCAGGGCGATCGTTCTATCGAAACAAAGTGCATCAAACGCAAAAAGCCACGTCCGAAGACGTGGCTTTAATTGCGTTGGCGGGAAGTACGGGGCTCGAACCCGCGACCTCCGACGTGACAGGCCGGCGCTCTAACCAAACTGAGCTAACTCCCCAGGCAGACGTTCGCGTTTGTTTCCGCTCGCGTGCGCTGCGGGGATTAGTATACACAGAAGTCTGTCCGGCGCGCAACAACTTTTTTGAAAAAATTTTTTGGGTCCCTCCGGGAGGGTCTCCGGTGCTGAGGGCGGGGGTTAAGTTTGCTGCTCTACAGTCCTGCGCAAGACGGAAAGCACATTAAGTGCTTTCC
>DBEZDO010000009.1:0-4889 GCA_048187355.1 Collinsella sp.
ATATAAGGTTTATCGCGAGTTCCGCACGCAAAGAAGGCCACTTAATGTGGCCTTCGTCTTGCGCAGGACTGTAGAGCAGGAAAGTTCATATGCGCCGCCCGGCTCCCGCGGCTCTCAGGGGCATCTCTCATGCAAAAACTGTCGTGGGGTAAAGTCCGAGGTCAGTGGCGTTTAATACCGAGAAATCCAAAAAAGTTGAAAATTCATTACAAATTTGCGTTGACTTTAGGCAACTAAAGTTTCATACTCCTTTTCAACCACTGGGGGATGTGAACACGCACGGATCGTTCGCATCATGATTGAAGAGGATTTCTTAGACATGTTCACGCATCAGCTAAACATTATCAGCGTAGTAATTATCTGATGCGGGTTAGCACATACAGCTAGCCCGTACGATAACGGGCGGCTGATGAAGATGAGGGCCGTCGAGCGCAACCGACGGCCCTCATTTTTTTATGTCTGGGAAGTTCTTTTTAGAGGAGGAAATGTAATGAACGGAGTTTTGCTCATGGTTGTGGCCGCGGCGGTGCTCGCCTGCGGCTATCTGGGCTATGGCCGATGGCTGGCCAACAAGTGGGGCGTTGACAAAGAGGCCCTCACGCCGGCCAAGCGCATGAAGGACGGCAAGAGCTTCTCGCCCGTCTCCGCCTTCACCGCGTTCTCGCACCAGTTCAGCTCGATCTGCGGTGCTGGCCCTGTCACGGGTACGATCGTCGCCATGGCCTTTGGCTGGCTGCCCGTCGTGCTCTGGGTCCTCGTCGGCGGCATCTTCTTTGGCGCCGTCCACGACTTTGGTGCCCTGTACGCTTCGATGAAGAACAACGGCAAGTCACTCGCTCAGCTCATCGAGAAGTATATCGGCAAGACCGGCCGTCGCCTGTTCCTGCTGTTCTGCTGGCTGTTCTGCATCATTGTCATCGCCGCTTTCACCGACATGGTCTGCAAGACGTTCATGTTCACCCCGGCCGTTGACGCTTCTGGTGCTGCTACCGGTGCCATCGACTTCACCAAGTCCTATGCCGCCGGCTGCGCTGGTACCATTTCCATCCTGTTCACCTTCGTCGCTATCGCCTTTGGTTGGGCCCAGAAGAAGTTCAACCTCACCGGCGCTGCCGAGTTCGTCACCGGCGTGGTCCTCATGGTTCTCATGTTCGCCGTCGGTATGCAGTTCCCGGTCTACCTGGATAAGTTCCAGTGGTTCGCCGTCGTCATGGTCTACCTGGTCTTCGCTGGCGCTATGCCCATCCAGATGCTCAAGACCCCGCGTGACTACCTTACTTCCATCATGATGATCGTCATGATCGTCTGCGCTGTCCTCGGCATCGTCGTCCTGGGCGTCAACGGTCAGGCCACTATCACCGCTCCGGTCTTCACCGGCTTCTCCACTGCCTCGGGCATGATGTTCCCGGTCCTGTTTGTCTCCGTTGCCTGCGGTGCTCTCTCCGGTTTCCACAGCCTCGTTTCTTCTGGTACCTCCTCCAAGCAGGTCGAGAAGGAGCAGGACGCCGTCAAGGTCGGTTATGGCGCCATGATCGTCGAGTCCTTCGTCGGCATCCTTGCCATCATCGTCGCCGGTATCATGTTCTCCGACATGAACACCGCCGGTACCGGCGCCCTTAACGCCGGTGTCGCTTCCACCCCGTTCCAGATCTTCGCCGCCGGCATCTCCCGCGGTATGCAGGCCTTCGGCGTTGACGGCACGCTCGCAACCGTCTTCGTGACCATGAACGTTTCCGCTCTGGCCCTGACCTCGCTCGATGCCGTCGCCCGCATCGCTCGCACCTCGTTCTCCGAGTTCTTTGCCCAGACCAACGACGCCCTGGCCATCGAGTCCAAGGCCGGCTACATGAAGGTCCTCGGCAACCCCTGGTTCGCCACGGTCGTTACCCTGCTTCCTGGCCTCGCCCTCGCCTTTGGTGGCTATGCCAACATCTGGCCGCTCTTTGGTGCTTCTAACCAGCTGCTCGGCGGTATGACCATGATCACCCTCGCCGTGTTCTGCAAGTGCACCGGCCGCAAGGGTTGGATGCTCTACGTGCCCGTCGCCTTCCTGCTCTGCTGCACCTTCACTTCGCTGGTCCAGAGCGCCATGGGCTGCATGACCGCCGTCCAGGCCTACGGTTTCTTCGGCACCATCCCGGCTACCGCCACCACGGCTGCCGTTTCCGTCGCCGCTACCAAGGGCCTGCAGCTCGTCTTCGCCGTCCTGCTGATGGTCCTGGGCCTCATCGTTGCCGTCAACTGCCTCAAGGAGTTCTTCGGCAAGGAGGCCGGTTCCATGCCCGACGAGGAGCCCGAGTGGTCCGAGATGGGCAAGGCCGAGTATGGCCGCACTGCTGCCGCCGAGGCTCCCGCCGACGCCGAGGCTGCCAAGGCCTAGTCAACTTGATGAGCTAACCGTTCCATCCATATGACTCGGAAAGACCGGGTCCGCAACGACGCGGGCTCGGTCTTTTTTCTTGCGGGAACGGGTGATGCAAAGGCGTCCTCGCAGATGTTTTGCGTGGATAGGCTCGCGCGATGTACCATATAGACGTATATGTGTACATATGAAAGGGGCCCCGTGGCCAAGACGGTATATTCCGATAACCAAAATAATGTCGATGCCCTGGCTGAGCGTCTAAGCAGCCAGACGTCGCTTTCTGCCGAGCGCGCCAAGCTGGTTGCCTACGACCTGCTCTGCCGCAAGGCGCTTAAAATCAAGTCGAGCGCGCTGGCACAGATTTTCCGCTCCGTCGATAAGGAATGTGACACCAAGGCGATGCGCGACGAACTCATCGCGGCAAAAATCGTTACCAAGATCGAGGGCAGCGGCATTAACGGACGTCCGGCGTTCTATACCATTCATGCCGAGATAAGTGATGCCCAGGAGCAGCTTGCCGAGGTTGCCGAAGAGGCCGTCGAGGACGTTGTCGAGGTGCCCGCTTCGGTGGAAACGGCCCCGCGCGAGCATATCGATACCGACGAGCTGCTCGATGAGAGCGTCGTTCGCGCCTTTACGGCTAAGGCCGGTCGCGGCGGTTTTGGCGGGGGCGGCAAGCGCGATGCTCAGCGCCGTGCCCAGCAGGAGCGCTTCCGTCGCGCCGTTGCTCAAAGGGATGAGCTCGATACCGAGACTGTCGAGACCAAGGTTGCTGCCGAGTCGCAGAAGCCCGCGCAGGAGCAAAAGCCCGTGGAGGCCCAAGAGCCCAAGCGTCGTCGCGGTGCTCACTTTAAGGCTGCGCAGCAGGATGTCGCGCATGAGGTTGAAGAGCCTCCCGAGGTTGCAGACGATGTTGAGGAGTCTGCCAAGAGGGCTCCGGGTTCGTGTCGTCCCGGCCGCGGTTTTGCGGGACGCGCGTATCCCGTAAAGCGTCAGGAGAAGGGCGAGCCGGCTTCGACCGCTCAGGCCGATAAGGCCGAACAAACCGAGAAAACCGTTGAGCCGGTGGCTTGCGAGCAGCAGCCTTCCGAGTCGCAGCCTGCGGCCGACGCCGAGGTCAAAGCTCAGCAGTCCGCTGATAAGCAGGCAGGGGAGAGCGCTTCGAGCAAGCCTCGCCGTCGTCGTCACCGTGGCGGTCGTGGCTCGAATGCCGAGGCCGCGGCCGAGAAGGCGGCGACGCAAAGCAAGGATGCGAAGGCTGAGGCCCCGGTGGAGCAACCCAAGCGCCAGCCGGCGAAGGGGGACAAGCCCGAACGTTCGCAAAAGAGCTCGTCCGCGCCAAAGCAAGAGCGCAAAGCTCAGGCGGATTCCAAGCGCAAATCCCAGGCGCAGCCCAAACCGACTGCAAACGATGCGGCCGCCCAGCAGCCTGAGCTGCCCGCTCATGGCGAGGTTTCGGCGTTTGCTCTGGCCCGTGTCCTGGGCAGGCAGCTGCTCAAGGTCGTTCCCACGCCTACGGCGCTCTCCAAGATTAAGGAGCAGCAGACCCAGATTGTAAGGGTTGAAGGCAAGGATGGTAAAAAGACGCCGCAGCGCGCTCAGCACAACGAAATGTCCAATCGCAAAATCGCCGAGGAGATTGCGATTATCCAGGCATGGATTGAACAGAACCGCGGTGCCGATACGCCGGTTGCCTCGCGTCGCCAGCGCGCCTACCAGATTTTTAACGATGAGAAGGCCTTTGACGGTAAGCACGGCGAGCGTCTGATCAGGCGTATGACCGAAAAGGGCATCAGCATGCAGGCGATCAAGGTCGCTCCCAATCGCCCCGTGCACTTTACGGGTTTCTTTACGCTGGGTGCCGACAAGCCGTTCATTATGGTCGAGAACCTGGACACCTACGACGAGATCGTCAAGCTGCTGCGTGGCCGCAAGCACGCCAAGCTCTTTGGCATCAAGGTGGGCGGCGTGATTTTTGGCGGCGGATGCAAGGCAAGCGTCTCGCATGCCCTGGACGATTATCTGGCCGAGATTGGCTATCGCTTTAACTACGTCTACTATGTGGGCGATATCGACCGCGAGGGCGCGCGCATCGTCGAGCAGGCTCGCAATGCCAATGTGGTTGAGATTCGCCTGCATGCCGGCATGTACCGCGCCATGCTCGCCGAGCATAGGCGTCGCGTGAAGGCCGGCGGCGCGTGCGAGCCCGCTGCTGCCAACCAGGGCGTGCCGCAGAACCTGGCGGCGACGATTAAGGATCTGCCCATGGTTACGCGCGTGCAGTTCCGCAACGTGCTGCGCGAGGGCGGGCGTATTCCGCAGGAGATCCTGATGACCGCAGACTATCGGGATGGCGACTCGGGAAGCTTCGACCGCATGCTCAACAACTAGGGCGTTCGGCCCCGGGAGAGCGGGGACACCGGCTTAGGTTTCCTGCTCTACAGTCCTGCTCACGACGGAGGCCACATTAAGTGGCCTCCTGTTCGTGCGGAACTCGCGATAAACCTAAGCCGGTGTCCCCGCTCTC
>DBEZDO010000010.1:0-35105 GCA_048187355.1 Collinsella sp.
CTCTTCTTGGGGCATCGCCTTTCCTTCCATTCGTCACCTTCATTACTCCAACGACGAATTCTAGGCGGTGTCCCCTCCCTTTCAAGAAAGGGCGGAGGCGGGGCATGCCCCGCCTCTTACACCACATCTCTGTGCGCTACCGCGGATTCGTAGCTTCTAAGCGTTTTTGCCGACCGCTCAGATGCCTCACCAACATAATTTGAGTTATTCGGCCTTATCCTATACAAATGGTGCGATCGCAACGTCCTATTCGAATTGATTCAGGTAGATTTATGGGGCTTGGTTGCGAAATTAAGGCGATTTTAGCTTCGATTGCGGTTCAAGGGGCCTTGACTAGTGGTTCAGCTGGCCGAACAACTCGAAAAATGTAGGTGGGCCAACCTGCCGACTATGTGAAGCACGCGTATTTGCTCGTTTTGATGAAAACTAGGGTGCAGCCATAAGGCTGCGCCCTAGTTTACTGCGTGTCGGTGTGCCCAGACGGATTGCGCTGTGCCTGGCAGGCGCTCCCGCAGATGGATCGGTTATTTCGCGAATAGGTTCTTGAGGTTGAACTCGGCTTGGACGGTGCGGAGCATGAGGTCGGTGTCGTCGAGGCCCAGGTGCTGCTCGTTGGCGTCGGCGGCGAGGGTTCCACGTCGGCGCGCCCAGTTCTCGAGCGCGGCGGGCGCGGATTCGCGGGGGAGCGAGCGGACGTCGGCATCCAGGCTGCGGCAGATCTGGCGCGAGTCGATGACGATGATCTTGCCGGCGCGGCGTGCCTCGGCGTAACCGTCCAGATGAATTTTGAACCAGCTGTCCTCGAACGCGGCGTTATGCGCCATGTACGGGTACTTCTTCATAAGCTTGAGCAGCTGCTTCTGCAGTTCCTTGTTCTCGCGGAAGGGCGTTTTGCCGTCGATGTCGTCCCAGGTGATGTGGTGGATATTCGACAGCGGCACGTCCTCGCCGCGATAGATGTCGGGCAGGCCGCAGTAGTGTGCCTCGGCGTCATGCGGCACGGCGTCGCTGGTGAGCTCCATGATTTCCCAGCCCACGTTGATGATGTAGCCGCGCTCGGGCGCGCGACCGGTGGTCTCGATGTCGATGCCCAGCACCGTGCCTTGGATGGGCTTGCGAGCGTAGGCGACGCCGAGCGCGTCGCGGTCGCCGCGGATCTCGCGCATGACGGACGCGGCAGTGCGCTTTTGCATCTTGCCGATGGCGGCGCAGGTGTCGGCGTCGGACAGGCCGCGCGAAAGCGTCGCGGGCGTCACGTTGCGCAGGCGCGCCTCGCCAATCTGGTCGCACAGGTCGCGGTTGCGATCGGCAAGGTCGCGCACGGTGGCAAAGTCGAAGCCGGGGTCGCCCTCGGCGGTAAAGTACTCGGTCTCGAGCACCTTGAGGGCCTCTTCGCCTTTCTGACGTTCGGATTCCATGGCGCCGTGATCGCCATAGATAAACATGGGGATAAACGGCTGACGCTCGTATTCGAGTGCTTGTGAAACGTTCATATAACTGCTCCTTGGACGGGCCGCACCGTGCGGCTCGGGTTCATTGAGATGTGACGAGATGATAGTTTACCATGGGCAACTATTGGCATAGCGCCTAGGACAACTACAATACCCTAGTTGACCGCTAGGACTTTTACAATGCTGCCGAAAGACACGAAAGGTTCCATCCGTCATGGATTTGCTGATTGATATTTTGTTCGACGCCGGCAAGGACACGCTGTCGCTGGTGCCGTTTTTGTTGGTGACGTATCTGGCCCTCGAGACCTTGGAGCACGTCGCGGGCGACCGCGTTAACGGGGCCATCAAGCGCGCCGGCGCCGCGGGTCCCGTGGTTGGCTCGCTGCTGGGCATGGTGCCGCAGTGCGGCTTTTCGGCAATGGCGGCAACGCTGTACGCCGGTCGTGTCGTGACCTTGGGCACGTTGGTGGCGGTGTTCCTTTCGACCTCCGACGAGATGCTGCCGCTGCTGCTTGCCGAGCAGGTTCCCGTGCAGACTATGGCGATGCTTTTGGCTTCGAAAGCGCTGATCGCACTGGTCACGGGCTTTATCGTAGATGCCGCCATTCGCGGTCTGCGTCGCAACGCCCGCGCGCATGCGGCGATTCGTCGTACCGTGTTGGGGACCACTGTCAATCCGGCGCACGTTAACTGCGCGCATGACGACCACAGCGGCGGTGACATCATCGACGAGGTGGCCGAGGCGGGCGTGAGCGCCGATCACATCCATGAGCTGTGCGAGCGCGACCATTGCGGTTGCGATGAAGACGAGGACGAGCACGAACACGGACATGGCCACGATCACGGTCATGAGGACGAGCATGAACACCATGATGGCCACGTTCACTCCCACTCTCACGAGGGCGCGCCCCTCCTGTCGATTATTCGCAGCGCCATCTCGCACACCGTGCAGGTATCGGTATTCATTTTTCTGGTGACGCTGATTCTGGTCGCCGTGCTCGAGACCTTCGGCGAGTCCGCGATCGAGCAGTTCCTGCGTGGCAACGAGACGCTCGCCGTCCTGGGTTCGGCGCTTGTCGGCCTGATTCCCAACTGCTCGGCCAGCGTCGTCATCACACAACTGTACCTGGAAGGCGCGCTGCAGCTGGCCCCGATGCTCGCCGGCACGCTCATCTCTGCTGGTGTGGGCTACCTGGTGCTGTTCCGCACCAACCGCAGCGCCCGCGAAAACGTCCTGTTCCTGATCATGATGTACGTCATCGGTGCCGGCTGGGGCCTCATCCTATCCGCCGTTGGCCTTTAAGTAGATTATTGGGACATGTCTTACGATCTACCCCTGTGACCAGGGCATTCCCCGCTGCCAAAACAAAAAGGTAGATTTTTAGGCATGTCCCAAAAATCTACCTTGGTTAGCGCAGCAGCTCGGTGAGGTTGCGTTTAAAGCGGGCGCGATCTTCGCTGGTAAATGCCGCCGGTCCGCGAGTGCGTCCGCCGGCGCGGCGCACCTTCTTTTCCTCGTGGCGAATAAACAACTGCATGTCGATGGTCGCTTTGTCGTAGACGCGCCCGCGCACACCGATGGCGGCGTCATCGCGCCCGAGCACCATGCTCGCCAAGCCAATGTCCTGCGTCACGACTACGTCGCCCGCCTGCAGGCGTTCGACAATGGCAAAGTCGGCGCTGTCGGCGCCCACGCTCACATCGAGCGTCGTGACCCAAAAGCCGCGTCGCGCGTGCTCGGCATCACGCGGGTCGTCGCGGCGAATGTGCCGTTCCAGGTTTTGCGTGCTGTTGCCGGCGATAACAACGGCGACGCCCGCCCGCCGCGCGCAATCAATTGACTCGCGCGTGACCGGGCAGGCGTCGGCATCAATAAAGAGCGTTCGCGGCATCTAGTGCACCAGTTTGCCAAATTGAATAGCGCGAACAATCAGCGTAACGCCAAACACCAGCAGCGCGGCGCCGCTAAAGATAGCGAGCATCTTGGCCGACCACAGCGGATAGATAAACACGAACATGCCGGCGATGATGGAAAGTGCGCCGCTCAGGATGGCGAGGGCACGGTTGGACGAAAGCTCGGACTCCAGAATGGACATGACACCTTCGACAATCCAGCCAAAGCCGGCCACGATAACCACCATCGTGGTGAGCGTCGCGGTCGAGAAGGCCTGGTTGCGCAGGATTATGACGCCGCCCAAGATAATGAGTAGGTTGGAGATGATGCTCGTCACGCGCCAGCCGGTGGGCAGCAGTGGCTCGAAAACAGCGGTAAACAGCCTGATCGCGGCCGTGATCACAAAGTAGAAGCCCAAGACGGTCGTTAGGAAGACGAGGGACTTGGCGGGCGCAAACAGCAGTGCGATGCCGGCGACGAGCGCCAAGACGCCCGTGATGGCGTAAATCCAGCGCACGGCCTTGACGGCCTTGCCTGCCATGCTTTTCTCGTCAAATCCAAACTGGCTCGATTTTTGGTCATCGTTCTTGAAGATGCCCATAATGTCTCCTTTCCGTGCGGCGTAAGCCTTGATTGTTACAACCAGTATCGCCTAAAGGCGCTGGCGTATGGGTCGGGGAGGGCGAAACGTAACCCAAAGGCCCCGAATTGTTTCCGTTGTTCCCCACGTCGCGATTTTCTATTCAACAGGTGTAGAACATTGCAGCCCTGTTCGTTATTGCCTACGTTTTAGGTTAGATTTTCCTAAGAACAATTGCCCGAAATTGGGGGTCCCTATGAACGAAGCAGTTCCCGCAGCGCCGGTAAGCGCTGAGTCGATGGCAAAGCAGGGTTGCGAAAAGCTCGGCTTGGACGCGTTTGATGCGTTGGTTCGCTGCGCCCGCACGTGCCGTCGCTTTGACGAGTCCATGCGCGTGCCGCGTGAGCTTTTGCTTGAGCTGGCGGAGCTGGCGCACCTGACTCCCTGTGGTGCCAATGCTCAGCGTCTGCGTTTTCATGTGGTAAGCGGTGCAGAGGACTGCGCGCGTGTATTTGACGAGCTTGCATGGGCCGGTGCGCTCAAGGATTGGCCGGGTCCCGATGAGGGCGAGCGCCCGACCGGCTACATCGCGATTCTTGCTGAGCGCGCCGTTCCGGGCAAGCCAGCCGCTCCCATTACCGAGGTCGACACGGGCATTGCCGCGCAGACGATGATGCTCGCCGCCCGCAGCGCCACGCCCGAGGTGGCAGCCTGCATGTTCAAGGCCTTTACGCCCCACGCGATCGATGCCATGGGGCTCGATAACGACAAGTATGAGCTCAAGCTGATCATGGCGTTTGGCGTTCCGGCCGAGACACAGGTGATCGATGCGATCGATTCCAACCCCGACGGCTCCATCAATTATTGGCGCGACGAGGCGCGGGTGCACCACGTACCCAAGCGTCCGCTTGCCGACGTGCTGCTGTAGTTGTGCGTCGTTGCGGTGCAATCCGGCGGCAAAATCACCACAAAGGCTCCTGTCCCCTTTGTGGTGGTGCGAGGGGAGGGTGTGTGGCAGATCTGTATTTGGTGCGGCATGGGCAGACTGAGCTCAATGTGCAGAGCATTTTGCAGGGCTGGCACGATTCGCCGCTTACGGCGCGCGGGCGCGAGCAGGCGCTGACGGCGCGTACGGCGTTTGCGGCGCGTGGCGTGGCCTTTGATCATGTGTATTCCTCGCCGTTGGGCCGGGCGCGGCATACGGCCGAGCTTATCGTTGGCGAGGGCCGTTCCATTGAGCTGGTCGATGACCTGCGTGAGTGGCATTTTGGCTCGCTGGAGGGTACATCAAATCGCGATATGCCGCCGCAGCCCTGGGGCGATTATCCGGTGGCCTTTGGCGGCGAGTCGGAAGTGCAGCTTCAGTCGCGCATGGTCGCGGCGCTGTCCCGCATCATGGCCAGGCCGCAGCACGACTGCGTGCTGGCGGTTTCCCACGGCTCAGCCTGCCAGGAGTTTCTTGAGTATGTGACTGGCGAGGGGGAGCTACCCGACAACGGTGCCGTGCTTCATTTTGGCTATTGCGACGGGGCGTTTTCGCTCTTGGGTTGGTAACGAACGAAAGGACCCCTATGAATAAAGATCTGTATCTGGTCCGTCATGGACAGACGATATTCAACCTTAAGCGTATCATTCAGGGGTGGAGTGACTCGCCGCTTACGCAGTTGGGTTGCGACCAGGCGGCGCGCGCCGGCATGTTTATACGTGCGCGTGGCATTGAGCCCGATCATGCCTACACCTCCACGCTTCATCGCACCGAGCAGACTATCGCCAACTTGTGGCCGGGCTTGGCGTACGAGCGCCTGGACGGTCTGCGCGAGTGGTTCTTTGGCGACTTTGAGGCCGAGCGCGTGATGCTTATGCCCGAGCGCCCGTGGCGCGACTTCTATCGCCAGTTTGGCGGCGAGGGCCAGATGCAGGTGCGCGAGCGCATGGTGGCGACGTTGACCGAGCTTATGCAGCGTCCGGACCATACGTGCGTGCTCGCGGTAAGCCATGGCTCTGCCATCAAGGAGTTCATGGACCACGTGAAGGGCGCGGCGGCCGACGAACGCGATCGTGTGCCGGGCAACTGCTCGGTGCTGCATTTCGTGTTTGACGACGAGGCCGGTACGTTTGAGCTGATTGAGATTTTTACGCAGGAGGATTACGCGCGCGAGCTGGGGCTTGAACCGCTTGTGGCTACTGCAGGTCCGCAGCGCGGATAACGCGAGCGCGGCGGCACGGGTCGCCGGCATAACTTCTCGACGCAAAAGGGGCGGAGATGCATGTACCTGCTGCATCTCCGCCTCCTGTTTGTTGAGCTGCCGATTTTTGTGCTGGGCGGTCTGGTCTTGCTAGAACCGCGCGACCTGGTGCGTGAGCAAACCCGTCGGAACTCGCGGCGCGCCGCTGGCGACCTGCGCGGCGGGGAAGAGCACGGCAACGGTAAAGTTGAACGGCTCCTTGCCGGTGTACGTTCCGGCGGAACGGGCCTCATCGGCCAGCAGCTGCGACGCCCCGGTCAGCGCGGCAGCGTAGGCGGGGTCGTCGGCCAGTGCCGGCTCCGGTGCTTGGTCGAGCATAGCGCGGATGGCCCCGACGGCGTCCTCGCGCTTGACCTCCCACGCGCGGTGCGTAATGCCCGCGGGGTCGGTGACGGCGTAGAGCGACGCGCCCTCTTTGGCGGCGCCCAGGATGATATCCATGACGGGCGAGGCCTCGTAGGCGAGCGACACGGGACGAGGCTGTACCTTGAGGTCGGCGATTGCGCGCGCAGCGGCGGTCGTATCGGCGGCAACCGCGTCGCCGCCCGCCAGCGCACCAACCGGGCAGATCGCCACAACGCCCGTCACGCGCCCCGGCTCCCCCGAGCATTCGTACACGTAATACGCTGCACCCGGGTCCTTGAGCATCAGGCCATCGGCAAGGGCTCCGTGCAGAGCATCGTTGCCGCTCAGGATGCTGCCCATTGCGGGCAGCGCTTCGAGCACGCGGTCCTGAGCCGGGCGGATGCAGGGAAACGGAAGTGCTTTCATGGGCGGTCCTAACGCACGAGTCGGTTTGTTCGCGGCTTATTATGCCCCAACTTGGCCGCTCGCGTCCCAGAGCACGTTATCGGCGAGCGCGATTAGCACCTGCTGACAACGAACGATATCGGCGTGGGGCACATATTCGTTGGGCTTGTGGGCGAGTGCGAGCGAGCCTGGGCCATAGCTCATGCAGCTACGGTTACCCGTCTTGCCGGCAATGACGGCAGTGTCGGTGTAGCCGGTAAAGAAGCCGACGGTCGTGTCCGCGTCCGTCACGTCATCGGCGGCACGCTTGAGCGCTGCTAGAAGGGGAGAGTTCGGGTCGCGCTCGATGGCGGGGCGGTCGCCCGTCACGGTGTAGCTGCCATGGCAGCCGGGAACGGCGGCTTCGGCGACGGCGATGGCCTGCTCTACCATGCGCGTCGCGGCGGCCGTATCGGTCGGCGGGGTCAGGCGCATGTCGACCCAGACTTTGGCGCGGTCGGGTACGACATAGGGACGGTAGCCACCTTCGATCTGTCCAAACGTGATGGTCGAAGGCCCCAGCTCATCGTGCGCGGGCAGCGCCACAAACGCGCGACGGAGCGAACACACGACCTCGGCCATGGCGGCGACGGCATCCGCGCCCTTCCAGGGCTGGCTCGCATGCGCCGTCACGCCAGCCATTTCAATCTCGAACCACGTACGCCCCTTGTGCGCCACCTGGATCTGTCCGTCGGTGGGCTCGGTGTCCAGCACCCATTCGCGCGAACCGACCCAGCCGGCATCGATGGCTGCCTCGGAGCCTCGCATAAAGTCTTCCTCGTCGACCGAGCAGATGAGCGAAAAGCCGCGGCGGGGCAGCGCGCCATCCGCCGCCACGCGCTCGAGCGTATGGACCAGTGCGGCAATGGCACAGGCCAGACCGCCCTTCATGTCGCAGGCGCCGCGGCCGTAGAGCTTGCCGTCGCGCACGACCGCCCCGAGCGGCGTAATGTCCGCGTCCCAGCCGTCGCCCAAGGTGACTGTATCCATGTGGCAGATGTAGACGAGCCGTGGCTCGTCGCTCAAACCGGGCACGGTGACCATGAGATTGCGGCGTCCGGTCAGCACCTCGAGTTCCTCAACCTGCACGGCATGGAGCACCGGATGGCTCAACCGCTCCAATTGAGCCTCAACCAACACTTTGATATAGCGTTCAATCTCGCCCTCATACGCACCTGGGTCGGAACTGTCGATCCGCACGAGCCCTTGCGTAAGCCGCCAAGCAAAATCTGTATCAACCATAGGCACCTCACAGATAGTTAGGTCAACATACAGATTGTATGCCAAGAAGCGGCTCGGTGCATTTAATGGAGCGCTCACAAAAACGGGGGCGCCTCTCGTGCGAAAGGCGCCCCCGTGGGCATTCAATGTCAGTGACGGGCAGGCCACATGGGGAACTGCCCGTCAGATCAGCCGGCGCTACTTGATCACGCGCACGCGATACATCGACGGAATCTGCTTAAGCGCCTCGATGGTGCTGCTGTCCAGGTGCTCGTCGGTGTCGAACATGGTGTAGGCGTTCTCGCCAGCGGACTCGTTGGTCATACGCTGCACGTTGGCGTTGTCCTTGGCGAGAATGGCCGTGATCTGGCCGATCATGTTGGGCACGTTGGCGTGCAGGCAGGCGATGCGGCTTGCGGCGCGCGCCTTGCCCATGCTGCAGGCGGGGTAGTTGACGCTATGTGCGATGTTGCCGTTCTCCAGGTAATCCTTGAGCTCGCTGATGGCCATATCGGCGCAGTTGGCCTCGGCCTCGCCAGTGCCGGCGCCCGAGTGCGTGGTGATAAACGTGTTGGGCATCTTGACGGTCTTGGGCGTGGCAAAGTCGCAGCTAAACCAGCTGAGTTTGCCCGCGCGCAGGGCGGCGTCGACGGCGTCCTCGTCAATGATGGTCTCGCGTGCGTAGTTGATCAGCACGGCGTCGGGTGCCAGCAGGTTGATCTGCTCGGTACTGATCATGCCGATGGTGTCGGCCTTGCTGGGCACGTGCACGGTGAGGTAGTCACAGCCACGGCAGAGGTCCTCGAGCGTGCCCACGCGCTGCACCTCGCGGCTCAGCACCCACGCGTGCTCGACGGAAATGAACGGGTCGTAGCCGTAAACGTCCATGCCCAGGTCGACGCAGGCGTTGGCGACCTTGGAGCCCACGTTGCCCAGACCGATGACGCCGATGCGCTTGCCCTTGAGCTCGCGGCCCACAAAGGCCTTCTTGGCTTTCTCGGCATCGACCTGGATCTCGGGGTCGTCGGCGTTGTCGCGCACCCAGTTCATCGACTGCACTACGCCGCGGCTCGAGAGCACCAGCATGCCCAGGACGAGCTCCTTGACGGCGTTGCTGTTGGCGCCGGGGGAGTTAAAGACGACGACGCCCTTCTTGGCGTACTCCTCGACGGGGATGTTGTTGACGCCGGCGCCGCAGCGGGCGATGGCGCGGATGCCCTCGGGCAGCCCGTAGCCGTGCAGGTCGGTCGAGCGCATCAGGATCGCGTCGGCCTCTTCGGCGGTGCTTACAAACTCGTAGCCCTCGCCAAACTCGACCTTGCCGTCTTTAGTGATGTCGTCGATGGTCTTAATCTTACGCATGGAAAAACTCCTTAGCAGGTTTGTCTAAAACAAGTGGTTTGAAGTGGCTGGTCGGCCCGCGTGCTGCGGGCTAGTTAGATCGCGGGCTCAAACTATGCTGCGCTTCGAAGTCCTTCATGTACGTGGCCAGCGCCTGCACGTCCTCCATGGTGACGGCGTTGTACACGCTGGCGCGCATGCCGCCGACGAGGCGATGGCCTTTGACGTTTTGGATCTGGTGCTCTGCCGCGCCCGCAACAAAGGTGGCGTCGAGGTCGGCATCGCCGGTGCGGAACGTGACGTTGGCGATGGAGCGGCTGCCCTCCTGCGCGGTGCCGTGGAACAGCTCGCTGTTCTCGAGCAGGTCGTAGAGCAGGTTGGCCTTGGCCCAGTTGCGCTCGGCCATGGCGGCAAGTCCGCCGGTCTGCTCGACCCAACGGAACACCTTGCCGCACACGTAGATGCCAAAGGTGTTGGGCGTGTTGAGCATGGAGCCCTTGGCGGCCTGGGTCTTAAGGTCCATGTACTGCGGCGTCTGCGCAAAGGCGGGGCCTTCGGCGATCAGGTCGTCGCGCACGATAACCACGGTGACGCCCGCGGCGCCGGCGTTTTTCTGAGCGCCGGCGTAAATGAGCCCGTAGCGCTCGACGTCGAGCGGCTGCGACAGAAAGCAGCTCGAGACATCGGCGACCAGCGGCACGTCGCCGCAATCGGGCAGCTCGTGGAACATGGTGCCAAAGATGGTGTTGTTCTGGCAGATGTAGACGTAGTCGAGCCCGTCGCCCGCGGCCTCGGCGGCAATGCGCGCGTTGATGTCGGCCATGCCGGGGATGCGGTCGAAATTGGTGTCCTCGGAGCTCGCGAGCAGCACGGCCTCGCCGTACTTGGCGGCCTCCTTGTACGCCTTGTTGGCAAAGTTGCCGGTCACGATGTAGCCGGCGCGCCCGCGGCGCATGAGGTTCATGGGGATACCCGCAAACTGCAGCGTGGCGCCGCCCTGCAAAAACAGGACGCGGTAGTTGTCGGGGATGCTCAGCAGGCGACGCAGGGTTGCCTCGGCGTCGTCGATGATCTGCTGGTACATGCTAGATCGATGGCTCATCTCGAGCACGGACATGCCGCAACCGCGGTAGTCCATCATCTCGTCGGCGATCTCGGCGAGCACGCTTGTAGACAGCGCGGCCGGGCCAGCTGAGAAGTTGTGCACACGTGCCATCTTCTAGTTCCCCTCATAGTCGTTTGAACGTTCGGGATACTTTAGCACAGTGGAGCGCTAGGCGCGACCGCATCACGGTAAAACTCGACTACGCCGCTATGATTTATAGGATGGTTACATGGGGGAGGGGTGCTTTACTCCTCAGGCAAATCCGAATCTGCGAGCGAAGGCATGAGGTTCTCTAGGCGTTTGATCTCTTCGTCGCAAATTAGCTACCTCCTGGTCACTACGACGCCAGAGTGGCGATGACGGCTTCGTCGCCGGCGTATATGAGGGTGTTGCCATTGGGAATGATCGTTTGGCCGTCGCGCTTGAGCATCACCACAATAAACGGATGCTTGCCTTGCGGCACGTCGCGCAGGCGCTGGCCGGCCAGGCGACCGTGGGGTGTCACGGTGACCTCGCGCAGCGTAACCTCGGCACGCTCTTCAAACGTTGGGGCGGCCATCACCAGCAGATCGCCTTCCTCGATGACGGTATCACCGTTGGGCAGTACCGGGTGCGCCCCGTCGCGCAGCACCAGGACCACGAGCATATCTGTGGCGCTGCCAATGTCCGCGAGCGAGCGTCCGGCAAACGGATGTCCAGCGCCCACCTTGAGCTTTACAAACGACATGCCGTCCTCGTCGCGGTAGTCGTTAAAGGTGCGGCGCACGTCGCCGGTCGCATCGATCATATCGAGCTTCTTCGCCACCGCTGGCAGCAGCGAGCCCTGCACCACGATGCTCGACACGGCAATCACAAACACCAGGTCAAATAGGTCGTGTCCGCCGGGAACGCCGGCCACCACGGCAAAGAGACTAAAGACGACCGAAGCTGCTCCGCGCAAGCCCGCCCAGCTTACGAGCGCGACCTGGCGGGGGCTCGTCTTAAAGGGCGCCAACAGCATTCCCACGGCGATGGGGCGGCTCGCAAAGAGCATAAACGCCATGAGCGCCAGGCCCGGCAGCAGCATCTGCGGCAGGCGCGCGGGCGTTACGAGCAGGCCGAGCAAGAAGAAGATGGTCATCTCTGCCATCTCGGTGAGGGTGTCAAAGAAGTGCGCCATCTCGACCTTGCCGGTGATGTCGCTCGCACCCAGCACAATGCCTGCCAGGTACACGGCTAAAAAGCCGTTGCCGCCCAGGTGGCTCGGCAGCGCGTAGGCGACGATGGCCACGGCGAACAAAAAGATGGTCTGCGCGTCCTTGGCCGTTGCGTGTGCGCGTTCAATCAGGCGGCCCGCCGCCCAGCCGATGGCAAGGCCCAGGCCCACGCCCAGGATAATCTGCTTGGTCAGCAGTGCGGGAATGTTGATGTCGCCGCCGGCCGCGAGTGTGGCGAGCACGGCGGTGAGCATGTAGGCGACGGGGTCGTTGGAGCCCGATTCAACCTCGAGCAGCGAGTCGGTGCCGCCCCTCAGCGACAGGCTGTGCTCGCGCAGCACGCTAAAGACGCTGGCCGCGTCGGTGGATGCCACGACCGATCCCAGCAGCAGGCCGCCGATCCAGTCGAAGCCCAGCACGAAGTGGGCGAACACGCCGGTGATGCCTGCGGTGATGACGACGCCGAGCGTGCTCAGCAGCACCGCGGGCACGGCGACGGGCTTGGCGCGGTCGATGTTGGTGTTAAAGCCGCCGTAGAACATGATGAACAGCAGCGCCGTGCTGCAGACGGTTTCGGTGAGCGCGTAGTCGCTAAAGTCGATATGCGCCGGGCCGTTGACGCCCAACAGCATGCCGAGCGCGATAAAGATGAGCAGGGTGGGGAAGGGGAGTTTTTTGCCGACGGGTTTGATGGTCAGGCACAAAATGATGACGAGGCCGATAAAGAGAAGGATCTGGTTCATAGATGGTGTCCGCTCCTGGGTGGTTGGCGTGGCACGGTCAGTTGTCTGCGGTTATTTGTACCCAAAGATGGTGGGTTTATGGGGTTGGATTGCGGGCGTGCGCGATATCGTCATAGACGGCTGCCGTCTTTGCCTCTGCTCGGAAACCCTTTCCAGCTTTATTGCAACGGAGTACAATGGGTAACGTTTAAGTTCAACTTGAAGTTTTAGTTGCGGCACCGGGCTTCGGCCGCAATGCAAGGAGAGGCGCACCATGGCGATCTATGTGACATCTGACGCTCACGGGCACGTGCGTGCGCTTGACGAGGCCCTGTCTAAGATCTCGTTGACGTCCGACGACACACTGTACGTGCTGGGCGACATGATCGATCGCGGGCCCGATCCGGTCGGTGTTATTAAGCTCGTGCGCTCGCTGCCCAACGCCCGCGTGCTCAAGGGCAATCACGAGCAGATCATGCTCGATGCCATCATTGGCCAGGATCCGCTCGATGCCGAGACCTGGGATATCAACGGTGGCTGGACGACGCGCGAGCAGCTCAACGACATGGAATTTGAGGCATACGAGGAGCTCGTGCGATGGATGGCCGCGCTGCCGCTCTACGCGGTGGTCGAGACTGCCGAGCGGCCGTACCTGCTGGTGCACGCCGGCATTCAGACCGAGGCGGCGCGTGCGTTTTTGCTTGAGCATGGTGTCGATTGCGGCGACGGCAGGGGAGCGGTCGATGCCGATCGCGAGCTGCTGCAGCAAATGCTCGCCGTACAGTCGTCCGATGACTTGCTCTGGATTCGCCATGGCTATTGGGATGCCCCGACGGGGCTGCTTTCTGCCGAGGGCAAGGGTTCGGTCGTGGTGAGTGGCCACACGCCAACGGTGTCGCTCGGGCGTTATTGCGAGGTCGGTGGTCTTGCGGGGCTCGATGAGGAATCGGGACGAGGGCAGATCGTGCGCTTGGGCGGCGAGGACACTGCCGGCGTGCCCGATCGCATCGATATCGATTGCGCCGCCGCCACCGGCTCCGAGTTCGGTCGCGTGGGCATCCTGCGCCTGGACGACGGGGCGGAGTTCTACGCGAACATCAACCCGGGCGAATAATCGGTGCAAGGGGTAGCTAATTTTGGACGGGGCCTTTTTTGACTACTTTTGCCCTTCTGCCCGCAAATTGATTTTTCAGGGACGGGGATTAAATAATCATTTGGCTGCCCGCTGGCTAAGTGAGTAGACTTTTTTGGAAATGCCGAGCACCCAACATATTTGCCTCAATAAAACCGCTGGTCACGGACTTGTGCTTTGTCGGTGTGGTCCGGGATTCGGTAAAAGTCTACTCACTTAGTTTTGCGTGTCCGCAACGAGACTCCAGCCGGGGTGATTCCACCGCAAATTAGCTTCTCCCATCGCCGCAATTAGGCGCCGTACGGATTCCGGTCCCTCTCTATGCGTTGGCGGATGTGGGCGTACTCGATAATCAACAGTACCAGCAGTAGGGCCATGATGGCTAGGTAGCTCACGACGGCGCCCATCAGGCCGAGCAGATTGATCAGAATCACCGGGAGCACCACGCTCACGGCAAAGCAGATCAGGTAGATCTTGGTGACATCTCCAGCGTGGCGCAGCACCGTGATGATGGCGTAGATAAAGTCGATGGCCGCGGTGACGCCGCCGGCGACGACCATCAGCAGCGCCAGCGTACGGTAGCGTTCAAAGCTGAGACCGTACATAAAGCTCATGAGGGGAATACCGGGACCTGCCATAAATGCGGCGCACACGCCGGTGATGACCACGATCAGCGCCATAACGGCAACAATAATCAGGTCAAAGCGGCGACGCTTGCGCGGATTCGCCCAAATGCTCGACAGACGCAGGAGCTGCGGTTTATAGATAAATCCAATGCTCAACAAAATTCCCTGCGCCGGAAAGAACAGGGCATTAAAGTACAGCTGATACTTGTAGGCCAGCGCGCCTTCCATCACGAACTTGGGCATGCTCTCGATAAGGTTAAACAGGAACAGTGCGCCAAAGAGCGGGGCGCACTGGATAAACAGGTGGCCAGCCTCGTGCAGGCTCATGCGGCGTGATTTTTCGGTCTCGAGCAGGGCGAGCGGGGCGGTGACCAGCACGAGCGAGGCAATCGCGGCGATGCCCATGGCCATGGCCGCGATGGGCATGCTGCGCGTGAGGAACAGTGCCACGCTAAAGACCGCGATGACGCCGGCGGAACGCAGCGTTTGGCTCATGCCGGCCAAATAGAGCTTGTCGGCCTGCTGCAGGCGGCCCTCGTACACGTCGGCGATGCCGTCGATCACCTTATAGAGGTAGACGCCCAGGCCGATCGTGGCCATCTGCGCATCGTAGCCGCGTGCGCTGCTGTACGTGAGGCCGCAGCCTAGTGCGAGCGCTCCGCAAAGCCAACGGTTGAGCTGGTAGGAGGCGAAGGAGGTTTTTTCGTCGATGTCCGAGACCTGAAAGTTGCGCACGCCGTAGTTGCACGCGATCATGATGAGCGTGCCGGTAACAAAGGCGATGGAGAACTTGCCGGCCTCCTCGGCGCCCACGAGCTGCGTCGACACAATGGTGAGCAGCGGAAACGCCATGCCCCATACGGCGGTGCCCAGGGTGTTCCAAAGATAGTCGCGACTGGTGGCGTGCTCCTCGTATTCCGCTTCCTGCATGGAGAAGCCGCCGCCGTAGACGGCGCCGAGCAGACGGTTCCACCAAGCGTTGACCATGCGGCGGACGGGGCTGGGCTCCCGATCGCGTTCGCGCCGGCGACGGCGCGTGGCCTGGCTGCTGTCGGGGCCGCCGGCGTTGCGCTGGCTCAGCTCCTGGATGCGCGCGAGCTCTTCGGCCGTGTGGGAGGCGGGGAACAGGCCGTTCTCGATGCGGCCGCCCTGGGCCTTCGCGGCGCCGTCTTTCGATGCAGCGGGGTTGGAGATGCCGTTACGGCGGGCGATGGCGCGGCGAATGCTATCGAGGGGCGTGATGCTCAAAGCGGGGTCCTTTCTATTGCTGCGCTCTAGTATAGACACCGCGGTGTCCGCTCGTGTTTTTGAACAGGTTGTTCGATAATTTCGGCGGCGCCATTCGGTAGTCGGCACTTAGGGACGTTCCTTATGTGCCGACACTTTGGGAACGTCCCTAAGTGCCGGCATCCGGGGACACTCCTTGAATGTTGTCTGTTCAAGAGTGTTCCCAATGACTAGGCGTTTAAAAACGTCCCCAATGACTAGGCCGCTTGCCTGCGATTTTTGACCGTTGGGCGGGCTTGCCGCCCTTGCCGCAAAAACGTTTTTGCATATCGGGTACAACGGGCTTTACGTGAGTAAAGTGCGCGTCGCGTCCACGTGTCGCGTTTTTAAAGGAGGCCCCATGCCTGGTGTTACCCCTGCAGAAGTTTTGTCCAACTTTGGTATTACGCTCGTTGAAGATCCCGCCGAGAATCAGCCCCGTCTGCTGGTCGACCTGCCGGCAGCCGAGCTCGTCGAGCACGCCATCCGCCGCGAAGAAGGCCGCATGGCATCCAACGGCGCGCTGGTGATTGAGACGGGGGAGCGCACCGGCCGTTCACCCAACGATCGCTTTATCGTTGACACCCCCGATGTTCACGACAAGATTGCCTGGGGCGCGGTCAACCGCCCGCTGTCCGTCGAGAGCTATGAGGCCATCAAGGCCGGCATTGTCGACTATCTCAACGAGCGCGACGTGTTCGTCACCCGCGGCATGGCAGGCGCCGACCGCAACCACACGCGTCGACTGCTCGTTGCCTGCGAGCGTGCCAGCCAGGCACTCTTCATCAAGCAGATGCTCGCCCGACCGCTTGCCCGCGAAATCGCGCGCACCGGCGAGCCCGACTTCTGCGTGCTCGCAGCGCCCGGTTACCAGTGCGACCCCGCCATCAAGGGCCTCAACTCCAGCGCCGCGGTGGTCATCAACTTCCAGGAACGCGTGATTCTGGTCGCCGGCACCGGCTACTCCGGCGAGATTAAAAAGTCGATCTTTAGCGTCATGAACTATCTGCTGCCCGTCGAGGACGACGTGCTGCCCATGCACTGCTCGGCCAGCATGGATCCCGTCACGCACGAGACCGCCGTGTTCTTTGGCCTGTCCGGCACCGGCAAGACCACGCTTTCTGCCAACCCCACGCGCCTGCTGATCGGCGACGACGAGCACGGCTGGTCCGACATGGGCATCTTCAACATCGAGGGTGGCTGCTACGCAAAATGCGAGGGCCTGAACGCCTTCCACGAGCCCGAGATCTTCAACGCCGTCCGTTTTGGCGCCATTTGCGAAAACGTGGTGCTCGACGAGAACCGCAAGCCCAACTACGACGACATCTCGATCACGCACAACACGCGCGTGGCCTATCCCGTGGAGCACATTCCTAACGCGTGGACTAAGGGCATGGGCACCACTCCGAGTGTCGTGCTGTTCCTGACCTGCGACGCTTTTGGCGTGCTGCCGCCCATCTCGCGCCTGACGGCCGATGCCGCCATGTACCACTTTGTGACGGGCTTTACGGCTAAGATTCCCGGCACCGAGGTCGGCGTCACCGAGCCCACGCCCACGTTCTCTTCGCTGTTCGGCGAGCCGTTTATGCCGCTCGACCCCATGGTTTACGCCAAGATGCTTGGCGAGCGCATTGCCGACGGCCGCACGCGCGTGTACCTGGTCAACACCGGCTGGATTGGCGGCGGCTACGGCGTGGGCCATCGCATCGAGCTGGCCTACACGCGCTCGCTGGTCGCGCGCGCCCTCGACGGCACCATCGAGGATAGCGAGTTCGTGCACGACGACATCTTTAACGTCGACATTCCCACGACGTGCCACGGCGTGCCCGATGGCATCCTGGTGCCGCGCCAATACTGGCAGAGCACCGCGCGCTATGACGAGGCCGCGCACAACCTGGCGGTGATGTTCGAGGAGAACTTCGAGAAGAAGTACTCGCACCTGCCCGAGTCCGTCAAAGCCGCCGGTCCGCACGCTCAAGTAAACGCCGACGCCCGTCATCGCGGCCGCGGCCTGCTGGGACTCCGCCACTAGCCTCGCCGTGAGTCCATATCCACCACAAAGGGGGCAGGCACCTTTGTGGTGGTTTTGCTCGCGTGGATGACTCGGGTTACAATACGCCTGACATATCGTCCCCTTCTCCGGATGGGGACAGCGCAAGCGTTCTTGTGACGGCACCGTAGGACTTTGAAGGTGGCCGTCGTGAGGGCGTTTTTTTTGTTTAGGCGCCCTCACTCGGGCACGCATAATGAAGGGAGAGCGTATGAAGAGCTTTATCGCCGAGGATTCATTCTGGGAGCTGTTTCCGCAGGCAGCGGTCGGTGTTGTGGTCGTGGAGGGCATGAAGCCCACGGCTCAGATTCCTCAAGAGGACGTGGATGCGATTGCGGCGTTGCTCGACCGCGCCAATATCGATGCGGAGCGTCATCTGACCAGCGACACTATCAGCGAGAACGCACCGGTCAAGGCATGGCGTGACGCGTACCGGCTGTTCAAGACTAAAAAGGGCGCGCGCTGCTCGATCGAGAACTTGCTCAAGCGCGTGCTTAAGGGCAAGCCAGTGGGCCACATTACGCCCGCGGTGGACATCTACAACACGGTGTCGTTGACCTACGCGCTGCCCGTCGGAGGCGAGGACCTACATGCTATCGAGGGCGATTTGCGTCTGGCGGTCACTGATGGCGGGGATGCGTTCCTGCCGCTTGGCGAGGAAGTGGATGACCCGACGTTGCCCGGCGAGCTTGCCTACATCGATGATGCAGGCGCCGTATGCCGATGCTGGAACTGGCGCGACGGCGTTCGCACGGCGCTGTCCGACGATTCAGCCGATGCGTTCCTGGCGATTGAGTGCGTGGAGCCCGAGCGGATGGGGGATTGCCAGGCTGCCGTTGATCGTCTCGCCGAGTTGCTCGAGCGTTATCTGGGCGCTACGGTTGTCGTTAAGACGCTCGTGACCCGCGACAACCCGCGCGTGGAACTGTAGCTCGGCCCAAACCACCACAAAGGTGCCTGTCCCCTTTGTGGTGGTTTTTATGTTGATGGGTTAACAAATGGGGCGTGCAGAGCTGGCGGCCGTTTAGTACGGCTAAGATGTTTACCCGTTAGCATTATGCAAGCGAAAGGCGGTCGTCTCCCATGCAGCAGAGCGACGAGACACGTTTCGAGGACTTTGTCGGACTGATCAGCGGACTCTACAAGGAGATCCAGCGCATTAAGACGTCTGAGGGCGCAAGGCTGGGTCTCAAGGGCTCCGACGTTATGTGCCTGTACTATCTTGAGCGCAGCAAGGATGGCCTGACTGGCGCCGACCTGGCTCGCATGGCAGGCGTGACCCGCGCCGCCGTCTCGCGTACGCTCACGCATCTGGAGGAGGGTGGCTACGTCGAGGTCGATGATTCGGGCGATGCCGCCGTTAAGTATCGTGCTCCGGTGCGCCTGACCGCTCTGGGCGGCGAGAGCATGAGCGAGGCGGACCGCATCATTCGCGAGGTGCTCGATACCACCGGTAAGGCTATGGGTGTGGAGCAGCGCGAGCAGATGTATGCGTCGCTGCGCACGATTCTCAACACCCTGCGCGAGATCTAAGGCCGCCAAGGCATTTGCTTCCAATTAACAACTGCATAGTCCCGTTTGAGCGCGTATACCGTGCCGGGGCATTGCTGTCAAAATCCCCCGCGCGAGGTCCGCGCAAGAAAGGATTCGCTATGTCCATTCGTGTTATTACCGATTCCGCGAGCGATATGTCGCCGGCTGAGCACCCCGCTCTGCGTGTTCTGCCGCTGTCCGTCACCTTTGGCACCGATGTGTACATGGATGGCGTCGACATCGATCACCAGCGCTTTTACGAGATGCTCGTGGAGCGCGATGAGCTGCCCAAGACCGGCCAGGTCAACCCGTACGCGTTTTCGCAGGCGATTGCCGAGGCGCGTGAGGCCGGCGACGAGGCAGTGATTATTACCGTTGGCGCCAAGCTTTCGGGCACCAATCAGAGTGCCCGTACCGCACTTGCCGAGGCGCCGGGCGGCGACGTGTTCGTGGTAGATAGCAACAACGTCACCCTGGGCGAGCGCGTTCTGGTCGAGTATGCGCTGCGCTTGGTGGACGAGGGCCGTAGCGCGGCCCAGATCGCGGCGGCCGTCGAGGCCGTGCGCGACCGTGTGGTGGTTATCGGTCTGCTCGAGACGCTGGAGTACTTGGTGCGTGGCGGTCGCCTGTCTGCTGCTGCGGGCGCTGTGGGCACGCTGCTCAACGTTAAGCCCGTGGTGGCCGCCGAAGACGGTTTGATCGTGCAACTGGGTAAGGCGCGCGGTTCCAAGAACGGCCGCAACCTGCTGAACCAAAAGGTCGAAAAGGCGGGTGGCATCGACTTTTCCATGCCGCTGGCGCTCGGCTATACGGGTCTTTCGGATGCGGTGCTCAAGAAGTATATCGAGGACAGCGCGGCACTGTGGGCTGGTCATACCGAGGGCGAACTGCCCGTTCACACCATTGGCGCCACCATCGGCACCCACGTAGGCCCCGGCGCCGTAGCCGTAGCCTTCTTCCAGCCCGCTAACTAACCGACCTGCCATAAACCACCAAAAAGGGGACAGGCCCTTTGTGGTGGTTTATGCTTTTCCGGGTGGAAGGGAGCGAGCAATGGCGTCTGAGGGCTTTTTTGAACGGGTGTACGAGGTGGTCGAGCAGATCCCCGAGGGGATGGTCGCCACGTATGGTCAGGTGGCGCTGCTTGCCGGTCGTCCACGAAGTGCGCGGTACGTGGGGTATGCCCTGCATAGTAATCCGCGCCCCGGCCAGATTCCCTGCCATCGTGTGGTGTTTGCCGACGGTCGCATTTGCGAAGGCTTTGCTTTTGGCGGCCCTGATGCTCAACGTGAGCTTTTGCTAGGGGAGGGTGTGGCGTTTAAGGACGACATGCACGTCGATTTGGCCGCCTGTCGCTGGCCTGCCGGACTCTAGCGGCTCTGCCGTGGCCAAAACCACCACAAAGGTGCCTGTCCCCTTTGTGGTGGTTTTCCGTTGCAGGTTTACCGGAGCTAACTTATGGAGAAGGTGTGGCGGCGTACTTTGCCGTCAGAAAGTAAACCACGGCGAACTATATTGGTTTCAGCAACGGAGCAGGCAATAGGCGATGAAAAAGCCTGCCCTGTTGAGTTTGATTCGCATTCCTCCCCTCTGTGCGATTCAACGGTGTACTTCGGGAACAGGCCCGCTGGCAACTAACTGCCAGCGGGCCTGTTCCTGTTTCGGGGAGAAATCTAATCTTACCGTCTATGTTGTGCGAAAGCGCTTTGCCTAGTACACCATGCCCATGGCGTCCTGAACCTCGGCCAGAGTCTGCTCGGCGATCTCGTTGGCGCGACGATTGCCTTCGTGCAGCACGTCCTTCACGTAATCCAAGTCGTTCTCGTAGCGCTGACGGCGCTCGCGGATCGGGGCAAAGTACTCGTTGACAGCCTCGGTCACGTACTTCTTGAGCTGGCCGGAGCCGCCCATGCCAATCTCCTCGGCAATCTCGACCTCGGAACGACCAGTGCAGATGGCAGCCGTCGAAAGCAGGCCGGATACGCCGGGGCGGTTCTCGGGATCAAACGTGATCATGCGCTCGGAGTCGGTCTGGCTCTTCTTGATGCGCTTGGCCGTCTCCTCGGCGGTCATCGAAATATTGATGGCGTTGCCGTAGCTCTTGCTCATCTTGCGACCGTCAAGGCCGGGCAGCAGCGGGGTCTCGGACAGCAGCGCGTCGACCTCGGGGAACACCTTGCCGTAGCGGTTGTTAAAGCGGCGGGCGATGGTGCGGGTGAGCTCGATGTGCGGCAGCTGGTCGCGACCGACGGGCACCACGTTGCCCTTGCAGAACAGGATGTCGCAGGCCTGGTGCACCGGGTAGGTGAGCAGAAGGCCGGTGAGCTCGTGGCCCGAGGCCTCCATCTCGGCCTTGACCGTGGGGTTGCGCGCCAGCTCGGCCTCGGACACCAGCGACAGGAACGGCAGCATGAGCTGGTTTGCGGCGGGCACGGCGGAGTGCGCGTAGATCATGGTCTTGTCGGGATCGATACCGCAGGCAAGGTAGTCCATGACCATGTTGTACACGTTGTCCTGGATGTGTTCGGTCGTGTCGCGGTCAGTGATGACCTGGTAGTCGGCGATGAGCACATTGGTCTTGGCGCCCATGTTCTGCAGTTCAACACGGCCCTTGAGGGTACCGAAGTAGTGGCCCAGGTGCAGACGGCCGGTGGGGCGATCACCGGTGAGCATGGTGAACTTCTCGGGCGTATTGGCCAGGCCCTCGCGAATGGCGTTGCTCTTTTGCAACGCGACTTCGTAGCTGTTCTCGTTTGGCATGATTGCTCCTAACGTATGTTCATGGGTCAAGATGATAACGCGTTTATTGGAGGGGCGGGGCGTAAGGAGGCGAGGGGCGGGAGAGGGGTGGCTTGTGCGATGGGTGCGGGGCGGCCGCGCTTGACCAACGGTGCCTTGGCACATCCTTGGCAGCTTGCCCTAGAGCTTGTGGTGGCGCTCTTCTTTGCGCTCCTCGGCTGCCTGCTCCTCCTGCTTAAAAGCGGGGTCGTCGGGGGTGACCAGTTCGTCCTCGTGCGTGCGCTTGTTGTAATGGTGGCGTAGCACGGGTTCAAACAGGTGTAGGTGCTTGGCGAAGGCAGCCGAGCCAATGGCGAGCACGGTAAAAATGAGCACGCGCATGGGCACCTCGACCTGATTGATGGCGGCGGCGCCGGCCGAAAGCATAATGCACCAGGCATAGATGAGCAGCACAGCCTGTTTTTGGTTGTAGCCTTCTTGGATCAGGCGGTGGTGGATATGGCCCTTGTCGGCCTGCCCGATGCTAATGTGGGCGCGCTTGCGGCGCACGATGGCGCTAAACGTGTCGATGATGGGCACGCCGGCAACGATGAGCGGGATGATAAGCGAGGTGAGTGCGGCGGTGCGGCTCACGTTGAGCAGCGAGATGGAGCCCAGCGCAAAGCCCAGCAGCAGCGACCCCGAGTCGCCCAAAAAGATGCTTGCGGGGTTGAAGTTGTAGCGCAAAAAGGCCAGGCAGGCGCCAAAGAGCGCGATGGAGAGCGCGGTGGCATCGATGCGGCCCGAGAGAACGGCCATCGAAAACATGGTGAACGACGCGATGCCGCAGATGCCCGTGGCCAAGCCGTCGAGGCCGTCGATGAGGTTAATGATGTTGGTGAATGCCACCAGATAGATCACGGTAATGGGGTAGGCGAGCCATCCGAGCATGATCTCGCCGGGAGCAAACGGGTTGACGATGACGCCGATTTTTAGGCCACCCATGCAGGCGATAAGCGCGGCGAGGACTTGTCCGGCCAGCTTTTGCTTGGGCGTGAGCTGGAAGACGTCGTCGATAGCGCCGGTCGCAAAGATGACGGTAAAGGAGAGCGCCAGCATGGGATAGCTAATGTGAAGGCGCGGGTGCGGCACCAAAACGGGCGGCCAGCCTAGGTACCAGGTGCCTAGGATTTGCACAATGCAGGCAACGACCAGGCCCAAAAACACCGCCGTTCCGCCCAAACGCGGGATGGGCTTGGTGTTGATGCGGCGCTTAGAAGGATAGTCGACGGCATCGAGCTTAATTGCCAAGCGCTTGACCAGGGGCACCGCGAGGAAGGTCGTGATAAAGGCCGCCGCTGCCACGCATAGGTACGGTATGTAGCTCGGGGATGAAGCCATGAATCTAAAAACCGCCAAGCGTCGAAGAAAAAGGTCAGAAGAACGCCATGCGCAAAGGGCATAGCGGAACCATAATACTCGACCAAGGGGGGTGCATGGAATTGCACGCAGCGATAATCACGCGCTTACCAGATATTGGGATGTTGTCGATGGCTTGTCGGGATGCCGGCGGGGATCCATATGGACTGTAATGGTGATTTTCGGCAAAAGAAAACCACCCCCCACGTTACGAAAATGAACCCACCTAAAACAGGTGGGTGCCCTCATCGACTGTTCCAGCGTCCTTAACAACGAAGGATACCTGTACTAGGTACGACTGTGTGGGCTCCCTAAATAAACGCGACGGTTCACCCAGTTGCTCCGCGGGGGGCGGAATACCTACATCATAAAGCGGCACTTTATCGATTCCAGTCTTGACATTACAAAAATCGTGTCGGACGATTACGGCGCCTTGGGCTCGAGCCGTCTGTGGGGTTGATCCCTTTACGTTTGAGCTGCTGAATCGTTGTTTTGGAGCATGGTTTTATGCCGACGTCGTTGACCGAACTTTTTTCGCCCGCCTGCCATTTGTGTCCGCGCCGTTGCGGTGCGGCGCGCGATGAGGGCGCGCACGGCGTCTGCGGTGCTAACGACACGCTCAAGGTGGCCCGCGCCGCGCTTCATATGTGGGAGGAACCGCCTATCTCGGGCGAGGCCGGTTCGGGCACGATCTTCTTTAGCGGCTGTTCGCTCAAATGTATCTACTGTCAGAACCACGAGATCTCGACCGGCAATTTTGGCCTTGAGATTTCGCCTGAGCGCCTGGTCGAGATTATGCTGGAATTGCAGGACCAGGGTGCTAACAACATCAATTTGGTGACGGCGACGCACTATGCACACCTGTTGCCTGCCGCGATTGCCGCGGCACGGACGCGCGGGCTGGTCATCCCAATCGTCTACAACACGAGCGGTTACGAGCGCGCGAGTGCCGTGGCGGCGCTGGGCGACCTGGTCGATGTGTGGCTTACCGACTTTAAATATGCCGATGCCGGGCTTGCGCAGTCGCTTTCTCATATCAAGGACTACCCGCGCGTGGCCGTGTCGGGTCTGGCCCAGATGGCGCGCGAGATCGATCGCCGCGGGGGAGAGTTGGTGGATGACGGCGGGCTCATGAAGCGCGGCATCATCGTGCGCCACCTGGTGCTGCCGGGGCATGCGGATGACTCGTGCCGCGTGCTAGACCTGGTGTGGCAGACGGTGGGCGACGTGCCGATCTCGGTCATGAACCAGTACACGCCCAATGCGCTCATGCGCGAGCAGGGCGGCGAGTTGGCGCGCGCTGTGACGCGCGAGGAGTACGAGCAGGTGCTCGACCATGCCGACGACCTGGGCTTTACGACAATGTTCTGGCAAGAGGGCGGCGCGGTAGACGAGAGCTTCACCCCGGCCTTCGACACCACCGGTGTTCTTACCAGCGCAAAGTAGTGCGTTCGTCGATGATTTTTCTGGGACGGGGATTAAAAAATCATCGAGAGGATCGCCTGTTCGAAAAGTTGCCAAAATAGTCGCGCTCCAAAAAGACTGGTTATTGGGCGTTGACAGTTGGCGAGCCGTAGGTAAAATATCGACTTGTCCTGGGGACGTAGCTCAGTTGGGAGAGCGCTGCCGTCGCATGGCAGAGGCCGAGGGTTCGACTCCCTTCGTCTCCACCCTTGGATTTGATAAGCCGCTGACATTGTGTCGGCGGCTTTTTTTAAAAGAAAGGGCTGCACCATGGCCGAGCTTGAGTCCCAACCATTGTCCGACGAGGAGCGCGCTGAGTTGGAAGAGCTCCGCGCTGAGAAGGCCCGCCGCGAGGCTCGGGAAGAGGCCCGTCGCGAGCGTGAGGAGCTGGCTGCCCTGCGTGCCGAGCGTGCGAAGGCCGAGGAGGTTGCCTCGAACGCCGCATCCGAGCGCAAGCCCGCGCCCGCACCCAAGCCCGCTGCAGCGAAGCCTGCACCTGCCGCGCCCAAACCTCAGCCTAAAAAGGCCGCTCGTCCCAAGTCCGTCGAGCCCAAACCGAGCCGTGACGAGATGACCTTTGCCCAGCGCATGGTCACCTCCAAGGAGCCTACGGGCGAGAACGAGATCCCCGGCATGGCTCCGGCTCAAAAAATCATCATCGTGCTCGCCCTCATCGCGTTTATCGTCTTTATGGTTTATACGATCACGGGCAGCATGGGCCTGCACTAACCTGTTCGCGCCGGGCTCTATGCCCGCACGTCCGCCTCGCCCAACCCTCAACCTCTGCACCACACATCCGAAAGGTCGCCCCATGGCTTTGACCGATATCTCTCATCCCACCGACATCGCAATGCTCACCGATCTGTACGAACTCACTATGGCCCAGGGCCTGTGGGAGAGCGGCAAGGCCAATGAGCAGGGTTGTTTTACCGCGTTTTACCGCGACCATCCCTTTGGCAGCGCCTATGCTGTCATGTGCGGCACCGCCGAGCTGCCCGAGCTAGTCGAGAATCTGCGCTTTACGCCCGAGGATATCGACTACCTCGCCTCGCTCCAGGCCCCGGCCGGCGGCGCGATGTTCAAGTCCGCATTCCTCGACTACCTGCGCGATTTTCGTGCGCATGTAAATATCGACGCCGTCCCCGAGGGCGAGCTCGTCTTTCCACGCGAGCCCATGGTGCGCGTCACCGGTCCTGCGCTCGAGTGCCAGCTGCTTGAGACGGCGCTGCTCAACATCGTCGGGTTCCAGACGCTTGTCGCCACCAAGACGGCGCGCGTGGTGCTCGCCGCCGACGGTCGCCCCGTGGCGGAGTTTGGCCTGCGCCGCGCCCAGGGTCCCGATGGCGGCCTGGCCGTTGCGCGCGCGAGCTACGTTGCCGGCTGCTCCTCTACGTCCAATGTGCTCGCCGGCCGCCGCTATGGTATTCCCGTCTTTGGCACGCATGCGCACAGCTGGGTGATGAGCTTCGATTCCGAGCTCGAGGCCTTCCGCGCCTTTGCCAAGTCGAGCCCCAAGAACTGCACGCTGCTCATCGACACCTACGATGTGCGCGAGGGCTGCGAGCATGCCATTACGGTTGCCAAGGAGATGGAGGCGGCGGGCGAGCGCCTGTCGGCTATTCGCATTGACTCGGGGGACCTCGCCAAGCTCTCCAAGTATGTTCGCGGCCGTTTCGATGCCGAGGGCCTGCCCTATGTGGGGATCTCGGTTTCCAACGATCTTGATGAGTACACGATTCAGTCGCTGCTCGACCAGGGCGCGCCCATCGATAGCTTTGGCGTGGGCACCAAGCTCGCGACCTGCTACGACCAGCCGGCGCTGGGCGGCGTGTACAAGCTTTCCGCCCGCCGTGCGAGCGAGGCCGACCCGTGGACGCCGGTGGTCAAGCTCTCCGAGCAGCCCTACAAGCGCACGATCCCGGGTGTGCAACGCGTGCGCCGTTATTACGACGGCTTTGGCGGCCCGGTCTGCGACATGATCTACGACGAGGACCATCTGGCGGGGGAGGGCGCCGCGCGCGGCAATACCCTCGTGGCCGTGAATGATGCCGCCCTGGTGACCGACGTGTCCGAACTTGAGTATCGCGAGCTGCTGGTGCCGATCGTGCGCGACGGCAGCGCGGTGGCTCCGCGTGAGAGCATCCAGGACGCGCGCGAGCGCTGTGTTTGGGCGCTCGATCATCTGGACGCAGCTTTCAAGCGCTTCCTGTACCCGCAGACCTATGTGGTGGGCATGGAGCAGGGCCTGGCTCAGGTGCGCGACGAGCTTGTGCGCAAGAACATGGCCGCGGCTTCTGCCTTCCCTTGGGCAAAATGATCCCTTGGGGACGATCCCTTGGGGACGGAGGAAAACGGATCATTTTCTCGCCCGCCTGCTCAACATTCGATTGGTTTGACGTATGACGACTTCTTATAAAACGATGGTGGTAAAGATCGGTTCGTCCACGGTGGTGGGCGCCGACGGCAAGGTCAACCGCGCCTTTATCGGCGGGCTTGCCGATCAGGCCGCAGCCCTGCGCAAGCTCGGCTGGCGCCTGGTCGTGGTGAGCTCGGGCGCTATCGCTTGTGGCTATCCTGTGCTGGGCTTCGACCGCAAGCCGGTCGGCGACCTGCCGAGCCTGCAGGCCTGCGCCTCGGCCGGTCAGTGCATCATCTCGTCGGCCTACGACGAGGAGTTTCATGCGCGCGACCTGCTCACCTCGCTCGTGCTGCTCACGCGCCACGACACGGCGCGCCGTACGTCCTACCTGCACGCGCGCGACGCCCTGCTGCGCCTGGTGGAGCTTGGCGTGGTGCCGGTCGTCAACGAGAACGATACCGTTACCGTCGATGAGATCAAGTTTGGCGACAACGACACGCTGGCGGCGCTTGTGAGCTGCCTGGTTTCTGCCGATCTGTGCGTGACGCTCTCGGACATCGATGGCCTCTATACCGCCAATCCGCACGAGGACCCCACGGCCGAGTTCGTCCCGGTCGTGCATAAGATCGATGCCAAGATTATCGCCTCGGCGGGCGATTCTTCCACATCGGTTGGCACGGGCGGCATGATCACCAAGATTCGCGCGAGCCGCATTCTCATGACGGCGGGCATTCAGAGCGTGATTTGCTCGGGCGAGGAGCCCGATGCGCTCGTGCGCCTCGCCCGCGGGGAGAGCGTGGGAACCCTGTTCGATCCGCCGGCGGAGCGCCTGGACATTGCGCCGCGCAAACTCTGGATCGCGTTGGGTGACAAGGCCCACGGTTCGGTAACGGTCGATGACGGCGCCGCGAAGGCGCTGGTCAGCCGTGGCTCTTCCTTGCTTGCGGTGGGTATTCGCGAGGTCGATGGCCAGTTTGCCGAGGGCGATGTGCTCGATGTGTGCGATCCGAGCGGTATGGTCGTCGCCCGCGGTATCGCCGAGGCCGATTCGGACGTGCTGGAACTTGCTGCCGGTCGCCGCCAAGACCAGATTGCCAGCAACCGCCTGCTGGCAGACCTGGCCGAGAAGCCGGCGATACACAGGGATAACTTGATCGTATTTGCATAAAGAAAGACAGCGCTGCGGATCGTTTCCCGCAGCGCTGCCTTTTTCGTGCCGGCACTTGGGGACGTTCCCTTTGTGCCGGCACTTTGGGACGCTCCTTTGCTAGAAGATCTGGCGCAGGTCTCCGCGGTTGAGGGTTTCGTCGAAGAGGTGCTTGAACACCACGCTGCCGTGCAGGCCGTCGTGCTCGAACTCGTTGGTCACCCAGGCATGCGAGTTGCCCACGCGGCTGAGCGTATCGAGCTGCAGGCCCGAATCCACGTACATGTCGTCGAAATACACCGCGGCCTGGAGCGGCACCTCGTTGCAGGCCAGGCGCTGCGGGTCGTAGATCTTGTCCCAGCTGGTGTCTTCCATCAGCAGGTCCATGGCGGGCTTAAAGGGCATAAGCTCGGGCATCTGCTCAAACATCCACGGGAACATGGCCTCGCCGGTAAACATGAGCGGGCGCGCGAGTGTGTCGAACTCGGCACGATGGGCCTTCTCCTCTGCGGCCGCCCAGCCAATGGGCATGGTGTCGCCGTCGGCGTAGATAAACTCCTGCAGCGTCCAGTACAGCGGATTCGTGCGCGTGTTGGTGCGCTCGAAGGCGCGCATCAAAAAGCTGTCAGATACCGAGGCGCCGCAGGTCAGCGTGCCGTCGCCGTCAACAAAAGCGTGATCGATAATTCAATGCATACGCTCAAAGCTCGGCTTCATGCCAAAGTCGCTGCCCATGAGCTGTAGGCGCTCGACCGTCATCGGCGAGCCGTCGGGCAGCACGGGCTTCTGGGCCTCGAGCGCATCGGCCAGGGCTGCCACGCGCTCGACGTCAGCGGGGTAGCGGCCATAATACTGCTGCGTCTTGGCGGCCATGCGCGGGAAGGTGTGCGCGTAGACCTCGCTTGCGCTCGCCGGCACGTGGGGGATTCCGCCGCAGGTAAAGCTCGCCGCCACGCCCTCGGGGAAGAGCGACAGATAGCTCAGCGTCAAAAAACCGCCGTAGCTTTGGCCGAGCGTGACCCACGGCTTGCCGCCAAAGCCCACTAGGCGCAGGTACTCAAAATCGCGCACGATGGAGCTGGCGAGGTGGCGCTTGAGGAAGTCCGCCTGCGAGCGTGCTGTATCGGCGCCGGCGGCCGTTGCGCGATCACCCAGTGCCTTGATCGCGCGTCCGTCCACGCAGCTACTGCGTCCGGTGCCGCGCTGGTCGGGAAGGACCACGCGGAAGTGCTTGACGGCCTCCTCGATCCAGCCGTCGCTTGTGGGCGACAGCGGACGCGGGCTCTCGCCGCCGGGGCCGCCCTGCAAAAATAGGAGCAGTGGCAGATCGTCGTTGATGCGGTCGGGCGCGCAAACCACGCGGTAGAAGAGCTTGATGCTCTCGGGCGCGCCGGCGATGGGTGCCGGCATAGCGCCGCGGCGCATGGTGCTGCCGACGGCCAGGAGCATCGGCTCCAAGCCGCGCCAGTCAAGGGGGACGTCGATGCTGTGGTCCTCGACATAAAGGCCGGGGACGTGGTACGAAGTGATGAGGGCCATGTGAGTCTTCCGTTCGTTGCGGTGTTTCGGGTTGACCAATTCTACCGCCGCGGGCGAGGCCATGCGCAAATCGGCTACCATGGTTGCAAACTTCTAGGAGAAAGGGCCGCCCATGTCGGTCGATATAGTCACGTATGTCCACGATCTTGCCGTTTCCGCCAAGGCAGCGTCGGCCTCGCTTGCCACGGCGAGCGATGAGCGGCGTCAGGAGGCCGTGCGCGCCATGGCCGCAGCACTGCGCAACGGTGTCGACTCCATCGTTGCCGCTAACGAGCTCGATATGTCCGCCGCGCGCGATGCGGGCACTTCGGCCGGTCTGCTCGACCGTCTGCTGCTGACGCCTGAGCGCGTCGAGGGCATGGCCGCCGGTTTGGAGAAGCTCGCCGAGCTGCTCGATCCCGTCGGCCGCGTGCTCGACCACCGCGTGCTTGCGAGCGGTGTGGACCTGACCCGCGTGAGCGTGCCGTTGGGTCTGGTTGCCATGGTCTACGAGGCGCGCCCCAATGTGACGGCCGACGCCGCGGGCATCTGCATCCGCACCGGCAACGCCTGCATTCTGCGCGGCGGCTCGCTGGCCTATCACTCGTGTGCCATGATCGCCGAGCTGCTGGCCGATGCGCTCGAGGCCAAGGGCTTCCCGCGCGAGGCCGTCTCGATGATTGAGTCCACCGATCGCGAAGCCACCGGCGAGCTCATGAAGCTCCGCGGTATCGTCGACGTACTCATTCCGCGCGGAGGTGCAGGCCTGATCCAGCGCTGCGTGCGCGAGTCGCTTGTGCCGGTGATCGAGACGGGCACGGGCAACTGCCACATCTACGTGCATGAATCCGCCGACTTTGATAAGGCGCTCAACATTATCGTTAATGCCAAGACCCAGCGCGTAGGCGTGTGCAATGCCGCCGAGTCGCTGCTGGTCGACCGTGCTGTGGCCGATGCGTTTTTGCCCGCGGTCGTGACCGTGCTGCATGACCACGGCGTGCTGATTCACGGCGACGAGGCAACCTGCGCCGCATGCGCCGATGCCGGGCTTGTGGAGGGCGATGACTACGTCGCCGCGACTGAGGAGGACTGGGGTCGCGAGTACCTGGCGCTCGAGATGAGCGTGAAGGTCGTGGCAAACGAGGACGAGGCCATCGCACACATCAACCGCTACGGCACGATGCACTCCGAGGCCATCGTTGCCGAGGACACGGATGCTTGCGAGCGCTTCCTGGATGCGGTCGATGCCTCGGCCGTGTACGCCAACGCCAGCACGCGCTTCACCGACGGCGGCGAGTTTGGCCTGGGCGCCGAGATCGGCATCTCGACCCAAAAACTCCACGCCCGTGGCCCCTTTGCCGCCGAGGCCCTCACCACCTACAAATACAAGCTCCGCGGCACCGGCCAGGTCCGCCCCTAAACCCCTCGTAAACGAAAACCACCACACAGGTGCCTGTCCCCTTCGTGGTGGTTTTAGGTGGCGTGGGCGGTTAGGCCTGGAAGGTATCGCGGTCGGGGGCGAAGGACTGCATGGCCGCGATGGTGCGGTCAAAGAGCTCGGGGAGCTCCCAGCCCAACATCTCGGCGCCCTGCGAAATCACGTCGCGCGAGCAGCCGGCGGCAAAGCGCTTGTCCTTGAACTTCTTCTTGAGCGACTTGGTCGTAAAGTCCATAACGCTCTTGCTCGGGCGCATGATGACTGCAGCGCCGATCAGGCCGGTGAGCTCATCGCAGGCAAACAGGATCTTTTCCATCTGCAGCTCGGGTTTGGGCAGCGAGGTATTGAAGTCCGACGTGTGCGTCTGGATGGCGCGAATGAGCTCGGGAGACGCACCTTCGCCCTTAAGAATCTCGGCAGCATAGATGGTGTGGTTCATGGGGTCGTCCTCATGCTCCTCCCAATCCAGGTCGTGCAGCAGACCGACGATGCCCCAAAACTCCTCGTTCTCGGGGTCGAACTCGCGCGCAAAGTAGCGCATAGTGCCCTCGACCGTCTCGCCATGGGTGATGTGGAACGGGTCCTTGTTATGCTCGTTGAGCAGTTCGAACGCGCGGTCGCGGGTGATTCCGGCGGTAAGCGGCTCTGCCATAAGAGACTCCTTGTGCTCGTGGGTATCGATAAGAATGAATACTACTAGAACAAGAAAACCACCACAAAGGTGCCTGTTCCCTTTGTGGTGGTTTTTGGCGCGGATGGGTTAGTTGAGGGCGGCTTGGGCTAGGCGGGCTTCGGCGGCCTCCTCGGTGACGCCAAGGGCCACGGCGAACTCCTCGATGGAGCGGCGTTTGGCCTCCTTGAGTACGCGCATGTAGTAGGAGCTGGGTTTTTTATCAGCTTCCTCGGCCTGGCGAATGCGGTGCATCATGGTCTTTGCCACGCGGACCGTCTCGGGTGCGCCCAGCTTGAGCTGCTGCTTAAAGTGTGTCTCCTCAAGCGAGCTGTTGCGCTCGGTAAAGGTGTCGCACTCCAGCTCATCGTAGTGGCTCAGCAGGTGCTCGGCATCTTGCTGCGAGATGGCGGCGTGCAAACGGTCGGCCTGCGCCACGGGGTACATGAGGATCGTCTGCGCATGTCCCTGCTTGGTCTCGAGCAGCAGCATGGGCTGCGGTGTGTCGTCCCTAAAACCGACGACGGTGCAGACTCCCTGGCCCGGATGAATGACGTGTTGACCGATTGAGAACATGCTACCTCCAACTTATACGAATTTACGTATGTCTAGAATAACACGCTGACGTGCGCAAACCCTTACTTTATGCAGGAAAAGCACACAACTCTGATAGGTAAGAGTATTCGATAACAGACGCAGCTCATACACACCTTTATGCATTTTCAACGCCTGCATAATCTGCAGGCAGACTGGCATCTTTGAGTGACTCCATACAAGCTGTAGTCATTTTTGTGCATATGCAATATCTATTAGCTTTACCCTGCGACAGTGCCCGTCGCTTGTGATAGAGTGCTACAAACTCTGGCTTTTGCCCTACGAGTGACCAAGAGCTCGGGGGCTTTAACACAAGGAGGATCTATGCCCGAGAAGATTGAAGAGCTGGTACGCGCTGCGCTTGCTGCGGCCCAGGAGGCCGGCGACCTTTCCGCATTTGAACTTGACGATTGCGCTATCGAGCGACCGGCTGACACTTCTCATGGCGAGTGGACCTCTACCATGGCCCTGAAGTCCGCCAAGCTGGCCCACTGCGCCCCGCGCAAGATCGCCGAGGCCATCGTTGCCCATATGCCCGAGGACCCCGCGATCGAGAAAGTCGAGATCGCAGGCCCCGGCTTCATCAACTTCTACCTCTCCGTTGCCGTCAAGAATGCCATCTTTGGCGAGGCTCGCGAGAAGGGTATGGACTTCGCTAAGTCCAACGTCGGTGGTGGCCTGAAGACCCAGGTTGAGTTCGTTTCCGCCAACCCCGTCGGCCCCATGCACATCGGCCACGGCCGCTGGGCCGCGCTGGGCGACTCGCTCTGCCGTGTTATGGACCACGCCGGTTACGACATCCAGCGTGAGTTCTACATCAACGACCACGGCTCTCAGATGAACACCTTCGGCAACTCCATCAGCACGCGCTATATGCAGCTTGCCGACATCATCGCCAAGCAGGGCGTGGATATCGACGAGGCTCACAAGCTGCTGATCGCCGACCGCGATGCCTTTGTTGCCGACGAGAACGACGAGCATCCCGAGACCCATCCGTACCAGGATAACTTTGCCGAGACCCTGGGCAAGGACTCCTATGGCGGCGACTACATTATCGACGAGGCTGCCGAGTTCTGGCGCACCGACGGCGATAAGTGGGTCAACGCCGATCCGCAGAAGCGCATGGAGAGCTTCCGCGAGCGCGGCTATGTAAAGATGGTCGACAACATGCGCGACCTCTGCCACGCCGTCAATTGCGACTTCGATCGTTGGTTCTCCGAGCGCTCGCTGTATGTGAAGGACACCGAGGGCGAGACCGCCGGCACCTCCGCCGTCGACCGCGCTTTTGAGAAGCTCGACAAGATGGGCTACCTCTACACCAAGGACGGCGCCCTGTGGTTCCGCTCCACCGACCTGGGCGATGACAAGGACCGCGTCCTGATCAAGTCCGACGGCGAGTACACCTACTTCGCCTCCGACGTTGCCTATCACTGGGATAAGTTCCAGCGCGTCGACCACGTCATCGACATCTGGGGCGCCGACCATCACGGCTACATCGAGCGCGTCCGCTGCGTCTGCGACGCTCTCGGTTACCCCGGCAAGTTTGAGGTTCTGCTGGGCCAGCTCGTCAACCTGCTGCGTAACGGCAAGCCCGTCCGTATGTCCAAGCGCAAGGGCACCATGGTGACCCTGCAGGAGCTCGTCGACGAGGTCGGCTCCGATGCCGCTCGCTACACGCTCATCTCCAAGAGCTCCAACCAGATGGTCGACTTCGATATCGAGGCCGTCAAGAAGCGCGACAACTCCAACCCGGTGTACTACGTGCAGTACGCTCACGCCCGCGTGTGCTCCATCCTGCGCCGTGCCGCTGACGTTACGCCCGAGCAGGCTGACGAGATGGGCATGAAGGCCGTCGCCGCCAAGGCCATCGGTGAGAACGTCGATTACTCGCTGCTGACCGACCCGACCGAGCTCGCCCTTTCGCGCAAGCTCAACGAGCTCACCGACCTCATCGCCAGCTGCGCTCGCGACCGCGCCCCGTTCCGTCTGACGCACTTTGCTGAGGAACTCGCCGGCGACTTCCACAGCTTCTACGCTGCCTGTCAGGTGCTGCCGAGCGAGGGCCGTCCCGTCGACCCCGAGCTTTCGCGTGCCCGTCTGGCCGCTTGCGATGCCGTCCGTGTGACGCTCGCCCTGGTGCTCACCCTCGTTGGCGTCTCCGCGCCCGAGCAGATGTAAGCTACGGGTCATTTGACCGTACAGACTTGGTTTAACTAAGCCTTGAAAGCCCGATCTCCCACGGAGGTCGGGCTTTTTGCAAACGCCGACGTATTGACGAATTTGGAACTGCTGGAAATACGAAACTATGCCGGTTTACTACGATGAAATGAGAAATTCCAACTACGCCGGCTTTTCGCAAAAAAGTGCAAGGCATCTACCTGCGGTTTTAGTTCAACAAGTTTCGGAGTGATCGCGGTTGAGCGATTCATCGTAGTAAACCGCCACAGTTTTGGCGGAGGCAGTCAGATTTGTGGGTGTTAAACCAGATCGCGTCGGAAATGTTGGTGTAAGCGCGCCGACGGCTGACCGCCAAACGCAAGCGGCCCCTGTCCTAGAATCTGGAATTGCTACATAACACAGGTTCTGGGAAAGGACAGGGACCGCTATGGAGATATTAGCAGACGCG
>DBEZDO010000011.1:0-5453 GCA_048187355.1 Collinsella sp.
CCCGATGTATCAAGCGTATGAATATCGAACAGATGTTTGCAATTATTGCGTTTACCAGCTGTAAGTGCGAGTGCTCGCAGTAAAATACCCTTGCGACGCATCCCGTGCGCGGGCGGCCGACGACTCGATCGGAGGTCCCCATATGCTGAAATTCCTTAACGCGCTCGCCGCCCTCGCGGCGGTGGGCTCGTTCGTCATCGCGTTTCTTGACTCGTATGAGGTTCGGTTTAAGGTCCGTAGGCGCACGCGCGGTGCGGACGGTGGACGGCATTTGCGTCGAAAGCGCAAATAAGAATGCCCGGGGGTCGGATCCCGGGCATTTAACAAAAGCTGAAAACTAGGCCGCCCGCGCTCTCGTACACTTACGCGGGGTGCGTCGTTTCCTATTGACATTGTATCCCGAATCGCCCCGCCGATTCGGGACATTTTGAAAACTCAAATGCGGGCCCATACTCGCACTGCGCAATGCTGCTAGGCTGCGTTGTCCGGCGTGGAAGCTCGCTAATCGGCTATTATTTGTTTAGACAACTTGAGTTGTAGAGGAGTGACCGGCGATGGTGCAGGGCGCCAAACATATGAAGAGCAATAACGCCGCGGCCAACGGTGGCTCAAGCCCTCAGCCCAAACCTCAGCCCAAGCCCAAGGCCAAGCGCCGTCGCAAGCGGCTGCCGCGCTGGGCCGACCGGCTCATCACCATCGTCATCATCCTTATTGGCGTGGGCCTTATGACCTGGCCGTGGATCTTGGACCGGCTCGAAGCCTCGGGCGTGTTTAACCAGATCAGCACCGTGTCCAGCACCGTTGACGCGCTGTCTGCCGAGGAGCGCGAGCGCATCCTGCTCCAAGCTCGCTCCTTTAACGAGCAGCTGGCGGGCGAGGCCACCGAGCTTCCCGCCGACCAGATCGAGCCCTACGCCCAGCAGCTCATCTTTGACCGCGACCCCATGATGAGCTGGGTCGAGATCCCCTCCATCGATGTGAGTATGCCCATCTACCACGGCACGAGCGAGGAAGTCCTTATGGCGGGCGTCGGCCACCTGGAGGGCACGAGCCTGCCGGTGGGCGGCACCTCGACGCATTGCGTGCTCACCGCGCACTCGGGCATGCGCAACCTGAGTATGTTCGACGACATACACTCGCTGGAGCCCGGCGACCTGGTGCTACTGCACACCATGAACAAGACGCTCGCCTACAAGATGGTGGACTCCGAGGTGGTGCTGCCCGAGGAGATGGAGTCGCTGACCATCGAGCCGGGCGCCGACAAAGTGACGCTCGTCACCTGCACGCCCTACGGCGTGAACGACCATCGCCTGCTGGTACATTGCGTGCGCACCAAGTACAACAAGAAAGACGTCGACAAGCAAAAGTCGCTGGCCGGCCGCCACTGGGGCAAGCGCGAGTTCGCCGTTCTCATCGTGGTCGTGGCCATTGTGCTGTTGCTGCTGGACATCGTGATTCACGCGGTCCGTAAGCGCCGCAAGGCCAAGGCCTCGGCATAAAGCATCGTTCAGAACCACCATAAAGGGGACGGGCACTTTTGTGGTGGTCGGGACTTCCAAACCATCACAACATTCGATGAAAATCTCGATTTTGGCGAAAAGCGTCGAATGTTGTGATGCTTTTCGTTTCGGGCGGGACGGTTTTCGCTGTGTGCGCGACGGTTTTCGTTGTGGGGCGGCGCGGTTTTCGCTATGGACGGTGCGGTTTCGCTGCAGAACCGCCAGCCCGCCGCTTACCAACCGCCGCCCTCGTTACGTTTTCGCTGCATTTGGGTAAAGCGCCTGCTCCAAGCCGGCGTTGCCTTGTATACTAGAGCGGTTTAACTGTTATGCGGAAGGGAGCGCCTATGGCACTCAGCGAGAAAGACGTGCGCGGCATCGCCGAGTACGCAAAGATCGCACTGACCGATGACGAGCTCACCCAGATGACGTCCTACCTGAACGACGCCGTCCAGATGCTCGAGCCCGTCTTGCAATATGACTTGCCCGACGTGGAGCCCACGTTCCATCCCATCGGAAGCCTGTCCAACGTGATGGGCGACGACCTGCGCGAGCCCGAGCGCGACCTGCCGCTCGACGTCGCGCTCGAAAACGCCGGCAGCGCGCGCGACCGCTACTTCCGCGTGCCGTCCATTTTGGGAGAGGGGGAGAGCGAGTAATGGCGCTAAGCTTCGATTCCCTTACCGCCGCCCAGATCGCCGCGGGCGTTGCCGCCGGCGACTTTACCGCTACCGAGGTGGCCCAGGCCTCCCTTGCCGCCATCGAGGCGCGCGAGGGCGGGGTCCAGGCATTCCTGCAGGTGGCGCCCGAGCTCGCGCTCGAGGCCGCCGCGCGCGTGGATGCCGACCGTGCCGCAGGCAAGCCGCTGCCCCCGCTCGCGGGCGTGCCGCTGGCCATCAAGGACAACATGAACCTCGTAGGCACGCGCACCACCTGCGCTTCCCGCATGCTCGGGGACTACCAGAGCGTCTACACCGCCACCTGCGTCCAGCGCATGCTCGATGCCGGCTGCCTGCCCATGGGCAAGGCCAACATGGACGAGTTTGCCTTTGGCAGCTCTACCGAGAGCTCGGCGTTCCACCGTACCAACAACCCTTGGGATACCGAGCGCGTGCCCGGCGGCTCCTCGGGCGGCTCCGCTGCCGCTGTCGCCGCGGGCGAAGTCGCGCTCTCGCTGGGCTCGGATACCGGCGGCTCCATTCGCCAGCCGGCATCACTGTGCGGCGTGGTGGGCTTTAAGCCCACGTATGGCGCCGTGAGCCGTTACGGCGTGGTTGCCTTTGGCTCGTCGCTCGACCAGGTGGGCCCCTTTGGCCGTACGGTCGAGGATGTCGCGCTGGCCATGAACGCGCTTACCGGCGCGGGCCACGATCCGTACGACTGCACCAGTCAGGATTGCGCCGTCGACTTTACCGAGCACCTCAACGACAGCATCGAGGGCAAGCGCGTGGGCATTATCCCCGCGTTTATGGAGGCCGAGGGCCTGACGCCCGAGGTCAAGGCCGCTGTTCAGCGCGCTGCCCAGGAGCTGCAGAACCAGGGCGCCGAGTTGGTCGAGGTCGACCTGCCGCACCTGGACGCCGCCGTCGCCGCCTACTACGTCATCGGCCCGGCCGAGGCGTTCTCCAACCTGGCCCGCTTCGACGGCATTCGCTACGGCTATCAGGAGGAGGGCTGCGCCAACCTGTCCGACCAAAGCTCGCTCTCGCGCGCCCACGGCTTTGGCGCCGAGGCCAAGCGCCGTCAGATGCTCGGCGCCTACCTGCTGAGCTCGGGCGTGTACGACAAGTACTACTACGCTGCGCAAAAGGCCCGCACGCTCATCACGCAGGACTACGACGCCGCGTATGCCAAGGTGGACACCATCCTTATGCCCGCCTCGCCGCGTACGGCCTTTAAGTTTGGCGAGATCAGCGACCCCACGCAGATGTACCTCTCCGACCTGTACACCATTTCGCTCAACATCTGCGGCAACGGTGGCATCTCGGTGCCGCTGGGCCTGGGCGAGGATACTCAGCTGCCCGTTTCTGCCCAGCTGGTTGGTCCGGCCTTTAAGGACCGTCAGCTGCTTATGTTTGCCCGCGCCCTGGAGCGCGGCTTTGCCGATGCCGCTACGGGTGCGCCCGCGCTTTCCGTCGCGCCCGATTTTGCCGGGAAGGGAGGCGAGCTGTAATGAAGGAGCTTTCCGAGGTCCTGCAGGATTGGGAGGCCGTGATCGGTCTGGAGATCCATACCGAGCTCACCGCACTCGATACCAAGATGTTCTGCAACTGCAAGCTCAGCCACGATGACGAGCCCAACGCCAACGTGTGCCCGGTGTGCCTGGGCCTGCCCGGCGCCCTGCCGGTGCCCAACAAGCGCGCCATCGAGAGCATTGTCAAGGCCGGTCTCGCCACCAACTGCGAGATTCAGCGTCACTCGATGTTCTACCGCAAGCACTACTTCTATCCCGACATGGCCAAGAACTTCCAGACCACGCAGGGTCCGGTCGCCTTTGCCATGTACGGTCACCTGGATCTGGACGTGACCGGTCGCGGTGCCGCCGAGCGCCCCGACTGCGCGTTTGGCGAGGCCGAGGCCCAGAGCCTGGCGAGCGCCTCGGCCAACGCCGAGGGCCTGTCCACGTCCATGACGTCGACCATGCGCGAGGGCAATCAACGCGCCGGTCACCTGGCCAGCTATGACGCGTCCAACCTGCAGATGCCCGAGCGTCGCGAGGACGGTTCCTACACGGTGCCCATCCGCATCCTGCGCATCCACATGGAGGAGGACGCCGCCAAGATGGTCCACGTGGGTGGCGCCGAGGGCCGCATTACCGCCGCGGCCGAGTCGCTCGTCGACTACAACCGCTGCGGCACGCCTTTGATTGAGCTCGTGACTGAGCCCGACTTGCGTACGCCCGAGGAGGCTCGCCTGTTTATGGAGAAGCTCCGTCGCATCTTTGTGACGCTGGGCATTTCGGACTGCTCCATGGAGAAGGGTTCCATGCGCTGCGACGGCAACGTGTCGCTGCGCCGCCGTGGCGAGACCAAGCTGGGCACCAAGACCGAGCTTAAGAACCTCAACTCGTTTAAGAGCCTGCACGACGGTCTAGCCTACGAGATCTGCCGTCAGGCCGAGGTGCTCGAGGAGGGCGGCATCATCTACCAGGAGACCCGCCACTGGGAGCCCAGCCGCAAGCGCACCGTGGTCATGCGTGTGAAGGAGACGGCAGACGACTATCGTCTGTTCCCCGATCCCGACCTGGCGCCGTTCGATCTGGACGACGAGTTCATCGACCGCTGCCGTGGCGAGATTCCCGAGCTGCCCGATGTCAAGCGCGCCCGTTTTGAGGCCGACTTTGGGATTAAGGCGGCCGATGCCGAGCAGATTGCCGGCGACCCGGAGTTTGCAGAGTTCTTTGAGGCCGCCGCTGCCGGTATGGCCGGCAAGGAGGCCCAGACGGTCGCAAACCTGCTGGTGAACGAGATGATCGCCTACCTTAAGGGCGCAGGCGTCTCACTAGCCGAGTCCGGCATTGCGCCGGCTCAGGTGGCAGCCCTTGCCAAGCTGCTGGCGACCGATGCCATCAGCTCCAACCAGGCGCACGAGGTCTTTGAGGCCATGGCCCAGACCGGCGACGACCCCAACAAGATTGTCGACGAGCGCGGTATGCGTCAGGTGAGCGATGCCGGCGCGCTGCAGCCGATCGTGGACGAGGTGCTGGCGAACTGTGCCGATCAGGCGCAGCAGTATCGTGACGGCAACCAGAAGGTCATCGGCTTTTTGGTGGGCCAGTGCATGAAGGCGAGTCGCGGCAAGGGCAACCCGAAGCTCTTCAACGAGTTGCTGAGAACGTCGCTCTCGTAAGCGGGAACCCGGGAGCCCCGGCAGGGCGGGTGCTTCCTCAAAATTTCGAACAGTCCTGCGCAAGACGAAGGCCACATTAAGTGGCCTTCTTTGCGTGCGGAACTC
>DBEZDO010000012.1:0-2015 GCA_048187355.1 Collinsella sp.
CGGCATCATGCCCGGCATGCTCGGCATGATCGCCTTCTGGCTGTACTACTGGCTGCTGTCCAAGAAGATCAACCCCATGGTGCTGATCGTGGCCACCATGGTCGTGGGCATCATCGGCGCGTTCTTCGGCGTGCTGGCGTAGGTTCCTGCGTTCTATTCTGCCCCCAAGGGAAACGGCGACCCATTGCGGTCGCCGTTTTTTATTACCGAAAGCTAGCCGGAGGTGCTTCGTGATTCGATCTGACAATCCATCCGATAATGGCGTGAGCGGGGCGATGTATCTATTTGGCACGGCGCTCTTGTGGAGTTTTATCGGCATCCTCGTTCGCGCCAATTCGCAGTCGGCTCTTTTGATCGGTGCCGTTACGGCAATATTTATGGCGCTCTTTATCCTGCTCGTCGGTAGGCCTGTCCTCCGCGTCAGCCGTCTTATTGCCCTTGTGGCCGTCTGCAACTTCGTGACGGGCACCACGTTTAACTTTGCCAACCAGCTCACGACGGTCGGCAACGCGATCGTTCTGCAGTACACCTCGATGATTTTTGTTATCGTGTATCAGTCGCTCGCAACTCGCACGTTGCCCTCGCCTGCGAAGATTGCCTCCGTGTTGGTTGCTTTTACGGGTATGGGACTTTTCTTTTTAGGCGATTTGAGCGCCGAGGGCATGCTCGGCAACCTGCTTGCCGTCATTTCGGGAGCCACCTTTGGGCTGTGTTTCTTTTTGAACTCTCGCCCCGATGCGTCGCCCATGGTGTCCTCGCTCATCTCCTGCGGTATCTCGATGCTGCCGATCGTCTATTTTGCCGGCGCCCTAGACTCCGTGAGGCCATTTGAGTGGGGGCTCATGCTGGTGCATGGCCTTTTTTGCAGTGGCCTTGCGAGCGTGCTGTATGCCAAGGGGATCGCGCGAACCAACGCGTTTGCGGCCAACTTGGTTTGCATGAGCGAGGTCGTGCTCGCTCCCTGCTGGTCGGCGCTCTTCTTTGGCGAGGTCTTTCGCTGGAACGAGTTTTTGGGCGCGGCGATTATCGTTTTGGTGATTGTGGCCAACTTGGCATCCGATGCCTTTGGCGATGGCTTTCTGGTGGCGCTTGTCCGCCATCGAAACAAAGAGCGCGCCTGATGAGATACGTCTGCCGTTTACGGTAAAAAACACCCCGCTGAGCGAGTGGTATTAAATAGTAAGAACCTGCATATCTATAATTGGTATCAAATCATTTGTGCCTGGCATGGGTGTTAGCAGCACGCCAGGTACGCTTCGAGCCGTGGGATCGAACTCCCGGAATTGATATCAACAACGCGCGCGACGGGAGTGACGACGGTTCGAGATTCCTTATTGGGAGGAATTATGCTTGTCCAAGCAATCCTCGTCGGCTTAGTCGGAGCGTTTGGATGCCTCGACTACCAGCTCGGCACCCTCTACGCGTTCCGCCCCATCGTCCTGTGCCCGCTCGTGGGCCTGGTGCTGGGGGACCTGCAGACCGGCCTTGCCGTTGGCGCCAGCTTGGAGCTACTGTTCATGGGCTCGATCTCCATCGGCGCCTACGTACCGCCTAACGAAACCGTCGGCGGCGTGCTCGCCTGCGCGTTTGCCATTCAGCTCGGCCAGGGCACCGAGACGGCCATCGCGCTCGCCATGCCCATCGCTGTCCTTTCGCTGACGATCGGCAACATTACCAATGCCTTGTTCCCCGTGTTTGTCGACATGGCAGACAAGTTTGCCCTCAAGGGAAACCTCAAAGGCATCTACGCCGTTCATTGGGGAATTGGAATCTGGGGTTGCGTCGAATACTTCCTGCTGTGCGGCGGCGCCTTCTATCTGGGTTCCGACGCCATCCAGGGCCTGCTCGACTTCATTCCGCCCTTCATCATCGACGGCTTTGGCGTTGCCGCCAACTTCCTGCCTGCCATGGGCTTCGCCATGCTCGGCCGCCTGGTGCTCACCAAGCAGCTCGTGCCCTTCTACTTCCTGGGCTTCCTGCTGTGCTCCTACGCCAACGTGCCCGTCCTGGGCGTC
>DBEZDO010000013.1:0-21419 GCA_048187355.1 Collinsella sp.
GAGAGCGGGGACACCGGCTTAGGTTTATCGCGAGTTCCGCACGAACAGGAGGCCACTTAATGTGGCCTCCGTCGTGAGCAGGACTGTAGAGCAGGAAACTTAGCCCGTGCCGGGGCCGCTGAGCCCTGACCGGCGGGATACACAGGTTCAGATGGGGCTTTGATGCATGGGTGGTCTGTTGTTGTGCAAATGGGTATCATACTGTGGTTATTGCATCGACTCTGCGATGCATTGTTGTACGTTCCCGGCGGTCGGTTTGCCAGAAGCGCCCCGTCGGTTGTTCCAGACCCGTTTCGAAGAAAGGAAACCACACTAACCTATGGCAGCTAAAAAATCATCTCCCTTGAAGATCATTCCGCTCGGCGGCCTTGACGGCATCGGCAAGAACATGACGGTCTTCGAGTGCGGCGACGACATGGTGCTCGTCGACGCTGGTCTCATGTTCCCGGATGACTCCCAGCCCGGTATCGACCTGGTGCTTCCTGACTACACCTATGTCCTGGAGAACGAGGAGAAGCTCCGCGGTATCGTCGTCACCCACGGCCACGAGGACCACACCGGTTCGCTTCCGTATCTGCTGCAGGACCTCAACAATAAGGTGCCCATCTTCTCGAGCAAGCTGACGCTTGGCTTTATCGAGGGCAAGCTCTCCGAGTTCCGCATCCGCGCACCCAAGTTCCGCGAGGTCAAGGGCGGCAGCCATGTCAACCTCGGCGGCATCTCGCTCGACTTCTTCTCTATGACGCACTCCATCCCCGGCGCTCTGGGCGTGTTCATTCGTACCAACCAGGGCACCGTTATGCACACCGGCGACTTTAAGCTCGACCAGACGCCCATCGATGGTGTCACGCCTGACTATGCCGCTATCAGCCGCTTTGCCAAGCAGGGCATCGACCTGCTGCTGTCCGACTCCACCAACGCCACGGTTCCCGGCTTTACCAAGTCCGAGGCCGAGGTCGGTCCCAACTTGCTGCACGCCATCAAGAACGCCCCGGGTCGCGTGTTCGTCGCGTCGTTCTCGAGCCACATTCATCGTTTGCAGCAGATCTGCGATGCTGCCCGCAAGTGCGGCCGTAAGGTCGTTGTGACCGGCCGCTCCATGCTCACTAACACCCGCGTGGCGCGCGAGCTGGGCTACCTCAACATCGACGATGCCGATATTATCGATGCCTTCGACATTGATAACCTGCCTGACGACAAGATCGTTGTCATGTGCACCGGTTCGCAGGGCGAGCCGCTGTCGGCCCTGTCTCGCATGGCCAACGGCGAGCACAAGACGCTCTCTATCCACGAGGGCGATACCGTCATCCTCTCGGCAACTCCCGTTCCTGGTAACGAGAAGGCCGTCCAGCAGGTCGTCAACAGCCTGGCCAAGCTCGGCTGCGACGTGTGGGATAAGAACCGCGCTCTCGTCCACGTCTCCGGTCACGGTAGCCAGGAGGAACTCAAGCTCCTGATGGCCATGGCCAAGCCCACGTACTTTATGCCGGTTCACGGTGAGGCCGTGCATCTGCGCGCCCATGCCCAGCTGGCCCGCAAGATGGGCATCAAGGACGATCATATCTTTATCCTCGATAACGGCGACACGCTCGAGATGCGCGGCGGTATCGTCAAGCGCGGTACGTCCGTCGAGTCCGGCGTCGTCTACGTCGACGGCCTGCGTATCGGCGATACCGACCCCATCGTCCTGCGCGATCGTCAGAAGCTCGCCAACGACGGTATGGTCACGGCCGTTGCCATCGTCTCGCTCAAGCACAAGAAGATTGAGGCCATCGAGTTCTCGGGCCGCGGCGTCTCGTTTGCCATCGACGACCAGTTCTCCGAGGATGCCTCCGCGTCCATCATGAAGACGATCGAGAAGGGCAAGTTCAGCTTTACGAGCAGCGGTTCCGATGCCATTCGCAAGGCCGTGCGCGATTCGCTCTCTAACTTTATCTGGAGCCGTACGCGCACCCGTCCGATGATCATCCCGGTCGTCATGGAGGTTTAGTTTGGCGCGCGGATCTGCACAAAACGCCAAAGGCAATAAGGCCAATAACCAACCGGCATCTGCTAAGGGTGCCGGTTCCCATCTGCGTGCCAATAAGGGCCACGAGGCGGACTTCGATGAGTTCGAGCCCCTGGTCGAGCCTTCGGCCAACCGCGATATCGCCGGCGTGGTCATCGCCGTTTTGGCGATTGCGTCCTTCATTGCCGTGATCTCTCCGGCAACAGCGCCCGTGACGGCTGCGGTTGCCGGTTTCTACCACCTGGGCTTTGGTCTGGGCGCCTACGTGCTGCCGATCGTCATCTTGCTGTTTGCCGCCACGCTCTTTTTAGGCGAGGACTCGCCGCTCAACGTGCGCTCTGTTGCGGGCGGCGCCGTGGTCTTTATCGCCGTCGTCTCCATTCTTTCGCTGATGGTGCCGGGCACGAGCGATTCGTGCGACCTCATGTTTACGCCGCAAAATCTGTCCGCCTCGGGTGGCTACATCGGTGCGTTTATTGCGAGTGCGCTGCAGAATGCCCTGGGTAAGCCTATCGCGATGGTAGTCCTGTTGGGCCTTGTCGTCGTGGGCTTGGTCATCATCGGCTTTTCGGTTGGCGGCGTTTTGCGCTCTGCTCGCGACCGCGCGGCCGATTTTGCCGAGCGCCGTCGTGCCGATGTTAACGCGAGTCCGTGGGGTGACGACGAAGCCCTGTCGGTGCCCGGCGTTGCCCGTCCGCACCTGAGCATTCTTCGTCAAAAGGGCTCCGATGCTGCCGTGACCACAGTCATGGGCAACGATGTGGACCCGGTTTTGGACGATGACGACGAGGACGAGGATCCGTTTGTCGACGTGTCCGAGGCAGTGGAAGCTGAGCGGGCCAAGACCACATTGTTACCGCGCCGCCATGCCAAGAAGGGCAAGGCTGCGCCTAAGCTCAATACGAGTGAGCCCGACCCGTCCTGGTCCGATAGCGAGATTGAGCTCACCGAGGGCGATGACGGGGACGACGAGGCTCCGATTGAGACCGCAAAGACAACTTTGCTGTCGCGTTGCCATGCAAAGCGCGACCAGGTAACCGGCCAGCTTTCGATGGAAGACGACCCCGATAAGATCGACGAGTCCGAGCCGCCGTTTGCCGTGAATCCTGTCTCGGCAGCTCCGCAGATCCCCGATTTCCTGAAGCATCCCAAGGTTGCCGATGCGGCTGTCGCGGGCGCTGCCGAGGCGCCTACTTCTAGCGATGGGGGAGTGGTCAATGCCCCCGCGGATAACGTGGGCGAAGAAGAGGATGGCCTTAAGCTTCCGCCACTCGAAATCCTGCATGCCAACCCGCAGTCGGCGTCCTCCGCGTCTTCTGACAAGGAGCTGGAACAGACTGCCGAGTCGCTTCAGTCCACGTTGCTTGAGTTTGGCCGCAGTGCCCGCGTGGTCGGCTGGATCGCCGGCCCCACGGTGACGACCTTTAAGCTGCAACCTGGCGAGGGCGAGCGCGTGAGCAAGATCTCGAGCCTCGAGGACGATATCGCGCTTTCGCTCGCTGCCCAGTCGGTGCGTATCTTTGCCCCGATCCCCGGCACCTCGCTCGTGGGCATCGAGATCCCCAATCGCAAGCGCCAGAACGTCAACCTGGGCGACGTGCTGCCCTATGTGAAGGGCGGTCCGCTTGAGCTCGCAATCGGGCGCGATGCCGAGGGCACGCCGGTCGTCGCCGACCTTGCCAAGATGCCCCACCTGCTGATCGCCGGTACCACGGGTTCCGGTAAGTCGGTGATGATCAATTCCATCATCACGACCCTGCTCATGCGCGCTCTTCCCGAGGATGTTCGCCTGATCATGGTCGACCCCAAGCGCGTCGAGCTTGCGGGCTATAACGGTCTGCCGCATCTCTATGTGCCCGTGGTGACCGAGCCCAAGCAGGCCGCGAGCGCTCTGCAATGGGCCGTGTCCGAGATGGAGCGTCGCCTGAAGGTCTTCGAGCGCCTTAACGTTCGTAAGATCTCGACCTACAACGAAAAGCAGGCCGCCGGCGAGTTTGAGCATTACGACAACCCGCCGCAAAAGATGCCCTACTTGGTCATCATCATTGATGAGCTCTCGGACCTGATGATGGTTGCCGGTAAGGATGTCGAGGCCTCGATCGTGCGTATTGCACAGCTGGGCCGTGCCGCCGGTATTCATCTTATCGTGGCCACGCAGCGCCCCAGCTCAAACGTGGTGACGGGCCTTATCAAGGCCAACATCACCAACCGCATCGCCTTTAATGTCGCCACGGGCATCGACTCGCGCGTCATCATCGACCAGATGGGTGCCGAAAAGCTCACCGGTTTGGGCGACATGCTGTTCTCCAAGGTCGACTGGGGCAAGCCTCGCCGTATCCAGGGCTGCTTTGTCTCGGATGACGAAATCAACGAGATTGTCGAGTTCGTCAAGTCGCAGAGCGAGCCCGACTACCACGAGGAGATCCTGTCCGCCGTGGCGCCCGCTTCCATGTCCATGGTGGGTGGCGGCGGCATTGTCCGCACCGGAGTAGCTGAGCCGCAAGACGATGATCCGCTCATTTGGGAAGCCGCCCATATTGTGGTGGAATCGCAGCTGGGCTCCACATCTGGCCTGCAACGTCGTCTGAAGGTTGGCTATGCGCGTGCCGGGCGTATTATGGACATGCTGGAAGAAAAGGGTGTCGTCGGCCCGCCCGACGGTTCCAAGCCGCGCGAGGTCCTGTTGGACGAGGAGGGGCTTGCCGCGCTGGAATCTGTCGACGCCGAGATGGCACGTGAAGATCGTGAGTTTGGAGGATTCTGATGGCTGCACGCTTTGGTGACATGCTGCTCGAGCAGCGTCGCCGAATGGGCCTTTCCATTCAGCAGGTCGCCAACACCATCAAAATCAGGCCGCAGATCATCGAGTTTTTCGAGACCGGTAACTTTGCTTCGATGCCGCCGCGCGGCTATGCACAGGGCATGATTTCGAGCTATGCTCGCTTTTTGGGCCTCAATCCGCGCGAGGTCGTCAATGCCTACTTTGACGACCTGATGGCATACGAACGCGAAACGTCGCAGCAGGGCGGTCGTTTTCAGGACGCCGCCGGCTACGTCAATTCGCGTTCCTCGGTCGATAACGGGCGCTTCCTGATGGTTCAGGGCGGTCGTTCGACCCGCTATGGACAGCGTCCTCAGCAGGCCGGTTATATTACTGAGACGGGTTCGGGCGAGGAGATCCGCTCACAGCGTGACCGGTTCCGCAGTACGCCGATGCCCGAGGACCGTGCACTTCCCGCTGCCCGCGGCGTGGCGCGTGACCCTCGTGCCGGCTACGGCGACGGCGGCTATTCAGATCGCGGTCACCGTGGTGTCTCCACCGGACGCTCTCGCGGTGGCTATGCGGATGCCGATACCACGCAGGTGACGCCGCGTCTTCGCTCTCAATCACAGCCGTATGGCCAGCGCTCTTCGGCTCCGCGTTCGGGCCAACGTGGCTATCAAGGCCGCGGTGAACTTGCGCCCCGCTCGGGTCAGCGCATCCTTCAGGGCCAGGGCGGCTATCGCGGCCGTTCCGATAGCAATCGTGGTCGTATGCCTCAGGGAGGCGGCCGCAGCAGTTCCGGTCGTGGACGCGGCGGATCCCGTACTCCTCAAAACAACGGGCTCGATCCGCGTATCGTCTACGCCGGCATCGGTGCCGTGGCGTTGCTGCTGATCGTGCTCATCGTGGTGCTTCTGCGCGGCTGCGCATCTTCGGCGCCCGAGACCACGCCCGAGGCGCCCACTGCTACCAAGACGACGACCAAGAAGTCTTCTAAGAAGACCGAAACGGTCGACGAGGACGAAGACACCGATGAGCCGACGGATGAGTCGACTGATTCGGACGCTACCAAGACGACGGCCAAGAAGGAAGAGAACGAGGTCACGAAGGTCAAAGTTTCCGTTGCCAAGGGAAAGACCGCGTGGATTGAGGTCAAGGTCGACGGCAAGTCGGTCTATGGCGCTCAGGCGACTGGCCCCTTTGAGCAGGAGTACACGCCCGAGTCCTCGATCGAGATCACCACGTCCAAGCCTTCCGATGTTACCGTTACCAAGAACGGTGAAAAGGTCCGTTACGATACCAAGACCTCGGGCGTGGCTCGTGTGACGATCACCGTTCCTAAGAAGGAGACGACTGATTCCGAGAATGGTGAAAGTTCTGATGGTACCGACACCACCGATGTTACCGATACCACTGACGGTACCGATGCCCAGTCCACGGATGGCGCCGATACCGCAACTGACGGTCAGACACCCACCGATTCTACCGACAATTCGTACGATAGCTACTAGGCCGCTCGTACGCGAAAGGAAACATCATGGCTAAAGATTCCAGCTTCGACGTCGTGTCCGAGGTCAACATGCAAGAGGTCGACAACGCCTTCCAGCAGACCACGCGCGAGATTTCCCAGCGCTATGACCTTAAGGATTCCGGCGCCACGATCGAGCTTTCGAAGGGCGAGAAGCTCTTTACGATCAACGCCCCGGCCGACTTTGTCTCCAAACAGATTGTTGACGTGCTGAGCTCCAAGCTCATCAAGCGCGGCATCGACCTCAAGGCTGTCTCGTGGGATGCTCCGCAGGCGGCATCGGGCGGCACCGTGCGCGTGCTCGGCCATATCGTCGAGGGTATCGACCAAGCGACCGCCAAGAAGATCAACAAGGACATCAAGGATCAAAAGCTCAAGGTCAAGGTGACCATCGAGGCCGACAAGCTGCGTGTTTCCTCTGCTTCGAAGGACGCGTTGCAGACCGTGATTCAGTTCCTGCGCGACCAGGACTACGGCCAGCCGCTGCAGTTCACCAACTACCGCTAATATCAATCGAAAGGACCGCTCTCCAACATGGATACACCGTTGGGCTCCGTGCTCTACATCACCCTCGGGTGCGCTAAGAACGAGGTTGACACCGACCGCATGCGTTCTCTTTTGACCGCCGCGGGCTACGAGGAGGCATTCGACCCGCAGGATGCCGACATCGCCATCGTCAATACTTGCTCGTTCCTCGCCTCCGCAACGTCCGAGAGCATCGAGACCACGCTCGAGCTCGCCAACGAGGTTCAGGACGGCGTTCGTTCTTGCCCCATCGTCATGTGCGGCTGCGTGCCGTCGCGCTATGGCGATGACCTGCCTGACGAGCTGCCCGAGGTCGCTGCCTTTGTGAAGGCCGACGAGGAAGATGGCATCGTGGCGGTCATCGATGGCGTGCTGGGTGTCGAGCGTGAGATTGCAGCCTATATCCCGCAGGTCAAACGTACCGTCGAGGGTGCTGTCGCTTACGTCAAGATTTCCGATGGCTGCAACCGCTTCTGCAGCTTCTGCATGATTCCCTACATCCGCGGCCGCTATCATTCGCGCAATGCCGAGAGCATCATCTCCGAGGTGCGCGACCTGGTTGCCGGCGGTGTGCGCGAGATCGTGCTGATCGGCCAGGACACGGGTATTTGGGGCACCGACTTTGCCGACGAGGACGTCGCCGATGGCTCGCCGCGCAATCTGGCGCAGCTGCTGCGTGCCGTCGCCGAGGCCGTGCGCCCGCACAACGTCTGGGTCCGCGTGCTCTATCTGCAGCCCGAGGGCATGACTGACGAGCTCATTGAGACCATTCGTGATACGCCCGAGGTGCTGCCCTATATCGATATCCCCGTGCAGCACTGCGACGCGCGCATTCTCAAGGCCATGCGTCGCTCCGGTTCGCGCCAGGAGCTCGAGGATCTGTTCCGCGACCTTCGTGAGCGTATCCCCGGCATCGTGATCCGTTCCACGGCCATGGTCGGCTTCCCGACCGAGACCGACGACGAGTTCCGCGACCTTATCGACTTTATGGACACCGTCGGCTTTGACTACACGAGCGTCTTTGCCTACTCGCAGGAGGAGGGCAGCCTGGCCGCTAAGATGGAGGGTCAGGTCGACGAAGAGGTCAAGCTCGAGCGCGCCCAGGAGGCCATGGACCTGGCCGAGTCGCTCGGTTTTGCCGCCACCGCCGCCCATGTGGGCGAGCGCGCCCAGGTGATCGTCGACGGTATCGAAGAGACCGAGGACGGCGCCGAGCTGATCGGCCATGCCTGGTTCCAGGCGCCCGATTCCGATGGAGCGGTGCATCTGGACGCCAGCGAGGCGTCCGTGGGCGATATTCTGACCGTCGAGTTTACCGATAGCTTCTGCTATGAGCTTATCGGTCATGTTGTGGAGTAGGAGAGCGTCGTGGCAAACGAGAGCAATAAGGAACTGACGAGTGTCTGGACGCCCGCCAACATCGTGACGTGCGTTCGCATCGTCTTTATCCCGGTGTTCATGATCGTCTCGGCTCTGTCTCACACGAGTGTTGCCGGTACGGATTGGAGCACCTTTGACGGCCCGCTCGCCGCCGCTGCCTTCATTCTGTATGTGATCCTGTCGTGCACCGATAAGGTCGACGGTTATCTGGCGCGTTCGCGCAACGAGATCACCGACTTCGGTAAATTCTTGGACCCCATCGCCGATAAGCTGCTCGTGTTCTCGGCCCTGCTGCTGTTCTTGGATTTTGGCGCGGTGACCGTGTGGTCCGTGTTCATTATCCTGTTCCGTGAGCTTCTGGTGAGCGCCCTTCGCATGGTCGCGAGTGCGGCCGGTGTGGTCGTTGCGGCCGATAAGCTCGGCAAGTACAAGACGGCGACCACGATGGTCTCCATCTGCGGTTACCTGTGCGTTTTTGCTATGGCCGGCTTGCACCTTGGCCCGGTGGCGCTGACGCTCGGCATCTACTCGGTGTCGCGCTTCCTGTATGCCGTTGCCGTTGTCTTGACCGTTATCTCGGGCGCCCAGTACTTCTGGAACTGCCGCAAGATCGTCTTTTCGGTCTAGGTCCTGGTGGGTATGACGGACTCTTTTGAGCAGATTTCCGCACATAACGAGGAGCTGGCGCGCGATATCGTCGAGCGCGCGAGCGCTCGGGGTGTGACGGTTTCGACGGCCGAGTCGCTGACGGCGGGTATGATCGCCTCGACGATTGCGGATATCCCGGGCGCCTCGGCGGTGCTGCGTGGCGGTGCGGTGACCTACTGCGATGAGATTAAGCATCGCGTGCTGGGTGTTGAGCAGGAGACGCTCGACCGCTACACCGCGGTGTCGCATCAAACTGCGCGCGAGATGGCGTCGGGTTCGCTGGAACTGTACCAGAGCGATATTGCAGTGAGCGCAACGGGTTATGCCGGCCCCGGCGGTGGTACTGAGGACGATCCTGCTGGCACTTTCTATATTGGCTGGGCACATCGTTCCGCCGATGGGGGAGTGCCGGTCGTGGACTCTGTGCGCTGCCACTATGAGGGCGACCGTTCGTGTGTTCGTGCCCATGCGGTCACGGAGGCATTGGGTCGCATTGCCCTTGTGCTCAACCCTATGGAATAGACGTGTTTTAAGGGGCCTCCGGGCCCCTTAATTGCGGAGATAGGGACCTCCGGCGAATTTTATCTTTGTGCAGGTAGTTGTCGTATTTTTCCTCGTCATGATTTTCTTGGTTCGCCTGCGGTCAAGATTTTGGTCAGTGTTTGGTCGGCGTTTGGTTGGGTTTTGGAAAGGTCGGCAGCATATGATTTATCTGAACGGTTGACCACGAACAGCCGTTCGTTTATTATCGATGCAGGTTGTTAAGAGGAGGGCTATTCATGGCCAAGAATTCAGGTCCCGTACGTACCGTTCATGCTCGCACGACGGGTAAAGAGCGCGATGAGATGATCGCCACCACCAAGGCCGAGATCGAGAAGAAATTCGGCCAGGGTTCCATCATGAGGTACGGCGACGGTGGTCCCGAGCTCGAGGTCGAGGCCATTCCCACGGGCGCCCTGGCCCTCGATGCCGCGCTGGGTATCGGCGGCGTGCCGCGCGGCCGTATCGTCGAGATTTACGGTCCTGAGTCCTCCGGTAAGACGACGCTTTCGCTCGAGATCCTGGCCGAGGCCCAGGCAATGGGTGGCGTTGTGGCATTTATCGATGCCGAGCACGCGCTTGATCCCACGTATGCCGCGCGCATCGGCGTGGATATCGACGAGGTGCTCATTTCCCAGCCCGATACGGGCGAGCAGGCGCTCGAGATTGTTGACATGCTCGTGCGTTCCGGCGCCATCGATGCCATCGTCGTCGACTCCGTCGCCGCGCTGACTCCGCGTGCCGAGATCGAGGGAGAAATCGGCGATACTACGGTCGGTCTTCAGGCTCGCCTGATGAGCCAGGCGCTTCGCAAGCTCGCCGGCTCGCTGTCCAAGTCCAACACGACGTGCATCTTCATTAACCAGCTGCGTGAGAAGATCGGCGTCATGTTCGGCAACCCCGAGACTACGACGGGCGGCCGCGCCCTTAAGTTCTTCTCTTCGGTGCGTATCGACATTCGCCGTATTGACAGCATTAAGCTTAAGGACGAGGTTATCGGTAACCGCGTGCGCGCCAAGGTCGTTAAGAACAAGGTGGCAGCTCCGTTCCGTTCTGCTGAGTTCGACATCATGTACGGTACGGGCATCTCTAAGGAGGGCTCAATTCTGGACATGGCTGTCGAGTGCGGCATCTGCAAGAAGATGGGCTCCTGGTTTGCCTATGGCGAGGACAAGCTCGGCAACGGTCGAGAGGCCGCCAAGGCTTTCCTGCGCGAACACCCCGATTGCGCCGACGAGATTGAGCATAAGGTCCGCCTTGCCTGCGGACTTGAGTTTGATGACGATGCTCCGTCCGAGGTCGAGCTGACCGATCAGCCTGCGCCTGAGGAGTTTGACGAGCTTTACGCCATCGATGGTTCCGCCATGCTCGATGATGACGACGAGTAGCGGTTACGCTCATGTCGTATACGGTGACCGAGGCCACGGCCGTCTTTCCCGATAAGAAGGCGGCTTCCTCGTTCTCGAGCGGGTATGCGTCCAAAAAGCCTTGCGCACATATCGATTGTGAGCTTGAGGGCGGTTTTGAGCGGTCCATTTGGATTCCCGTGCGGGTCGCGCGGCTGTATGTCAAAAACCGCCCCGATCTTCCCTGTGATTGGGACAACTTTCGTGAGGCGGTGCAGCTCATCGAGCGTAAATGTGCACTTACCATGGTGACCGAGATGCTATCGCGCCGCGACCATGCGACGGGTGAGGTCCGTGACAAGCTGGCTCGCTACGGCTTTCACCAGCCCGCGATCGATTTCGCCGTCGAGCGCGCCACCGAGTATCACTTTTTAGACGAGAACCGCTTTTGCTCGTACTTTATCGAGGAGCGCAAGCGGCGCGGTTGGGGACAGCGCAAAATCGAGACCGAGCTCAAGCGCCGTCATATCGTGCTCGATGACATTCCCGGTTATCCCGAGGATTATTTTGCCGTTGAAGACGATTTGGCGCGTGCGTCAGCCCTGCTCGCCAAGCGGCGTGTTCCAGAGACGCGCGGATTCGAAAAACTGGTTCGGTTTTTGATGGGCAAGGGCTTCTCGTATCACATCGCCGCCGATGCCGTTAAGGCACGTCTCGATGCCGAACGCGAGGAATGTGCGGTTTAGGCGTATGCGTTTTGTGGCCCTGCCGTTCACCGCGTTTTAGCCGCCGTGCCGGGGCCATTTATTTGACAGTTGTTGTGGTTCAACGTACGATAAACACTGTCATTTGCTTTGTGATATGTGCTCATCTGTGATGAGTTTGTTTATATGTTTATCTGTATCCGACCCGCATAAGCTGCGCCCATATTACTCAAATGTCGCGAGCCGTTCGTAAGGACGGTTCGCTTTGTTGTGTAACGAATCCATAAAAAGGAGTGAGCATGCCTATCATCGCAGCGCTCGTTGGCATCGTTTTGGGTGCCATCGCCGCAATTGCCTACATGCGCACCGCCAAGCAGGGTAGTCTTCACGAGGCCGACGAAAAGATCCAGTCGGCACACGCACAGGCTGAGTCCCTGATCGGTGATGCTAAGCGTCAGGCCGAGACTCTCAAAAAAGAGGCTCTGCTCGAGGCTAAAGAGGAAATCATCAAAAACAAGCAGGCCGCCGAGGCCGAGGACAAGCAGCGTAAGAACGAGATTCGTACGCTCGAGAACCGCGTGATGCAGCGCGAGGAATCTCTCGATCGCCGCAACGACGCTCTCGACAAGCGCGAGCATCAGCTGTCCAGCCAGGCCGGTCAGGTCGAGAAGCGCTCCCGCGAGCTCGAGGATCTCTGCGCAAAGCAGACCTCCGAGCTCGAGCGAATCGCCGACCTTACCCGCGAGGACGCCCACAAGGAGCTCCTCGATAAGGTTCGCGGCGAGGTCACCCACGAGGCCGCCACGATCATTCGCGAGTCCGAGCAGCAGGTTCGCGCCGAGTGCCACAAGACCGCCCAGGAGATTCTGTCCCTGGCGATTCAGCGCTGCGCTGCCGACCACACAGCCGAGGTCACCGTTACCTCCGTGCACATTCCCTCTGATGACCTCAAGGGACGTATCATCGGTCGCGAGGGTCGCAACATCCGGACCTTCGAGCAGGTTTCCGGCGTCAACCTCGTGATCGACGACACGCCAGAGACAGTCGTTCTTTCGAGCTTCGACCCGGTCCGTCGTGAGACCGCCCGTGTCGCCCTCGAGAACCTCATCGCCGACGGCCGCATTCACCCTGCCCGCATCGAGGAGATGTATCACAAGGCTGCCGACCTGGTTCAGCAGCGTGTGCGCGAGGCTGGCGAGCAGGCTGCCTTCGATACCGGCATCCACGACCTGCACCCCGAGATCGTCAAGACCCTTGGTGCCCTGCACTACCGTACCTCGTTTGGTCAGAACGTGCTTCAGCACTCCCTCGAAGTCTCTGACCTGTGCGGCGTGATGGCTTCCGAGCTTGGCCTGGACGTTGTGACCGCCAAGCGCGCCGGCCTGCTGCACGACCTGGGCAAGGCAATCGACCATGACGTCGAGGGCCCGCATGCCGTCATCGGCGCCGAGCTTGCCCGCCGTTATGGCGAGAAGCCCGTTATCGTCCACGCTATCGAGGCTCACCATGCCGACGTCGACCCCAACACGGTGCTCGATGTCCTGGTACAGGCCGCCGATGCTGTCTCTGCCTCTCGGCCCGGTGCCCGTCGCGAGTCTGCCGAAAACTACATCAAGCGTCTTGAGAAGCTCGAGGAGATCGCCAACTCCCATGAAGGCGTCGAGCGTACCTATGCCATGCAGGCTGGTCGCGAGGTCCACGTCATGGTTCAGCCGGACAAGATCTCCGATGCCCAGTCCACGGTCCTGGCTCACGATATCGCCCATCAGATCGAGGAAGAGATGGAGTATCCCGGTCAGGTGCGCGTCGTCGTGATTCGCGAGAGCCGCGCTGTCGATATCGCTAAATAACATGAGCGACGCGAACGAGCTCATCTCATTTATCGCGTCGATGTCGGGGGAAGGCAACCTTCGCGTCGAGGAGAACCTTGGCGAAGGGTATGTCCGCCTCCGCGTTTCGGAGGCCGAGCGGCGCCAGGCAAAGCACGACATTCAGCATGTCGAGGATATCGTCATCGAAATGCTCCGTAATGCTCGCGATGCCGGCGCCGACAAGGTCTATCTCGCCACGACCAAGGAAGATGGCATCCGCACGCTTGTCTTTCTGGATAACGGTTCGGGCGTTCCGCAGGATATGCAAGAGCGAATCTTCGATGCCCGCGTTACCTCCAAGCTCGAGAGCATGAAGATGGACCGTTGGGGCGTTCACGGTCGTGGCATGGCATTGTTTTCGATCAAGCAGAACACCGATGAGGCCCGTGTGGTCACGTCTGGTGTCGACCTTGGCTCGGCCTTTAAGGTGAGCGTTGCGGCCGACCGCCTCAGTGAGCGTGCCGATCAGTCCAGCTGGCCCCAGGCCGTCAAGGATGAGGACGGACGTTATGTCTGTGCTCGCGGCCCGCATAATATTATTCGCGCTGCTTGTGAGTTTGCGCTCGAGGAGTTGCGTGGTTGCGATGTCTATCTTGGTTCTCCGTCTGAGATTGCCGCGACCCTTTATGCTCAGGCGTCAAGTCGGCTCGATACGTCGCGTCTCCTGTTCATTGATGACGAGAGTGAGCTTCCGGTTGTCGATCGTTTAGGCCTTGCCTCTGATGCCGAGGACTTTATCCGTATCTGCTCGGGTTTGGGTCTTGAGATGTCCGAGCGCACGGCACATCGCATTTTGGCAGGGCAGATTAAGCCCGTTCGCGGTGTGACTGCGCGTCTGCTGCGCGAGCGTGATTCGTCCTCGCATTCGCCGGCTCCTGTCGATCTCGCGAAGGATCGTCGCGGGCTACGTATTGCCAAGGATGACATGGCACAGTTTTCGCGTGCTGTGGAGCGCGACTTTAATGACCTTGCCGCCCGGTACTATCTCAACCTTTGCGGCGACCCAAAGATTCGTGTTTCGCGTGATCGAATCACTGTGACCTTCGATCTTGCCAAAGAGGAATAGTGCCTTTACCGAGTCCGCTCGGTACGATACAGTTATTGCAGTTAAAACGTACTTTTAAACGCAGGAGTTTCTTCATGGATTGCCTGAAGGTATCAAGCAAATCATCGCCCGCGTCCGTTGCCGGCGCCATCGCCGGCATGGTCAAGGATGGTGTACCCGTCAACATCCAGTGTGTCGGCGCTGGTGCTGTCAACCAGGCCATTAAGGCCGTGGCTATCGCGCGCGGTTTTTTGATTCCAACCGGTTTTGATATTTCCTGCGCGCCCGTGTTCTCCGACATCCTCATTAACGGGGAGTCGCGCACGGCCATCCGCCTTTCTATCTACGTTCACCAGATCAATCGAGCTGCTAAGGATAACGTCGTCATGGATGATGTTAAGCCTGTGGCATAGCTTCTGCTTGCCTCGATTCGCCTCCCTTCCATCGTTAGGACTTATGCACATGGACCAGCGTTCCGTACGCGATATTCTTGCCGGTAAAACCTACTTTATCCGCACTTTTGGCTGCCAGATGAATCAGCACGATTCCGAGCGCGTGAGCGGTCTGCTTGATTCGAATGGCTGTCTCATGGCGCTCGATCCCGAGCATGCCGATATCGTTGTCTTCATGACATGCTGTGTGCGTGAGGCCGCCGATACTCGCCTGTACGGTCAGTGCAATTCCTGCAAAAGCCTGCCGCCTTCGCCTTCGGGCAAGCGTGTGGTTGCCGTGGGCGGCTGCATTGCGCAGCGTGATGGCGAGGGCCTGCTCACCAACGTCGATAACGTCAATGTCATCTTTGGCACGCATTCTATCGCACATGTGGCCGAGCTCATTGCCGAGGCGTTCCTTGACGGCAAGCGTCATATCCGCACCAATGAGCATGAGGATACGGATGCCATGAGCATGCCGTGGCATCGCGAGACCCAGTATCACGCTTGGGTGCCCATCATGACGGGCTGCAATAATTTCTGCACCTATTGCATCGTGCCGTACGTGCGCGGTCGCGAAAAGAGCCGCCCCTTCGAGGAGATTGTCGACGAGGTGACCGGTTTGGTGCGCCAGGGCGTGCGTGAGATTACGCTGCTGGGCCAAAACGTTAACTCATATGGTCGCGATCTGTTTGGCAAGCCGCGTTTTGCCGATCTGCTGCGTGCCGTGGGCGATACGGGTGTGGAGCGCATCTTCTTTACGTCTTCGCATCCCAAGGATCTTCTCCCCGAGACCATCGACGCCATGGCCGAGACGCCTGCCGTTATGCCGCAGCTGCACCTGGCCGTCCAGTCAGGTTCGACACGGATCCTCAAAGAGATGAATCGCCGTTATACACGCGAGGACTATCTGGGCCTGGTCGATCGCATCCGCAATCGCATGCCCGATATCGCGCTCTCGACTGACATTATCGTTGGCTTTCCGGGCGAGACTGAAGAAGACTTTGAGCAGACGCTCTCACTTGCCGAGACGGTCCGCTATGCTCAGGCCTATACCTTCATCTATTCCAAGCGCGCCGGTACCCCGGCCGCCGAGATTGACGATCCTACGCCGCATGAGGTTATTCTCGAGCGTTTCAACCGCCTGGTTAAGGTTATCGAGACCACGGCACATGAGTATAACCAGGGTGAGCTTCATACTGTGGTGCCGGCGCTCATTGAGGGCACGAGCAAGAAGAACGATGCGGTGCTGCTGGGCAAGAGCCCCAAGAATCAGACCGTTCATGCGCCCATTCCCGAGGGATATAGCATCGACCAGCTTGTCGGTAAGATCGTTGATGTTGACGTCGACGTTGCTAAGACGTGGTATTTGTCAGGCTCCGTTGTGGGTGAGCCGCGCTAATGATTTCTCCCGGGGCAGGTCTTTCCGCCGTTGCGATCGTCGGTCCGACGGCGGTTGGTAAAAGTGACGTCGCTGACCGTTTGGCCGCTCGCCTTTCGTCTGAAGTGCTGTCGTGCGATGCGATGCAAATCTATCGCGGTATGGATATCGGCACCGCAAAGATGACGCCCGATGAGTGTACGGCGCCTCTGCGTCTCGTTGACATCGTAGAGCCGGGTGTCGCGTACTCTGCGGCGCTTTACCAGGCAGACGCTCGCGCGCATGTTGAGCGCCTGCTCGGGTCTGGACGTCTTCCGGTGTTTTGCGGGGGTACGGGCCTGTATCTCAAGGCCGCCCTCGATGAGATGGATTTTCCCTCGGGCGAACTTGAGGACGATCGCCGTGCGGGCTATCAGGAGCTTGCCGTGCGTATTGGTGAGGAAGAGCTGCATGCCCTGCTTGCCGAGCGTGACCCCGAGTCCGCTGCGGTCATCCACCCCCATAATGTTCGCCGCGTGATTCGTGCGCTCGAAATGCACGATGATGGCGTCTCCTATGCGCAGCAAAAGTCGCAGTTTAGTGTTCCGCGCGAGCATTATCACGCTCTGTGGTTTGGTCTGACGCGTAATCGCGAGGTGCTCTACGAGCGCATTAACCTGCGCGTCGATCTGATGTTTGAGCAGGGCCTTGTCGATGAGGTCCGCGGTCTTATGGGCCAGGGGCTGGGAGATGCCCTGACATCGATGCAGGCAATTGGCTATAAAGAGATCATCGATGCTTTCAATGGTGTGATGAGCATGGATGAGGCTCGCGAACTCATCAAGATGCGTTCGCGTCGTTATGCCAAGCGTCAGCTTTCGTGGTTTAAGCGCGATGACCGTATCGTGTGGTTTGATATGGATGAATGTACGATCGATGAGGTCGTTGCTGATATCCTGCATCGTATTGAGGCTGCCTAATGGCCCGTTTCCCCCTTGTTCCCACGGCACCCGAGCCCGAGCGTGCCATATTAGTTGGTGTTGAATGGCGCGACAATGCATGGCCGCTCGATCGCTCGCTCGATGAGCTGGAGCGTCTTGCCCACACGGCTGGTGCCCAGTGCGTGGCACGCTTGTCACAGCGTTTGGTAAAGCCGTATCCTAAATCGTTCATCGGTTCCGGTAAGGTTGAAGAGCTGTGCGGCCTGGTGCATCGCATGGATGCCGATGTCGTTATTTTTGACGACGACCTGACGCCCTCGCAGCAATCCTATTTGGAGAAAGCGGTGGGCGAGCCGGTAAAGATCATCGATCGTACGGCACTAATCTTGGATATCTTTGGCCTGCATGCTCAGACGCGTGAGGGACGCCTACAGGTACAGCTGGCACAGCTTCAATATCTGTTGCCTCGTCTGCGTGGCATGTGGAGCCATCTCGCCAAGGAGCAGACGCGCGGCGGCATCGGCTCACGCTTTGGTCAGGGTGAAAGTCAGCTCGAGGTCGACCGTCGCCTCATTCGTAATAAGATTGCCGCGCTTCGTCGTGAGCTTAAGCAGGTTGAACAGCGTCGCGATGTCCAGTCCAAGAGCCGCATTGAGTCACCGGCGTTTCGCGTCGCGTTAGCCGGTTATACCAATGCCGGTAAATCGACGTTGCTCAATCGCCTGACCGGCTCTACGGTACTTTCGCAGGACAAGTTGTTTGCTACGCTCGACCCGACGACGCGTTCGTATCGCCTGCCCGGCGGTCGCGGCATGACGATCACCGATACCGTCGGCTTTATTCAAAAGCTGCCGCATGGTCTGGTCGATGCCTTTAAATCGACACTGTCCGAGGTGTTGGGTGCCGATCTAATTCTCAAAGTCGTAGATGCTTCTGACGAGGACTATGAGCGGCAGCTGGAGGCTGTCGACCGTGTGCTTGATGAGATCGGTGCCGGCGAGCGTTTGACGCTTACGGTGTTCAATAAAATCGATCTTCTCGATAGCGTTGATCGATTGAGTTTCCGTCGTCGTTATCCCGAAGCCGTTCTGTTCTCGGCCCAAACGGGCGAGGGGCTCGACGATCTCGTCGATCGCATCGCTCGCGAGGCAGCTGCCACCGATGTACTGCTTTCAGCCGACATTCCGTATCGTGAAGGTGCGCTCATCACGCTCGTGCATGAACAGGGAACCCTCCTGCATGAGGAATACCTCGAGGACGGCGTTCGTATTGTGGCAAAGCTTCCGGCTCGTATCGCACCGCGTCTCGAGCGTTATCGAACAGAGTAAATCAGCTCCAGCACGCCCAAGATAATGGGCTGATGCAGCAGGTAGAACGGCAGCGCATGGCGTCCGAGGCATGCGAGCGCCGGAACGGGATTCTCATAGGACCATGCTGGCGCCTCGCGGCTTGATTTCTGTGCGGCGTGGGCGGCAAAGAAGCCTGTGAGGTACATAAAAAAGAATGGGATGAGTGGATAGTAATCACCGGAGACAAAGTCTGGACTTGGGAACCCCAGCCAAGCTAGATAGGGGATAGGGTAGACCGCTTTAGGAATGCTCCAGGTACAGGCAAAGAGTATGAGGCAAATCGTTATACCCCATACTGTCGGCACCCTATCGAGAACCGTGCGCGCGAGCGCAATAATGGCAGTGCACGCCGCCATGCAATAAATGATGCCAAAGTTCACTGAATCGTCGACTGATACGAGCGTTGTTGCAATCCAGACGACCAAAGCTGCGGCAGCGTACTTGGCCGCTCGTTTAGCATTGTTGCGTGAGAGCGTGCACATCCAACCCGCGATAAACAAAAATACCCAGCTGATGCTGGCGCGCCAGATGTCTTGAAAGACAGTCTGGGTAAACCAGGGCATATCCCAGTCGTACAGGTAGGCGAGATCGTAGCAAGCGTGAAAACCTGCCATTGAAATCATCGTAAACCCGCGGACGGTATCAAAGATAGTGATGCGTTTTTGCATTACGAGAACCGGCGCATCAAGCCGACGACTTTGCCCAAGATAACGGGATTCGTTGCATAGATAGGCTCCATGGTGTCATTCTCGGGCTGCAGGCGTACGCGTCCCTGCTCCTTGTAGAACGTCTTGACGGTCGCTGAACCATCAATCATGGCCACGACAATTTCGCCGTTCATGGCACTCTTTTGTTCACGGACGATGATGTAATCGCCATTGAAGATGCCGACATTGATCATTGAGCTCCCATGCACCTCAAGGATAAAGGAACCCTGATCGGTGGCGATTTCGGTCGGGATAGTAAAAGTGTCTTCGATATTCTGCTCGGCCAGAATGGGAATCCCAGCCGCGACGCGACCAACGAGCGGTAGCGAGACCGTTCCGCGAGGTGCGGTGGGCTCGTCAGATTTAGAAATTGAGACAGAGGAACCGTCCTCGTTAAAGAGTTCCAGGGCGCGCGGTTTGGTGGCATCGCGCTTGAGTAGCCCGCGCGCCTCCAGAGCAGATAGATGGGCGTGCACGGTGCTGGGGGAGGAAAGGCCCACGGCAGAAGCCATCTCGCGCACGCTGGGCGGATAACCCTTCTCCTGCTGATATTCCTTGATGAAGTCGTAAATTTGCTGCTGACGCTTGGTAATTTTGCGAGCCATCAGGGCATCCTCTCTACCCATGTCAAACAAATGTTCGAATTTTGCTTGACAGGAACAACTGTTCGAAGATAATAATAACCGAACATTCGTTCTCGCGCTAGACATTTTTGTCCGCGCGGCTTGATAAAACTGTTCTCAGCAAAACACGCGAGAGGAGAACATGATGAACGCAACGAATATGGTCCAGGGAAACCTCGCCCTTAAGCTTGAGACGCCTGCCGCGCCCGCTTTTACTGTTGTCAAGGGTGGACGTTCCGGTTATCAGCCTTTGCCCGTAAAGTCTGCTCGCACTCAGTATGCTGTTGCCGCGCCGACTCCCGCTGCCCTGAAGGTCTCGACGATTGTTGCCGTCGCCGTTGCGCTCACGCTCTTTTTTGTCCTCGCTACGTCGGTCTTTAGCGCTCGTCACGCCGCGTATGCCGAGTCCGTTTCCAACGTTACCTACGAGACCATTCGCGTTCAGCCTGGTGATTCTCTTTGGTCGCTTGCCGAGGAATATCCAATCGAAGGCCTTTCCACGCAAGAGACTTCCGACATGATCCGTAACGTCAATCATCTGGAGCATGGTTCGCTCGCCGCCAGTGCGCATCTTAAGGTTCCTGCTCGTTCGTAATCATTATCGCGCTGCGCATGGTACTCTTGTTATCGTTTAAGAGGAGGTACCATGCGCTGTCCTAAATGCGGCAAGGCACATACCCGCGTCGTTGATTCCCGTATGCAGGAGTCAAATAACACCATTAAGCGCCGTCGCGAATGTTGCTCGTGTAACTACCGCTTTACAACGTTCGAGCGATGCGAAGACCCAATTGAGGTCATTAAGTCGGACGGAACTAAGCAGCGGTTCGATCGCAATAAGCTGCTCGTCGGCTTGATGCGTGCCACCATCAAGCGCGATATCGACACTAAGAAGCTCAATGAGATTATCGACGATATCGAGGTCGAGCTGCGCTCTCGCACGCTGACGGCCGTCACGTCGCATGAATTGGGTGACATGGTGCTCAAGCGCTTGGCCAAGATCGATAAGGTGGCGTACATCCGCTTTGCCTCGGTCTACCGCGATTTCAAAGACGTCGATGAGTTTCTGCAAGAGCTCGACAAGCTAAGGTGATTCCATGTCCTGCATTACCGTCAACATAAAGCGTCTCGACCCCACCGTCGAGCTTCCCAAATACGCCCATCCCACCGATGCCGGCTTGGATCTGCGCTCCAACGAGGACTGCGTCCTGAAGCCCTTCGAACGTCGTCTGGTCTCTACCGGGCTGGCCATCGCCCTGCCCGATGGCTACGCCGGCTTCGTCCAGCCCCGCAGCGGCTTGGCCATCAAGCAGGGCCTGTCTATAGTCAATACGCCGGGCCTCATCGACGCCCACTACCGAGGAGAACTCAAGGTTATCCTCATCAACCTGGATCCCTCCAACAACATCCAAATCAACAAAGGCGACCGCATAGCCCAACTCGTCATCCAAGAAGTCCCCACGGTCAACCTCATAGAAGTAGAAGAACTAGACGAAACCGACCGAGGCAACGGAGGCTTCGGCTCCAGCGGCGTCGCCTAGGGGCGCTCGTATCCCTCCCGCCCGGGGCTTACCTATATCATTCCATGCTCAAACATTCTCGCGTCGCTTCGCTCGCTGCGAAACTGCGCGTGGAACGATATAGGTAAGCCC
>DBEZDO010000014.1:0-1904 GCA_048187355.1 Collinsella sp.
CCCAAGTCTTCGGCGATTTTGTCTACGCCCTTAAGTGCAGCGCACGTCTTTTTGTTGGAGCAATGCCCCGTGCAAACGCCACCCTGAGCGCAGTCGGCGCAGGTGCCCTTGCGGTAGATGCGCACGCACACGGCGACAAACGCAACGCCGATAACAGCCAGTACAACAATATCGATAGGTGCCATAGCAAGCCTCCTCTAGTTAACCAGCACTTACTTTACCCCATTCTCCACCTACCAAATAGGGACAGGTTTATTTTGGTCGGTTTTATCTGCGGAAACGCCACATCTTACTTCTGGAGCAAAGCAATCTGTCCCCCATTGCGTCAAAAAGCCCGAGTGTCACTGAGACACCCGGGCTCGTGGAAAGGGGTTGATCCTTATTCGGACTTAGGCGGAAACTGCAGCGGAAGCAGTGTTGGTCTCGTCCTCGTCGGTCCAAGCGTGCTTGGGCATAGGACGGAAAATCTGGAAGAGCATCGCGACCAGCAGCACGATGGCCACAATCGTCCAGAAGCCAAACTGCCTAAGGACAAGCAGGTTATAGAACTGGTTGATGAACAGGCCGATCACCCAAGCGAAGGCGCACTCGTAGCCGAGGGCAATCGCGGTCCACTTGCCGGAATCCATCTGGTTGCGGATGGTACCCATAGCGGCAAAGCACGGAGCGCACAGCAGGTTGAACGCGCCGAAGGCAACGCAGGCGCCCATGGTGGGGAACATGCCGGCAAACGCGGTCCACAGGCTCGGGTCGGTCTCGCCCGCGTCGGCGACGGACAGCAGCGAGCCGGCGGTGGCGACGACGTTCTCCTTGGCGACGAGGCCAGAGACAGTCAGCGCGGTTGCCTGCCAGGTGCTAAAGCCGAGCGGGGCGAAGATCCAAGCGACCAGATTGCCCAGCATGGCGAGCACGGAGTAGTCCATGAACTCCTCGGGGATGCCGTCCATCGCAGGCAGGAAGCCAAAGGAGCCGTTGTAGCTACCAAAGTTGGAGAGGAACCAAACCACGACGGTGGACGCGAAGATGACCGTGCCGGCCTTCTTGATAAAGGCCCAGCAGCGCTCCCACACGTGCAGCGCCCAAGAGCGGATCGCCGGGAAGTGGTAAGCAGGAAGCTCCATAACAAACGGCGTCGGGCGACCGGCGAAGAGCTTGGTCTTCTTGAGCATGAGGCCCGAGGCGATGACGGCAAAGACGCCCAGGAAGTAGAAGAGCGGGCTGATCCACGCGGCGGTGGTGGAAGAATCGCCGATGATGGAACCCATGAGCAGGGCGATGATCGGCAGCTTAGCGCCACAGGGAATGAACGTGGTGGTCATGACCGTCATGCGGCGGTCCTTCTCGTTCTCGATGGTCTTGGTAGCCATGACGCCGGGGACGCCGCAGCCCGAGGACACGAGCATGGGGATAAAGGACTTACCGGACAGGCCAAAGCGGCGGAACACGCGGTCCATGATGAAGGCGACGCGGGCCATGTAGCCGCAGTCCTCCAGGAAGGACAGCATGACGAACAGCAGGAACATCTGCGGCACAAAGCCGAAGATGGCGCCCAGGCCGCCGACGATACCGTCGCAGACCAGCGAATCGACCAGGCCACCGTCCTCGGTGCCGCCCGCCACAAGGGCGTCGTGCACCACGGTGGTGATGCCGGGGACATAGGGGCCGTACTGCGCCGGGTCGACCGAGTCGGCATTGTCGCCCGCAGCCTCGACGGCCGCGTCGTAGGCGTCGCGGCCCTGACCGAGCACGTACCAGCCGTCGGTGCCGAAGAGCTGGTCGTTGGTGAAGTCGGTCACCGTGCCGCCCAAGGTAGAAACGGCGATGTAGTACACGCAGAACATGATGACCACAAAGATCGGCAGACCCAGGATACGGTTGGTAACCACGCGGTCGATCTTCTCGGA
>DBEZDO010000015.1:0-2970 GCA_048187355.1 Collinsella sp.
TGGGCGACGCAGTCACGCAGCTGCAACATTACAGTGTCTACAAGATCTTGATGTCTACATCGCTCGCCAACCACATCGCTCAAGATAAGGCACTTGAGCCGCTGCTGTGCTTTAACGAGCTCGAACTCGAGGTAACCGAAATCTCGCCCCGCGAATGCACGAAGCGCGGGGGCATCCAGTCTGTACTCGACGCCCTCGACCCCCACCACGGAACCGTATACGGCATTGGCGACGCCAGCAATGACGTCTCGCTGATGAACGCCGTCGATGTCGGCATTGCGATGGGCAACGCACCGGACTATCTCAAGGATAAGGCCGATTACGTGACCGACACCGTCGATCACGACGGTGTCGTTGCGGCGCTCGAGCATTTTAGGCTGATTTAGGCGCGCTCCATCAAACGCACGCCCGTTGTCCTAAATCGCCAAAACTGCCGCGCCAAACGCCCTGATGTGGCAATATGTTGTCTGCATATTGCATCAATGCAACCTCAGAAAGAATGCGAGAACCCGTGTCCAGTCCGTTTACCAGCTTTTTAGCCCAGCACTTTGACCAGATTAACGACTATCTGGCCACGTTCTTTGACGGACAGGCGACCTCTGCCGATATCGAGCGCTACCTGTATGCGCCGCTCTCGGCTTTTACGGCCAACGCCGGCAAGCGCCACCGCCCGCTTATCTGTATGCTCGCCGCAACCGCAGTGGGCGGTAGCTTTGAGAGCGCCCGCAGCGCCGCGGCAGCCATCGAGCATTTCCAGTCGGGCGCGCTGATCCACGACGACATCGCCGACAACGGACAGCTTCGTCGAGGCAAGCCCTGCATGCACCTTACCGAGGGCACGGGCCTTGCCATCAATTGTGGCGACCTGGCGCTCACCATGGTCGCCAAGACGGTTCTCGACGACCCTACGCTGGAGTCCGACGTGAAGCTGCGCGTGCTCCACGAGCTTACCGAGATGATCGTCCGCACCATTGAGGGTCAAGCACTCGACCTGGGTTGGGTCCGTGACGGGCGCTTTGATATCTCGGTTGATGACTACCTGGACATGGCGACGCACAAGACCGCGTTTTACAGCGGAGCCACGCCGCTTGCCACCGGAGCCATTATCGGCGGCGGCAGCGATGAGCAAATCGAAGCGCTGCGCGCCTTTGGCCTACACACAGGCCTCGCCTTTCAGATTCAGGACGACCTGCTCAACCTTGTCGGCACTAAGGAAGCCGCTAACAAGGACTTCCGCACCGACATCACCGAGGGCAAGCGCACGCTTGTCGCCGTACACGCCCTCTCTGATGAGCGCCACCACGACGAGGTCGAGGCGATTCTTTCCTCGGGCACCGATGATCCCGCGCAGCTCGCACGCGCCGTGGAGATCTTCCAGGAGACCGGCTCTATCGATTACGCCCACACTTACGCGCTCGACCTGACCGCTAAGGCCAAAGCGGCCATCGAGAACGTTGAGCTTGATCCGCACGCACGCGAGCTGTTCCTCTCCATGGCAGATTTCTTTGTGGAGCGCCTTAACTAACGGGGGTTATAAAACCTGTCAGCAGCGTATTTAGGCACAACTTGCTACACTGTTGAGTGCATGTTTATGCATCCCTTTGCGTTGTCTATCCGACAGACGCTCAAATAGTACGAATGGTACGCCGAAAGGGGTTCGTTCATGGAACCTATTACAACGGGCATGCAAGGAGCAGCCGTCGAGGACGTGCAGTCTCGTCTCCTGCAGCTCGGCTACACGATTGATGCCGCCGAAGTCACCGACAAGTACTTTGGAGCCACCACTGAGCAGGCCGTCAGCACCTTCAGGCTCGACAGCGGCCTTGCTGCCGGTCATGCCGTCGATATCCCCTGTTGGAGCGCCCTTGTAGACGCTTCGTATAAGCTGGGCGACCGCACCCTCTATCTGCGCATGCCCAATTTCCATGGCGCCGATGTGCAGGCCCTGCAGCGCGCTCTCAACGTTTTGGGCTTTGCCTGTGGCGAAGACGACGGCTACTTTGGTCCGCATACCGAGGCCGCCCTGCAGCAGTTCCAGGAAAATGTCGGCCTGTTTGCCGACGGCATGGCCTTCCAGGACACCTACGCCTACATCAACCGCCTGCACCATGTGTGGGAGGGCAAGCCCTCGGTCACCGAAGCCGAGTCCCGCATCGGTTTTGCTCGCGCCGCCAACGTGCTCGAGCGCTTTCAGATTGCCGTTATCGGCGAGGACCCCATCGCACGCAGTGTTGCGTCGCGTATGTGGAATATCGCCACGGCAACGACCGACAACAGCGGCATGATGCTCTGCGACTCCGAGGTCCCAACCGACGTTGACCTGATGCTCGAGATCGCAAGCGACGAGCTGCCCGCCGACGCCGCACCGCGCGCCACGATTGCCCTCGCCGAGTGCCACAACCTAGCCCAGCGCATCCGCACTGCCAATGTCGCCGCACAGCAGAAGCCGGCACGCATTCGCATTGAGCTCACGGGCATGACGCGCTACAACGGCACCTTCACGGCCAGCGACGCGCAGACACTCGCCGTACGCCTGCTCGATGGTGTTTGCGATGCCCTCGCAGATTAGGTAAACTAAACGAGTTGCTTTTGGGCAACACCACACATTGGGACGTAGTTCAACGGTAGAACTCCGGTTTTTGGTGCCGGCTGTTGGGGGTTCGAATCCCTCCGTCCCAGCCATTAAAATTGAGCGCCCTGAGCCCATAACGGCCCAGGGCGCTTTTATGTGGGCAAGCGGAGGGATTCGAACCCGCAAGGGTGCGGAGCTGAGGAAACGCGAAGCGTTTTCCAGTGCAGCACGCAAGGAGCGAAGCGACGCAGCGGGGCGCGGCCGCCGAAAAGGCGGACGCGGAATCCCTCCGTCCCATATCAGCCGAGAGCGCCTCGTGTCCTAACTTCCCAGCCAAGCGCAACAAGCGGAGGGATTCGAACCCGCAAGGCTGGGCAACTTCTCGTGCAGGACGAGAA
>DBEZDO010000016.1:0-1836 GCA_048187355.1 Collinsella sp.
CCGCCGACGAGAACACCGAGAGAAAGACAATCAGCGGCTGCGTGCGCGTGACACCCCAAAACCGCTGCAGCGTGCGGCGAACGGTGGAGCGTTTCAGCGGACTGGTGTTTCTCTGAGACATGGGCTTCCTTTCGCGTCTGATAGGGCGAAACGCCATTGTTGCACACTAAAGCGCACTTCAGGCAAGCGCGATGTGAAAGGCAGCGGGGTGCCCGCGTTTGCGCCGGCGCCCCGCTGCCTTGTTGCAATTAGTCCTCGTCTTCTTGGTCTGTGGAAAGGCCCGCGGGCGTGAGTCCCAAAATCTCATCGGCTTGATCGGCGTCTTCCAGCGCGTCGATATCCTTGAGCTTGCGCTCCATAACGTTGGTGCGCGTGGTGATGATGCCCTCGACCGTTTTGCCCGCGGTCTCGATCTGCTGCTGGGCGCGGCGCAGCGCCTTTTGATAGCGCGGCAGCTCGGCCTTGACGGCGGAGAGCACGCGCAGCACGTCGTCGGTACGTTTTTGCAACTTAAACGTCTGATAGCTCATCTGCAGGCTGTTGAGAATGGCCGCCATGGTGCTAGGGCCGGCAACGTTGACGTGATAGTCGCGGCCCAGGGTCTCGATAAGCCCGGGGCGGCTGACGACCTCGGCGTACAGTCCTTCAAACGGCACGAACATGATGCCAAAGTTGGTCGTTGCCGGCACACTCAGGTACTTTTCGCAGATGTCCTTGGCCTCGCGCTTGACCATGGTGTCGAGCGTCTTACGCGCAGCCGCCACGGTCTCCGCATCGCCCGACTCCTGCGCGTCGAGCAGGTGCTCGTACGCGTCGCCCGGAAACTTGGAGTCAATCGGCAGCAGCATGGGGTCGCCCTCGTCCACCGGCAGCTTGACGGCAAACTCAACGCGCTCCGAGGCACCGGGCTTGGTGGCGACGTTTTCCAGATACTGGTCGGGTGTAAGGATGTCCGCCAGAATTGCACCCAGCTGCACCTCGCCCAAAATGCCGCGCGCTTTTACATTGCCCAGCACACGCTTGAGGTCGCCTACGCCGGTGGCGATAGATTGCATATCGCCCAGGCCCTTATACACGGCCTCGAGCTGGTCGCTCACCTGCTTGAACGATGCCGACAGTCGGTCGCTGAGCGTGCGGGAGAGCTTCTCGTCCACCGTCGCGCGCATCTGATCGAGCTGCACGTTGTTGTCTTTGCGGATGGCGCCCAGCTGAGCATCGACCGTCTCGCGCACCTTGTCCAGGCGATGCTCGATGCCCTCGCGATTGGCGCCGAGCTGCTGGGCCGTCTCGCGGCGCAGGCCATCCATCCGGTCACCAGCTTGCGAGAACTCGCGTGCGATGGTCAGGTAACGTTGCTGCTCCACGGCCGCATCGGTCGTCTGCTGCTGCGCGATGGCATTGGCCGTGCGGCGGGTTTCGGCCAGCGCGACGTTCAGGGCATCGAGCGCGTTGTTGGCCTGCTCGAGTGCTGCCAGCGTTTCCGCGCTACTGTCGCCACGCTCCCGCAACTCGGCACGCAGGCTCTTGAGCTGGAGGGCGCAAGCCACAGCAACCCCCACCGCCACCAAGGCGATCACAACAAGCACGATATCAATAGCAGACATAGACTCCGCCCAACAAACTCAATCGGTCATCAATCAAAACCGCGATCAATCTTACCCCGCCACACACACGGATCACTCACTGCCTTGCAGACAAATTTCTCTTAGAGCCGCGGACGCTAAAACGCTAGCTCTCCCAGCCGGTGCGGATGGTTGTTATGACGTCGCCTAGGCGCTGGCCCAGGGCTGACAGATGTTGGAGCACCTCGTTGGGCGATGCGCCGTTGAGGATGCA
>DBEZDO010000017.1:0-16998 GCA_048187355.1 Collinsella sp.
ACAGACGATATGAGCAGGACATAAAAACATTGAGAGCCCCTGCTGCATGAAAGACCGCGGATTAGGCCGACAATGGTGAGTGTCTAATCCAACCGTGGCGGCCACGCCGCATTCATGGAAGGGGCTCCCATGCTCGATACTACCACCTTCATCGGCCTCGACGTCCACGCCCGCTCGATAAAGGCCGTCTCCCTCGACGTCATGACCGGGGAGGTACGTGCCGCGACCTTCGGCTACGACGCCGGCGCCGTCGCGGAGTGGGTCCGTTCCGTGGACCCCAGGGCCAGGTGCGTGTACGAGTCCGGGGTCACGGGCTTCGACCTGCAGAAGAGGCTTTCCGGCCTGGGGGTCGACTGCGTGGTCGGCGCCGTCTCGAAGATGATCAAGCCCAGCGCGGACAGGCGCAGGAAGAACGACCGCAACGACGCCGAGTTCCTCGCCCGCATGCTGTCGGTCGGCAACGTGGTCGAGGTGTGGGTCCCCGACGACGAGTGCGAGGCCGCCCGCGACCTGACCAGGGCGCTCGAGGACGCGAGGGACGACCTCTCGCGCTCGAAGCAGCGGCTCTCCAAGTTCCTGCTCAGGCACGGGCTCGTCTTCGACGAGAGGACGCCCACCGGCCGCAGGAAGGGCAACTGGACCCGGGCGCACTGGTCCTGGGTCGAGTCGATAAGGTTCGCGGAGAGGGCCGACAACGACGTGCTCGCCTACTACGTCGACGCGGTCAGGCGGGCGGCGGAGGAGAAGGCGAGGCTCGAGGGGCTCGTCGAGGCCGAGGCCCGCAAGCCCAGGTGGAGGAAGAGGGTCGACTCCCTCCGCTGCCTCAAGGGCGTAGACACCGCGTCCGCCGCCGACCTCGTGTTCGAGGCCGGCGAGTTCTCGAGGTTCAGGAACGCCCGCTCGTTCGCGGCGTGGGTCGGCCTGACGCCCTCCGAGCGCTCCAGCGGGGAGAGCGACCGCAGGGGCGCGATCACCAAGGCTGGCAACAAGCACCTGAGGAAGACGCTGGTCGAGGCCGCGTGGCACTACCTGACGTGCTCGGGGCGGCCGAAGGGCCTCGCCAAGGGCCAGGCCCCGGACCGGGGCGCCCGGAGGCATGCCGCCAAGGGCGTGCGGAGGCTGGTCGAGAGGCGGGAGGCGCTGCTCGCGCGCGGGGTCCACGGCAACAAGGCGAACGTGGCCACGGCGCGCGAGCTCGCCTGCTGGGTATGGGCGGTCGGCCTCATGGCCGAGGAGGCGTAGGGGGGGCGGTCCCCCGCACATAAGCCAGTCACCCCGGAAGCGGTTCGATCCGAAGCCGTTGAGGCGAACCTCAGGTCCCTTTTCTGCGAGCGCCCAGGGCGCCACACGCGTGCACAGACTGTCGGTTCGACGTAGAAGCCTCAGCCGTAGCAACGGATTGCCCAGCGAGAGATCGCCGCGGGCGGATATTAAACTGCAAAGACGAGCGTCGGTAAGACACGCCGAGGTCGCCGCGGACGGGCTGATATAGGGAGAGGGCCTGACCCCATATCGTTGGGGCCAGGCCCGATTTTGCCTCTTGACAATGTCCTGCTCATATTAAAAAGGGACGATAACCCCAAGGTTATCGTCCCTTTCTCGTTAGGTCACCTGAGCTCGACTAATCGCGCGTGAGCTTGCGGTGGATACGATGCGGCTGGGCTGCGTCCTCGCCAAGGCGCTCGATGCGGTTGGCCTGATAGGCCTCGAAGTTGCCCTCAAACCAATACCAGTTGCCCGGATTCTCGTCGGTGCCCTCCCACGCCAGAATGTGCGTGGCGACGCGGTCCAGGAACATACGGTCGTGGCTAATGACCACCGAGCAGCCCGGGAACTCGAGCAGTGCCGCTTCGAGCGAGGACAGCGTCTCGACGTCGAGGTCGTTCGTGGGCTCGTCGAGGAGCAGCAGGTTGCCGCCCTGCTTGAGCGTAAGCGCCAAGTTCAGACGGTTGCGCTCGCCACCGGAGAGTACGCCGGCGCGCTTCTGCTGGTCCTGGCCTTTAAAGCCAAAGCTCGCCACATAAGCACGGCTCGGAACCTCGGTCTCACCGACCATCATGTGGTCCAGGCCATCCGAGACGACCTCCCACAGGTTCTTATCGGGGTCGATGCCGGAACGGTTCTGATCGACATAGGAGATCTTGACGGTCTCGCCCACCTCGAGCTCGCCCGAAGTCAGCGGCTCCAGGCCCACGATGGTCTTGAACAGCGTGGTCTTGCCCACACCGTTGGGGCCGATGACACCCACGATACCGTTGCGCGGCAGGGTGAACGATAGGTCGTCGATGAGCACACGGCCATCGAACTCCTTGTGCAGGTGATGAGCCTCGAGCACCTTGTTGCCCAGACGCGGGCCCACGGGGATGCGGATGTCGGTCCAGTCGAGTTTCTGGCTTGCGCGGGCCTCGGCCTCCATCTCCTCGTAACGAGCCAGACGGGCCTTGTTCTTGGCCTGGCGAGCCTTGGGCGAGCTGCGTACCCACTCGAGCTCGGCCTCCATGCGCTTGGCGAGCTTGGCGTCGCGGTTGCCCTGCGCCTCGATACGGGCGGCCTTGGTCTCCAGATACGTGGAGTAGTTGCCCTTGTAGGGATAGAGGTGGCCGCGGTCGACCTCGCAGATCCACTCGGCAACGTTGTCCAGGAAGTAGCGATCGTGTGTGACGGCCAGAACGGCGCCCTGGTAGTTGTGCAGGAAGTGCTCGAGCCACAGGATCGACTCAGCGTCCAGGTGGTTCGTGGGCTCGTCGAGCAGCAGCAGGTCGGGAGCCTCGAGCAGCAGCTTGCACAGGGCCACGCGACGGCGCTCGCCGCCGGAAAGCACGTTGACCGGCATGTCGGAATCGGGCAGCTGCAGGGCGTCCATGGCCTGGCCGAGCTTGGAATCGATATCCCAGCCGTCGGCGGCGTCAATCTCGTCCTGGAGCTTGCCCATCTCGGCCATGAGGGCGTCCATGTCGCAATCCGGGTCGCACATCTCCTCGCCGATCTTGTTGAAGCGATCGACCTTGGCGATCATGTCGCCAAATGCCATGCGCACGTTCTCGATGACGGTCTTGTCGTCGTCGAGCGGCGGCTCCTGCTGCAGGATGCCCACGGTGTAGCCGGGGGTAAGCCTAACATCGCCGTTGGAGACCTCCTCGATGCCGGCCATGATCTTGAGCAGGGTCGACTTGCCCATACCGTTGGGGCCCACGACGCCGATCTTGGCACCGGGGTAGAAGCTCAGGGTCACGTCGTCAAGGATCACCTTGTCGCCATGGGCCTTGCGAGCCTGATACATCTGGTAGATAAACTCCGCCATTTGCCTGTTCTATCCTTTCTACCTGCTGTTTTCCTATTCTTGATTCGCTTTAGTAGAAACGAAATGAGGAAACCAGCTCTGAAACGTAACGAAAAAGGGGCATGGTTGCCCACACCCCCTAATACTACCTGGGAAAAGTCCCCCGGAACATACTATGAACTGCGTACGCTAGTTTTCCGCAACCTTAACGAGCGGCTCGCTGAGATTTGCGCCACAACAGATACGAGTAGACGTAGACGGCTCCAACCGAACCAAACGCCAGAACCGCAATCACCGCGGCGACGACTTCACTCGAAAGCACGCTGCCTGCCACGCCCATCACAATCAGGCCAATACCCAGTACCATAAAGCAGGCGCCGCCAAAACGCTGCGTACGGCGCCAGTTCTCGGGATCGGCAAGCGCCCAAGGTGTCTTGATACCGAGCGTATAGTTCTGCTTCACACGCGGCAAATAGTTGCCTACGCCGATGAACAGCAAACCGACAACACCGGAAATCAGCACGTTAACCGAACCGACCGCCGGCACCACGCCCCAGACCGTAAGCTCTCCCAGCCAGCTTATGGCGCACATGAACAAGGTGAAGGCGATTACGAAGCCCTGGTAGAACTTGCCCGAGGTTCGATATGCCTCACCTTTGGGGTCGATGCGCGGCACCACGCAGAACATTGCGAGAAGCGCCAGAGGCAGCACGCCGAGCGCGGAGGCCATCCAGCTAGGACCCCAACCGTCGACGGCGCCGTTCGCGCCCCAGTGCGTGGGAATCTGCGCAGGCAAGCTCGGCATCACCATGAGGTGTGCTACGACATTAATAGCGCAGACCACAACAAGCATGGCCCACACGCGCGACGATACCCCCGTGGGGTGAATGCCCTTGTTTTCGTTATTCATCCTTATCACCTTCCGTGTTTGTAAAGCCCATAAACCAGCCAATTAAATCCTGCATGACGGTGGTGTTTAAGCTGTATACGATGTTTTGGCCATGGCGCTCGTCGGTCACCAACCCGGCGTTTTTGAGCGTCGCCAAGTGATGGCTCAGCGACGGCTTACTGATATCGAAATGCTCGGCAAGCTCCCCCGCCGTGCAATTGCCCTCGCGCAGCAACTCCAAAATGCGCCGTCGCGTTGGATCGGCAAGCGCCTTAAAACCCTCTCCCGGCATAAGACCTCCTCTCATCATCTCTCATGACGTGCACACTATACTCAATATTTAGATGTTTGTCTAACTATCTAATCGCAATGCTTCAAACCACATCAAAGCAAACGCCATCGCAACCTATGGGCGATTACCTATAATGGCGATAGCTAAAACACGACCGACTCCCCATCGGAGGATATCCATGACCGAAACCACAGCCGCAGCCGCCATCGAGACACGCGACACCAAGCTCGAGATCATCATGGGCCGCGAGGCACTCGATAAGCTCGCCGATGCTACGGTGCTGGTGCTCGGCTGCGGAGGTGTGGGCTCCAATTGCTGCGAGGCACTCGCCCGCGGCGGCATCGGTCATTTCGTCATTCTGGACAAGGACGTCATCGCGCCCAGCAATATCAACCGTCAGGCCATCGCCTTTCACAGCACCATCGGAAAGCGCAAGGTTGACGTGATGGAAGCCATGATCCACGACATCAATCCCGCCGCTGCCGTCATCAAGCGAACTGAATACTTGCTGAGCGACAACATCGATGATTTCTTCGCGAGCGTTTTGGAGCAGACAGACGGCAAGCTCGACTACGTCGTCGACGCCATCGACACCATCTCGGCCAAGCTCACCATTGCCAAATATGCTCAGGACCACGACATTCGTTTGGTTAGCTCCATGGGCGGGGCCAACAAGCTCCATCCCGAGTGCCTCCGCTTTGCCGACATTTTCGATACGGTACGTGACCCCATGAGCCGCATTATGCGCAAAGAATGCAAGAAGCGCGGAATCAAGAGCCTGCATGTACTGTTTAGCTGCGAGGAATCGGTTAAGACACAGCCCCGCGACCCTTCCAACATCCACGAGCGCACCGAGCTGGGAACCGCCAGCTTTATGCCGCCCATCATGGGCCAGATGATTGCCGGCGAGGTTATCCGCCAGATCAGCGGCCGCGGCACTGAGCGCGTACGCTCCGATGGCCAACGTCTGGACTAGCGGAGCGCACCGAGATGGAGCCCCGGTTATTTGATGCACACTGCCATCTTGATTTAATGGCTCACCCGGACGCCGTTGCCGATGAGGCGACGGCGCTGGGCTTGGGTCTATTTGACTGCGGCGTCAATCCGCGCGACTTTTCGGCCGCAAACGAGCGCGCCTGTCGCCAACCAGGCATCATCGCCGGCGTTGGGCTTCACCCCTGGTGGCTCGCCGATGGCCACTGCGGTTTTGTCGAAGTCAATCTGCTTTGCGAAGTTGCTGCCCAAGAACGCTACATCGGCGAAGTCGGACTCGACTTTTCCGCGCGCTTTGCTGGAAGTGAGCCGCTACAAATACAGGCACTTAACCGGCTCTGCGATGCGCTCGTGCAGCATCCTCTTACCGGGCGCGTGATATCAATTCACGCCGTTCGTTCGGCAGGAGCCGTACTGGACGTCCTCGAATCGCATGGGCTACTCATCCCAAACCCCGACTCCCCCGTTATCATCTTCCACTGGTTTAGCGGTACTTCGGACGAACTCGTCCGCGCGCGTAATGCGGGCTGTTATTTTTCCGTCAACGAACGCATGCTCGCGACCAAGCGCGGTCGCGAATACGCACGACAGATTCCACTCGACCGCCTACTGCTCGAGACCGATGCGCCGGCCGAACCAAACACAGAAACAAGCGCGCAGTCGCTCATCAAATCGCTCACAAGGACCTCGATGCGCATTGCCTCACTCAAAAACTGTGACGCAAAGCGCATCGAGTCGGCAGTTTTAACAAATGCGCACTCTGTTTTTGACCTTCGCTAACCCCTGTGGGCAAAAAATGCCAAGGGACATGCGAATCGCACAACGCAGTCCCTATTGGTAGGCAGTACAATTCGGCAGCTTTACACCAATTCGTGCATGAGATCACGGTTGCGTGCATACAATTCGTCAAAGATATGACGACGCGACGCATATAACTCGTGGGCAGCCATATCGGGCTCGATTGTTTGCGCAACGCCAAGGACTTGGGCGAGTTCATCCCATGATGCGTAGGCGCCACCTGCGAGAGCTGCCATGATGGCATCACCGAAGCATGCACCCACCGTAACCTTGGCAACCGAGACCTCGCGCCCGCATACGTCGGCGATAGTCTGCATCCAAACTGGATTCTTGGTTCCGCCTCCGACAAGCATAATGCGCCCAATTGGCAGTCCATGCTCTCGCTCGATAATGTCGACATGGGATGCAACGGTATACGCGACGCCTTCCAAGGCGGCGCGAACCATATGGGCTCGCGTATGCCTTCCGGTCAGGCCAAAGAAGACGCCACGCGCCTCGGGATCGTTGAGCGGAGTACGCTCCCCCGCAAAGTACGGCAGGCACAGGAGCCCATCGGCACCCGACGCCACATCGGCGGCATCATGCGCCATAACCGAATATGCATCGGGGCCACCGTGGCCCTCGGCCTCTACGGCGTCGCGATACAGCTCTTGGCGCAGCCACGATGTGAGTGCACCCGCCGTATTGGTCCCCGCGCAAATCCCGTAAGTTCCGGGAATGATAAACGTCCCCGGCCACAGGCGGGCATCATCGACCATATGATCAGCTAGGTAGATGAAATACGCCGTGCTCCCCAACTGAACCATCATATCGCCGGGACGGAATACACCCGTCGAAATGGCCTCGGCACCAGAGTCACCCGTTCCCACTAAGACAGGTGTCCCCGCCGCGAGCCCCGTCGCCTCAGCCGCACGCTGCGTAATCACCCCGGCAATATCGGTAGCCGACATTACCTCCGCCATCTGGTCAGGCCGGCAGAAACGAGCACATTCCCGAGCATCAACCTTCCAAGTGTAGCGGTCATATAGGGGAAGAAAATCCTCCGCCAAATAACGGTCCACCGTAAAACGCCCCGTCAACTTTGCGCACAGAAACGATGACGCCGTCAGGAACTTCGCGGCACGTTCGTGCACCTCGGGCATATTCTCCTTAAACCACAAGATCTTGGGAGCAATATCTGACGAACAGGGATCGTGCCCGAAAAGCTCGCGTGCGCGATCTGACCCATATTCGAAAAGAAGCTCGTCAATCTGCGGCTTCGACCGCGCATCGACTCCATACAAAATCGCGGGCGCCAGCGCGTTGCACTCGGTATCGACCGGCACGCAGTCGCAACCCAATGCGGAAAGCCCCACGCATCCGATCTGCGCCGCGTTAACCCCCGATTGCGCCACCAGCTCGCGCGACAAGCGGCAAAAATCGCCCCACCAAACTGCCTCCGCATCATGCTGGTACCATCCATCACACGGGTTGTCCGTCTCGTGTCCACAAGAGGCTTGGCAAACGATATCGCATCGATCATCGATTAAAACGCCTTTAGAGGCGCTTGTCCCGATATCAATACCCAGATAGAACGCCATAGGTGCTTACTCCCCTCGCGCCGCACGAGCGGCAGCCATAAAACGAACTACCCGCTCAACATCAACCGGGGCATCCAGCTTTCCGTCGCGCTTTAAGCACGTGCCGACAAACGCGCCATCGTAGTGAGCAAATACGTCAGCCACGATATTTTCGCGACAACCGGTGCCGCATACCATAGGCACTTCGCCAACACGCTCGCGAACCTCATCGGCAAGCTCGCCCGAAGCGCCACGACCGGCAGCCGAACCGCCGATGACCATCGCATCCGGTAGGCAATTAAAGAGAAGCGAATCGGCAATGTCCGCAGTCGTGCGGTCGTTGAGATAAACCTCCCCCTCGCTCGTGATGAAGTGAAAAAGCTTGAGGTCGTCCAAGCGCAGCGCCGCCTTGCGACGCATGGTGTGCGCGAAATCTCGGTTAATCAGCCCGAGATCACCGGCCCAGGCACCGCAAAAATTGCAGCGCGTGAACTGTGCATCGACGGCAGCGCACAGCTCGATTGTGGCATCACCATCGTAAATAGCCTCAGCTCCCCAAGGAGTCGACAGATCATGGGATAGAGTCCCGATTACATAGCCCATCGATGCAAGGGTTGAGGGAGAAACGTGCTGCTCGTAGGGCATCGAGAGCTCATTGGTAATCAAAATGCCATCGACACCGCCCTGCTGCAACGCCTCGAGATCGCGCTTGGCGGCTTCCACGACCTGCGACACGCTTCCGCCCGGGTAATACAGTGGATCGCCCGGCAGAGGACGCAAGTGCAGCATTCCGATGACCGGCTTTTCGGTCTTGAACATCGAGGTTAGAAACGACATAACGTGCTCCTTCATAGGGTTATCGCGGGGACGTTACTCCCCCAGCACTTCGACGTACACTTTTCGCTTCTGCGGACCGTCAAACTCCGCAAGATAGATGTTCTGGGCACCTCCACACACGATGTGGCCATCTTGGACGGGAAAGAAGCAACTGTTTCCACAAATCATGCTCTTGATATGCCCACAGGAGTTGTTGCCGGTGGCTCCATAGCTCGGCAGGAAGTGTGCATGCGCATAGGGGGCATCGAGCGGGGCGATGCGATCAAGCGTCTCCATAAGATCCGTCTCCACGCAGGGCAGTCCCTCGTTTACCACGATTCCACAGGTCGTATGCGACAAAATAATCGCTGCCAAGCCATTGGTCACCGAGCTGCGTTCGATGGCAGCGTGCACGTCTTCGGTAATATCGATGAACTGGTCCGGAGCAGTCGATAGATAGCTCAATGTCTCGAGCGTCACCATGTTTACTCATCCCCTTCAAGAAAACGCAGGGCATTACCCCAGTAGAGCCTTTCTCGCGCATCATCGCGCATGGGCACGGTATCGAGCGCCCGCTTGAGTTTGAATGCACGGAAGCGCGGCGTATTGCTGGCGAACATCACTTGGTGCGATAGCGCGCGCTCATACCACAGCGGCCCCATATCGACCGTGAAAAGACGCTGCATCATCTCCTCGGGCGAATCGATGTAAGTGATAGAGGTGTCCGTGTAGCAGTTGGGATACTTGAGCAGCATCGCCACGGTCTCGCGTACCCAGGGCCAGCCAAAGTGAGTCAAACTAAAGCGCACATTTGGATGCGTTGCGATTGTGTGCTCAAATGCAAGCGGGTTACTGCGCGAGAGCTCTGCGCCAGGCTCCCAAGACATACCGGCATGGAAAACCACCGGCTTGTTATAGCGCTCGCACAGCTCGTAAAGCGGCTCGGCCACAGCATCATCGGGGGCAAAACCCTGCTTTGCAGGATGCAGGCAAAGCCCCTTTGCCCCCAACTCGGTAAAGGCGCGCTCCAATTCGTCTGCGGCACCGCTCACCTGCGGGTCTACGCTCGCAAATCCCCACAGACGATCGGGATGCGCGGCAACCAGCATGGCAATCTGGTCGTTGGTGCCAAAGTGCCCTCCGCATGCCGTGGTTACATCGAGCGGCATGAGCAAGCTCTTCTGCACATCGCAGACGTCCATCTCGACTTGAAGCTCGTCCCAATCCATGGGACCCATATGCCCCATACCAAATTCTCGTGACCAAAAACCGAATCCATCAGGCTCATCACCCGGCGTACAGATCTCGCCGTAGAGCATGGGCTGAACCAACATGTCGATAACCATTTCGTACTCCTTTCCAGGCATTTGACCCTAGTACGGCTCAAACGAACCAATCACTCGGGACGACAGCTCAGCGCCCGCCTTCATACACGCCGGAATATCAAGGCCATCGATCACGCCCTTGGTAAACCCGGCAATATACGAGTCGCCGGCACCCACGGTATTAACGACCTTCTCCGCCGGTACGATCCCGCACTCATAGAAGCGCTCACCGTCATAGGCAATGCTTCCCTTCTCGCCAAGCGTAGCAACCGCAACGCGCGGTCCCAATTCCTGCACGTGGCGTACCCAGTCTCGCAGCTCCGGAGTGTCCTCTTCAAACGACATGAATGCATAGTCAACGTAAGGAAAATGATTCTCGCAGGCATATTCGGGATCCTGGCTGAACACCGAGAAGTCCATAACCACCGTCTTGCCCGCATCATGCCATTCGGGCAGGAGGTCCAAACAATTGCCAAACAGGTCGGTATGAATGATGTCATGCTCTAGGATAAACGCCCGGTCATCTTCATTCGGACGATATGTCTCCATTACGCCATCGATTGCCTCGAGATGCACGCGATCGACGCCGTCTTTCAATGCCATGAGCATCACCGAGGTGTCGCCATCCTCCACCCGCAGATGTGAGATATCGAGCCCCTCAGCGGCCAGCGCCTCTCTCATCTTGTCTCCGTACTTGTCCTTGCCGACAACCGACACGGCGGATACCGAAACGCCCATTCGTGCAAGATGGATACCCCAGTCAATGCCATTGCCAGTCGGATAGAACACGCCGATGTTTTGATAGACGTCCGCACAGCAAAAACCAGCCGCGCACGCTTTAATACCCATGGTCTTCTCCAATGTTCAAAAGGGGACCCACCACATGGCGAGCCCCCTTTTCGCATTCCGCTTATTGTTTTGCATCGGCCGTCCAAGGCCTCGTAGCCAGACCGCCGTACGCTTTCTTAAGCTATTCGACGATTGGTGCTCCGTGGCCCCAAGAACCTTCCATACCGCACACGGTCGAGGCAAACCCGGCAGCAAAGTCGAGCGCGCGCTCGATGGCCTCGGCGCCATCCTCACCGCGCTTGGCGGAATCGAGATAGCACATCAAAAACGAGGTGAGGAACGAGTCGCCCGCCCCCATGGTGTCCTTCATGTCCGTTACCGGTTTAGCCAGCTGGCGGTAATAACGCTCGCCGTCGTAAGCAATGCAGCCCTCGGCGCCCGCCGTAGCCGACACAAAACGCGGACCCAGGCCCTTCACCCATGCCAGACGCTCGCGAATCTCGTCCTCACTCGCAGCATCCGCCGCACTAAAGAATGCGAAATCGACGTAGGGCGCAATCTGCTCGTAGTACTCGTCGGTAGAGTCGTCCGAAAAGTCAAAAGAGACCGTGACGCCCGCAGCCTTCAACTTGGGCAGCTCGCGCTCGGTAAAGCAATAGTTGCCCGAATGAACCACATCGAACTGCTTCATGTACGCAAGGTCAAAGCGATCGAGGACATAGCGCGCATCGCCACGGATACCGCCCTCGTTGGAGCCGAGGAAGACACGGTCACCGTCGACGACGGTCACGCGAGCCGCTCCGTTCTCGCCAATCATCTGCTCGCACTTGTCAAGCTCGATACCCTCATCCTCGAGGCTTGCAATGACATGCTCGGCAGCGGCATCATTGCCAAAAATGCCCATGTATGCGGAGCGTGCGGCACCGCATTTCTTGGCATAAACGGCGAAGTTCACCGCATTGCCGCCGGGATACATGGTGTGGATATGCTCGTAGCGATCGACGACGTTGTCGCCAAATCCGAGCGCGTTAACGTTAAATGCCATGGCCTTTGCTCCTTCTAGTACTCGACAACACCCATATAGCGACGGAAATCGGGATCGTGATCAAACACCTTGCCGCGTGCGGCACGCAGCTCGCAGTTCATGGCGTAGAACAGCACCGGGTCCAGATAGGCACGGACGCTCGCCGGCACGGCTTCCATACCGTACTCCTTGGCATCGAGCACCATCAGCGTATCGGTATGCGTCTTAAGGAACGCCAGGGCGCGCTCGTCCATAGCACGGCACTCGCTGGAGCCCATCTGCAGGAAGTAAAAAACGCCATCCTGAGTAGCCTCGAAGGGGCCATGGAAGTACTCGGCAGAGTGGATGTAGCTGCAGTGCTGCCACTGCATCTCCATAAGAGAGCAGATAGCGAAACCGTAGGTCTGGCTAAAGTTGGGACCGCTGCCCAGAATATAGAAGAACTCGTGCTCCTGGCAAAGCTTGGCAAAGCGATCGCCCAGCTCGGCATTTACCTTCTCGCGTGCCGAGGGAAGAATCTTATCCATCTCGGCGATACCGGCATACATATCGGCAAGATCGGCGTAACCCTCCTGCTGATCGAGCAGCTCTGCCGCAAGCGACAGCGAAATGCCAGCGGGGACCTCGGCCTGCGGCACGCCCTCGCCCCACGGGTAGACCCACGTGGTCCATTTACCGGTGTCGATCTTAGATCCAGCGTTGTCGGTCTGGGCGATCACCGTAGCGCCGGCAGCAAGGGCAATCTCGCAGCCCTCGACGACCTCAGGGGTGTTGCCACTGTGGCTACAAGCGATGACCAGGGACTTCTCGCCCAGACGACGCGGACGCATGATATCGAACTCGCGAGCCGTATAGATATACGAAGTGAAGGTGGTTGCCTCGCGCTGCAGAAGCTCATGGGCCGGGATCAAATCGATCATGGAGCCACCACAAGCAATCCAGTAGACGCTGTCGAACTTGCCCTTCTCGGCAATTGCCTCTTTGATCAGATCGTGTGCGTTCATATCCAGTTCCTTTCTTGTTTGGCCGCAATCAATGACGTTGGCTGCGTGGCCGATAGTTGTTTTAGTCAATCAGATATTTCTCGAATGCGGCCATGTTCTTGGCATCTGCCGCCGCCGGATCATCGTAGTAACGACCGTCCGTGATTTCCTGGCCCAGCATGCCGTCGAAACCATGGGCGTTGAGTGTGGCAACGAAGGCGTCCATATCGTGCTTGCCATCGCCCCACACCAGATGGCCATACGGGTCACCGTCGATAAAGTGCATCTCGTGAATTGCCCCATCACCAAAGGTGGCAAACCAGTCCTCGAGCGTCTCGCCAGCAACGCCCATCGCGGTTGTATCAACCATGGGCTGTAAGTACGGGCTCGCGACCTCGTCAATCATGCGCTTCGCATCGGAAACCGTCGTCACAAGGTTGCTCTCCTCGGGACGCAGGCTTTCCATCGTAAGCACCAGACCGTGCTCGCCGGCATACTCCGCCAGAATGGACAAGTGCTCGCGGCTGCGCTTCCAGGCTTCCTCGCGGTCCTCGTCCCAGTCGCCCCAGCCCGAGTTGACGGACATACGGTCGCACCCAAGTACCTCGGTAAGCTCAATGCCGTGCTTAAAGTACGCCAGGCTGCGCTGTTCATGCAGCGGTTTGCGTGCGCAGTACTGCCAAGGATAGACAACGTTCTCGGGGCACAGAGTACGATACCTAAGCCCACGGTCTGCAGCCTTTTTCGCCAGGACCTCAGCCTCAAAGTAGCCCGTGTGGTCGAGCGTCACATGCGGCTCTGCGCACCACAGCTCAATGGACTCAAAGCCCAAACGCTGCTGCACATCAAGGAAGTAATCGAGCGACCACATGATGTAGTGGATATTCATGCCCGCAATCTGCTCGCGGCGCAGCGTCGGTTTGGATTCAGACATCTTATGCCTCCTTATTTCGATCGAACACGATTTGTCCGTCCGACATCGTCATATCAACCGCAAGATCGCGTGCGTCGCGATAATCGAGGTCAAACACATCCCGATCGAGCACGCAGATATCGGCAAGCTTGCCGACCTCGAGCGTACCCAGCTCGTCTTCGCGCATCAGATCGTACGCGCCCCCGGCAGTCCAAGCGCGCAAGAGCTCGACAAGCGTCAGCGTGTTGACCTCATTCACAGGCAGTCCGTCGGCGAAGAATCCGCCGCACGCGCTGTAGATTGACTCGCCCAGGCTCGGAATCAGCAGCGGCAAATCCGTTCCACAGCACACTGTGCATCCGGAATCTTCCATGCCGCGGCGATTCCAGCTGTGCAAAAGTCGCGTCTCGCCAATTTGTCGACGCATCATCGATAGGCAATCCTCGCGCCGGTCCAGCGTCAGAATCTGCGGATAGACCTCGCAAATTCCACCTAACTTGCCAAACTCGACAAGATCGGTCGGGTCAGAGTTCTCGAGATCGGTAATCGCATGGCGGCGAAGCATCCGTCCATGCTCGTCTCGAGGCAGCGAGGCATAGAGCGCCACGGTGCGACGAACGGCGCCATCGCCCTGGCAATGCAAGGAATATCGGAAGCCGTCAGCATCAATTGCACGCAGCTCGCTCTCAATCAGATCCCACTCTGGTTCCTCGACGACCGTCTTGCCGGCAGCGCCCGCATCGGCCGTGTCCTCATAGGGGTCAATCATCTCGGCAAGCCCCGCCCATACGCCGCGATCGGTCATACGGTTGAAGCCAGAAAAACGAACGAACGGTCCCCGGAAGCGCTCTCGCGCCTCGCGGGCATATGCCAGATTTGCACCGGCGCCCACCGGCTGCGACATCATAGAGACGCGAACCGTCAGCTCACCAGATTCCTCACGGCGAGCCATTTCGTCGGCAAAGCCGTAGTAGTCATCAAACGCCATTTCCTTGATGGCGGTAACGCCGCGCTCGTTAAGCATGCTCATGTAGTCCGAATACCCGGCACGCGCCTCGGGCAGCGCAAGGAAATCGCTCATCATGCGCCAGATCTTCTCGGCATAGCACGCCTGGGGTGTAAAGCCATATCGCGCACTGGCGGCAGCGTTGAGAACGCAGGTCCCCGCTCCTGGTGTAAAGCAGACGACGGGGATATCGCCAAAACAATCGTCAAACACAGCTGCCGTATTTGCGTTCTCGACATCCGATGCCAACGTTTCGGGTAGGTTGTGGCCAAAAGCCGCCGCGCAATCCGGATGATCTTCTTTCCATGCACGCAAGAGCGACACAGCCTCTTTGGCATCAGCGATGCCGGACAGATCAGACCCCAACGTCCGCAGCGCCCAACCTGTATAGAAGGTATGCACATCGATCAGGCCAGGCATGACAGTGCGGTCGCCCAGGTCAACTACCTCGTCCGCCTGGGTCAAATACGAAGCTACCTCACACTTGGTGCCAACAGCCTCAATTCGATTGCCACGGACCGCTACGAAACCTTCAAACGGCAGGTCCCCCGTACCGGTAAAGACGCTCTTAGTCGTCAGGACCGTCAAACGATCAGACATCACAACCACCTACACCGGAAGCATGCCAGAGATTGCCGTTACGATCAGGCCAAAGACGACCATGAAAATGAAGAACTTCCAAATGGTCTTCCACCATTGGCCAAACGAAATCCTAGCCACGGCAAGACCGGCGACCGTCATGCCCGCCACGGGGCTGATGGTGTTGATGGTCTGGTTGGCAAACTGGAGCGCGGTGACGGCCGCCTCGGGATTGAGGCCCATGAGCTCGGTCAGGGGGCCCATAACGGGCATGGTGAGCGCCGCCAGGCCAGAACTCGAGGGAACCAGCAAAGAGAGCAGGCCAAGGACGACATACATAAACGTGGTGTAGACGGCGGCGGGTGCACCGGCGAGCGCGGTAGCGAGCGCCTGGAGGATGGTGTCGATGATCATGCCGCCCTCGGCGATGACCAGAATACCGCGAGCGATACCGATAACGACGGCAGCGTACGCAAAGTCGGCGAGACCCTTAACGAACTCCTCTGCGATCGTCTGCTGGTCAAGGCCGCCCAGGATACCGGCAAGCAAGCCCATGCCAAGGAACACGGCGGAAATCTGATTCATGTACCAGCCCTGGGTAACAAGACCCCAGACGATAATGCCCATACCGCAAGCAAAATCGATAAGCACGAGCTTCTGACGGATAGTGAACTCTTCCTCGATGGAGGCATCGGTCACGGAAAATTCAATACGCTTGAGCTTATCGTCCTCGTACACAATGGACGACTCGGGGTTTTTCTTGACGCGCATGGCGTAGCGCATGGCCCATGCGATACCGACGGCAGTGAAGATGACCCAAGAAACGGCACGCAGCCACAGTTGCGGATTACCCTCGATGCCAATGATGCCTTGGGCGATCAAAACATTAAACGGGTCGATGGTCGAAGCACAATATCCCAGGTTAGGACCAAGGAAGCAGATGATGAATGCCGTCATCGAGTCATAACCGATACCCATCATGATGGGAATGAAGATGGCATAGAACGGCAGGGCTTCCTCAGACATACCGAACGTAGTGCCACAAATGGACAGCAACGTCATCGTGATGGGAATGATGAGGATGTCCTTGTTCTTGAGCTTTTTAATCACACGGCTCATGCCGGCATTCAAAGCGTTGGTCTTGGTGATGATCGCGAACGATCCGCCAATCAATAAGACGAACGCAACGACGTCGGCAGCCTCTTGGATACCCTTGGTGGGCGCTTGCAGAACCGCGAAGATATCCTGGCCCAGATTGATGGTCTCGCCGGTCTCGGAATCGGTGTAGTTCTTATCGACCTGTTCATAGGTTCCAGCAACGGCGACTTCACGCTCGCCCGCCGCTGTCGAAATCGTCTTGCGCTGATACTGACCAGAGGGAACGATCCAAGTCAGGACCGCAAAGACAACGATCAGCAAGAACATGATCGTATAGACATGCGGTAATTTGAACTTAAAACGTCTGTTTGTCTTCTTCGCCTTCGTATCTGACATAGATACCTCCAAAGAACTCGAGACTGCATCGCATCTCGCTTCAACGTTTGCATAAGGCAAACGTTCTATGACGTCCCATAGATTACCAGCAGCTTTTTCCTTCATCAAGATAATTTCAAACTGGTTGCCGCAACGCGGTTGAACCCTTGATTATCAACTTTATCCGAACACCTCCCACATTCATCCGCACATGTGCGGAGGAATGTGGGAACCCGATACCCTGAGGGCCGGGCCGGCCGGCCGCGGGAGCTCGGAGGA
>DBEZDO010000018.1:0-79236 GCA_048187355.1 Collinsella sp.
GCCCACTCACAATAGGGCGTGCAAATTTCGCGAATGGGTTGAACCCATTTTCGGGCTCCAACGTAAGCTATTCAAGAACTGCTTCGATAACGCACGGCGCCAACCTTATGCTTTGAAATGAAATTAATCGTTTTTAATTGAGATTAACTAGAATAAAATGAAATTAACCCGAGACGCTAAAGGAGGGCATTGTGGAATATCTCGAGAACCCATTTACCCCCAGTTTTGGTGAGGTTCCTGCCCATCTCGCTGGCAGACAACAGATTATTCGGGATCTGGACCGTGCCTTCTTGAGCCAGCGCAGGCGCCCAGAATTGACCTCGATCTTCTCAGGCGCGCGTGGAACCGGTAAAACCGCTCTCATGTCGTCGCTCGCGACAATGGCGGAATCCCACGGCTGGATAGCCGTAAAGACGACCGCGCTCCCGGGAATGCTTGAGGAAATCGAGTTCGGGGCGAAACGTGCTGCCGGCCATCTTATCGACCCGTCCGACCACTTCGAAGTCACCGGCCTCGGAATTGCGCCGCTCGGCAGCATCGAGGTCAATCGTGTCCACGATGCCTCAACCTGGCGTTATCGCATGAGCGACATCATCGACCAGCTCAACGAGGCGGGCACCGGTCTGCTCGTCACGGTTGACGAGGTGGACCCGACACTCGACGAGATGATTCAGCTCGCAGCGACGTATCAGCACTTTGTGACCGATGGGAAACGCGTCGCGCTGCTCATGGCGGGACTTCCCAACAACGTATCGACGCTACTGAACCACAAGACGGTCTCGTTCCTTCGCCGCGCCCAGCAATATCATCTGGGTCGCATTGCCGACTATGACGTGCGCGAGGCCTTGATTCGCACAATCCAGGAAAACGATCGCCTAGCAGATGCTGAGGGAATCGATAGAGCCGTTCGCTCGATCTCTGGTTTTCCCTTCCTATTGCAACTCGTAGGCTACCGTGCCTGGGATCTCACAAGCGATTCGAAGGAAATCTCGTCACGCGACTTTGACCTGGGAATCAAAATCGCGCGCGACGAGATGGACGACCGAATCCTCGCGGCAACCTATCGAGAACTCACTGCAGAGGACAAGCGATTCCTCATCGCCATGCTCGATGACGAGGAAGAATCCACCACCGCTGACCTTGTCGAGCGCCTTAAGCGTTCGCCGCAGCAGGTCTCCCGCTACCGACGCCGCATGATAGATGCCGGCATCATTGGAGAACGTGGGCGCGGGCTCGTCGCATTTGAATTGCCATTCTTTCGCGACTATCTCGCGGCTCAATGCGTGAAATAGAAATCAATGTGACAAAGAGGCAGCCCCTTTGTCACATTGCCTATAGGTAGCGACCGGTAATGCTCTTGGAGCAAGCCGCGATGTCGCCCGGCGTGCCGGCGCAGACGATTTGCCCGCCCGCGTCGCCACCGCCCGGGCCCATGTCGATCACGTAATCGGCGTTACGGATAAGGTCGAGATCGTGTTCGATCACGATAACTGTGGCGCCCTTGGCAACGAGGCCGTCGAACACACTCAGCAACACCTGAACATCGAGCGGATGCAGGCCGATCGTGGGCTCGTCAAATACGAATACGGCATCGTCCTGCACGCGGCCCATCTCGCTCGCAAGCTTAAGACGCTGAGCCTCGCCGCCCGAGAGCGCCGGTGTGGGCTCGCCAAGCGTGAGATAACCCAGGCCCAGGTCGTGCAAGGTCTGTAAGCGCGTCTGAACCTTTTTGAGTCCCAGTGTGGCGTCGATGGCCTCGTCCACACTCATGTCCATGAGCTGCGGCAACGTAAGCAGACTCCCGTCCTTGCCCTCGCGATGGATACGCGAAGCCGTGTCTGCATAACGAGAACCGCGACATGCCGGGCAGACGATCTCGACGTCGGGCAGAAACTGCACGTCAAGCGATATCGAGCCCGTGCCGTCGCACGTAGGGCAGCGCAGGGCACCGGTGTTGTAGCTAAAGGCGCCCGCCTTATATCCCGCCGCCTTGGCCTCGGGCGTACGTGCAAAGGCGCGGCGCAGCTCGTCATGAATGTCGGCATAGGTCGCTACCGTCGAGCGCACGTTGGCACCGATGGGCGTGGCGTCAATCAGGTTGGCACGGGCAATGCCCTCGGCATCGACCCAACGCACGTGCCCCGGCAGGCGCTCGCCAGCTGCCTGCGCCTTGAGTGCCGGGATGAGCGTCTCAAGCACCAACGTCGTCTTACCCGAACCCGAAACACCCGTCACCGCGACGAGACGGCCACGCGGGATATCGACTTCGAGCGGCTTGACGGTGTGGATGGTATCGGTTGCCATGCGGATATGTCCCTGGTCGAACATGTCGTCGTCAGTCACCTGCGGACGCAAGCGCTTGGGCTCTGCGCGCAAAAACGGAGCGATGCGGCTGCCCCGCGATTGCTCGACCTCGTCTACCGTGCCTGCAGCAATCACATTGCCGCCGCCTGCTCCGGCAACGGGGCCCATCTCGACCAGATAGTCGGCTTCCGCCAGTACGCGCGTATCGTGGTCGACAACGACCACGGTGTTGCCGTCATCCACCAGATCGCGCATCACGCCCACCAAGCCGTCGACATTGGCAGGATGCAGGCCGATCGAAGGCTCGTCCAGCACATAAAGCACGCCCGTCGATCGGTTGCGCACCACGCGAGCAAGCTGTACGCGCTGGCGCTCACCCGTGGAGAGCGTGGCACCGGCGCGATCGAGTGAAAGGTAATCGAGACCCAGGTCGACCAGACGACGGGCCGCGCTCAAAAACGAATCGCAGATATCCGTCGCCATGGGCCGCATCTCGGGCGGCAAGGATGCGGGCACTCCGCGCACCCACTCAATCGCCTCGCCCAGCGTCATGGCTGCGGCCTGCGCCAGATTGATACCGCACACCTGGGGCTGGCGCGCGGCCTCGGAGAGACGCGTGCCACCACAGTCACGGCATGGACCCTCGCGCAAAAAGCGCGCAACGCGTTTGAGGCCCTTGTCGTCCTTAACCTTGGCGAGCGCATTCTCAACGGTATAGACGGCGTTGTAATAGGTGAAATCGAGCGGCGTGGCGCCCTCGCCGTTTTTGGGAACGTAGAGAATGTGTTTCTTAACCGCCGGGCCGTGGAACACGATATCGCGCTCTTGAGGCGTGAGCTGGCTAAACGGCACGTCGGTGCGTACGCCCATCTCGCCGGCGACCTGCTTCATCAAATCCCACATGAGCGTACCCCAGGGAAGCACCGCACCCTCGTTGATAGTCTTTGACTCGTCGGGCACCAGGCTCGCCTCGTCCACCTCGCGCATGACACCGGTGCCGCCACAGGTGGGGCATGCACCGCCGCTATTGAAAGCCAAATCCTCGGCACTCGGCGCGTAGAACTCGCGACCGCACGCAGGGCACGTGAGCGACAGGCCCGCAGCCACGTTAAGGCTCGGCTCCACACGCGCCCCGCAATGCGGGCACACGTGATGGGCGCAGCGGCTAAAGAGTAGACGCAGGCTATTGTTGAGCTCGGTCATGGTGCCAAAGGTGGAACGCACGCCCGGCACGCTGGGGCGCTGATGCAATGCGAGAGCCGCCGGCACGTGCAGCACCTCGTCCACCTGGGCGTGCTCGGCCTGCGTTAGGCGACGGCGGGTATAGGTGCTGAGTGCTTCCAAGTAGCGACGCGAGCCCTCGGCATAAAGAACCCCCAGCGCCAGCGAACTCTTGCCCGAGCCCGACACGCCGGCAATGCCCACGAGCTTTCCCAGTGGAATATCGATATCGATGTCCTTGAGGTTATGGACGCGCGCGCCACGTACCTCGATAGCCTGCGGGCTCATCTTCTGTTCCGTCACCTTTATCACCCTACTCATGTCATAAAACTCGATCGCGAATGTACGCGCCCAGCATGGGCACGGTAAACCGGACGAGGCCGTATCCGGCAGCTTCGATTACGCGCTCGCGAATTAGGCTTGCGCGATATTTACTCGCCCAGCTCTGGGTGCGATCGCAACGCTCAATAATATCCGCCATGCGCGTCGGCTTGCCCTCGTCAACCACCATGGCCTCGATAAATAGGCGCTGCGGACTGCGCAACCCGTAATACAGAGGCGCGTCAACCGCTTCGTAGAACTCGGAGACGGCATCCGCATGGCCATCCTCGACATCGTGCCTTTCGATGACTTGCGAGCCACGCCGGACAGCAGAGCGCCACATGTAATAGCCCACCAGCTGAACCATATAGGGATGCCCCATGCTCCTGTGTGCCGCAAGGTCCGCCGTCTCCGCGTCAACGTAAAGACCAGCGTCTTTGACCGTCTGGATATATGAATCACGCACCTTGGGCAAGGATATCGCCCCCAGCGTACGCTGCTGGGCGCGGCGCAAAAACGTCACGCTCGGCTCTTCGAGCAAGTCATCAACCATACTGGGCAATCCAGCGAACACCAGCGCAAGACCGCGCTGGTCGCTATCGGGCAATCCCGTATTATCCTGATCTCCGAGCACTTGCTGATAGAGAACGGCAAGAGCCGCCAGCTCCTCGATAGACGCCGATTGAGCCTCGTCAATCGCAAACAGTATGCCCTTGCCTGGACCGAGCTTCTTGAGGCGCTCGTTGACCAGCCCTCGCAACGTCTCGCCCTTTGCTCGCGCCGCCTCGACCGACATCCGTCCAAACGACGGACCGAACTCCATTGACATCACAACTGGCCTATTCGAGCGAAGCGCATCGGCCAGGCGGTCGCATAAGCCAAGCGAAGCGGAATCGGAGACAACCGCCCATCCGCGCTCATTGGCTAGACGTTGCAGCTCCCGCAGGAGAACCGTTTTGCCGCAGCCACGGTTTCCCGTAATGAGCATGAGCCTGCCCGGCGCTCCGGCGCCGTTATCGAGCCCTTCCTCAAAATCTTCAATGACCGACTCTCGACCGATGAGTATCGGAGGCCGCTTGCCTGCCGTTGGCTTAAAGGGATTTGGATTCATGTCGGCCTCCTCGGATTGGCAAACCCTGATAATAGTTATACCAACTTATACCGAGTTATACCAATAGCATGTGACAAAGGAGCTATCCCTTTGTCACATGTGGCCGAAAAACTCGGCGTCTGCTGCTCGCCAGGGGCGAAAGGTGGCGGGATCGATCTTTACGTGCGCCGCGGCGGGTACGTCGTACCACTTGACGGTGTAGCCAGCGCCGTGAGAGCAAAAGACCGAGTCAGGCGTGTTGGGCAGATCGGCCTCGGGCTCGTAGGCGGCCGCCTCGATGACGCGCTCGGCATCATGGCAAGCCGCATAACCGGCGAACTCTAGGTACAGATGTCCGCGACCGCTCGTGTAGGCAGCTACCTCCAGGGCATAGTCCTGCACCTCGGATGCCGGCACGCGACCCACAAGCTTCGCCCGATCTCCCGCCATCGTCGGCGGCTCGTACTCGGCACCCATGCGCGTGGCATCCGAGAGCGCCCGGCCCACGCACTCCCCCGGCACCTCGAGCTCAAAGCGATACCACGGCTCCAGCAGCACCGCAGCATCCGCCTCACGCGCCTGCATGAGCCCCTGGCGAATCGCGCGGTACGTGGCCTGGCGAAAATCGCCGCCCTCGGTATGTTTGGCATGCGCGCGGCCGCCCGTGAGCGTAATGCATACATCGGTGATGGGCGAGCCGGTCAGCACGCCCAGGTGATCGCGCTCCATGGCGTTGGTGAGTGCCAAACGCTGCCAGTTAAGATCGAGCTCGTCGGTCGAGGTCACGGTACCAAACTGCACGCCCGAACCCGCTGGCAACGGCTCCAGGCGTAGATGCACCTCGGCATAGTGGCGCAGTGGCTCAAAGTGGCCCACGCCCTCGACCGGCTGCGAAATAGTCTCCTTATAGAGAATGCCGCCAGACTCAAACGCAACCGAAAGGCCAAAGCGATCGGCCAACACCCGCTGCACGACCTCGAGCTGCACCGCCCCCATAAGCTGCAGATGTATTTGTTCAAGATGCGTGTTCCAGCTTACGCCGAGCATGGGATCCTCGTCGGCAAGCTCGGCCAGCGCTTGGAACACCGTATGGACATCGTGCTCGTTCGGCAGCACCGTATAGGTGAGAACCGGCGCAATGACGGGCGCATCGCCCGCGGGCTCCGCGCCCAGGGCGTCCCCCGGGCGAACGTGCGCAAGACCCGTCACGGCACAAATACCGCCAGCAACAACTTCTTGGGCAAGCTCATACTTCTCGCCGTTATAGATGCGTACCTGATCGACCTTCTGCTCCCATGCCTCGGCACCGGAGCGTCCGTTAATCACCTGTTTGGCATGCAGCGTGCCGCCGGTCACTTTAACCCAAGCCAAGCGCTCGCCGCGATCCCCGCGGCTCACGCGGTAGACGCGGGCGGCAAACTCCGAGCGCCATGCCTGTTCGCGCATCAAAGCACACATACCGTCGAGTAACTCCGCCACGCCTTGGTCCTTGAGCGCCGAGCCGGCAAAACAGGGAAAGAGCTTGCGCTCGGCAACCATGCGCGACAGCGTTGCGACGGAAAGCCCACCCGCCTCAAGAAACTCCTCGAGCGCCGCCTCGTCCAACGCAGCAGCGTCCTCCTGAACGGTACCACCCGCCAACAGTTCGCTGGCATCCAGGCAGCCTTCGGAAAGACGCTGCCCAAGTTGTGCCAGCAAAACATCGCGGCCGGGATTCTCCAAATCGATTTTGTTGATATAGATGAACGTCGGAATGCCATAGCGTGCAAGCAGGCGCCACAGGGTTTCGGTGTGCCCCTGCACGCCGTCGTTGGCGCCCACCACCAAAATCGCGTAGTCGAGTGCACGCAACGTGCGCTCTGCCTCGGCAGAAAAATCGACATGCCCCGGCGCATCCACGAGCATGACGTGGGTATCGCCATGGTCGAGCACGGCCTGCGACGAGAAGATCGTAATGCCGCGCTCGCGCTCGATCGCGTTCGTATCCAGATGTGAATCGCCATCGTCCACGCGGCCGCGCTTGCGAATGCGACCCGCGTTGAACAGCATGGCCTCGGCCAGCGTGGTCTTGCCAGCATCGACATGCGCCAAGATTCCAACGACCGCTTGCTTCGACATGGCTCTCCTCTTATTGCAAGCCCATCACACGCGGCAACGGGCATCCTCGTTCCACACTGGATGATACAATTTACGAGCCGGCGGGCGAAGCGGGCCCTATCCCCCGACCGAGCTCATCGCCCCGCGTTGCCGCGCGGCGATTTTCGTAGGTTCGCGCCTTACGAAAGCCGGCTTTCAAAACAGCGCAGCAACCAAAAATGGCCCCGCTCGGGGCCATTTTCGTTCGCGCGAATTGTTGATACGCGTCTCCGCTCTTATGCCTCACGCAGCCAATCGAAGGCAACGCGCGGAGTGCCATCGGACACATACACGACGCCGGCGCGTTCAAACCCCGCCTTGATGCTCGCACCCTGCATGGGCAGGTTGTCCTGATGCGTGTCGATACGCAGGTGATCGGCACGCTCTTTAGCAAAGGCAAACATCGCAGCCGCGATACCGTGCACGGTGCCATCGGACGCCACACGGTGCAGCACGGCGTACGGAGTGTCGCTGCGCCATTGACCATCCTCAATTACGTCATAGCACTCGTCCGGGCCCGGCAAAAAGGCAAACGTCGCCACCACGCGGCCGTTGACTTCGAACACATAACTGCCTCCGGCAGCGATATCGGCAGCCAGCTGCTCGACCGAAGGCGTACCCACCGGCCACTGCGTAGCATTACCGTGCGCGCGCATAAAGGCGCGGGCGGCGTCATAGATAGCCATGACAGTGGGAATGTCGGTATCGAGTGTTTTTCTGATCATCACGCGGCGACCTCACGTTTATTGGTATCACTTTGATTGAGCAATGATACCAACGTTTGGAGAAGGGTGCGAAGCAGATGGGGAGCAAAAAGCGAGCCGCTTGGTCAAAAGCCAAAAGCGAGTTTTTAGGCGCTGCCACGGGCGGCGATATGAGCGACCTGTTTGCGCGCGAAGACGAGCGCCGCGACGCCCTGAACGCCGAGCGCGATGAGGCCTGGCGCTACAAGTCGTGCGAACGCAAAAACCGTTACGACACGCGCGCCGAGGCCGAGGCCGTTATGGCCGACTGCGAAAACCGCGGGCGGCGTGGTTTGGCCTGCTACAAATGCGAATACTGCGGCGGCTGGCACCTGACGTCGCACCCTTGGAAATAGACCCCGCATCGGCACGGCACTGACGGAGCGCCAGCCATCGCACGCAAGCTACGGGCGCGGCGGCACCAAAACATCGTAGCGAACGGCCTTGCCCGCAAGTTGATAGCTCGGCTTAACGCCGGCAAGCAGTGACCCCTTCACCGGCCGCTTGATAACGACCTTGCGCGGCCGCACCGCAAGCGCAGCTTCGACCAGCGTCTCCTCATCGGCACATGGCTGTTCCAGATGATGCAAGAGTTGGAACTTCTTTTTAACCGCCGCGCTCTTGGTGCGCCCGGGAAACATGGGGTCCAGATACACCACGTCGGGAGCGGTGAGCTCGCCCCGCCCGATCAGCCCTGCTGTATGGCGAAGGCCGGCAATGCTGTCCTCGCCCGCATGAAGGCGCATGCGAGCCACGGCAGCCGCAAGCGCCGGATCATCCGCCGCGCGCTCCAGGGCATCCTTGAGGAGCGCCGCAATCACGCAATCCTGCTCGTACAGATCGACGATAAAGCCCGCAGCCGCCAGCAACAGCGAATCCTCGCCAAAGCCTGCCGTGGCATCAATCGCCCATGGGCGCTCGATGCCTTTTGCGCGCGCAGCCTTTACCAGCAGCTCTTGCTGCAGACGGCCCTGCTTGAGCCGTGGAAGCATGCGGCCGAAATCAGCGCGCAGCTCCATCGTGCCGTCGGTGAGCGTGAGGCCCTCGGGCTTCCCGGTCAGCTCAAGCCCCGCGGCCCGAGCAACAGAAAAGGGATCGACGACACCCATGGGTACTCCTTAACAAGCAAAACGAATACGTGAGCGCCGTTTATGCCGACACCCAACCGTCCGCTATTGTCCCACATGCGACATGGCCCACAGCATCCCAATGCAAAGCACCGCCATCAATCCCGTGCACACGGCAGCGATCACGGAATCACTCATGCGCCTTCCCAACGACCGCGGCTCACACACTTGCCCTGCTCCGTACATCATGGCTTCTCCTTCGGTCCAGCTCTTACCATGGCCCCATCATCGCAGCGCCGCGCATACGCTGCCATCGATTTGACTTACGCCCAGCTTTCTTTTTTGAAAGGTTGGGGTTGGGCTGCGCGGGCTCAAAGCGCTTTCAGGCACATGCATCGCCGCGTTGAACTACAATGTGCTTCACCATATGTGCAGCACATGGGGTGCGCCAGGTTGGCGTACTCGTATCGAAAGGACCAGCCATGAGCAACGCCTGCAAATTACTCAAAATCCTATCGTTCTTCTTCTTTGTCGTCGGCATTCTAAGCGCAGGCATGGGTGCTACAGCGCTCTTTGCGGGCAGCGCGGCAGGCGATATCACGGGTGCCATGATCGTTTCTTGCATCGTCGTCATCGTATTGGGCGTCGTCGAAATTGTGACCGCCGTCTTTGGCATCCGCGCGGCAAATAATCCCGCCAAGGCTGGCGTTGTCTGGATTTGGTCCATCGTCTGCCTAGCATGTTCGGTCATCAGTCTGCTTCTCTCCCGGCCCCTCGTGGGTGGGACCGGCTCAAGCATCCCCGATTTTACCGGCCTGATCGTCAGCATTATCTACTTTGTACTCGCCAACCGCGTCAAGAAAGAGGGCATGGACCGTTTGAGCTAAACCGCATCCGTGTCAATCGCTCAGCGACTCTGGTATATACGCCAATAAAAAGGGCCGATCGCGTAGCAACGCGGTCGGCCCTTTACGTTTGCCTAGATAAAACCCACCAAATTAAACCTGTCCCTTTTTTGGCTGGTTGTTAGCTGTGGCGGTACTCGGCGATGATGAAGTCGATATCGGTTTGGAGCGTGTCCAGGTTTGCCAGGCGCTCTTTGTCGGCAGGGCGCGTGCGATAGTAGTACGGCGTCATCTGGAACACCGCCTCGATATCGGCCTGGGTCTGAAGCGTAATATTCGCGGACACCCGCTGCGTTCCAACCAGCTTGAGCTCCGTTGTTTGTGGCAGCTTCTCATCGTTAAGGTACGGCGTGTCGTAGAGTACCTCCTTGAGCCCAAAGAGGTGACGAGCACCCGGCACCACGGTGTAGAGCGAACCCTCCGGCGCCAGCACGCGGGCAAACTCGCGCTCGTTAAAGGGGGCAAAGAGCTCGGTCACCATATCGAAGGCGCCATCGGTCACGGGGATGTCCTTCATGTTGGCCACGAAGTAGGTCGCATCGCCGCGCTTGGCGGCCAGGCGCACCATCTCCTTGCCCAGGTCAAAACCGTAAGCATCTACGCCCGGCACCGCGCCCATGGCACTGGTGTAATAGCCCTCGCCACAGCAAATATCGAGCAGCGTCATGGGGCCGTTCGCAGACGTGGCGCGCCCAGACACCTGCTTGCGCACCAGCTCGACCATCGCATCGCGCAACGGCGCGTAGTATCCACGGTTCAAAAAGTCACGACGGCTGCGCGCCTGCGACTTGGGATCGCCCATGGAGTCGCCGCTCTTGGACGAGCGCAGTAGATATAGATAACCCTCGCGCGCACGGTCAAACCGGTGTCCGCCCGCGCATGCGGCCCCACGCTCATCGTCCACCAACGGTTCATGGCAAACGGGACACAACAACATGGCAACTCCTTAGCGCGAACAACACAACGCCCACCATTGTCGCACGCCTTCCCCACCTAGTCATTGGGGACGTTCTTGAATGACTAGTTAGAAGAGACGTTCTTGAATGACTAGCTAGAAGAGATAAGGAGTGTCCCCAGCTGCCGACAGAAAAGGAACGTCCCTAAGTGCCGACTGGTTGCATTAGGAGTATCATCGTCTGCGCAAATAAGCACGAAAGAGCATATTAGAGATTGAGAGCGTATGGCTGATACCGCATCTAAGCACATTGACATGACAACCGGCTCGCTGTGGCGCAATATTCCCCTGTTCGCCTTCCCCGTGGCCGCCACGAGCATCTTGGAGCAGCTGTCGAACCTCATCGCCACGGTCATCATCGGTAACTTCTCGGGCGACCAGGGAACCCTCGCCATGGCGGCGGTCGGCTCCAATGTTCCGCTTACCAGCCTTATGCTCAACCTGTTTATTGGCATGTCACTTGGCTCCAACGTGGTCATCGCCAACGCTATCGGCCGCAACGATCAGAACATGGTCAAACGCGCCGTCCATACCTCAATTTTAATGGCACTCGTGGGCTTTGTCGTCATCGCACTGGGCGAGATCTTTGCCGAGCCCATGCTCGCCGCGCTCAACGTTCCCGCCGAGACCATGCCGCTCGCCTCACTCTATCTGCGCGTCTTTTTGCTCAGCATGCCCTCGATCTTGCTCTACAACTTTGAGGCCGCGATCTTCCGCTCCGTCGGAATCACCCGCATGCCGCTGCAGGCGCTTGCCGTGTCCACCGTCCTCAACATTGGCCTGGACCTCATCTTTGTCCCAATACTCCACTGGGGCGTCGCGGGCGTCGCCATCGCCACCGCCATCGCCTACACCGTCAGCGCCGCTACGCTCTTTATCCGCCTTCTCAAGACCGACTCCGTCGTCCGCGTCACCCTACGCGACCTAGCTATCGACCCCGTCGCCCTCAAGCGCATCGTCAAGATCGGCCTGCCCGCCGGCATCCAAAGCGCCGTCTTTGCTGTCGCCAACATCATCATCCAGTCTGCCATCAACAGCTTGGGCACCGAGGTCATGGCGGCATCGAGCGCCGCCATGAGTCTGGAGTACGTGTGCTACAACCTGCTCAACAGCTTTAGCCAGGCTTGCACCACCTTTGTGGGACAAAACCACGGCGCCCGCCAGATCGATCGCTGCACCAAAACGCTCAAGGTCTGCCTAGTCGAAGGCGGTATCGTCGCGCTCACCACAATTATCGTTATTGTCGGCCTGGGGCGCGAGATCTTGTCGCTGTTCAACAGCGATCCCAACATTGTCTCAATCGGCTATATCCGCGTGTGTTCGATCTTCCCGGCGTACGCCTTTAGCATGTTCTACGAAAACATGTCAGGCTACCTGCGCGGCTTTGGCATCTCGCTCACGCCCGCCCTCATCACCATGATCTGCGTCTGCGGCATCCGCTTCTACTGGGTGTTCTGCGTGTTCCCGCACTTCCGCACCTTTGCAAACATCATGATGGTCTACCCCATCAGCCTGGGCACCACGGCGTTCTTTATGGTCGTGGCGGTGCTACTCTGCCACCCGGCACGCACCTATCGCGCCACCCAAGCCAAAGCGACAGCCCACTAAACACCGCACTCAACGCCACGCCAGTCATTAATTGACAATATGCGAGCTCATATAGTCGATAAAGTGCCTCGTGGCGATGGGCATGGTGTCCCAGCTGCGCCAGGCGGCCACCACGTCGCGCGAGGGGGCATGCACGATAGGACGTACGCGAATATCGGCCTGCATGCCCTCAACGGTACGGCGATACAGCATGCTCACGCCTAGGCCCTCCTCCACCATCGCCATGATGGTGTAGTCGTCGGTCACTTCACTCGTCACGTGCGGCGACAGGCCATGCGCCGCAAATGCATCGAGCACCAGACTCTGTTCGCCCTCATCCAACAGCACAAACGGCTCGGACGCCAGGTCGGCGAGCGTCACCTTCTCCTTTGCCGTCAGCGGATGCGCGGCCGGCAACAATGCTACCAACTCGTCGTGATAGACCACGCGCTTCTCGAGCCCGGTGGTAAATCCGCGCGCCGTAAAACAAAAATCAACCACGCCATCGTGCACCCACTGGGCGTTGCGCGTGTAATCGCCCTGCTTGAGGGTAAAACGTACGCCCGGGTGCAGCGCACCAAAGTCGCGGATCACGCGCGGTAACACGGTTCGACTCACGTTGGTAAACGTCGCGATACGAATATCGGTCGACGAAAGCCCCAGCAGCTCCTGGCGCTTGCCCTCGAGCTCGGCCTCGGCGGTCACGATCTGGCGCAGGAATGGTAGATATTGTTTACCGTCGCGCGTAAGCGAAACGCCCTGCTTACCGCGCTCGATAAGCGTGGTACCCAGCTCGCGCTCGAGCGCCTTGACGGCCTGACTCACCGCACTTTGCGTATAGCCCATCTCGTCCGCCGCGCCCTTAAGACTGCCGCGATCGACCACCATACAAACAATCTGATACCGCGATGCCATCGTGCCTCCACATCAATGCAGCCGTAAAACGGTTTGCCAAGGCTTTTTCTGCCTACATTAGTATTTCTTAATCATACTGAAGATACATTCGCTTTACTACATCCACATCTGGGAGCAGAATCCTTTTTACGAAACCGTTCTGTAACAAAAGGAGTCCCATGGATCGCAAAAAAGCAATCGCGCTCTCATTTTCCGTTCCCGTTGCATGGGGCTTTTCGTATCCCCTCATGAAGATCGGCATGGACAGCATGAACGCCACGAGTATCGTCGCGCTACGCTGCATCATCGCCTTTGCGGCCTGCCTGCTGCTCTTCCACAAGCACGCGTTGCGCATCAACCGCGACCTTATGGTCCGTGCCGCCATCATCGGCGCCATTATGGCAACCGAGCTCACCTGCATGTGCCTGGGCTCCAGCCTTACCTCTGCCTCCACTGCCGGCTTTTTGCAGAGCCTGACGGTCGTGATCGTGCCGTTTGCCAACGCCGCCCTGCTGCGCCGCGCCCCCGAGCGCAAAGTGCTCGTCGGCACCGCCATCGTCACCTGCGGTATGTTGCTGCTCTCGGGCGCCGACTTCACCAGCCTGAACCCGGGCGCGCTCATCATGCTGCTCTCCGCCTTTGTCTACGCCGGACACATCATTGTCGCCAAGCGGTTTGTCGAAGAAGTCGATCCGCTGTCCCTGGGCGTTTGGCAGCTAGGCTTTGGCGGTTTGTTCTCGGGCGTCGCGGCATTCACCTTTGGCGGCTTCACGCTTCCCAGCACGCCGGGCGAAATCGTGGTCGTCGTCGCGCTCGCACTCATCTGCTCTGCCTACGGCTTTATCACCCAGACACTCGTGCAGCCCCATGTGCCTGCCGAGACCACCGGCTTCGCCTTCTCGCTCGAGCCGGTCTGCTCCGCCGTCTTTTCGTTCTTCTTGGTTGGCGAGGTCCTGAGCCCCATCGCCTTCTTTGGCGCCGCCCTCATCCTCACCGGCGTCATGGTGGCAACCGTCGAGCTTCCGCGCCTTCGCGCACATGGACAGGCTCGCATGGCAGGAGCGCCCGAGCACGTCTCGTAGACCCCGCTCTTCATACAGCCGCGGCATAAAGGCAACCGGTGCGCCTTTACAATAGATGCCAACAGAGCATCTGACGTAAAGGAGCCCCATGGACACCGCGACCCGCGACCGCAACATAGCGACTTGGTTGGGCGATGCGCCGCAGCCGGTACGTGACACTACGAACCAGCTGCTCGAGCGCATCGCCCTTTTGCGTGCCGAGCAGACTATCTACCCGGCACAAGACGACATCCTCAATGCCCTCGCCTACACGCCGGCCGACCAGGTCAAGGTTGTCATCTTAGGTCAAGACCCCTATCACGGACCCAACCAGGCCATGGGGCTGTCGTTCTCGGTCCCCGCAACGCAAACCAAGTTGCCGCCGAGTCTGCGCAACATCTATAAGGAACTCAAAGCCGATCTGGGTTGCCCCATCCCCGCCACGGGAGACTTGACACCATGGGCACAGCAGGGCGTCCTGCTCCTCAACACTACGCTCACCGTGCGCGAGCATGCCGCCAACTCGCACGCCAAACTGGGCTGGAGCACGCTCACCGACTACGTTATCGAACGCTGCTGCCAGCTGCCCCAGTCGGTCGTCTTTTTGGCATGGGGTCGCTTTGCCCAGCAGATGGTTGAAGGCAAGCTCGCCGCAACCGGCGCGGGCAAGGCAACCGGCAAGTTCTGCCTGGCCTCTACGCACCCCTCGCCGCTTTCGGCCAACCGTGCCACAGCAGAACTCCCCGCCTTTATGGGGTCGCGTCCCTTCTCGGCAGCCAATCGGCTACTCGAACAGCACGGCTCGACCCCCGTCAACTGGACTTGCCTCGGCTAAAAGTCGATACATCAAAAATGCGCCCGACGGCTTTCCATCGGGCGCATTTCCTATTCGGGCCAGATAAACTGGGTGCGGCCGGCCTCGCCGCCATCGATCAACAGGCTCTGCCCGGTCATAAACCGGTTGGTCACGCCCACAAAGTAGATCCACTCGGCGATCTCTTGGGCGGTGGCCCAGCGTTTAAGCGGCGTGAGCTCCATAATCTGATTCCACAGACGCTCGTCTTCCATCACGCAACGGTTGAGCGGCGTGATAACGCCGCCCGGGTCCACACTATTGGCGATGGCCTGCGGCGCCAGGCGGTTTGCAAGGTTCTTGGTGTAGGCGATAACGCCGCCCTTGCTGGCAGCATAGGCAGGAAACTCCGATCCCGTATGCCCACTCGCCGACCCCACATTGACCACGGATTGGATAGCCGGCGCCGGCTTGGCGGCAAGCCCCTCCCCCGCAAAGGCGTAGCGCTCGGTCACGTTGATGGTGCCATACAGGTTGGCGGCGATGTCGTCAGCCGAATCCTGCGTACCGGCAACGTTCACGATCACCTGGGGTTCAAGATCGTCTGGAAACGCGTCCGGCTCGCGAACATCAACGATCAGATGGCGGTAGCGCTCGTGTTCGATCACCGCCGGCAGCAGATCAAAGCCCACGACCTCGTGGCCCTCGTCCAAAAAGCGCTGCACGCATGCGGCTCCGATACCGCCCGAAGCGCCCGTGATCAAAACCCGCATACTTGCTCCTTAGGCGGTTGCGTGGCGCTCGAGGTACTCGGAGCCCACATTCTCGCGCTCCCAGCCGCGCACGACCTTGTAGCCCACGGGGCTCAGGAAAACCTCGCACAGCAGCTCGGCAACAGCGCCGGTCAGCGAGCACATAAGGACCTGCACCCAGGTCCAACCAAAGAACGTGTGGCTCACCACAATGGCAAAGACCAAGTTGTCGATAAACTGGCCAACACCCGTGGACACATAGGAGCGGAAGGCGAAGCTCGCAAAGTTATTCTTTTTGAGCATACGACCGAGCGACTGGTTGAGCGTGGAGTTAACCACGGCAGAAACGAGCATTGCCAGCGAAGAGCCCAGCACCACGTACCAGGTGCCGCCGATAGTGGCGTTAAGGGCAGTGTTGACCTCGATCATGCCCGTGTCGTAGTAGACGCCCCACATGCCGGGCGTGAGCGAGCATGCCCAAAAGCACAGGCTCACGGCCAGGTTGACCAGCAGCGCGAGGATAGAGATTTTGATGGATGCCTTGGCGCCAAAACGCTTGCAGATCATGTCCTGGCACAAAAACGAAACCCAGCTCACCACAAAGCCGCAATCGAGTGCCAGATACGGCAAGCTGATAAGCTCCTTGTTGGCCAGCAGGTTCATCATGATGACGCTCACGAAAAACAGCGAAACCGTTGCCGCGGGAATGCTCCGCAACAGGACCTTGTAGTCCTCCATGACCTTCTTGATCATTATGTACTCCTTTGGTTTTAGGTTTAACGAGCAGGATATCGGACCCGAACTGCTCGGACGCCCCGGTCTTGAGACGACGGTGGGTATGATAGCCGCTCACACGGCATCAGGCAAGCAAACGGCGCGGCAACCCCGCAGGGCCACCGCGCCGATGCGTTAAAACGCTACGTTGCCAAACTCCGACAGGATAAGATCGGGGTTGTGATCGGTTGCCCAATCCACGTTCCACGGACTCGTGAACAGCAGCAGCTTACCGCCGCGCATGTCCTCGACGCGCAGCGTGTCGCGCGTGAGCGAAAGGCCCGGGATATCGATGGTATCGGGGTCGTTCTGGATCCAGCGAATGTCCGTATAGGGCAGCGGCTGGCGACGAACCTCAACACGGTACTCGGCCTTGAGGCGGCGCTCGAGCACCTCAAACTGCAGCACGCCGACCACGCCCACGATGACGCTCTCCATGCCAGCGCCCAGCTCGCGGAAGATCTGGATGGCACCCTCCTGGGCAAGCTCCTCCATACCCTTGACGAACTGTTTGCGCTTGAGCGTATCGACCTGCGTAATGCGAGCGAACATCTCGGGGGCAAACGTCGGGATCTGCGGGTACTGCACGTGGCGCTTGCCGGAGCACACGGTATCACCGATGCTAAAGATACCCGGATCAAACAGGCCCACGATATCGCCCGCGTACGCCTCGTCCACGATGGCGCGGTCATCGGCCATCATCGAGGTACCCGTGGCAAGCTTAAGCTTGCGGTTGCCCTGCACGTGGAAGGCATCCATGCCGCGCTCGAACTTGCCCGAGCAAATGCGCACAAAGGCGATGCGGTCGCGGTGGTTCTTGTCCATGTTGGCCTGGATCTTAAACACAAAGCCGCTAAAGTCGTCGCGGCAGGGATCGACCGGTTCGCTGGTGAGCGTATCGGTATAGGCGCGCGGCGTCGGGGCCAGACGCAGGAACTCCTTGAGGAAGGGCTCCACGCCAAAGTTGGTGAGCGCCGAGCCAAAGAACGCCGGGCTCAGCTTGCCGCAGGCCACGGCATCCAAGTCGAGCTCGTCGCCGGCACCATCGAGCAGCTCGATGTCGTCCATCAGGTTCTTATGGTTCTCCTCGCCGATGAGCTCATCCATGGAAGGATCGCCCAGCTCGGCCTCGACCTCGGCGACCTTCTTGGTGGCGTTGGCGTGGCCGTCGCCCTCAAAGGCAATGACGCGACGAGTCTGACGATCGAACACGCCGCGGAAGTTGCGGCCGCTGCCGATCGGCCAGTTCATGGGATACGTATTGATGCCCAGGACATTCTCGATCTCTTCCATGAGCTCAAACGGGTCGCGAGCCTCGTGGTCGAGCTTGTTCACAAAGGTAAAGATGGGAATGTGGCGCAGCGTGCAGACCTTAAAGAGCTTTTTGGTCTGGGCCTCGACGCCCTTGGCGCCGTCGATGACCATGACCGCGGCGTCGGCGGCCATAAGGGTACGGTAGGTATCCTCCGAGAAGTCCTGGTGGCCGGGGGTATCGAGGATGTTGACGCAGGCGCCGTTGTAGGTGAACTGCAACACCGAAGAGGTAACGGAAATACCGCGCTCCTTCTCGATGTCCATCCAGTCCGAGACGGCATGCTTGGCCGAGCTCTTGCCCTTGACCGAGCCGGCGGTCTGGATGCTGCCGGTATAGAGCAGCAGCTTCTCGGTAAGCGTGGTCTTACCGGCGTCCGGGTGGCTGATGATCGCGAATGTGCGGCGCGACGAGATTTCATCCGACAGGCTTGCCATGCGGATCCTTTCTTGCATTGAGTGCATTACGTCGATGTAACCGTACTATTGTAGCCGCGAAACCTCGCCATAGGGCGCCTATCAGGACAAATTCATCAGTTGGGGCCTGGGTAGCCGGCCCAATCCGTATTTACCTCTTGCATAACTGTGCATAGTGTATATATACTGTGCTTACCGGTTATATACACGTGTAGCCCAACAGCTAAGGAGCCACTGTGGACATCATCCTATCCAATTCGAGCGACAAGCCCATCTACGAGCAGATAACCTCGCAAGTCAAGGCTCAGATCTTATCGGGCACGCTCGCTGCGGGAGCCAAACTCCCCAGCATCCGTGCACTCGCGAGCGATCTTGGCGTGAGCGTCATCACCACCAAGCGTGCCTACGCCGACCTGGAGCAACTCGGGTTTATCTGCACCGTGCAGGGCAAGGGCTGCTTTGTCGCCGAGGGCAACCAGGAACTCTTGCGCGAAAACCAGCTCTGCCATATCGAAGAGCTACTTGCGAAAGCGGCGAGCCAAGCCGAAACCCTGGGTGTCACACGCGACAAGCTGCACGAAATGCTCGACCTGGTAGCCCCCGAAACCATGCAGTAGCCATCTGCAAGAAAGGCTATGCCATGCAAAACCTTTTAGAACTCAAAGGCATCTCACGCCGTGTGAGCGACCGCTTTTCACTACGCGACGTCGCGGTCGCTGTGGAGCCCGGCCAGATCGTTGGCTTTGTAGGCGCAAACGGCGCCGGCAAAACAACGACGATTCGAGCCGCTCTCGGGCTCATACAGCTTGATGCCGGCGAGGTGCACCTGTTTGGGCAGCGCTGTGGCGCCGACGCGCCCGATGAGTCGCAACGCCATCTACGCTCCCGCGTCGGTCTTGTCCTGGACACGTGCCCCTTCCCCTCCACGCTCAAGGTGGGCCAGATCGAGGCGCTCGTAGGCCCGGCGCACCCCACGTGGGACCGCGAAACGTTCGCCGGATTCATCAACCGATTTGGCCTCGATCCCAAGACAAAGGTCAAGGACCTCTCCCGCGGCATGGGCATGAAACTGCAGCTTGCCTGTGCACTCAGCCACAATGCCAAGCTGCTCGTTTTGGACGAAGCCACCGCGGGCCTCGATCCCATGGCACGCGAGGAACTGCTTGATGAGCTGCTTGCCTTTGTCGCCGACGGCCAGCACAGTGTGCTGCTCTCGAGCCACATTACGTCCGACCTCGATCGCACCGCTGATCGCGTCATCTGCATCGATAATGGCTCGATTATTTTTGACCTGCCGCGCGAGGACATTACCGACCGCGCCGGCATCGCCCACTGCACCCAATCGCAGGCTGCCGAGCTTATGGCTTGCGTCGAAGGCGCCCGTGCCGCCCACCACGCCTATAGCGTGGACGTGCTCGTGCCCAACCGTTGCGAAACGCTCGAGGCCTTTCCCGAGATTCCCTGCGATCGGGCAACCATTGATGACTACCTGCGCCTCACGCTGAAAGGGGCTTCGAAATGAAACGCGCCTTTATGTCCGAGCTCGCCATCGCTCGTTCGCTTATCCCGAGCATTGCAGGAGTCGGCCTGTTCATCTTCGTCGTGCTGACGCTCGCCAACGCGTCGGATGGCGATTCCGGTATGAGCGCCGGCGCCTGCGCCGTTAGTGCCATGTCACCCATCATATTCATGAACTCACTGGCCGGTTTCGACAATCAAAACGGTTGGGAGCGCTATCGCGCAACGCTGCCTCTCTCGCGTAAAGACATCATCTGCGCACGCTACCTGAGCATCATTGTCTTCTCGGCTGTCATGGCGTGCGCCGCCGCGCTTCTGAGCATCGTCTCCTTCCCGCTCTTCAACAGCGCGGGTATCCCGTTGACGGGACAGATTGTCTTTGAGATTGCAATAGCCTCGGCAGCATCGATGCTCATCTCCCTCATGATGGTGTTTTTGGCGCAGCCGCTGTTCTTTCGATTTGGACACATGGAGGCGCTGCGCCTATCCGTTGGCCTGTTTGCCCTGCTTGGCTGCGGCACCATGGCCACGCTGAGCTCCTCCAACCCCATCAGCAACTGGCTCATGTCGATTGTCGGAGCGAATCCCGACCCTGCCGTTCTGGGCTGTCTGTGTGCAGGCATCGCCGCACTTGCCCTCGCGCTATGTGCAATCAGCTGCACCGTCAGCACCAAGGTTTATCGAGTACGCGATCTGTAGCCACGCGAGCCTCAATCCACAAAGGGCGCGATCGTCCCCTCCCCGCAAATCCGTGGCAAACGGCATGTCCCCGTCGTGCGCCACCGTGCTACTTGCGCAGCGGCTTGGGCAGTGGAATGCCGGCGGCGATGACGGCCGCGATGATCATGCAGACGATACCCTTGAGTGGGAAGCACATGAGCAGCAGGCCCACGACCATGACCGGCTGACGCATGACCGCACCCATCGTCGATGCCGTGCAGACGGCGACGCAAAAGACCGGATCTGCGCCGGTGAGGATGGCAAGGCCGTAGCCCAGGCTTACGCCCGAGAAGATAACGGGGAAGAAGTGGCCGCCGCGCCAACCCATGTTGATAAGAGCTGGGGTCAACATGGCCTTAACAAGACCGGTCGCGATAAGCACGCCAGCGGGAATGGTCAGGTAGGTTTCCATGAGCACGTCGGCCTGGGTCTCGCCGGCAAACATGGTGTACGGCAGGACCGTGCCGCAGATGGCGAGCGCCAGACCGGCCAGCATGGCTTTGACGACAGGACGCTCCCCTATTGCATGAGACAGCGCCTCGCTTGCGTGCTCGGAGACAAAGTACAGCCAGCCGCAAACGGTGCCGACCAACGCCAACGGAATGAGCCAGGCAAGTTCCAAGTTGCCCACCTCGGCGGACTCGAACCTGGGCATGCCCATGCCGCCGCCCACAAGCTGGCCAAGCAGCAGGTAGGTGCCCAGACCGCCGGCAATCGCGATGCCATAGACCACGGTCTTTTGCACCTTGGGCAGCTTGATGGTGATCTCGCCGGACGCGGACTCATCGTCGGCGTCTTCGCCCTGGCCGTCGGCGCTACCGGCAAGCGGCGCCACAAAGCCAAAGACGGGCGCGGTAAAGAGCGCCGTCAGGGCAGCCTGGGTGCCCAGCAGCGTGAGCTCCCTAAACTCGGCGCCAAAGCGACGCATGCGGTCGCCGACCCAGCTGCACAGACCGGCGATAACGCCGGTCAGGCCGGCCTCCGGTCCAATGCTTCCGCCAAACAGCAGCGGCAGCAACGCCGCGAGCGAAAGCTTGCCCAGGTTGTCGTACGGGTAGCGCCCGTCTTGCTTAACCTTAGCCATCACCTGGTTGAGGTCATCGGTCTTGGTGCCTGTCATCTTCTCGTACAGACCGATTAACAGACCGCCCAGCAAGCAGACAAAAAATGGGTACGGCAGAAAGCCAAACGGGCCACTGGCAAGCTCGGGCGAAGCGACGCCCAGCGCGTGCGGAATCTCGGTCCATAGATAGTCGATGCCGTGCTCCATCGCGAAAAAGAACAGCCAGACCGCGGCACCTGCGAACGCACCGGTCACGGCAACGCTAACTAAAAACAGCGCGCGGTTTGTGGGTTTGGCAAGGTTATCCATCGGGTCCTCCCGCGGTCAAAGTCGACATAGTTACGTTTTATTGTAGAGCGAGCGTTGCCCGAACGAGCCAACCGTCTGCGCCGCAAACGGCACCATTGGGAGCCATTGTGGGGCAGGCTCAAGACTTATCCGTTGATAATCGAGGCAATCTCGCGCAAATCGTCGGCAAAGTAAATGCCGTGCTGGCGCTGCGGGCTCGATAAACCCTTATCGATCATGTGCCCGAGCAGCGCCTTGAGGTCGTTGTAGTAACCGTCCAGGTTATACAGGATGCACGGAGCACTCAGGTGCCCCAACGACACAGCGGACATGACCTCGGCAATCTCCTCGAGCGTGCCCGTCCCACCGGGAAAGGCGATGAACGCATCGCCGAGCTCAATCATCTTGGCCTTGCGCTCGGCCATATCACTCGTCACGATAAGGTCGTCGATGCCGTCGTGCTGAAACTCGGCCTCGATAAAAAAGCTCGGCTCCACACCCGTCACGTGTCCGCCAGCATCGAGCACGCTATCAGCGAGCGCACCCATCAGGCCCGATTTGGACCCGCCGTATACCAGCGCGTGTCCATTGGCGCCAATCCAGTTGCCCAGCTCCTGCACCGCGGGCAGAAATGCCGGGTCATTGCCAGTGTTGGCACCCAGGTACACGGTGATGTTCATATTTGTCCCCCTCATCGTGACGCGCGGCGCCCGCTCTAGCGTTGGCGACGCCGATATTCGCGCACGCGGCGCGAAAGATCGGCAAGCTCGTCGCGATCGAGCTCTTCCAAATGCTCAAGATCGTCCATAAAGCGCGCCACGGTGTCCTTTTGGCGCATCTTGATGAGCGTATTGCAGTAGTTCACCGCCACGCCCGTGAGCATGGCGATGTAGAAGATGCTGATAACGCTCAAGACGACGGTAATAGCGCGGGCAACCGGTGTTTCGGCCGGAATGTCGCCAAAGCCGATGGTCGAGACTGTCTCAAAGCTAAACCAAAGTCCATCGCCAAAGGTGAGGGTCGTGGGCTCGGACAGCCAGACAGCTGTCGAGCACAGCAAGTAAAAGATAAGAAACAGGCCCGTGATGCGCGCAAAGCCAGCCTGTCGCAGCACATCGGCAAGCGTCCTCAACTTGTTCATCGCGACCCCTTTTCCCAGACGCCCAATCACGTTCGCTCGGTATTGTCCCACAACCGACAGTTAGGGACGTTCCTTTTGTGCCGGCAGAAAGGGACTGTCCCCAACTGCCGGGCGGAACCGTTTAGCGGTGCTGCTGCCGGCTGGGCAGGCTGAGCTGGTATCCTTATGCGGTAATGTCTCGATTCGTTAGGATTGCATGTGAGAGCTGCCACTGTCCTTCGTTCAGCTATATATCGCGCCTTGGCCGTTGCGCTTACCGCGCTCGCCGTACTGAGCGCCGTCGCGCCCGCCCCTGCCTTTGCCGCCGACTCCGATCAGCAAGTCAAGACGGTCCGTGTCGGCTGGCTCGTCAGCAACGAGGGCTTCCAGGACGGCACCCCCGGCGAGCGCCTCTCGGGATGGGGCTACGAGTACCTCCAGACCCTGTCGTACTATACGCCCGGCTGGCAGTACGAATATGTCTCCGGCACCTTCGCCGAGCTTATGGACATGCTCGAGGCAGGCGAGATCGACCTCATGCCCAACATCTCCTACTCCGAGGAACGCGCCCAAAAGCTGCTCTTTTCCTCGAACCCCGAGGGCACCGAGCGCTACTACATCTACGCCAGGCCAGACCGTGACGACCTCGCAAAGGGTAACCCTCAAGCACTCCAGGGTCTCACTATCGGCTGCAACCCCAGCGTTATGCAAACCTTCGTTGGCAAGCAGTGGCTCGCCAACGAAGGCATTACCTGCACCTATAAAGAAATCGACACTGGCGGCGCCCTCTTTGACGCGCTCGCAAACAACGAGGTCGATGCCGTCATCATGAACGACACCATTTCGTCGCCCAGCGCCTCCCCCATGTTCTACATTGGTTCGAGCGACTACTACTTTGCCGTCCCCAAAAGCCGCCCCGACCTGATGGACGACATCAATGCCGCCATGTCGGCAATCGCCCGTGTCAACCCACGCTATATCGACGAAGTCAAATCTAACTACTCGGTCCAAAACAGCGGTTCATCATCGCTCAACAGCCCCGAACGTTCCTGGCTCAAAGCAAATGACAACACCATCACGCTCGGCTACATTACGGGCAAACTCCCCTATTGCAACGAAGACGAAAACGGCGAAATGGAAGGCTCGCTCGCATCGCTTGCGACGACGTTGCACGATAAATTTGGCATTACGGTCAAAACCGTCGCCTTTGATAGCTACAAGATGATGTCAAAGGCCCTGTCAAAGGGAAGCATAGACGTTGCGCTACCGGTATACCGAGATTACTGGTTTGCCGAGCAATCAGGCGTTGTGCAGTCGGTATCGTTGGGGACCGTGTCCCTCACCGCCATCCACACCGGCGGCAACCTGAACAAAGACCTTCAGAACATCGCCTGTACCAAATCATCGTTTATCAACCAAAATGTACTTGAAAGTCTGTTCCCCACAGCGACCGTGACCGAATACCAATCCGACGATGAAGCGTTCGACGCCCTCAGGAAGGGAACGGCACATTGCATCGTCGCTCCCAGCTCACGCGTAAAAACCATCGGCGACCGTTATGATCTCGAGAGCTACAAGACGGTCGAGCTCCCTGACACCTGTGAGCTCTCGTGCTGGATTTCGCGCGGAAAGCCCGAGCTGCTGGGAATCATCAACAAGGGCATCATCAATGCCGGAGAATCGCTCTCCGCAAGCAATTACTCATCCACGTCGTACACGGCCCAGGAATCCAACACGCTTCAATTCCTTTATCGCAACCGCACCGCCGTTGCCGCTACCCTCATCGGTATGTTGTCGGTCGGCATCGTCCTGCTCATCTGGGCGCTCGTGCGCGCTCGAACCGAGCGCAAAAAAGCCGATGCTGCCAACGCCGCTAAGACGGCATTCCTCACGCGCATGAGCCACGACATCCGTACGCCGCTCAACGGTATCCTGGGCCTTATCGAGATCGAGGAATTGAAGGAAGGCGATATCCAGGTCGCCCGCGAGAGCCGTGCCAAAGCGCGCGTTGCCGCCAATCACCTGCTCTCGCTGATCAACGACATCCTCGAGATGGGCAAAATCGAAGACCGCAAGCTAACACTGGAGCATGCGCCTTTTAACCTCAAAGAGCTCTGTGACGATACACTGGTGCTGTGCAAGCTCCGCGCGTCCAGTAACGGCATCACCATACAGGACAATAGTCTGCCGTACGCCACGGGGCCATACATGATCGGCAGTCCCACCCATATCCGACAGATTATGATCAACCTGTTAGACAACAGCATTAAGTACAACAAGCACGGCGGCTCCGTCACCTTTAGCTCAAAGACCAAGCCACTCGATAACGGGCGCGCGCTCTTTTGCTTTAGCGTTTCGGATACCGGCATTGGCATGACTCCCAAGTTTTTAAAGCATATCTATGAGCCGTTTGCCCAAGAAGGTGACGATGCGCGCAGCAAGTTCCAAGGAACCGGCATGGGCATGCCAATCGTCAAGTCGCTTATTGAACTGATGGACGGCACTATCGAAGTCACCAGTGAGCTCCATGTGGGCACCTCGTTCTACGTGGAGATTCCGCTCGATATCGACGAGAATCCCCAGGCGCGGGCGAATACGGTTGAGAGTGCGCCCGACTGCTCGCTCGCCGACATGAACGTGCTGCTCGCCGAAGACAACGAATTGAATGCCGAGATTGCCCAGGCGCTGCTAGAATCCGAGGGCATCGTGGTCACCCGCGCCGCCAACGGCAACGAAGTCGTCGATCTGTACCTGTCGCATCCCGCCGGCAGCTTCGATGCCATTTTGATGGACATTATGATGCCGGACATGGACGGCTACGAGGCAACCCGCGTGATTCGTCTGAGCGAGAAGGTCGATGCAGCCGATATCCCCATCATCGCGCTCACCGCCAACGCCTTTGCCGAAGACGCCCAGGCGGCACACGATGCCGGCATGAACGCCCATCTGTCCAAACCGCTCGACTTTAACAAGCTCAAAATCATACTCGCCCGCATCAAGAAAAACGGATCCGTTTCGCTATAGTTTGTGCTCAACCACCACGCACGACCAGAAAGGAAGCCAACGATGTTTAGGCCCTTACGTCGAAAGAAACGCGCCATCACCGACGAGGAAGCGCGCGAACTGCTCGCTACCTGCAAGCGCGGCGTCTTTGCCGTCAACGGCGACGATGGCTACCCGTACGCCATTCCCGTCAACTACTTCTTTGACGCCGAGCACGACAAGATTTATTTCCATGGCGCCAAGGCTGGCCACAAGGTCGACGCACTCAAGCGCGATGACAAAGTCTGCTTTACCGTTTACGGAAACGAGTGGTACCAGAACGGCGACTGGGCTCCCTACGTTATGAGCACCGTCGTCTTTGGCCGTTGTCGCCTGGCGAATGACACCCCCGCGTTTATCGAAGACAAAGTCCGCCAGCTCGCCCTTAAGTACTACCCTTCTGCCGAGGAAGTCGAAGAGGAAATCGCCAAGGACATTAAGGGCGTCCAGCTCTACGAGATTACGATTGAGCATCTCTGCGGTAAGCAGATTCAGGAAAAGTAAGCCCCTCAGCAGGCCTCATCAATAGCAATATGGCCCGGTTCCAACCCACCTTGGAACCGGGCCATATGCTTATAGAGCGTCGGCAGCGATGTGCGCAAGCGCCTCAACGAGCTCCTGCGAGCTCACGGGTTTACTCAGGCGCGCGTTCATGCCCGCCTCGCGCGAAAGCCTGCGATCGTCGGCAAAGGCGTTGGCGCTCACGGCGATAATCGGCGTGGTCGCGGCATCCTCGCGATCGAGTGCTCGAATCTGACGCGTGGCCTCAAGGCCATCGATGCCAGGCATCATGGTGTCCATCAACACCACGTCGTACTCGTGCGGTGCGCTCGCGGCAAACGCCTCAACGGCAGACTCGCCATCCTTAGCATGCGACACGACGGCACCGGCACGGCTGAGCGTAAACTGCGCGATCTCGGCATTCAGATCGTTATCCTCTACGAGCAAAACGCGCAAGCCCTGGAGTGCATCGCCATCGCCCCCATCCACGCGAACTGCCTGAGGAATCTCGGAGCGTTTGCATTTCTCGAACGGCAGACAGATGGTAAACGTCGTCCCCTGCCCCAAGACGCTCGTAAAGCTCATGGTTCCGCCCATAAGCTCGACCAACTGTTTTGCGATAGGCGCGCCCAGGCCAGTTCCCGATGAAGTACCTTCCACCTGTTGCTCCTCGCGGCAAAACGGCTCGTAGAGGTGCTGTTGGAACTCCTCGCTCATGCCAATACCGTTGTCGGCGATCGTGTATTCATAGACGGGGATGCCATCCGCCGGCTCCACCTCGCGGCACACCAGGCGGACATAGCCGCCCTGGCGGTTGTACTTGACGGCATTGCCGGCAATATTGAGCAACAAACGCTTGAGGTGCGTCATGCTCACCCACGCATAGGGATGATTAAGCGTCTGCTGGTCGCAGATAATTATCACCAGACGCTCCTCGGCCTGGCGCTCCAGAATATCGCGCACCTCGTGGTTGAGGGTCGCCAAGTTTGTGGAAACAAGCTCCAGGTCGACCTGCCCGCTCTCCAGGCGACTCATATCCAGGGCCTCGTTGGCAAGGTCGAGCAGCAGTCCCGATGCTGTCCAGATTTTTGAGCGGCACTCGGTCTGCTTTTGCAGATCGTCCGCATTGGCATCGCCGACCTCGACCATGCCGCGAATGCCGTTGATGGACGTGCGCAGATCGTGGCTCATGCGACGCAGAAACTCCGTCTTTGCCGAGTTGGCAGACGAGGCCTCACGCGCCGCCTTTGCCAGCTTGTCGCCATAGTCGCGCTCCTGCTGCAGCAAGTCCGTCAAACGTCGACGATCAGCGCGGCGACGCACCGTCACAACAACGGCTATAACACCGCCGTAGAGCACCAGCACGCCGGCGGCAACAGCCGCGGCGACCTCAAAGTAGCGCTGCGCCGAGGCATAGGTGTACACATAGAATTTGTGCGCTTTTCCAAATGTGCCCAAATACCACTCGCCGTCGGCGTTAACCAATCTGACCTTACCAGCCAGGCATCGATCCTTAATACCGTCGACAATGAAGACATCCGTCGCAGGCAGATCGAACACGCCCAATACGGTGGGTTCAACGGCATTGGTCGCAACGACCTTGCCGTCGCTTTCGATCACGATATTGCCGCTATCGATGGTTTCATAGCCATCAAGCAAGCTCTGCAGTTTGAGCGTATTGCTTGCAACTGCCTTCGCGCTCTGATGCCTTACTGCGACAACGATGCCCTCGTCATCCTGCCGGGTTACGCAGCCAATGTCTGCGACCGAATCATCCGAAAGCGTAATGCGGGCGGTATAGGACTTAAGCGGATGGGCTGCCACCTCCAGCACGGGTGCTTCCTTGAGATACGTAGCGAGCGACTCGTAGCCCACGCCATCCGTCGAGGACTCGGACACCAAATTGCCCGATGCGTCCGTCACGATCAGTGCACTCACGTTGAACTGGTCAGCATATTGCTCCAACATGGCGTTATCCACCGAACCGTCGCGCTCCATATCGCGGGCAGCCTCTCCGGCGATCTCCATAACGCGAATCAGGTTTTTGGTCGTATAGGCGCTGTTGAATGCATCGTAGGAAAGGCTCTGCGTCGCCACGTAATCGACAACGTCGGCAAAGCGCTGCTCGGCTTGGGCCGTCGTGTAACCGTAGCTCATCATGCCGGCAACAACCGAGAGCGCTATCCCCAGCAGAGCGACAAGGAGCCATGCCCCTGCCGAACGATTGCCCCGCTCCTGAGCAGCGTGGTCGGGCGCATCGATCATGACAGGCCCTCCATATTCAAAAATGGCGAAGGGTCATCGAAGTACTTTGACACCAGGCGTTCCATGGTGCCATCGGCAAGCATTTCTTGGTAGGCATGAGTGAGCTTGACGTCGATGCCACGCGTATCGTTGATATCGAAAGCGGTGCCCAAACCGACCTCTAGCAGCGGCTCATCCAAAATGCGATATGTCACACCATAGTCTTTTTCGTAGGTGAGGAACGAGGACTCATGCGCGGCGATAGCGTCGACCAGGCCCTCGACGAGCGCCGGGTTCAGGTATGAACCGTCCGAAAAGCTGTAGAGTTCCTTGATCTGCGGAACGTTTTCATTTATGCGATTGAGCAAAATGTCCTCGGGCTTGGTGGTGGACTGAACCGCCACGATCTTATCCTCAAGATCGGCAAGCGTGTAGATATCGCTCTGGGGATCGACCGCGACCACCTGGCGGCTCGCAAGGTACGGGCCGGCCCAACGATATTCGTTTTCGCGACCCGTCATACTAAAGCTGCCCATGACACAATCGAGTTCGCCGCTCGCCAGCAGCTCCTTCTTCTTTTCCCAGTCGATCAGCTGGTATTTTGGCTTGTAACCAATGCGAGCCAAAGCCTCGGTCAATATCTCGACATCCAGGCCAACGATATCGCCGTACTCGTCGGTATACACAAACGGTGGATAGAGGTCGCTTCCGACGTTGAGCGTCTTAAGGTCGTCGTCTTTGACTTGCGAGGCGTCCAGACCTTCTAATGCAGACGTCGAGGCTCCGTCATTCGACCCGGAGCAGCCAGCTATCGCTACGACAAAGACGCTCGCCACTGCAAGCGCAACAAACAACGAAATGGCAACCGAGCGACGGGATCTTTTCATCGAGCTCCATACGATCCTGTTTACAGACTTAAATGGTTAAAGATAATAGCAAACAAAACCACACGAGTGCCCAATTGTTACAGGCGCTTTACCGTGTGGGACCTTCCAGCCGACTTGGCAGAAGGCCCCGCATGCAGTGCTCACTTACCGTGCATTAAAAACGTAGCGGTCCAGGCGGTCGCACGCCTCCCTTACGCGCGAAAGCGGCAGCGCCAGATTCACGCGAATGTGGCAGGGTCCGTGGAACGGGCGGCCGTCCTGATACCCCACGCCCACGCGCGCCCCCTCGTCGAGCAGCCACTGAATATCGCGGCCATGCTCGCGGCACCACTCGGTGCAGTCCAGAAACACCATGTACGTGCCCTGCGGACGCGAATAAGACACGCCCTCAAAATGCTCGTCCACGTAATTGCAGAAGTACTCGATATTGCCGGCAAGCACCTGGTTGAGCTCGTCCAGCCACTCGTAGCCTTGCGGCTGGTAGGCACCGATAAGCGCGTGCATCGAGAGGACGTTCATCTCGTTGTAGTGAGTCTTGTTGGACACGGCACACACGCGGTCGCGCAGCGTCTCGTTGTAGATGATGTGGTAGCTGCCGACCAGACCCGCCAGGTTAAACGTCTTGCTCGGCGCATAGAGGGCAACCGTGCGCATGCGGGCATCCTCGCTCACCGACTGCGTCGGGATATGCTTGTGTCCCGGCAGGATGATATCGGACCAAATCTCGTCCGAGATCACCACGCAATCGTGCTGGCGATAGATGTCCATGGCGCGCTCGATTTCGTCGCGCTCCCATACGCGCCCGCAGGGATTGTGCGGCGAGCAGAACACCGCGGCATGGATGTTGTTTTGGGCGAGTTTGCACTCCATGTCCTCAAAGTCCATGCGCCACACGCCCCGGTTGTCGAGTTTAAGCGGGCTGTGGACAATGCGATAGCCCGCGGCCTCGATGGACTTGGTAAAGCCGATGTAGGTGGGGCTGTGGACCAGCACCGCATCGCCCGGCTGGACATACGCGCGCAGCGTCGACACGACGCCGCCCAGCACGCCGTTTTCGTAGCCGATATGTTCAGGGCTCAAACCTTCGACGCCATTGCAGCGATTCTGCCATTCGATGATGCGGTCGAAGTACTCGGGACGCGGATTGAAATAGCCGAACATGGGGTGCTGGGCACGCTGAATGATGTGTTCCCGGACCGTGGGCACCGTGGCAAAATTCATGTCAGCCACCCACATGGGGATGCGGTCGAAGCCCTCGTCGGGTGCGTTCGGAGCCATACCGAGGATCTCGCCCCAAGAGTCAACGGCGATGGAGTCCATGCCGTGGCGGTCGATGATTGAAGTGAAGTCGTATTTCATGCTGGACCCCCGTGCAAAGTAGACTGTTTCGATAGGCGCTATTGTCCACCAGCACGGGCGGTTTTGGCGCGGGGTTTGGCGCTTAATTTGACGGGTGCGGGCGAATGGCTGGTTAGTCTCGCGCGTCGTTGATGGCGACTACGGTTAGCTGGGTTTCATCGACCGTAAACGATATGTCGAGCCCGGCGAAGGCAAGATGATAGACGCGGTTTGGCTCGTGCTTGCTGCCCGCGCGGCGCGGATCTTGGCGAAGGACCTCGACCAAGCCGGGGAGCTTTGCGGGCGAGACCATATCCTGCAGCGCCTGCGGAAACTCAACATCGAGCTCTTGCCACGGAGCATCCTCAATCCAGCCGCCCGTTGCATCCGGGTGGCAGTCCGCAAACGGAATGTAGGGCTTAATGTCGTAGATGGGCGTGCCGTCGCGCAGGTCGGCCCCCAACACATGGATGATGGGACCATCGTCGGTAAGCTCCACGCGGTCGAGCTTGACGCAGGTGAGCCCAATGGAATTAGGGCGAAACGGACTGCGCGTGGCAAAGACGCCCACACGCTCGGCTCCACCCAGGCGCGGCGGACGCACAGTTTTCGACCATTTTGCGTTGGTGCCGGACCTGTCCTGCGTTTTGGCATCGGCGGCTATGTCCTTAGCCGTGCCGCCGGGCGTTCCGTTTTCGAAGCGCCACAGCAGCCACAGGTAAGAGAAGGAGTCCAGACCCTCAACCGCTGCGTTGGAGGCAAATTCCGGCTCAAAAACGATGCGTCCCTGCAGATGAGGCGCCAAAAAGCTGTTGCGCGGGATGCCGAACTTCTGCGGCAGGTCGGTATGTATGTGTGCAATAGGTTCCATGCCGGTCATTGTACGGCATGGAGGCGTGGGGCGTTGCGCGCAATTCTTCGCCGCAGTCCCCGTCGTGCAACCAACGGTTGCTTGGAAGGGCGCCTGCCGCCGCGTATGCTTAAGCCATCAACCAGCAGAAAGGAGCCGCTATGGCCTTTGCAGAAAAGCTCATCGCTGTCCGTCGCGCCCATCACCTTACCCAAGAGCAGCTCGCCGCCAAACTCTTTGTCACGCGCCAAGCCGTCAGCCGTTGGGAGCGCGACGAGGTCACCCCGGGCATCGACATGATGAAGCTCATTGCCGCCGTAACCGGCGAACCACTGTCCCACCTGCTCGAAATGCCCGAGCATTATTGCCAGAGCTGCGGCATGATACTCACGCCCGACGACTGCGGCACCGATGCCGCGGGCGCCACGACCGACCATTACTGCAAGTGGTGCTACGACCACGGCAAGTACACCTACGACACCACCATGGAGGCAATGATCGAGGATTGTGCCCCGCGCCTGGCACAAAACACCGGTATGTCGCTCGACGAAGCCGTCTCGCTCATGGGCGCCGTCCTGCCGCAACTGGAGCGCTGGCGCACCGTGCAGGAAAACGAAGAGCGCTACGGCGCCGAAGCCCGGAAGCGCTACGGCGACGAGGCGATCGACGCAGCAAACGAAGCACTGCTGGACATGGACCCCGAGACATGGAACGACATGAAGGAACTTGAACGCGCTATTCTGGGCCAACTCTCGATTGCCATGGGCGATGGCGATGCGAATGGAAGCGAGGCTCGCAAGCTTGTCGCGATGCATCGTCGTTGGATTGGTCTCAACTGGGGACGCGAACCCCAGAACGAAGCGTACCTGGGCCTCGCCAATGGTTATCTTGCCGACCAGCGCTTTGTTGACTACTACGACAAGCCCTGCGGCACCGGAGCCACGGCGTTTCTGGTCCAAGCCATCGAGTCGTCACTGATCCGCGCATAGACCGCGGCGGCTTTGGGTATTTCAATCAAAACCGCAACCGATTGGAGACCTATGACTACTGATCACGAGCTCGTGCTCTACGTTATGACCGGCTGCCCGTATTGCATAAAGGTCAAGCGCTTTTTAGCCGATAACGGCGTGACCATTCCCGAGCGCAATATCTCGACCGATACCGAAGCCGAGCAGACACTCATCGCCGTCGGCGGAAAACGCCAGGTTCCCTGCTTGTTCATCGACGGCAAGCCGCTCTACGAGTCAAGCGACATCATCGCATGGGTGCAGGAAAACCTGCTCTAGTGCAACATAGTCATTGGGGACGTTCTTAAATGACTAGTCGTTAAAGAACGTCCCCAACGGCTAACTAGCCGTGGAAGCGGACTATGGGCGCAAGCGGCTGTTCGCGAAAGACACGATCGACGGCGGCGCGGTATTCGTCGACCTTTTTAGTCTTGCGCACGAGCTTGTGAACGGTAGCGGGGTCGGCGAAGGCGCACTTGGCGTAGAACCACCACTCCTTCATGCGAAAGACCGCGTTGCCGCCAATCTCTTCTGCATAGGCCGCAAACAGCGTGTCGTGGAAACGCTGCAGTTCGGCTGCCGTGGCAGCGGGACCGCCCTTGACCATGCGAGCGAGCGCGGGGTTCGCAAGCAAGCCACGCCCCAGCATCACATGGCGCGTCCCGGGATAGGCCTCCACCAGCGCATCCATATCCTCAAGATCGAAAATGTCGCCGTTATAGGCCACGGGGAACGGCGCACGCCCCAGCGTCTCGCCGTAAAACTCCTTGCGCGGCGATCCCGTATAGCGGTCCTTTTGCACGCGCGGGTGCACAATCAGCTCTGCCAGCGGCATGCGGCAATACAGATCGAGCACGCGCTCGTATTCGTCATCGCCCTCCAGCCCCAGCCTGGTCTTTACCGATACCGGCAACGGCGACCGCTCGCACACATCGCTCAAGAACACTTCGAGCTCGTCGAGATTGCGCAAGAAACCCGAGCCCTTGCCCTTGGCGACAACCGTTCCCGAAGGACAACCCAAGTTGAGATTGACCTCGCGATAGCCCATGTCGGCGAGCACCTGTGCCGCCCACACAAACTCGTCCGCGTTCTTGGACATCAGCTGAGGCACCACGTTGAGCCCCTGGTTATTGGCAGGATCGATCTCCTTAAACGCCTTGCCACCAAAGCGGTTTCCCACCCGCGGCGGCGGCAAAAACGGCGTGTAATAGCAATCGAGTGCGCCGAAGCACTCCGCATGCACGCGACGGAACACATGCCCGGTAATTCCCTCCATGGGGGCCAGCGAAAGAATCATCTACTCTTCTCTCATATCAACGAACGCGACAAAGGAATCGCCCTTTTGTCACATTATTCGGAGCGCAGGGCTTCGACGGGGTCCTTCTTGGATGCGCTGCGAGCAGGCAGCAGGCCGGCAACGACCGTCAACAGCACCGAAATCGCGATGAGTACCAGCGCATCCTGCACGGGCAGGCTCATCAGATTGGGGACCTGTTTGGCAGCAAGCGCCCAGGCATTAACCGGAAAGCTCACGGCCACCACGACGACAACAGCAAAGACGCCGGCAATGAGGCCCTCGATAAAGGTCTCGGCATTGAATACGTTGGCCACATTACGCTTCGACGCACCGATCGCACGCAGGATGCCAATCTCCTTTTTGCGTTCCAGCACGCTGATGTAGGTGATGATGCCGATCATGATGGAGCTCACCACCAGGCTGATACTCACGAATGCGATGAGCACCAAGCTGATGGTGTTCACGATGTCGGTCACCGAACCCATGATGATGCCCATGTAGTCGGTGTATGAGATTGCCTGTTCATCGTGGCCAGAGGCTTTGACCTGCTTGTTGTACGCGTCGATGTGATCGAGCACGCGCTCCTTGGCCTCAAAGTCACGCGGGAAAATCTTGACTGAGATGGGGTCTGCCTCGTCCGCATAGCCCAACGTGGTCAGATTGTTGTCGTAGGTGAGCTTCGACGCCTTCGCATAGCTCATCATGAGCGAGCTCAGGTCCTCGGCGTCCATGTTGAAGTGGATGGCATGAGCAAAGGCGCTCGCATCCACGCGCATGGCGCCCGCCAAGTTGGCAAAACTCGACGACATCTGCGTCGCCATCTGACCCATGAGCCCTGCCGCGCCCGCCTTGAGCTGGGATGATACCGTCGACGCTATCTGCTCGCTGATCGACTTCATCACCTGATCCATAGCCTGCTGCAGATACGGAGCCAGCTGCTTTTGCACATAGTCGGTCATCACCTGCTGCAGGCGCTCGGCCAGGGCATCGCCGCCGAGCGCTTTTAGCTGGGCAAGGATTTGCTGGGCTGTGTCATCATTCTCAAGATACGTCGAGAATGCGGCGGCGAGCTTTGACGCGTCCTTAAGATTATCGGGCGACAGCGCCTTAAACTGATCAGACTGCAAAAAGCCCTCAAACAGCTGGTTGGCTAGTGTTCCCACCTGCTGCATTTGCTCGGGCGTGAGTTCCAGACCGTCAAAGATACCCGAGAAATCTGGGGTTGGCGCTTTTGCCATGATGTCGCTGAAGTCGATGTCCTTGCCAACGCCCGAAAGGTCAATGTCCAGCCCGGACAAGTCAAGACCCGACAGGTCCATACCGCCGGCAACACCCGAGAGCGCGGAGGCATCGAACGAGAACGCGCTCTTGAGCGCCGCCTCGTCCACACTGAACATGCTGCCCAGATCAACGCCTTGCTTGGCCTCGCCTTGCAGTTCGTTGAAGGTTTTGCCCGTAAAGACATCCGTCTCGGGGTGGGCAAGCTGCTCCTGCACAATCTGCGAATTTGCGGCGCGCTCCATAAGCTGGCGAGTCAGCGCATGCGTGTAGGCAATGCCCGGGGACAACGCGCTCGCGTTGGCGGTCTCGTTAGGTCGCACCACACCCACAATGTGCACGTCGATACCGTCGGCAACCTTGGCCGTCATAAAGTCGGCATCGTCAGACATGTCAGTCCACATGCCGGTCTCTTCGTTTTTGCGATAGGCATCGGCCGGCGACAGCACCTTAAACGTCGTGGACAGCGCATCGTCGTAGGTAAATTCGGTGCCGGTCTCGGGCGTTTCGACCCCACCGTCAGCCGTCATAGCGCTGTTTACCAGATCGTTGAGCTCATTGATATCCAGCGCGCCGATGCTGTAGAGCGTGTAGTCACCCACCGTGCCGCGACTCGAGAGCACCATTACGGCTTCGTTGGCGGACGTGGGCCAATGACCGGCGATGACATCGTACTGACTGTCGAGCAGGCTCTGGTCGTCGATCATCTCGTTAAAGACCGAGGTTCCCATGGATTCCATGCTCACCGTTGCCGCCGAGCTCGCGCCTCCGCTCATGGCCTCGGTCATGGCGTTGGGCACCAACCGGACAGGCTTCTCGTCGCCCTTACCCGCACGATAGACAACCGGCGATACACCGTAGCCGTACTGAATGGCGTTGACCTCTTTGTCGATGCCGTCGCCACCGGCATCGAGCCATGCCTTAAAGCTCGTCATGTCGTTGGACTTAACGCTCGCAAACATATCCTTTACGGCCGTAACCACGGGAATTTTATCGGTTCCCTTAGCCTTGCCGCCGGCACTGTCGACGGACGAATCCACGTTTTCAGGCGAGCCATCATCCGCAGTTCCCTGCCCGCCCATCATGGACGACAAGTCGTAATCCTGCTTGGAAATGGTGAGTGGGTAACTCGAGAGCGTATCCTCCTCGACCTTTTTGATGTAGCCGTTTACGCCGTTGGACAGCGCCAGAATCGCCGCGATACCGATAATGCCAATCGAGCCCGCAAAGGCAGTCATGGCCGTACGGCCCTTTTTGGTCATAAGGTTTCGGGCAGAAAGCCCCAGCGCCGTCACAAAGCTCATCGAGGTTTTGCGCGTAGGCTTGGCCTCGCGGCGCGTGGCGTCAGCGACATCGAAAGGGTCGGAATCGTCGGTGATCTTGCCGTCCGCCAGGTTAACAATGCGCGTGGCGTACTGGTACGCCAGCTCGGGATTGTGCGTGACCATGATGACCAGGCGGTCGCGCGCCACGTCCTTGAGCAGGTCCATGACCTGTACGGATGTCGTTGAATCCAAAGCGCCGGTCGGCTCGTCTGCCAGCACAATCTCGGGATCATTAATCAGGGCGCGGGCGATGGCCACGCGCTGCATCTGCCCGCCCGAAAGCTGGCTCGGGCGCTTGTTAACGTGCTCGCCCAAGCCGACTTTCTCCAACGCCTCGCGCGCACGCTGGCGACGCTCGGCATGCCCCACGCCCGTGAGCGTGAGCGCCAGCTCCACGTTTTCCAAAATGGTCTGATGCGGAATGAGGTTATAGCTTTGGAACACAAAGCCGATGCGGTTGTTGCGGTAGGCATCCCAATCGCGATCGTGAAAGTCTTTGGTCGAAATACCGTCGATCAGCAGGTCGCCAGAATCGAAATGATCGAGCCCACCGATAACGTTGAGCATCGTAGTTTTACCCGACCCCGAAGGTCCCAGAATGGCCACGAACTCGTTATCGCGAAAAGCCAGGCTCACGTTATCGAGCGCCACCTGCGTAAACGACTGCGTGACGTACCTTTTGCAAATACCTTTGAGCTCCAACATGGACGGCAACCTCTCCCACGCGGGCGCACTCGCCCACTCTCCCCCGCCGTTCGTATTCGACGCGTTTGTCCTACTCTATCCCCATTTTTTCCGGAGCCAGTGAGGAATGTAACAAACCGCGCCAAAAAACGAACGGGATGGTGCCCAAAAGAAGAGGTCCCGAGCGGGACCTCAAAATGGTGGAGATTATCTTGAAAGGCAGCAGACTACTTCGCACAGCGACACACGATCCTCGCTATGCTTTACGCGGTTTTTACTGCTCGCTATTCGCAATCGCCTGGTCGATAAGCTTGTCGAGTGCTGCGCGCTGCTCGGCGGAGCTGATGGCTCCCACGATTGGATCCCCTACGATGTTGCCATTCTGATCGATGACATACGTTGTCGGGAACGAGAACAAATTTGACGTAAACTTACCGGCCTCGCTATCCGACTTGAACCAGATGTTCTTATATGTCACGCCCTTCTTGCTCAGCACGTCCTTGGCATCTGCAATCTCGCCCTTGTTGCCATCGAGCGTAAAGGAATTGACGCCCACGACCTGGCCGCCCTTCTCGGCAAGCTCCTGATTCAGTTTCTCAAGATCGCCCAACTCACCCACACACGGCTTGCAAGTGGTGAACCAGAAGTTCATGACGGTAACCTTGTTCTTAGAGAACAGCTCGTCGCTGCTCACGTCGTTGCCGTCCAGGTCCTTGCCCGTAAAGCTGGGGAACTTCGTCGCCTCGCTCGAAGCATTGGCACCAGCCGTCATGCCAGCGGTCGAAGCGTCGACGCTCTCGCCTGCGCTCGGCGTGCTTCCACAGCCGGGGAACTCCTTCTCCAAGCTCTCGAGCTTGTCCTCGATTTCCTTGATCTGCTGCGCACCGGCCTTGAGCGTCTTAAGCTCATCCGCCGTAAACTCATCCTTGGCGCCGTCGATGGTCTTGAGCAAGAAATCGCCGTAATTGCTGCCGTCCTCAATCATTGTCGAGTCTTTATTTGCCGCATTGAATACCCTTTCCCACAGCGCGTTATCACTCGAAAAGATCTCGTTCTCCTTCTGCATGAGCTTCGCATACAGCTCGGCGGCCTCGTCGGCATTGGCCGGCTTCTGCGCAGTGAGTTCTGCGATCTTAGGATCGGAGCTCGCAGATTCGCTCACATTGCCACCGGGCGCCGAACATGCCACAAGGCACAAGGCCAATACCGGCACCATAAACAGGGCCGCAATCTTAGAAAGCTTCATAGTCATTCCTCCGTTTTGTCGAAGCTTGTTTACTTTTTATCGGCGGTCAAGGGAAGCTTTTCCGCCGACACATCCAGGCCATAGCGATAGCTGATGGCATCGACAGGACAGGCCCCGATGCACTTTCCGCACCGGATACATTCGGCATGATTGGGCGCGCGGACCACATCAACGTCCATCTGACAAACCCTTGAACACTTGCCGCACGAGACACATTTGCATGCGTCAACCCGAATCCCCAGTAGGGACACCCTATTCATGAGCGCATAGAATGCGCCAAGTGGACAAATCCATTTGCAGAAGGGGCGATAGAACAAAACGCTCAGCACTACCACGGCAATGAGAACGGCAAGTTTCCAGGTAAAGAGCTGCCCCAGCGCAGATCGAATGCCGGCGTTGGCAATGGCCAGCGGAATGGCGCCCTCGAGCACACCCTGTGGACAGATGTACTTACAAAAGAACGGGTCGCCCATGCCCACGTCGTTAACCACCAAGACGGGCAGCAGCACCACGGCAAACAGCAGCACGACGTACTTGATGTACGTGAGCGGCTTGAGCTTTTTCGTGGAGAACTTTTTGCCGGGAATCTTATGAAGCAGCTCCTGCAGCCAGCCAAACGGGCACAGAAAGCCGCATACAAAGCGTCCCAGCAGCACGCCGAGCAAAATGAGCGTACCGGTAACATAGTAAGAAAAGTTGAACTTGGATGAACCTACCACCGACTGGAACGACCCGATGGGGCACGCACCCGATGCCGCGGGGCACGAATAGCAATTAAGTCCAGGTACGCAGACTGTTTTTCCCGCGCCCTGATAGATGCCGCCTTTGGCAAAGTTTGGCAGGTGAATGTTGGTGACCAGCGTCGCCGCCGCCTGAATGAATCCGCGAAATCGGGCCAAAACATGCGACGCAGTGTTTTCTCTTTTATCCAATTCCGATACACTCCAAGCACAGCCTAATCGCTTTGGCCAGCACGGCATCCGCCTCGCCACGCATAACACCAAAGCACACCATGGCAATTCCGACGATCAACAAAGCGACCTGTACCACGGGCTTTACCGCTTTGAACAACCTGACCACTCCTTTCGTTACGCGACCATTGGACCATATCGACTATAAAATCCGTGTTAAGCGCGATTTGGAATGTGCAAGGAGACTGTTATGCGTATTTTGATCGTCGAAGACGAGCGAGCGCTGTGCGATGCAATCGCGCGCAGCTTGCGAAACTTGGCGTACAGCGTCGACTGCTGCCACGACGGACAGGAGGCGCTCGACCTGCTGGGCGTCGAAGTCTTTGACCTCGTGGTACTCGACCTCAACCTTCCCCGTATCGATGGCATGACCGTGCTCAGGGAACTTAGGAAAACCGACTGCGAGACCAAGGTACTGATTCTGTCCGCACGCGGCGAGGTCGCCGACAAGGTCGCCGGACTCGATGCCGGCGCCAACGATTACCTTACCAAGCCGTTTCATCTTGACGAGCTTGCGGCAAGGATCCGCAGCCTTACCCTCAGGCGCTTTGCACAAAGCGACATAGTATTAACCTGTGGAAAGCTCCGCTTTGACACCAAGGCGCGCATCGCTTCCGTAGACAGCGAGGCCCTATCTCTTACGCGCAAGGAAACGGGAATCTTGGAATACCTGATGCTTAATCAGGGGCGACCGGTAAGCCAAGAGGAGCTTATAGAGCACGTTTGGGATAGCAGCGTGAACAGCTTTAGCAACGCGACCCGCGTTCACATCTCGTCACTCCGCAAAAAGCTACGCAGCGCTTTGGGATACGACCCGATTCGCAATCGGATTGGAGAGGGCTACGTTATGGAGGATAGCGAATGAAAAGGCTTTCGCTGCAATGGCGCATAACGATTACGACGGCACTGCTCACGTGTGCGGCATGCGTGCTGACGAACTGCCTGGTCGGCTATACGGGCATGCGCTACATGGATGCCATCGGCAGTAACATCTCGGCCTTTAACGCAACCGGCGAAAATTCGCCCCAGGCGTTCGACCCAACGAAAGCGACCCCCGATGACGAGGTCACGATCGTCGTAAACGACGCACAGGAGTCTTTTGGCACGACAGCCTGGTACATCACGGCTGGAGTAACACTCCTTGGCGGCGCGCTGGCATACTTTGTGAGCGGCCGTGCACTCAAACCGCTACGGGCTTTTGCGGCCCAGGTCGAGCGTGTGCAGCCTGACAACCTAAGCGAAATCAGGCTCAGTGAAGATGTGCCCATCGAGCTACAACGATGCAGCGCCTCTTTCAACGACATGATCGCCCGTCTTGGCGAAGGGTTCTCTGCACAGCGTCAGTTTACCGGCAACGCCGCACACGAGCTGCGCACCCCGCTCGCCCTTATGCAAGCACAGATTGAACTATTCATCTCCGAGCACTCCGGTTTGCAACCCGAAACGGCCGAGCTGCTCGGCCTGCTACAAGAACAAACCGAGCGCATGTCTCGAATGGCCAAGGTATTGCTCGAGATGAGTGAGCTCCGCAGTGTTCCTTGCGAGGACGATGTGGAACTTGGTCCCTTGTCCGAAGAGGTCCTCACCGACCTTGCACCACTTGCCGAAAATAAGGGCATAGCCCTCAATTGTGCTGGAGACGCTCTAGTAATCGGGAGCGACACGCTCCTCTATCGGCTGGTGTTTAACCTGGCCGAAAACGCTATCCGCTATAGCCGCACCGACTCGAGCGTTACCGTCTCCATCTGCGACAACGACAGCCACGTGTTCCTGCGAGTCGAGGACCAGGGCCCGGGAATACCCAAGCAGTACCGTGAGAGCATCTTCCAACCGTTCTTTCGTCTAGACAAATCCCGCAGCAGGGCATACGGCGGCGCAGGACTCGGACTAGCGCTCGTTTGGGAGATTGCAGCTCTTCACGGTGGCACAGTAGAGGTCGAAACAAGTTCCGAGAACGGGACCACCATGCTCGTAAGCCTTCCAAAACGATCCGCAGCGTCAACCGAGCAGTAAAACGAAAGGGGTCCCGAGCAACAGGAGTACAATTGCTGCTATTGTTGCCAGCTGTTGGGAGATGGAAGATGGACTGCGATGGCTACCCATGCGTTCCCATGCCGTTGATGTGCACTGCCTTTGTGCCGGGGCAGATTGACGCTGCGGTTGCAGGCATTTCCGACCCCGATTCACGCACCATCGCCACGGCAGAAGCGCTGTACTTTCGCGGACAGGCCGCCCTCGCTGCCAAGACGGCGCGCCCCTATCTTGACGCCACCGATTCCGCACTGCGCTATTCCGCATGCTTTATCTGCGGATACGCCAGCCTGTCGCTCAACCGTATCGCCGACGCCCGCCGTTGTCTTGCGGGCATCCTCGATACGCCAACTGACGAGGAATCACCCGCCGTCCACGCCACGCATATCCTGTTCGCCTCGGCCGCAAGCGTCCTGCTGCACTTGTCTTCCCCGTATTCTGCCGAAGAGTTTTATCCGCTTGCGGCGCATCTGCCCGAAGGCCTGCGCCTGTTCGCCAGCTACGTGATGGCGCATGCCCTGTACCTGCGCGGCGAATATGGCCGCAGTCTGGGCATGGCGGAAAACGCCCTGATCATGAAACAGGGGAGCTATCCGATCTCGGAACTGTTCCTGCACCTGGCAGCTTCCATGGCATGTATGAGTCTCAAAGACGTCGACGCCGCAAAAACGCACTTCGGAGCCGCTTGGAACATTGCGCGCCCCGACGGCCTTATCGAGCTCATTGGCGAGCACCACGGCCTTTTGCAGGGGCTCATCGAGGCATGCCTAAAATCGCAATACCCTGACGATTTCGCACGTATCATCGAGATTACGTATCGATTCAGCTACGGCTGGCGGCGCATCCACAACCCCGATTCGGGCGAGGACGTGGCTGACGACCTGACGACCACAGAGTTCACCATGGCCATGCTCGCCTGCCGCGGATGGACCAACGCCGAAATCGCTCGTCATATGGGAGTATCGCCGGGCACTGTCAAAAACCGCCTATCCAGTGTGTATGCAAAGCTTGGCATCGGCACGCGCACCGAACTGGTCGCGCATATGTTGCGTTAGCGACCGGGCTGCCTAGCGCAGCATGCGCGCTCCGGAGCCCCGGCGCTTCGCTCGCTCAAATTGGACATTTTGGCCCTCGGACGGCACTACCGTGGCAGGATGCCTTCTCGCAAAATTGGATTATTTCCACCGATACCTGCGGGATGGGAGCCAAAGATGCTTGATCGCCGTTCGTTACTTGTTGCCGGAGCGTCCTCGCTGGCGAGCATTATGTTGCCGCGCGTGCCGGGAAGCGCAAACGCCTTCATATTGCCGATCGCGCCCACCGAAGCCTATGCCGACGAAAAAGACCCCTTCAGGGTGCTCGTTCTCTCGCGCGCCATGTTTGGTGTGGTCGTAGTCGACGTCGCCAACAAGAATACGCCCATCACGGGTGCCCAGGTCACGCTCACATCGCGCTATGCCGCAGGCAAGCAGCTCACCGCCACTACCGATGAAGAAGGCACGGCCATCTTTGAGGTCGCGCCGCTTTCGGAAGGCTACGTGGACGAGGCAACGCTTCTCGACGCGTACGACTTTAACGGCGGCATCTCCATTAGCATGGCGGGCTACCGTGATGTCGAGATTCCCCTTGCGCGTATCCAGGGCGGCACCGCCATAACCGCGCCCACGCGTCCGCTTTCCGACGGCGAGCCGTACTTCCGCCAGCTCACATTCGACGAATGGGACATCCAGTACGCTGAAGCCACGTTCATGGCATTGCCGAAGGACGACACGGCAAACGGGCAGCCCGATACGCACTCCTTTACCGTGCAGGCACATCTGCCACAGGGTGGACAGGCAACGCTGTGCATCAACAAGGTATTGCCCGCCACGGGCAGCTCAGCCGAAACCGTCACACAGATCGGCCAGATCAAGGCCAGTGCATCGGGTGCGAATAATCTGGCAACGTTCACACTCGAAGACAAGCTCCTCGATGCGGCATCGGGCCTTCTGGAAGAAGGGTGCAAGCTGCGCTTTGTCCTCGACTATCAGGGCAAAACCTACACGCTCTCCTCCCCCATGGCCGTTGTCACCGCGCCGGCCGCAAAGGCGGAATCAGGCTCGACCACCATCATTCCCACCACCATGGACCAGGAGATCACTCCGTTTGATTTCCCCGCATCGTTTCCCGGCATCGGTGGTAATAAGTTCACGTGTTGGATGCCCACATTTCCAATCCTCTTCGATTTCTCGTTTGCTGGATACGTGCTGTTTGGCGGAGGATACAAACCAGCCAGCTATATGAACGATTCGGGCAACCCTGATCCGGAATACTGGAAGAAATCGCCGCGCGAGTCGGGCGCCAAGCAGGCAAACCGCTACCTCGACGAGATGGAGGGGAAGTGGAATCAGTACAAGAGTATGAGTGCCGGTTCGGGCACCGATCCAAGAAACACCAAGCTCCTTCGCCACCATTGCACGCCGCTGTTCACGATGGATATCGCCACACAGCTGTACGGCTCGCTCGCCTACGATTGGGTGGGCAAAACCTGGGGTAACAACAACGACCCCGCATACGGCAATATTAAGGCCCTCTTCCAGGTAAGAACCGACCTCAATTGGACCGAGCAGTTTACCCTAGGACCGGTGCCATTTTTCCTAAACGTCAACCCCTGGGTGCTGGCAAAACTGGCGCTCGCCGTGGGTGCCCACACGCACGGCAGCGGCGCGGCGTTTTTTAAAAACATTTCGCTCGACTATTCAAACACGTCGGGCTCGTTCACCATCCAGATCGGGCTTGCCGTCACCTTTGGCGCCGGCGTTGCAGGCGTCGCTTCGTCTGCCGTGCGCGGCGCCGCATCCCTCACGCTGTTCATTGGGTACGAGAAGGCAGATGGACACCAGCTTCCGCGACTGCGCGTAGGTGCAGACGTCGATGTCGATGTGACACTCCAGTTCGTAATGTTCAAGTGGACCACCAAGGCTTGGTCGGGGTCGTGGCCCACACTCATCGATTCGTGGAATATGTCGGTGAACAATGGCGACCAGTATGTGCTCCAGCGCTCTGAGCTCGCATTGGGTGGAGATACGCCTTATACGCTGGATGCCTGCTTCGGCTCGGCCGGCAACATTGAGGCGGGCGGCGTGCCGCAATTTATCGCATCGGCCACCATCGTCACCAACGCCGAACTGCTCGCACGCGCCGAGGTTAAGGCCACTGCCGTAAACGCCGCGCCTGTCGTGCGCGATTGGGATCAAGCGGTCACGCGCATTGAGCTCGAGGCGGATGCAGAAAGCAACGACACGGGACAGATCGAGCATTTCGTCCATGCACTGATAGAGAACGACGAAAACGCCGCGCCGATGTATGAGTACACCTACATCGGTCAGGCAACGAACACCGTTGCCGACCCGAACGCCGATTCTGCCGGCGTGTCGGAGGACGAGCGTGGCGGCATCAAGCCCTCGAGCGACAACGTGCTGTTTGCTGGCGTGCTCAGCGAAGCCCACATGAAGCTGGCAATGATTGCCGGCGTAGAATGCCTGTTCCGTATCGCCTCGGTGCGCTACGGCGACAATGGTCGCTCGCGCCTGGTGGTACACACAAAGGCAAACGGAACGTGGTCCGCTCCCACGCCTGTGGACTTTCCCCTTGGGTTTGGCGAGGAAGACGTGGAGCGCGACGGCATATACGATTACGACTTCGACGTAGTGGAATATACGGACGGAAGAGGAAACCAGGACGCCTACGTGCTGTTGGTCTCGGGCGAGCGCCCCGACGGCGACAGCACCCTTTTCGATACGGCAAGCACAGCCGGCATACTGTCCGTTGTGCGCCTGCGCATAAGCAATAGCGAAGTTCGCGTGGTATCGCACACGTCGTGGCGCAGCATCTCGCGCGGCCGCCTGCAGGAGGACGGTTACCATTGTCTGCAGTGTCCACGCATCACGGTGGGCAAGACGCTTGTCGACGGGCGTCTGTCGGGCGCCTATCTCCACCGCCGCGGAACCACGGCAGAAAAGGCGTTGGGCACCGAGGCAGAGGTCGCGCTCGAGTGCTTTACCCTGTGGTCGGACGTTTCGGGCGACAGCCTCACGTTCCGTCAGGTCCTCCGCTTTCCGCAGGCACCGTCGAGCATCGAGCTGGGCGAGCCCGAGAATATCAACGGCAAAATGGTGGTGCCCGTTGCGTACGAGACCGCAGACGGTTGCGGCTGCGCATCGTACGCCGTGATCGGCCAGTCCATTGCGGGCTGGGGCGTTATGCCACCAGACGCCACGGTACCCCGTGCGGTACCGTGGCCACAACATTCGGGCTTTTTGGCAACCGTCAACGCACAACTGCAGCATATTACTTGGACGCGAGGCGCATCGGCATTTGCAACGCAGCCCGTGGGTGCCGCAGGCTGTGGCCCGGCATCGTTTAGCGTAAGCAACAACGGCAGGTGCGTGCTCTATGTAGAGAACACCGATGGCAAGGTGGGACAAACCTACGACGAAGAAGGCAACCCGGTAGCAGTGATGGGCAAGCACTTCCGCATCTTCGCCAGCACCTTGGCAGGCGATCTGTTCACGGAGCCGTTCGTGATGTGCGAGCTGGACCACCCCGTCGATCAGATAACGACATTTTTAACGTCGGGCGGCATGCTCTCGGCGCTCGCCACGCACATTGTGAGTGCAGAGAAGAGCGAGGCAGAGCTACACGGTATCGAAGTGCCTCTGGTGGCATGCGCGACACCGACGGGCGCGGTAGCCACCTCGGGCGCGGTGGTGCCCGGAGCGGCAGGCGAATCCTTCATGGTCACGGTGCGAAACGACGGCAACACCTTGCTGACCGCCGGCACGATCGATCTGTACCGAGAGGGCTCCAGCCAGCCGTTCTCCAGCGCATCCATCGGATTCGGAGTGAACGCACGCATGGCTTCGATCTACGATCCGGAGCTTGCCGAGGACGCTTCGGCCAACGACATGGCACACGTGAAGTACGCGCTCGAGACGCTGGGCACACGTTTTGCAACGCACCCGCTGGTAGCCGACAACGGCAACGCCGTGCTGGCACCGGGTTGCACGGCACAGTTCCGCATGAGCTTTGCTATCCCGGAGAGCTGGAGCGACGAGGTGGGCAAACGCGTAACGCTATATGCGAAAGCGCGTAATCTGGTGGCGCTCGATCCCGTAACGCTCGAGGAAATTCGACCGGGCGCAAACTCGGCGCTGGGCGCCGTACTGCACGAGCTTCATGTGCCCGACGCGGCATGCGAACGCTCAGAAGTTCAGGTCGGCGTATGCGACAGCGCGGATACGACGGGGCTTCACGATGCACCGATGACGGCGGACGGCGGTGGCGACTCGAGTGGCGGCGGTACTGACAAGGGCGGCGGCTCCGGCGGAAGCAGCTCCAGCAGTGGCAAGGACCACGGCACTAACAAGCGCTCCAGAAAATCGGGCGCGCTTGCGGGCACGGGCGATGTCAACGCTCCCCTTACGGCAGCCGCAGCAGCACTCGCCGCAGCTGGTGCCGGCCTCGTCGCCTACAGTGCCCGCCGCACGGCGCTCGAAAACGACACCGCCGATGAGGTCAATTCTGATAAGCCTCACTAGCTCTCAGTTACCTTTGTGAGAAACGCCGACTCGGCTCATCGAACATCAAAATGGGCTGGCCCCGATAACTCGGAGCCAGCCCTGAGTCGCCTGACGTAAGAATCGCGGCGTTACTTGAGCTTCAGTGCTTCCATCATGGGCACGGCGGCGTCCCAATCGATCTTCCAGCCAATCGACACGCGGACGGTTTCACCCGTTGCGGGAGTCGTCGCAAACAGTGTATGGCCGTTGTCGGGACCGGTAAAGCGCAGCCACGCTATGCCGTTGTACTCGACCTGGTCGGTTGTTGTCTCCTTGCCTTCGTAGACCTGCTCTAGGCTTGCAACCTCTTCCTCCGGCGAGCGCGGGAAGATGCTGATGTGCAAGCGTCCTCCAGTCTCGTCGTGGAAGAAGTCTGCCTTTTCGTGCTCTTCGTTGGACGAATCCAGCGTGTACCCATCGGCGGCCTCGATACTGTACGATGCGCAATCGATGCCGGTCATATTGGCCGCGTCACCAGAATCGGCCACACCGCCGGCCGCCTTGAACTCCTTGGTCTCGCACCCCGTGGTGTCAAAGTGCATGGCCTCATGATTCTTGGCGGGGGCGTAAGCATCTACGAACTCGACAGTGATGGGCCCGTAGTACGCCGTCTTGGGCGCCCAGAAATACACGTACTCAACAGTCTCGCCCGGACCGATATCTGGCCTCTCGGAAAGATCGATGCCCTCGTGAAGCTCATCGGGAGCCTCGCTTGCAACGTAATCGAGCACGGCCGCCTTGCCGGAAGTAAACAACGGGTCGCCTGCCTCAAGATCGCCCTGGGCAGCATGCACGTTAAAGGAGCTAAACGTCCTGTTCTTTGCATTGTTGTTGGTGATCTTGACGTGCAGGTAAAAGCCGTCCTGCAGCTTAGCGTCGCCGCGATAGAACGTACCGTGGGCTACCGACTCATAGGTTATACCAGCTACCTCGACCGTCTGCGACTCATAGACCTTCTTCTCTACGGGAGCACTGCCGCCGCCCGAGCTGCCAGCCGAGCCACTCGGCGCATTTCCGCCGCAACCGGTAAGCGTGCAAGCCAGCACGGCCGAAAGCGTCACGGTGGGAATTCCTAACAGCAGCTTCTTCGTCATGGGCTTCATCATCCTCACCGCTCCTTTCGGCTTACAGCTCATCCGTTGCCCGAGTCCCAAGTCGACTCCGTGGCATCGGCCTCCACTATGAGCGTATGGCGAAAAGCAGCGCCGGCGAAGTGACCCGTGGCCCAACTAGCAACCGCCCAGCATCCCCTATGGACCAAAAAGACTCGTATACGCACGCCCTCGGCCCATAAAATGAGACGCCTGTCCCAATGTTCGATTCAATCCAACAATCCGCATGGCACGTTTTTGACAAACGCATCCAACCGCAAACGTAGCAGGACGCATTCGACCGCCTTCAAACTTACTCGGACAGAACCGACTCGGTTTTGTCCGAGTAAACGCTGTTCCACCAAATTCCGAACGATTGTTCGATGGATTTCGTGTTGGTTGGAATCGCCTGTGGGCTGGGCTATGCTACCTTGACTATCTATATGACTTAAACGCAGCAAGGGAGCACCGAGAGAGCGAGTATGGCAAAAAACACCGCAAACTATGGTAACGACAGTATCCGCCAGCTCAAGGACGAGGAGCGCGTACGCCTGCGCCCCGCCGTCATCTTTGGCTCGGACGGACTCGATGGCTGCGCGCATGCTGCCTTCGAGATCCTGTCCAACGCCGTTGACGAGGCGCGCCAGGGCTACGGCAAGCTCATCACCCTTACCGCCTTTCGCGATGGCTCCATTCAGGTAGAGGACAATGGCCGCGGCTGCCCGCTCGACTGGAACCCTTCCGAGAAGCGCTTTAACTGGGAGCTCGTCTTCTGCGAGCTCTACGCCGGCGGCAAATACAACAACAACCAGGGCGGCGACTACGACTTCTCGCTCGGTACCAACGGCCTGGGCTCGTGCGCGACCCAGTACGCATCCGAGTACATGGACGTCACGGTTTGGCGCGACGGCAACAAGTACTCCCTGCACTTTAAGAAGGGCAAGGTCGTCGGTGCCAAAAAGAAGGCACTCGAGATTGAGCCCAGCAATGAGGACCGCACCGGCACCACCATCAAATGGCGCCCCGATCTTGAGGTCTTTACCTCCATCAGCATCCCCCACGAGTGGTATCGCGAGACCATGCGCCGCCAGGCCGTGGTCAACGCCAACGTGACCTTCCGCCTGCGCATTGAGGGCGACGATGGCGAATTTTCCGAAGAGGACTTTTGCTATCCCAAGGGCATCGAAGACTACGTGCTCGAGAAGGTCGGTACCGACTACCTCACCGAGCCCTTCTTTATCGAGGCCGACCGTCGCGGTCGCGACCGCGAGGACCTGCCCGACTACAACGTAAAGATCACCGCGTGCATGTGTTTCTCGCGCACCTTCATGATGCAGGAGTACTACCACAACTCATCGTGGCTCGAGAACGGCGGTTCGCCCGAGAAGGCCGCCCGTAGTGCTCTGACCAGCGCCATCGATGCCTACATTAAGCAACAGGGCAAGTACAACAAAAACGAGAGCGGCATCAAATGGCAGGACGTCCAGGACTGCCTGGTGCTGGTGACCAACTGCTTCTCCACCCAGACGTCCTACGAAAACCAGACTAAGAAGGCCATCAACAACCGCTTTATCCAGCAGGCTATGACGGCCTTCTTTAAGGAACGCCTCTCGACTTACCTGATCGAGAACAAAGACGCCGCCAACAAGATCATGGAGCAGGTGCTCATCAACAAGCGCTCGCGCGAGAACGCCGAGAAGACGCGTCAGAGCATCAAGACCAACCTGCAGCAGAAGACCGACATGGCCAACCGCGTGCAGAAGTTCATCGACTGCCGCTCCAAAGATAAGAACCGTCGCGAGATCTACATCGTAGAGGGCGACTCGGCAGCAGGCGCCATCCGCACCTCGCGCGATGCCGAGTTCCAGGGCGTTATGCCCGTCCGCGGCAAGATCCTCAACTGCCTGAAGGAGGACTATCCGCGCATCTTTAAGTCCGACATCATCATGGACCTCATGCGCGTGCTGGGCTGCGGCGTGGAGATCAAGGACAAGCGCATCAAGAACCTTGGCGCCTTTGACCTGGACAACCTCAACTGGAACAAGGTCATTATCTGTACGGATGCCGACGTCGACGGTTATCACATCCGCACACTCGTGCTCACCATGCTCTATCGCCTGGTGCCCACGCTTATCGACGAGGGCTACGTGTATATCGCCGAGTCGCCGCTCTACGAGATCAACTGCAAAGAAAAGACCTACTTTGCCTACACCGAGCTCGAGAAGAACGGCATCCTCAAAGAGATCGGCGACCAGAAGTGCTCCATCAACCGCTCCAAGGGTCTTGGTGAGAACGACCCGGACATGATGTGGCTCACCACCATGAACCCCGAGACGCGTCGCCTGATCAAGGTGGAGCCCGAGGACGTCACCAAGATGGAGACCATGTTCAATCTGTTGCTGGGCAACGACGAGGCAGGCCGCAAGCGCCATATCTCAGAGCATGGCAAAGAATACCTGGACCAGCTGGACCTGCAGTAGCAGCAAATCGATAACGACGGCCCATAAGAAGTTCAAGAGGATATCGTGGCAAAGAAGAAGACGAAGAACCAGCCAAAGAAAAAGCAGGTTAACGCCGAGAACGTCATCGGCCTGCACTCCGAGGTCACCGACCAGCCGATTACGCAGACGCTTGAGGTCAACTACATGCCCTACGCCATGAGCGTCAACGTTTCGCGTGCGTTCCCCGAGATCGACGGCTTTAAGCCCTCGCACCGCAAGCTGCTCTACACCATGTACAAGATGGGTCTGCTCAAGGGCGAGCGCCAGAAGAGCGCCAACATCGTGGGTCAGACCATGAAGCTCAACCCGCACGGTGACGCCGCGATCTACGAGACGATGGTGCGCCTGGCGACGGGCAACGAAGCGCTGCTTGCCCCCTTCGTGGAGTCGAAGGGCAACTTTGGCAAGTACTATTCGGGCGACCTGAGCTACGCCGCCTCGCGTTATACCGAGGCCAAGCTCTCCCCCATCAGCGCCGAGATCTTCAAGGACATCGACAAGGATCCGGTCGACTTCGTTGACAGCTACGACGGCGCCATGAAGGAGCCGCGTCTGCTACCCACCACGTTCCCTAACATCCTCGTCTCGGCCAACAAGGGCATCGGCGTCGCCATGGCATCCGACATCTGCGGCTTCAACCTCAACGAGGTCTGCACTGCCACCATGCATTACCTGCAGGATCCCGACTGCGACCTGCTAGAGTACATGCCCATGCCCGACTTCTCAACCGGCGGCGAGATCATCTACCGCCGCGAGGAGATGGAAAAGATTATCGAGACCGGCCTTGGCAGCTTCCAAATCCGCTCCCGCTGGCGCTGGATTCCCGAAGAGCGCATCATCGAGGTCTACGAGATCCCCTACACCACCAAGACCGATGTCATCATCGAGCGCATCGTCAAGCTCTCCAAGGAGGGCAAGGTCAAGGAGATCGCCGATATCCGCGACGAGACCGACCTCTCGGGCTTGCGCATCGCCATCGACCTTAAGCGCGGCGTCGACCCCGACAAACTCATGGCCAAGCTCTATCGCTCGACCACGCTGCAGGATTCGTTCTCATGCAACTTCAACGTGCTGGTCGATGGTTACCCTCGCGTTATGGGCGTGCGCCAGATCCTGCACGAGTGGGTCAAGTGGCGTATTGAGTCCACGCGTCGCCGCATTAACTTTGACCTGGGCAAAAAGTCCGAGCGCCTGCACCTGCTGCACGGCCTCGAGGCGATTCTGCTCGACATTGACAAGGCCATCGCCATCATCCGCGGCACCAAACTCGAGGCCGAGGTCGTGCCCAACCTTATGAAGGGTTTCGACATCGACGAGACCCAGGCCGAGTTTGTTGCCGAGCTTAAGCTCCGCAACATCAACAAGGAGTACATCCTCAACCGCACCAAGGACATCGCTAAGCTTGAGGGCGAGATTGCCGAGCTTGAGGAGATCCTCTCCAGCGAGGAGAACATCAAGAAGGTCATCAGCGACGAGCTGGCCGCGGTCAACAAGAGGTACGTGATGCCGCGCCGTACGGGCAGGATCGAGCCCCATGAGGTTATCGAAGTAAGCTTGGAGCCCGAGGTCGAGGAGTACCCGGTCACCATCATGCTCTCGCGCGATGGCTACCTTAAGAAGATGACGGACCGCGTACTCAAAAAGGCGACCACGCTCAAGTACAAGGACGGCGACAAACCCTTTATCGAGTTCCCGTCCTCCAACACGCACGAGCTGCTCGTGTTTACCAACAAGAGCCAGGTGTACAAGTGCAAGGTTGCGGCATTTGAGGACACCAAGTCGGCCCAGCTGGGCTCGTACCTGCCGACCGATCTTGAGATGGAACCCGACGAGAGTGTCATCTGGGTCATCGACCCCGAGGACTACAAGGCCGACGTGTTGTTCGTCTTTGAGAACGGCCGCGTGGTGCGCGTCGCGCTTTCTGGATACGTCACTAAAACCAACCGCAAGCGCCTCAAGAACGCCATCTACGGTGGCAGCAAGCTGCTGTATGCCCAGGTGCTCAAGGAAGATCGCGACATCGCACTGGTCTCGAGCGACTATCGTTTGATGAACTTCAACACGTCGCTGCTCAAGACCAAGACGACTACCAACACGCAGGGCGTCCAGGCCTTTACGGCCAAGAAGGGCCGCTCGGTCACCACCGTCGGCACAACCGAGGAGATCCTTGGCGCCGGCGTCTCAGCCGAGAAGTTCACCGCGCAGAGCCTACCCTCTGCCGGTGCCCTCATGAAGGAAAGCGACATGCCGAGCCTGTTTGACTAGGTACCACGGCAACGAGATCGTTAGATACTTCGCAAAGCGACGAGGCCCGGAACGCAACGGCATTGCGCCCGGGACTCGTCGTTTTTCTTCTCAACTATTTTTTAACGCAGATAAATTGATTTCTGCTTATTTTTCTGCGTAAAAAAATGTCAGCGTCACTGCTTCGATGCCCTTTGGTCAGTCGTTAGCAAAACTTGCAAAAATTAGCAAAACTTGCAAAGGAGCTACCATGGAGTACAGCAAGAACCCCTTTACCCCGACGTTCGGAAGCGTCCCTCCCTTTCTAGCGGGTCGCGAGCATATCCTGCGTGACATCAACCGTGGCTTTATCAACGGCCCGGGAGATCCCAACCTGTCGACCATTTTTACTGGCGCAAGGGGAACGGGCAAGACGGCGCTTCTCTCGCTCCTTTCAGAAACGGCGCTTGAACACGGCTGGATCGCAGCAAATGTCTCCGCCATGCCAGGCATGCTCGAAGATATTATCGAGCGAACCGAAGAGGCGGCAGATAGCTACCTTTCACAGCCTCACGCGCGCATAAACGGCGTTCAAATTGGTCCAGTGGGCATCGATTGGACATATGCTCAAGAGGCCCAGGGCAACTGGCGCACACGCATGAATGGCATCTTTAAGCAACTCGAAAAACATGACATCGGACTTCTCATCACCATCGATGAAGTCACAGTAGATCTCGAAGAAATGCTTCAATTTGCCTCTGTTTACCAGCACTTTGTACGCGAAGGTAAAAAAGTTGCCCTACTCATGGCAGGACTGCCCTACAAAGTATCGGCGTTGCTGCGTAACGATTCCGTCTCGTTCCTCAGGCGTTCCCAATATCATCAGTTAGGACGAATCACTGACGTTGAAATTGCAAACGCATTCGGCAAAACCGTTGAGGCCGGAGGCCGCTCAATCACGCCAGAAGCGCTCGAGGATGCCGTGAAGGCCGTCGACGGATTTCCCTATATGATGCAGCTCGTCGGATATCGCACATGGGATGTTTCAGAGAACTCGCCCAAAATCAGTGCACCTGATGTACAGCAGGGTTCTCTGCTTGCCCGCATGGAGCTGCACGATCGAATTCTCGAAACGACCTATCGGGAGCTTTCCGATAAAGACATTGAGTTTTTGCTCGCGATGCTGCCCGATTCTGGCCCCAGCAGGGTCTCGGAGATAGCCAAACGCATGGGCGTCGCCAGCAACTACGCAAGCCAATACAAACGCCGCCTCCTGGAGGACGGCGTCATTGGAGAACGCGGGCGTGGTCTCGTTGGCTTTGACATTCCCGCGTTCAGGGAATTCTTGAACGAGAAGGCGTTTTAGCACGCCGGAATTGTCCGCGGAAGCATCAACGCATGGCAATCAGCATTCCTCTTGGTAAGGATAGCAAGCATTTTCCACCAACACCGATTGCCATGCGTTCTTCTTGCCCTTAGGCGAGCTTGCGAGCGAGCTCTCGCACCTCTTCCAACTTGGGCGAGGAGGCCATGCTGTCGCGCTCGGTCATGCCGCTAATGGTGACAATGCCCTGGTCCTCCCACTTGCAGTACGCGCATGTGGCCCTGTACATAGCAATCGCCGCATCATAGACGCCCTCGCTGTGGCTATCGAGCAAAAGGGCCGTCTTGGTGAACGGGAAACCCGTGGCACCGAAAGCGTACAGGCGGTCGATGGCGGCCTTCTCCTGCGCGGTGATATCAAACCAGTAGATGGGCGAAGCGAAGACAACCATATCGGCGCCTTTCAGCGACTCGATCACGTCGGCCATGTCATCCTTCTGCACACAGGTGCCCTCATGGGTAAAGCAGTACTGACATCCCAGACAACCAGCAATCTTCTTGCTGGCAACGCGGACGACTTCGACCGTATTGCCGCCCTCACGCGCGGCCTCGGCAAACGTCTCGACCATGATGTCGGTATTGGCACCCTTGCGCGGGCTACCACTCAATACAACGATATTCATAGAAATCTCCCTCCTTCATGCCGCAGGCACACGATGATTCAGGACAGGTTTTCGTTAGCACCCTCGTAGCGGTTCTCCGCCCCCAAGCAGCGTGTCCGCTACGAAACGACCGTCTTGTAATAAGCGCCGAAGTCTGCGAGCGAGTCCATGATGGGCATCATCTGGCGACCGAGCTCGGTAAGGCCATACTCAACGCGGGGAGGATTCTCGCCATAGTCATGGCGAAAGACCAGTCCATCATCCTCCATCTGCCGCAGGCTGTCGGTAAGCACCTTCTGAGAGATCCCCTCAAGGTTGCGGCGCAACTCGTTGAAACGCCAAGGGCGTACGCGCAAGTTACGGATAATGAGCAGCTTCCACTTGCCGCCAATGAGCGCTACCGCCGTTGCGACCGGACACTCCGGAAGCTCCTCTTTCGCCATCATGGGAGACCCAACCTCCTTGACCATACCGGTTTCACAAAAAAGTACGCAGTTACAAATATGTGCGTACTCGTATTTGCATGCGCCTTCGCGTTGAATATAACTCACGCAGGAGATGCCTGCAAGGTAAATCAACCCAAAGAGAGGACCCATTATGGCTGATTATGCAAAGACCCACATCGGTAATGAGAGCCGTGTCGAGCTGCACGAAGTGCTCGGGCTTACCGGGGCAGAGGTGAGTGTCAACAATCTTCCCGCCGGCGCTGGCGTTCCGTTCGTCCATGCACACAAGGAAAACGAGGAGATCTACGGCGTGCTCAAGGGCGCTGGCTTTGCCACGATCGACGGCGAGGACATCGAGCTTGCAGCTGGCGACTGGCTGCGCGTTTCCCCCGCCGCGCACCGTCAGCTTCGTGCCGCGGCCGACTCGGGCATTACCTACGTTTGCATCCAGGTCAAGCAGGGCTCCCTTGGTGCCTTCACGGCCGACGACGCTATCATGTTCTAATTCGCGATCGGTGTACAAGGGGCCGATACCGCTCGCATGCCCCCTTCGGAATAGGCGCTGAGCAGCTCCTGGGCGTGGGCAAACTCGGGCCCTCGCCTCCAACCGAGCAGGCGGTTGACCGCGAGATTTCCCTGGACGTTGTGGACAAAGAGCAGATAGGCGTCCTCGCGCGAGAGCCCGGTCTCCTCCATGATCGAGGGAACCATCTGCTCAGCACCGCGCTCGACGACGCGCTGTGCCACCCGGGCGTACGCATCGTCATCCGAGTAGAGCAGATAATAGTCATCGTTTGCCGGCGGGCGCTGGCAGAGGGCCCCCGCCCCCGTTCCCTCGAGTGGGGGCACCGTTGCCAGGGCCTCGTCGATAAGTGCGTCGAGCAGTGCGAACTTGTCCTCGTAGTGCAAATAGAACGTGCCGCGGTTGATATCGGCGCAGCGGCAAATATCCGCCACCGTCATCTTCGCGAAGCCGACCTCAGCCAGCAGCGCAAAGAACGCCTCCCGTATAACCGAGAGCGTGTAGCGTCGGCGACGATCGATCTTCCCCGATTCCATGGCCCCTCCAATTGCAGCGCTCAACAATATCCAGAAGCCGCTCGTTTATCGACAGCAGCTCGAAACTGTTCATTGCTCTGACGCAAATCAACATTGATACTTTTTATAGACACCTGTTCATTGTAGTTGAAAGAGAGTATCAAGTGACTCTATACGAGCGGCTCGTTATCGAACTCACCAACCAATCGTTTTCCCATCGGGCCGCCTACCGCACCGGCGGCACGCCCTATGAGCTGAGTGCCCGCGAGCCCGAGCCCTACGACCAGCAAATCGAAACGTTTGCCCGCATGATCGATGAAGCCGATTGCGTGCTTGTAGGCGGGGCCTCCGGACTCTCCGCGGCGGGCGGCGGCGACTTCTACTACGAGGACAACGCGACCTATCGCAGGCATTTCGGCAAATTCGCCGAGCGCTACGGTTTCAGGGGCGCTTTTGAAGGGTCGTCCTACCGCTGGCCCACCGCCGAGTCGCGCTGGGGCTACCTTGCCACCTTCCTCGACACCACGCTCAACGCCCCGCTGCGCGAGCCCTACAAAAATCTCGACGCCATTCTTACCGAGAAAGACTTCTTCGTTCTCACCACCAACCAGGACACGCAGTTCATGAAAATCTACCCTTGGGAGAAGGTGGCAGAGATCCAAGGCGACCACCGCTTCTTCCAGTGCTCCCGTTGCTGTACGGACGAGGTATGGGACGCCATCGAGCCGGTCTCTCGTATGGTAGAGGCCATGGGAGACGGCCTAGAGGTTCCGACAGAACTCGTGCCACGCTGCCCGCACTGCGGGGCAGAGGCGTTCCCTTGGGTTCGCGGCTACGGCAACTTCCTGCAGGGCGAGCTCTACGAGGAGCAGTACCGCAAGGTGTCCGACTGGCTCGACGCGCACGCGCGGCAGAAGATTCTCTTCCTTGAGCTGGGCGTGGGCCGCATGACGCCCGCGTTTATTCAGGAGCCGTTCTGGGCCCTCACAGCGCAGTTGCCGCAGGCTGGCTACATCGCCGTGAACAACAGGACGCAGTTTCTCCCCCGTGCAATCGAGGATCGGGGGCTCGCCGTTCGTGCCGATATCGCCGACGTGCTCGCCGACGTGCGCAAGACGCTGGGTAGGTAGCGCATGGAAACGGTAAAAGCGGTTCGTATCGGCCAGGCACTTGCCGAGGCGGATCTTGTCATCATCGGCGCCAGCAACGGGCTCGACATGGCGGAGGGGCTCAATCTCTTCTGCGCCGACGCCCATTTCCGAGAGGCGTACGGGGACCTCGCCCAGGCCGACGGCATCGGCTGCATACTGCAGGGGCTCGCCTCTCCAGATGCAAACGTACGACGCCGATGGGCCGAGCGGCTCCATCAAAAGGAGTATGTCGAGTATGAGCCCAGCCCGCTCATGAACAGGCTGCGGCATCTTACGGAGCACGCTGACACCTTCGTGATCACGTGCAATATCGACGGACACTTCGCACGTGCAGGGTTCAACGAGAACAGCGTGCTCGAAACGGAGGGGAGCATACGCACGTCGATTGACGAGCGGCGTCTCGCCCATCCAGACGCCCTCGCCATGGCACAGCTCGAAGAGCTCACACACCTTGTGCAAGCCCATCGCAACCACAAGGTTGCCATCCTCGAACTTGGTGTGGGACTGCGCAACGGCGTCATAAAGCGCATGCTCGCTCAGGTCGCGAACGTCTGCGAACACGCCACCTACATTGTGTTCAACTACAGTCAGGCCTTGGCGCCCGATGCATCGTGCGAGACAATTCTCGTTGACGGCGATATGGCCCCGGCTTTTGAGGAGATCGCCCGATGCCGCCTCTAGAAAGAGAAGCAATGAGGCTTCGAAGCCTTATCGACGATGCCGACGCCATCATCGTCGGCATCGGCTCGGGCATGTCGAGCGCCGCCGGGTTCAACCATTACAACCACGCGGGCATGACGCGTGCCGGAATGGCGGACTGGCAGCAAGCCTTTGGCTTCAAGAGCCTTTTCGACGGCTTCTACCACCTCTACCCCAGCCTCGAGCAGCAATGGGCCTACTACGCGCGATACATCGATTTCATGCTGCGCGGGCCGGCCTCACAACCCTATCTCGACCTGCGGTCCCTCATCGGCCATAAGGATTACTTCATCCTGAGCACCAATGTGGACACCCAGGTCGAGAAGACGTTTCCTGCCGAGAGTATCTGCAACTATCAGGGAAGCTTCGCGCACCTTCAGTGCAAGCAACCATGCTGCGACGAGATCTTCGATGCGAGTCCCTACGTCGAGCGCATGCTCGCAGGCATGGCGGGGTTCGAGATCCGCAGCGAGGATGTCCCCCGATGCCCGCACTGCGGTTGGCAGCTTGTGCCGTGGGTGCGCGACGACACGTTTTTGCAGGGCACGGCATGGCGCGAGGGCGTCGAGCGTTACGAGAGCTTCGTGTGCAAGCGCCGCGACAGCAAGTTGCTTTTCCTTGAACTCGGCGTGGGCGAGATGACACCCAGCATCATCACGCTCCCATTCTGGAGCATGACCGCAAAGATGCCGAACGCACACCTGTTGAGCGTCAACATCTCGGGCGACTCCGCCCCGCTGCAGCTTGGAAGCAAGGCAGAGGCGATTCAGGCCGACTTGGGCACTCTGCTCTCGGCGGCACGGACGGCGAAGGTATTTAAGCCTCCTTGTCAGTCGCTTTAAGGTATTGCTCTTCATCCACAGGCTCCAACCACTCGTTGGAGGCCTCCTCGCCCGGAACCTCCACCGCGAGATGGGAGAACCAGCTGTCGGGCGCCGCACCGTGCCAGTGCTTTACGCCCGCGGGAATATTTACTACATCGCCAGGGCACAGCTCCTGCGCCGGTTTGCCCCATTCCTGGTAAAACCCCCGACCAGCCACGCAGACGAGGATCTGCCCGCCGCCGCTTTTGGCGTGATGGGTGTGCCAGTTGTTGCGGCAGCCGGGCTCAAACGTAACGTTGTAAATGCCGACCTGCTCGGTGGAAAGGGGTGAGAGGTAGCTTTGACCGATAAAGTACTTCGCGAATGCGTCGTTGGGGGCACCGATGGGAAAGGCCATCTCGTTTTGATGCTTGGTTCTTGCGTCGGCGGCATCGTCATCCGCCCAGACCTCCTTCGCCATGCGAAAGGCCGCCCACGCCTTGGGCCATCCCGCATAAAACGCCGCATGCGTAAGGATTTCCGCTATCTCAGCCCTGGTCACCCCGTTGTTCTTTGCGGACATCAGATGATATTGGAACGAGGAGTCCGTCAGTCCCTGCGCCATCAGGGCCACAACCGTCACCACGCTGCGGTCTCGAAGGGAAAGCCCGTCTTCTCGGCTCCACACCTCACCGAACAGCACATCGTCATTGAGCTGTGCAAATTTGGGGGCAAAATCCCCCAGGGCATCTCTGCCCGCCGTCTGTTTAATCGTCATGTTTGATTCCTCCTGTCGATGGTTTTGAGTACAAAGCTGCTTCCGCGCAGCTAAGCCGCGCCTAGACTCCCATGCCCATTCGTTGCGCCTGCTCCAGAGCGGGATGCCCGGCGATATCGCCCACGCCGTTCACGCCGCCGGCGAATACCGTTCCGGCAAGCGTGCAACGGGGGAAGCAGTCGACCCATCCCTGCACCGCCTTCTTCGCGCCGTCGAAGGTCGAGTGTCCACCGTCCGCCGCCGTTGCCAACAGATACGCCCCGGTGAATGCGTAATCGGAACCGAAGAGTGGGTTGGCGCGGTCCAACATGGTCTTGAGCTGGCCGCAGACGCTGTAGTAGTAGACGGGCGTTGCAAACACCAACACATCCGCATCGTGCATCTTGGCAGCAATTTCTATGGCATCGTCCTGGATGACGCAGTACCCCAGCTTTGAGCAGGCAAGGCAGCCCTTGCAGAAGCCGAGCTGCTTTTCGCGCAGGTGCACGGTCTCCACGCTGTGGCCCGCTTCTTGCGCGCCTTTGGCGAAAGCATCCGCCAGCGTCTCGGAATTGCCATTCTTTCGAGGACTTGAAGCGATTATCAAAACCGTTTTGCTCATTACGGAATACCCCTTGCACTCCTTATATATGTTGACGAAAATAAAGGTAATACCTAAACCTAACTTTAGGTCAAGGAGTAAATTCGAGATTCGTCCGGAGGGACCATGTACACAATCGGACAGGTGGCGGAGATGTTCGGTCTGCCCGTTTCCACGCTGCGTTATTACGATAAGCAGGGATTGTTCCCGGGGCTGGAGCGGACGTCCGGCATTCGCCGGTTCGGCGATACGGAACTCGAGGCGCTTCGGGTCATCGAATGCCTGAAGAAGGCTGGGATGGAGATCAAGGACATCCGGCTGTTCATGGAATGGTGCGCGGAGGGCCCATCGACATATCCCAAGCGCAAGGCCATGTTCGAGGAGCGAAAGGCCCACATGGAGTCGGAGATTGCGAAGATGAACCGCGCGCTGGACATGTTGAAGTTCAAATGCTGGTACTACGAGCAGGCGATTCAGGATGGCAACGAGGATAGACTGAAGGCGCTGATTCCCGACAATTTGCCGGAAGCGATCAAAGACGCCTACGAAAACGCCCACGCTCGATAGTGGTGTCTGATACTCAAGGGGCTTTGGCAAGGAGTCCTTTCCAGACAGGAATGCAAAGAGAAGGCCTCCGAATCGGAAGGCTCGGAGGCCTTCATTCCCGCTACTTTGCCGGTGGCTTTGCCTTGCGGCGACGACGACGAACAGTATCAGGCGTTACTCGGCAACACCAGTACGTGAGTTCAGAAGCCAGTTCCTGCTATTCCCACTCGGTGACAGGAGCCGCAGGTCGAAAGCCCGTTAATTTCATCACGAATTCTCAACCTGCCGGCTCCTCGTGAGCCAATGGTTCTCGTTTGATACTCACGCTGCTCACGCACCAGGAAGCCAAGGAATCCGGCCGCCACTCAAATTAGGTCGCCGTCATCTTTCATAAACGACACCATGTTCAGATGCCTGACGCCATCCCTCTCCTGCAACAGGGGGTCAAGCGTGAAAAGGTAGCGCGGATATCCGTCCCTGATGTAGCCGAACGGCCTGTACTCACGCTCTTCCACGTCCCTATCGGCGATTGTCATTGAAACCTGAATGTAGGCGTAGGCGTTGCGTTTACGCGCGATGAAATCGCACTCCAGCTTCCCGATGCGGCCTACGGATAGCTTATATCCCCTCGAGCGGAGATAGATGTACAAGGCGTTTTCCAGCGAGGGCCCGTAGTTCAACCGAACATCGACGTTGCGCGCAAAATAGATACCCGGATCCGCAAGGTAGTACTTCTCCTCGCCGCGTAACGATTTGCGGGACTTAAGGTCGAATCTCTCGCATCTGTAGAGCACTTTGGCATCGATGAGCATCTGGATATAGGCGGCGATCGTCCGCCGCTCGACGGCGATACGCTCCGTCTTGGTGAAATAGTCGTGGAGGCTGGTGAGACTCGTCGGCGCACCGTAGTTGTTGATGACATAGGTCATGACACGGTTGAACGTATCGATGTTCCGGATCTTGTTACGAGTCCTGATGTCCTTGTCGACGATCTGTCCAACGACATCCTCGATATAGCGAGCCTTCGCCTCGGGATCGTCGTATTCCAGAGACCGGGGAAACCCGCCATACCGCAGATATTCGTCAAACTCGATTCGCGCGTCACCGACCTCCTTGCCCATGAACCTCTTCATGTCGAGAAACTCGGAAAAGGATAGGGTGAACATCTCGAACTCCACGTATCGACCCGTGAGCTTGGTCATCAGCTCGCCAGACAGCAAATACGAGTTGGAGCCAGTGATGAAGATCGAGAAGCCGCCATCCGAGTTATAGGCGTTCACGACCTCCTCGTAGTCTTGGACGTTCTGCACCTCATCGATGAAGAGGTATTTGAAGTCGTTGTCAGCCAGAAGCGACTCGATTTTTTCCTCCAGCTGATCAGGCGTCTTAATTGAGCGGTTGCCGCGCTTGTCGAGGTCGAGGTAGATGATGTCCTTGTCTTCGACACCACGGTTTCTCAGTTCCTCGGCAATCGTCGACATGAGGCACGATTTGCCGCAGCGGCGGATACCCGTGATCACCTTGATCAGGTCGTCATCGTAGAACGGTCGAATCTTCTTCAAGTATTGCTCGCGATGATACAGTTCCATGGAATTCGCCTCCCCTGCTCAGCTTATCAGAGATGATGATAATCCTCAGTTAAGGCACCTATTTTTTCGATTTTACAGAAATTAGTTTCTTAAACCTTATTCCAGCTCTTCCATGCTCGCTTGATATCGCGTCATAGATGAAAACACAGTCTACATCGGGTAGTCGTGGGCGCACGGGAGTTCGCATCAGTAACCTGCCTCCTTGGTTGTCCCTTCTCTGCATGGTCGTCTACATAAAGGAGGAACCAGCCATGCAGATCAGCGTGTCGTCCACCCTGACCGTATATCACGACGGCCAATTCTGGGTCGGGCTGGCGGAGCACGTCGAGGACGGCAGATACGGCGCCGCCCGCATCGTCTTCGGCGCGGAGCCGCTCGATGCTCAAGGGGCTTTGGCAAGGAGTCGTTTAGGCAGACATGCAAAAAGAAAGCCTCCGAACAGAAGGTTCGGAGGCTGTTATTCCCGTCATTTCGCTGATGGCTTTGCTCTATGGCGACGCCGAAACAACATCGGGCGGTACTCGACGGTATCAAAACGCAAGCTCAGAAGCCAGTTCCCGTTATTCCCATAGGCATAAGCGCATCTGTTCGCGATTGCCTATCGATGCTTTGCCTCGAGCACGGCAGACACCGCATCGAGGAACTCCCGCACATGGTCTGCGGGGTGCGGCGAATGAAGCAGCCCGTAAGACACGAGACAGTTCCAATCGGTAGGGGCGGTTTTGAGCATAGGGTGGACGTTGGCCCACAACGGCAGCGTCGCAAGCGCGAGGTCCTCGTTCGCGCCGCGATTGAACACATCCACCCGATATTGCGGGAAGTCTACGAGCGCGATTTGAGGATGATGCAAGAGTATCTCGTCGCGTACGCGGTCGATTTCGGTGTTCCAGCCCCGGCGTATAAGCATAAGACTGTGATTGTGGAGGTCGTCGAATGTGACAATGTCGCGTTTGGCGAGTTCGTTGTCGACGGGAACGGCGCACCAGAGCGGCTCGCGCGAAAGCTCGAGGCCCAGGCACCCGCGCTCTTTAAGAAAGGCATCGTCGAAAATCCCCGCCACGATATCCATGTCTTGCCCGAGGTTCGCCAAACCGCGCGCCGCCGAGGGTGTGTTTTCAAACGTGACCACCTGAAGGCTCATGCCAGGGCAACGTTCCTTCACCTTCGGCCACAGCTTCGTGAGCGGCGTGCTGGGCGTCATGAGCGACACTCCCACGCGGATGATGCGCTTCTCTCCACGCTCGGCGACGCGGGCGCGTGCGATTGATTCTTGAGAGTACTGCACGATATGGCGGGCGTCGGCGAGCAGCGACCTGCCTGCTCGCGTAAGCGAAAGCCCCTGATGCGATCGGTGGAACAGCGTAAGGCCTAGCCGCGACTCCAGCAGGTTCATCTGCTTGATGACGGCCGTGGGCGTGATGAAGGACTCTTGTGCCGCCTTGGAGAAGCTGCCCGCCTCCGCCACGCGGATGAAAGTGTCAAGCTGTGGGTTGTACATCGATCCTCCTGTCACGCATTATGTGCCGTATATACCCCATGGTTATATCCATCATTCCAACGTGAACTTCTCGCACGTCAGTAAACGCCGTAGCCTTGTATTCGAAAAGTCACCATAAGGAGGAGACCATGGAGTATCTGAAGCTCAACAACGACGTAGAGATGCCCATCGAGGGTTTGGGCACCTTCCTCATGACCCCGGCCGAGGCCGAGGCGGCCGCAACCGCCGCGCTCGCGGCTGGCTACGAGCACATCGACACCGCCAACGCCTACATGAACGAGCGCGCCGTGGGCCGTGCCATCGCCAAGAGCGGCATCGCGCGCGACAAGATCTTCGTCTCCACCAAGCTCTGGCCGAGCGTCTACGACGCGGGCATGCCGGCGGTGGACGCCACGCTCCAGCGCCTGGGGCTCGACTACGTCGACATGCTCATCCTGCATCAGCCGGTAGGCGACTACCTGGCCGCGTGGCGCATGATGGAGGAGGCGTGCCACGCGGGCAAGGTGCGCGCCCTCGGCCTCTCCAACTTCCCGCAAGACAAGATCGCCGAGGTCATCGAGGTCGCCGACATCAAGCCGCAGCTCGTGACCGTTGAGTGCCACCCCTACCACGCCCAGCGCGACCTGCGCGCCTACCTCGCGCCGTACGGCACGGTGATCGAGGCGTGGTACCCGTTCGGCCACGGCGACAAAGGTCTTCTGGAGGAGCCCGTCTTCGTCGCTCTCGCCGAGAAGTACGGCAAGACCCCGGCCCAGGTGATCCTGCGCTGGCACGTGCAGATGGGCACCTCCATCATCCCCGGCTCCAAGAACCCCGCCCACATCGCCGACAACGCGAACATCTTCGACTTCTCCCTCACCGAAGACGAGATGGCCGAGATTGCCAAGCTCGACGGGACCATGACCTACTACACCGCCACTGAGGAAGCACTCGCGGGCTACCTGGCCATACGCCCCGATTTCGACGCGCAGGAGTAGCGCTCAGACGATAACGGACCAACCAAGCCAACGAAGGAGATGCCCCATGACCGCAAACCCGACCGTGACCAGAAGAAACTTTCTGCTCGGAGCCGCGCTGTGCGCAACGATGCTCTCCGGTTGCAACCAGGGTGACGGCGACCAAGCCGCCGCCGAGGACCAGCCCGCCGCCGCGCCCGCTGCAGGCGGCAACGTCCTCGTGGCCTACTACTCGGCACAGGGCCACACCGCTGCCGTAGCTCAGACCATCGCCGACGAGCTCGGCGCCGATCTCTTTAAGGTGACGCCTACGGAGCCCTACTCCGACGATGACCTCGACTGGACCGACGACAGTAGCCGCGTGACCCGCGAGCACGAGGACGAGAGCCTGCGCGACGTCGAGCTTACGCAGGTCACGCCGGACGGCTGGGAGAACTACGACACCGTGCTCGTGGGGTATCCCATCTGGTGGGGCATCGCGGCCTGGCCCATCGACAACTTCATCTCAGGCAACGACTGGGACGGCAAGACGGTGCTCCCGTTCTGCACCTCTTCCTCCTCGAGTCTTGGCCGGAGCGGCGAGCTACTCGCCGAGGCCGCGGGCAGCGGGGAGTGGCAGGAGGGCCAGCGCTTCTCGTCCAGTGTGGACGAGTCCGGGGTTCGTGATTGGGTCGCCGGTCTCGGCCTGGCATAAGCAATCAGAGATGACAGACCGCTGACAATCTGGGAGTTTCGAATGATCCTATACTTCACCGGGACGGGCAACTGCCTCTACGTGGCGCGCGAGCTGGCCGCGGAGGGCGAGAGGGTCCTGAGCATCCCGCAGGAGCTGCGCCGCGAGGGCGAGCTCGCCTACGCGGACGATACGATTGGCATCGTGTACCCCATCTACGGGCACATGATGCCCGACATGGTGAAGACGTTCCTCGAGCGCGCGACGCTCGACACGCCCTACCTCTACTTCGTTTGCACCTACGGCAACCGGCACGCCAATGCCGTCGAGCTGTGCCTGGAGGACGCGCGGGCGGCGGGGCTCAACCCTGCCTACGCAACCACACTCCTCATGGTGGACAACTGGCTGCCCAACTTCGACATGGACGAGCAGCGCGCCCGCATTCCCGAGAAGAAGATCGGCGAGAACCTTGCGCGCATCCGCGCGGACGTCGCGGCGCGCCGCCAGTGGCTCGAGCCGGTGACCGACGAGGATCGCGCTGCCCACGAGCAGTTCATGAGCCGGGGCTTGCGCTTCGAGCCGGCGATGCTGGGCGGATTCCTGACCGTTGATTCCGAGAAGTGCGTGGGATGTGGGGCGTGCGCAAAGGTGTGCCCGACTGGTTGCATCGCACTCGAGGGCGGCAAGGCTGTCCGTAACGCGCAGGCGGGCTTTGGCTGCAACGCCTGCCTCGCCTGCATGCACGCCTGTCCCGCGCACGCCATCACCTGCGCGGCGGGCGACAAGAATCCCGCGGCACGCTTCCGCAACGAGCACGTGACCCTTGCCGAGCTGCAAGAGGCCAACAGCGGCCGCTGATGCGCTTCTCGCCAAGCCGAAAGCCTGCGGCTTCGGCTTGGTTCATTCAGAAAGAGGAACTATGCACGTGAGCCATCTTTCACGCAGGTCCTTTATCGAGGCTGCCGCGCTCGCTGCGGGCGGGCTAGTACTCGGGGAAGGCCTGGTCGGCTGCGCGGATGCCCGTGAGCTTGGCGGCTACGTCCTCACGGAGGGGTCGCAGACAGACCGCGGCTTCGTCGTTGACGACGCCCTGCAGACGCCATCGGGCAGGACGCTGCACTTCTCGCTCCATGTGCCGGACTCCTACGACGGGTCCGTGCCCTATGCGCTCTACGTGGCCTGCCCCGGCTGGGAGGGGCTCTACTTCCAGGGCGTGGGGACGAATCTTCAGGAGGACTACCCCTTCGTGGCGAACGACTACATCGCCGACATGATCGTGGCCTCGCCCCAGCTCGACGACTGGGGCGAGCAATCGGCGTCAGACGTGGTGGAGCTCACCGAATGGCTGCTCGGCGCTTACAGCATCGATACAGACCGCGTGTACCTGAGCGGATGCTCGGGCGGCGGCGAGACCATCTCCATCGTCTTGGGAACGCGCCCCGAGCTCTACCGCCGCGCACTTCACACCATCTCGCGCTGGGACGGCGATATCGAGACGCTCGCCGCAGCCGAGGTTCCCGTGTATATGGCTATCGGCGAGGACGACGACTATTACGGCTCCGGGTCCGCGCGCGAGGCGTACGAGGAGATTCGCGCCGCCTATCGAGCTCACAGGCTTTCCGTGGAGCGCGTCAGCGAGCTGGTCGTGCTCGATGTCAAGCCCACGAGCTACTTCACCGAGCGGGGCTTTGCTGCGGATGCGGGCCAGCACGGGGCGGGCGGCTACCTCTTTGCCCATGACGAGGACATCATGGGATGGCTGTTCTCATGACGCGGAGAATAAAGGGGCTGACGAGAAGGGCGCTGCGCCGCACGGTCGACATAGTCCTTGCGACCCTGCTTGTGGTTCAGATGTTTTCGCGTTTCTGGGTGCCCTGCTCATGCAGGTAGTCGTCCGCAGCGCCCGTCCGATCATACACTTGGCGAACGAAAAGGGGCGGTGGGCCTCCGTCTTCACGGGCCCACCGCCGCCGAACTGGGTTTCGCAAGTCGGGACTACGCGAGCTTCTTCGAGAGCGCCCTTGCCTCGTGCGTGTTGTCGACCATGCCGCCGTAGGTCATGCCGTAGAGCGCGGCGAAGCGCTTCATGGTGTACTCGCCCCAATCGAGCATCTCGCGCGTGGGCGCGCCACCTTGGAACACGAAATAGAGCGTCTTGCCGCTCATACTGCCCTCGCGCACCGGACCGTAGAAGCGGTCGAGCAGGTTGCGCAGCATGCCGGAGAGGTTGTGCCAGTAGACGGGCGACCCCACGACCAGGGTGTCCGCCGCCTCGATGCGCGCGAGCACGTCCTCGAAGTCATCGTCGCCGTAGTTCTGGCCGTAGCCGTAGACCTTGTGCTCGGCAAGATTCAGCTGCTCGTACGGGCGATCGCCGATGAGCTCGCGCGCCAGGCGCGCCGTGTTGCCATCCTTGTTGGGGCTTCCGTTGATGAAAAGAATCATACGTCTCACTCCTTACGTATTGTCTGATACCGCCTTTACCATAGGCGTGAGAAGATCCGGCGAGAAGTTCCTGCTCGTAGGCAGCTTATAACCGTGGGGTGTGTACGTCTTGCCATCCTCATCGCTGCGCCTTCCAAAACGCGAGGGCATCGTCGATCCAGCCCTCTGCCACGGTGTCGACACCCAGGCCAAAGCCGTGGCTCAGGCCTTCGTAAACATGAAACTCTGTGGGCACGCCCGTTGCTGAGAGCGCTTCGAGACGCGCCTGCATGGTGCGCCAGCTCGCGATGCCGTCGCGATCACCCACGCAGGCGTAGGTCGCGGGGTCGGCACCCGTCAGTTCGCTCATGCCGGTGTACTGCATGATGGCCGCCGCGGGCTGGGGCGTTCCTACTGGCGCGCCAAAGGCGGCCGGGCCGTAGCCGCCGACCCATGCCGCCATGCGCGCACCGGCCGAGCCGCCCCACAGCGAATAGCCCGACGTGTCCACGCTGAGCTCGTCGGCGTGCTCGAAGATGAAGGAGACGGCGCGGGCCAAGTCCTCGCAGGCGAGCTGCGCGTCCGGCCGATAGATGACCGCGAACCCGTTGACGCCGGAACGGGCCAGGTGCAGACAGTGCGGGAAGGAGTCGTGCATGGCAGCGACGTAGGCGAATCCGCCGCCCGCGCTTACCACGGCAAACGGTGCAGACGCGCCGCCCGCTCCCTCGGCAGCGAAGCGGAAAAGCCCCGTGTTGGCGAGCGAGGGGTCGGCGGCCTTCTCGGCATCCGTGTAGATGTCGTAGAAGAACGTCCGTTCCGCTGCGCGCTCTGACAGCAGATAGCTGACGACGTCGACCGTGGTGCTCGTATGGATTTCCGAGTACCACGGCAGGCAAGCGGAAAGGTCATCGAGCGTCATATCCTCCGTCGGCGGATGGAGCGTTGTGGGGAAGAGCAGCCGTCCGTAGCCATCGAGCAAAGGGTTGTTGATGACGTCGTAGATGGGCGTGTCCGCCGTGACCGGGCCCGGAGCGGAGCCGCGCGCGAACCCGGCGGGCCCGTCCGACGAGCAGCCGGCAAGGCTGCCCGCAGCGGCCAACCACACGGCAGCCTCCAGAAACGAACGGCGCGGCATCATCGCCGCACTCGATAGACGAGGTGGAGGCCGTCGCCGGCAAGGCGCTCGACGCGCTCAAGCGAGAATACGTGCGAACCGCCGGCTGAGCGAGGCATCTCGTCGAAGACGGAAGCCGTTTCGGGCTCCCCCGAGACCGTCGGGGAGAGAACGAGGCTCAGCTCGTCAAGCACGCCCGCGGCAAGAAACGACATGTCCGTCTTTCCGCCGCCGCACACGAGCAGGCGCTCGATGCCAAAAAGCTCGCGCAGCTTGCGCAGGGCGAGCGGGAGGTCTAGCCCGCGCGAGCCGGCAAGCACGTATGAGACGCCGCGCTCTCGCAGATAGTCGCGATACGCCGGCGATGCCGCCTCGGTGAGGATCTCGATGACGTGCGCGTCCGCACGGCCGGCGCGACGATAGGTCGCAGACTCCCATGCAATCTCCCCGGCGGGGTCGACGGAGACGTAGAACGATTGTTCGTCATGAGGCGCCACGAAGTCCCCCTTGGGCGCGCTCCCGTGGGTATCGAGCGCAAGGGGGCGCGACCCGACGAAGCCCTTCGTGGTCACGGCCCCGTACGCCACGGCGTCCGCCCCGAACTCGACCTGCATGCGAGAGTACGCGGCGCGTGCGGGCGAGGCGGCGGGGTCGAGCATGTACGCGCCGTCGATACGCCCGTTGAGCCCGGCAAAGACATGACAGACGACATAGGGTCTCATGTTCATGGCTCCCTACCTTACCGTGTGCCCGCCGAAGACCATGAGGTCGAGTCCGTTGAGCAGCCCGTCGATCTTGGCAACCTCATCGTCGGTGAGCCCGACCTCGGCGGCACCGAGGTTCTCGAGCAGTCGTTCGGGCTTGCGACTGCCCGGGATGGGAATGATATAGGGCTTCTTCTCGAGCATCCAGGAAAGGGAGACCTGGGCGGGCGTCGCCGCGTGCAGCTCAGCCAGCTCGCGAACGAACCGCATGAGGGGCTCGGCGCGCCTTTCGCCTTCCTCTGTGTACTGCGGCATGCCATCGCGGTAGTCTTGGGCGCCCTCGAATCTGGTGTTGTGGCTGTACGCGCCCGTCAGGAAGCCGTTCGCCATGGGAGAGAAGGCCACGAAGGCAACGTTCAGCTCCTCGAGCACGGGGAACAGGGATTCGTTCCAGCGCGCCATCATGGAGTAGCGGTTCTGGACGGCGGAGACGGGGCACACCGCATCGGCGCGACGCAGGTACTCCTCCGTTGCCTCGGAGATTCCCCAGGCGCGAATCTTACCTTCCTTGATGAGGCCTGCCATGGTGTCTGCAACGACCTCGGGCTCGACCTTTGGGTCGATTCGGTGCTGGTAGTAGAGGTCGATGTGGTCGGTGCGCAGCCGGCGCAGGCTCTTCTCCACCGAGATACGGATAACCTCGGGGCGCGAGTCCACGAGGATGGTCTTGTCCGGGGCGTGCGTGACGCCGAACTTGGTGGCAATGACAACCTCGTCGCGCACGGGCGCGAGCGCCTTGCCCACCACGTCCTCGTTGTGCGCCTCGGTCCCATCAGCGCACGTGCCAACGTAGCACTCCGCCGTGTCAAAGAAGGTATAGCCCATCTCGTGGGCCTGACGGACGACGCTCGCGGCCTCGTCGTCGGGCATCGGGTCTCCGCTCGCGTGCGTGATTCCCATGCAGCCCATGCCGAGCGGGCTGACTTCGATGCCGCTCTTTCCCAAAACGCGGTTGTCCATTCCTGTTCTCCCTGTCTATGATATCCGTCATTTGTTTGCGACGCCCACGTCCGCCCGTTCATCGGACTCCGTTAAGCACATCTCCTGTCGGTGGCTTGTTCTCTCTCATCGCCAAGCGTACGACCGCGGGGCGCTCTGCGGAATCCCCCTTTGGTGCGGTGCCCTGAACCCGCGGGTTATAACCCCGTGCGCACCCCAGCGTTATAGAACCCTCACCAACGGAAACTTCCGCCGGCGCGGCGCCCCTCGTATGGTGGATACGTCAAGTTGCGAGAAAGGAAGGCACCATGGACTACATCACCTTGAACAACGGCGTCAGGATGCCGCAGCTCGGCTTCGGCGTGTACCAGATCCCGGACGCCGCGGAATGCCAGCGCGCCGTGGAGGACGCGCTCTCGGTCGGCTACCGGCTGCTCGACACGGCCGCGAGCTACGGCAACGAAGAGGCGGTCGGGGCCGCCATTCGTGTGAGCGGCCTGCCGCGCGACGAGGTGTTCGTGACGACCAAGCTGTGGATGTCGGATGTGAGCTACGAGGGGGCCAAGCGCGGCTTCGACGCGTCGCTCAAGCGGCTGGGGCTCGACTACGTCGACCTCTACCTCATCCATCAGCCGTTCGGCGACGTCTTCGGCGCGTGGCGCGCCATGGAGGAGCTCTACGAGCAGGGCGTTATCCGCGCCATAGGCACAGCTAACTTCTACCCCGATCACCTCGCAAACCTCATCTCGTTCAACCGCATCGCCCCCGCCGTGAACCAAGTCGAGTGCAACGTGTTCTTCCAGCAGCGCGACGCACAGGAGTATATGGCCGGCAAGGAGGTAGCCATGGAGGGCTGGGCACCCTTTGCGGAGGGCAGGAACAACCTCTTCCGCAACGAGGTCCTCGCTCGCATCGGCGAAGCGCACGGCAAGACGGTCGCCCAGGTCGTGTTGCGCTGGCTGCTGCAGCGCGGTGTGGTCTGTATCCCTAAGAGCACGCACCGCGATCGCATGGAGCAAAACTTCGACGTCTTCGACTTCGCACTGGGCGACGACGAGATGGTCGCCATCGCCGCGCTCGACACCGGTCGCAGCGCGTTCTTCGACCACCACGACCCCGCCACCATCGAATGGATGTCCGAGCTCGTGCGCAACGTGTAGACGAGCGGTCAGACCGCACTGATAACTTACTAGGAGGAATTGCCATGAACTCATTCACGTACGACTACCCGGTCAGGAACTACTTCGGCGAGGGGGCCATGGACCAGGCACTCGACGCCGAGATGGGTGCCATGGGCAAGACAGTGATGCTCGCCTACGGCGGAGGCTCGGTCAAGCGGACCGGCGTCTACGACCACGTAGTCGAGAAGCTCACGGGCGCCGGCAAGCGCGTGGTGGACTTCGGCGGCATCATGCCCAACCCGACCTACGAGAAGTGCCAGGAGGGCGCCGCGCTCGCACGCGAGGAGCAGGTCGACTTCATTCTCGCCGTCGGCGGCGGGTCGGTCTTCGACTGCTGCAAGGTGGTCTCCGCGCAGGCGATGCTTGACGAGGACATCGAGACGTTCGAGCACGTCGACGGCAAGATGCCGAGCTCGTTCATCCCCATGGGCTGCATCGTGACGCTCTCCGGCACGGGCGCCGAGCAGAACAACGGCGCCGTCATCACCAACGAGGAGACGCACGTGAAGGGTGCCTTCTTCGGCGCGTTGCCCTCGTGGGCGGCGCTTGACCCGGCGCTCACGCTCACCGTACCGCACGCGCAGTTCATGAGTGGCGCGTTCGACACGCTCTCGCACTGCATGGAGAGCTATTTCGGAAGCCCGCGCGGACGCAACGTCACCGACGACATCAACCTCGCCATCCAGCGTAACGTCATCCGCAACATGTGCCTCATCGCGGACGACGACCAGAACCTCAATGCCCGAAGCGAGCTCGTCTATGACTCCGCCATGGCCGAGAACGGCGTGCTCAAGATCGGCAAGTCAACGGACTTCCAGGCGCACATGATCCAGCACCAGTACGGCGCCTACACCCACACCAACCACGGAATGGGCCTCGCGGTCATCCATCCTGCGCTCTACCGCCACCTGGCCCCCGAGGCACCCGCGCAGTTCGCCCGCTGGGCGCGCGAGGTGTGGGACGTCGACGCCAAGGGCAAAGACGACCTTACGGTGGCGCTCGAGGGCATCGACCGCCTGCAGACGTTCATCGGCGAGATGGGGCTTCCCACGAGCTTCGCCGAGATGGACTCCGACGCGTCCGACGAGACGCTGCACAAGGTTGCGGACACCTGCGTGCTCACCGACGGCTGCGCCAAGAAACTGGAGCGCAGCGAGGTGTTCCAGATTCTGACCGAGTGCCTCTAGATCGGCGGGGGTCCCGATCAGCCCGCGCCGAAGGAAACAGGAAGGCTCCTCGTTTTTCCCGAGGAGCCTTCTGAGTTTTTGCCCGATTGTGAAACCATGTGGCTTGCAGGTGCGGCGGTTCCGAAACGTCCCCATCGGTCGCCATCGGACCGTACGAAACCGTATGAAAAACAAAAGCAAATGTTCTATTACTCTCCCACTCGATGACTAATCCAGTCCGAGTGTTGTCGATGCGTGTCGCGTCGTACCGCCCGAGGGCTGATTCGTGCGCAATTTGAGCGAATCAGGCCCTTGATTCGCGGTTTCGGGAATGACTCAATTGATTCGCAAAATCGCAGGTCGCTCCTTTAATCACTCCCTGGTTTCCGCCGGGGTTCGTAGCGGGTGGCGTGAAAAGGGGCGATTCAAAGGGTCGGAGAGATGCGTCTTGGCCAAGAAATAAGGTTAGCCTTATCTTACTTCATGGTTCGTGTGTTATAGTTAGATTGCTCTAACTGTTTGGGGGGCGATAGCCATGCACGAACGCAAGGGCTTCTGGGACAAGAATGCCGGTCGGTACGACCGTTTCATGCGAAAGGACCGGGCGGCGTATGAGAAGATGTATGAGCTGATCAGGCCGGTAGTGAAAGCAAAAACCGTACTGGAGGTTGCCACCGGCACGGGGCTTATCGCAAAGAGCATCGTGAATGCGGCGGCACACATCGAAGCTACAGACGCTTCTGCAAAGATGATCCTTGAAGCAAAGCGGGACAATCAATCCGCAAAGCTGCACTTTTCCGTACAAGATATGTTCCGCCTGCCCTATGCACAGAAGTCCTTCGAAGTGGTGATCGCGTCCAACGCGCTTCACATAGTGCCGCATCCGGAAAAGGCCCTACAAGAAATCAGGCGGGTGCTGAAGGACGACGGCGTGCTCATCGCGCCAACCTTCACCCATGCGGGAAGCTCGGTTTCCGGCAAGGCAAAAGCCTTTTTCATGAGTATGGCGGGATTCCCCCTCCACAGCAGGTGGACAAGCGAGGAATACCTACGTTTCCTGCGTCAAAACGGCTGGGCGGTGCAGAAAAGCGCGGTGCTGAAGGCCTCGTTCCCGTTGACCTATGCGGAATGCACGAAATCGGAGAGGCCAGATGTCGTTCTTTGAAAACACCCGCAAGCCCGTGGGACTCGGCGGAAAACTTATGGTTGCCATGATGAATCTGGGCCACAGCCCTGTGGCGCGATGGGGACTTCGATTTCTACGACTTGCGCCAAATGCCAAGGTGCTGGATTGCGGCTGCGGCGGCGGCAATTGTGACAGTTTTTATTCACTGAGGAAGAAACCTATGAAATATAAAATTGAGAAAAGCACCGTGCAGGAGACGCTGATCCTCCCGCTGTATTCCCGAAAGCTGTGTACGAAGCTGTACCCGAACCTTTACAGGGATGAAGCAGCGGTTCGTCTGCTCGACCAGATCGACTACGACTTTTCAGAGGCAGAGAAAAACTCCCGCAGCCTGATGCAGCGCTTTGGTGCGCTGGAGGTGGCCATGCGGCAGAGTGATCTTGCTTTCGAGGTGCGGGATTACCTGAAAGGCCACCCCAATGCGGCGGTGGTCAATCTGGGCTGTGGGCTGGACAACACCGGCAGAACCTGCGACAACGGTAAATGCAGGATCTACAATCTGGACTTCCCGGATGTGATTGCCTTGCGGCAGCAGCTACTGCCCGCCGGGGATCGGGAACATAATATCCCCTGCGACCTGAAAGACACCGCATGGTTTGGCAAAATCGATGCCTCCGGCGGGGCGGTGTTCTTTGCCTCCGGGGTGTTCTATTACTTTCTAACCCAGGAGGTCCGGGAACTGGTGCGGGGAATGGCGGACGCTTTTCCCGAAGGTGTGCTGGTCTTTGATGCTGCCAATCGGACGGCGGTAAAGATGATCGCAAAAACATGGCTTAAGACTGCAAAAATCAAGGATGTGGGGGCATATTTTGCGGTTTCGGATGCCGCCAAGGAAATCGGCACGTGGGACAGCCATCTGCAGGTCACAAGTCGCGGCTATATGCTGGGCTACAACGATTTGAGGGACCCTTCTGTCAGCGGCTTTTTCCGGTTTCTCGCAAGGGTCGGTGACAACGGGATGAAAATGCAAATCGTGAAAATAAGATTTTGAGAGACAAAAATGAAGCGCGCTCACTTTGACGTTGAAGAAGACGGCTTTTACGGCACACATTGGGCGTGCAAGGGCACGGTCAATGCGTGCGCACCCAAATACCCGCGGGATTGATAATGGGGCGTTTAGCTGCATAATAGTTACTAGTTAGAAACCCTCGGGTTTGCGGGGTAGAATCGTGAAAGCGATTCTGCCCTATTTTTTCCTCCGTCTGCTCCAAATCAAGTAGTTCGAAGATAGCCTGTAGGTGTCCTCATGGGCGCCTTTTATTTTCAGGGAGTCAGTCTCTCGTTCTTCGGTGGCAAACCGGCTGAGGCAAGCAAGCCCGCAAAGAACCCCAAGCGACGCGTTCGCGAGGCGGCGAAAACCCTCAAGCGGCCAGCGATGAGCACCAAGGCGCAGCAGGCGCTCGCGGCACAGAGAGAAGCGATGAAGCAGGAGTCAGCTCATGCAAGAAGCCGACGCCGCGCGGATGAGGCTGATGCGCGCTACGAGCAGAGAAAACTGAAGCGCAAACAGAAGCATCGCGGGCATTGATCGCCAGTTGCAGCAAGGCAAACCATATACAGCAGCGGCGTCAATTCCACTTGAAGCCGACGCCGCGTAGACGCTAACGGTGACGGCTATGCACGGGCACGGGCGCGCCACCGCACTTCACAGCTTGTTTCTCAAGTATTTGGGACGCACACTCGGCGTTCAAAAATGCTGAGCGACTCCGCATGGCTCGAGACTGAGCCGAGGTGCCCTACTTCTCGCCCTCCAGCAGCCCCACGATGCGGTCGATGTCGACGGCAAAGCGAGGCCTTCCCTCGCGCTCGTAGCGGTCGAGGTATGTCTGGCACTCGGAGACAATGCGCTTGGTGTTGCTGTCGATGATGCGCTGGAGCGTCTCGTAGTAGGCCGAGCCCTCGGTCCTAAAGCGGCGCTGGTAGGCCTTGGTTATGGGGAACATCTTGATGTAGTGGATGCCGTGGCGGCAGCCGGGGCGCGTCGTGGGGCGGGGTGGCAGTGCAAAGTATTGGTCTTTGGGCACGTTGGGGGCGATGTTGGAACGCAGCGGCACGGCGAAGTCCCTGCGCTTTCCGCGGAAACGCAGCCTCACCACCACGATGCAGGGGCGATTGTGCTTAAGCATGAGCTCACGGTCGCCATCGACGAGGTCGAAGAAGTCCTGGGAGATGGATACGATCTTCATCGGTTACGCCCCCTTCATACGAAGCGGGGCCCGCATCGCTGCAGGCCCCTACAGGTGGGCGATATTCTACGCCTTGCGGCACCCCGTCGCCCACGGAGGTTAAACGTACACGTAAGCCGTACTCTGAAAGCCGCGGCTTCCGGCAAGTAGTTTATACCACGAAAGGTCGCTTTCAATGCGCATAGCTCGCAAAATAACACTTGCCGGGCGTCACCCCTGATCTTCTCGACCGTCTCCTCCGGGTACTTATTGCGTGCCACGGGCACCTCCGCCCTTGTTATCGCGATAAACATACCATGAGTGGCGTGCGGGTCGAGATTGGCTGGCGCCAAAAGAGCCCAACGGCCGTTACGGCTTCGTTAGAAACGCGCCCCACCATGGATGTTGAACCCGAAAGGTAAGGCGCGCGGGCACGGCGACTCGGCCCGCGCGCCCGGAAGAGAAAGGATAAGCCCATGGATTACATGCTCGAGACGCGCGGGCTCACCAAGCGCTTCGGCCGCGGCGACCAGGCGCAGGACGCCGTGGCCGACGTGAGCCTTCATATCCGCGAGGGCGAGGTGTACGGGCTGCTCGGCCCCAACGGCGCCGGCAAGTCGACAACGCTCAAGATGATCTGCGGGATGCTGCGGCCGACGGCCGGGGAGATCCTCTTTGCCGGGCACGCCTGGCGCCGCGAGGACCTCTACGCAATCGGCAGCCTCATCGAGGAGGCGCCGCTCTACCCCAACCTCACCGCGCGCGAGAACCTGCGCGTGCGCACCACGCTGCTGGGCCTTCCCGAGAGCCGCATAGATGAGGTGCTCGCCGCCGTGGACCTCGCGGACACTGGGAAGAAGCGCGCCGGGCGCTTCTCGATGGGCATGCGGCAGCGCCTGGGGCTCGCGCTGGCGCTGATCGCCCGGCCACGCCTGCTCGTGCTCGACGAGCCCACCAACGGCCTCGACCCCATCGGCATCGAGGAGCTGCGCGACCAGATCCGCGGCTTCGCGGCGGCGGGCACGACGGTGATCGTCTCGAGCCACATCCTCTCCGAGGTGCAGCAGATGGCGGACACCATCGGCATCATCTGCGGGGGGCGCCTCGCCTACGAGGATGCGCTTCGGCCCGGGCAGGACCTCGAGGAACTCTTCATGAGCTTCTGCCGGGAGGGGCGACGAGCACGCGGGGAGGTGGCGGCATGACGGGCGAGAAAGGCGGCCTGCTCGCGGGCCTGCGCGCCGAGGCCCTGAAGTCGCGCCACGCGGCACCGGTTCGCCTGGCCGTGCTCATGGCGCTGCCGATGCCGCTGCTCGGCGCGATGCCCTACCGGGGCGTGCAGATCTTCAGCGCGTGGAACTACTGGTATGCGCTCTTCCTGCCCGTGTCTCTCTCACTCGTGGTGGCGTGCGTCGCGCGGGCGGACGCTCGCACGCGGATGCGGGGGCTTCTGGGCCTGGGCTTCCCGCTCGGGCGCGCCTGGTGGGCCAAGGCGCTCTGGTGCCTCGCGCTCTGCACGCTCTCGAACCTCGTGGTCTTCGGTATCTACCTCGCGGGCTCGGCGTTCTCCTCGCAGGGCCTCACGGTCGCGGGCACGCTCACGATGCTCCTCTGCGCGCTCGCCAACACGGTGACCGCGGCGTGGATGATCCCCGCAGGGCTCTTCCTCACGGCGCGGCTCGGCATGCTCGCGGGCATCTTCTGCCCGCTCGCCGCGCAGCTCGTGGGTGGGTTCGCCTGGTCGCTGGTGCCGCTGCCGCAGCTCTTTCCGCCGTCGGCGAGCATGGTCATCCCCACGAGCTTCATCCCCGTGCTGCCGAGCGGCGAGCCACTCGCGGCGGACATGGCGCTCGGCGGGGCGCTCGCGGCGGACGGCATGCTCACACTGGCGGGCCTTGCGGTCTGCGCGCTCGCGTTCGCCGCGCTCACGGCGGCGGGCGCGGCCTGGTTCGCGCGCTCCGAGGAGAGGTGATGGCCATGACACGACTCTCCGACCCGACGCCGCGCATGACTCTCCCGCGGGCCCTGCTCTCCGAGGCCCTGCGCCTGGCGCGCTCCCCGCTCACGGCGGTACACCTCGTCTGCGGCCTGGCAGCCGGTCTTGCCTGCGGCGAGTACTTCTCCGTAACCCGATGGGACCCGGCGCTGGGCGCGGACGCCTACGCCCAGTTCCTCGGCGCCCTCATGCCGCTCATGTCCGCCATCGTCTGCGGGATCGCCGTGGACGAGGAGCGCGCTGCCGGGCGCCTCGCCAACCTCACGGCGGTCCCCTCGCGCGGGCGCGCCGTCGCGGCGAAGCTGCTCGCCCTTGTGGCGCTCGGTGCCGCCGCGCTGGCCGTGGCGCTCGGCGTGTTCGGGGCCGTGCTCGCCGTCGCCGGGCGCCTGCCGCTCGGGCC
>DBEZDO010000019.1:0-39833 GCA_048187355.1 Collinsella sp.
CCAGGAGCCGTCGACGAAGCCCCAGCCGTTAAGAGGGCCGCAGCTGCCGAAGTAGCGGCGGACGCCCTGCGCATCAGTCTGGTAACCCGTCAGCATGGCCCCCGTCCGGGCGTCGAAGCAGTAGGGCACGCCGCCGACGGAAACGGGGCCGCGCGCCAGCGCGCCGGAGCCAGTCGCGTAGTACCAGGTGCCGCCGTCGAGGACCCATCCGGTCGCCATCGCGCCGGAGGCGTTGAACCAGTACATGGAGCCGTTGCACTCGTAGAGCCCGGTGGCCATTACACCGCCCGCGTCGGGGTCGAGCCAATACCAGGCTCCGCCCTGGCGCAACCATCCGGTATACGCTTTGCCGTCAGAGGTTGCGTAATACCAAGTGCCCTCTTTTAACTGCCAGTAATAAAGAGAGACATCAACATACGCGTAATTCATATCAACATTTCCGCTAATACCAGAAACTTTTCCGCGGCTTGTATACTGCCAAAAGCTGTAACTGGCGGTATAGTGACATTGGGAGTTGTATTGAGCAATCCAATGATCCCAAGAACCGCTCTTAAATACAGGGTCGGTCAATATATTGTTAAACCAATTTAGGTTTGCATAAATGCCTGGCTTATATCCAGCACTAGAAATCTTATTACAGAATGTCTGAGCTCTAGATGCAATTCCGGATTGACGACCATCTGCAATAATTGTCTTGTCCTCAAGATCGTAATACACCGGTAGCCTAGGATTGTGCCCCGATAGGCAGTCAATCACCATGGACGCCTCATCGGCTGCCTGTTGATTATCAAAAGCATATGAATAGACATAGACGCCGTAGGGAATTCCGAGTCGCTCGCACTCAGAAATATTTCGATTAAATTGATAGTCAACTCGACCGCCGAAAGACGGAGCGCCAAACCCAACGCGCAGAATAGCGAAATCGATGCCAGAAGCTTTAACTGCGTCCCAATCAATACGCCCTTGGTGCTCGCTGACGTCAATGCCCTGAGCTGTAACCCCATCGGGAAGAGCGTCCATAGACAATAAAGCTATTCCGTCTTCTTCGGAAGAAGCATCATCTGAAACTAATTGTCCACCCTCATAACGCCAAGAATTCTCAACCAGAGTCTGAGCAGCCTCTGCATCCGCAGGGCATACAAACATAGAAACGGGCGCAAAGAGCATCAGCACCAACAATGCCGAAAACAACTTAAGATGTTTGTTCATGTAAACCTCGTCATTCGCTCTTGATTGCGTCTAGCTTACAGCATAGCTATGAAAGATTCCCGAACATCTAACAGGACAAGATGCCATCTAGGACAATAAATAGTTGGGCGCAATGCTGCAAAGAAAAGAAGAACTTACCGGCAGGGTTGAACCCGCAGGCTCATTGCCCCCTCCTCTTGCCCCCAAGAATACCGACTTCAAATAAACTTTCAAACCAGATGTCAAAAAGGTAGGGGGCCCAGAGAGTCCCCTACAACTCGGAATTCTAACGAATCAGTATTACTTTCGATGGGCCCAAAGCGGTCAAACCGGAGATGCGATTTCCATAACCATCACTATGCCAGAACAAATTTTCGCTCGGCGAATTGCCCCAGAAAAAGCCAATGTGGCTATCGTCCGCATATGGGTTGTAAGGATTGAAGAACACAATGTCCCCCTTACGAGCCAAACCACTACGTAACAACTCATCAATAGAGTTGAAATAAGTCACGTTCGCACACGTATCGATAGCGTAGCCGTACCAACGATAAGCGTTTACGCAGCCGCCCCTTCCGGGACCTCCACTCCAAGGGGAATGGCTCTGCTCGGCGGTAATGGGAGCTAAATTCCCGCCCGCCTTCATATATGCATGCGATACAAATCCACCACAATTCATGCCCGTATAACCGTCCCAACGCGGATCACCCTTTGGGTACATGCACGTTTCCTGGCTGAGATGCGTGTCGTAGCGTGTTCCACGGTAATAGCCGTCGTTTTCGTGGCTCATAAGCCAATTGACCAAGCTGGACCTATTGACCCCCAAAACAGAACCAGACGTATTCAACCATGCACCACTTGCATTGAAGTAATAGTCAACGCCATCGATTTTCAGCCACCCGTTAGCAAACATGGCACCCGAAGGCTGGAGCCAGTACCACGTACCGCCGTCATTAAGCCATCCAGTTTTCATCTTGAATGTGGAAGGGTCCATCCAATACCACGCACCGTTGACATATTGCCAACCAGACTTAAGGACACCATTGGAAGATGCGTAGTACCAAGTATTGCCACTTTCGTCAGAAGCGTCTTTCGACATAATCCAACCAGACGCCACGTTAACGACACCATTCGCATCCGCATAGAAAACCGCATCTCCAATATGAATCACACCTGGCAATGAAGACGAGTCAGTACGATCAGCGACTACAGGAGATCCATCAGATGAAGTAGGCAACGGCTCGCTCAGTGCTCCAGACGAATTCGCCCATGCCATACCATCGTTCAAGTTGATCCAGCACGAAGATGCCATTGCACCGGAATCATAAGAAAAATAGCGCTTGCTTCCTACCGCAAATTCACCAGTACGCATTGCGCCGGATACATCATCAAGGTAATACCAGGCGCTTCCGGACTTTATCCATCGCCCTCGTTGAATAGCTCCGTTTGATGCGGCGTAATACCAAGTACCATCAGCAAGTGCCCAGCCTGTTGCCATGGCACCTGAGCTCGTAAGGAAATAGGTGGACGAGCCCACTTGCACAAAGCCCGTGAGCATAATATGGCTTCCTAGATCCAGGTAATACCAAGAATTCCCTAGAAGTAACCAACCTCCATGCAGTAAGCCGTTGGAGTCAGCGTAATACCAGTTGTTGTCAATAAGTGCCCACTGGGAGGATAGCATGGCCCCTGAACTGTTAAAGATATAAGAGGTGCCATTGCATTCATTCAGCCCGGTAGCCATAGAACCGTCTGCAGGATCAAGCCAGTACCAACGACCCCCATCCGAGAGCCAGCCCTTTACCAGAGCGCCAGAGCCGGAAAAATAATGCCAGACAGAAGCATCAAGATGCCATCCGATAAGCATTGCACCAGAAGAAGAGAATCCATACGTGGCTCCCCCAATCTGCAGCATCGCATCGTGGACCATCTTGCCCTCATCATCCAGCCAATACCAGTTGCTGCCGTCTGAAAGCCAGCCTTTTACCATGGCGCCAGAACCGGAGAAATAACGCCAAGCAGAAGTGGAGCCCGTAGAATCTAGGTACCAGCCGACACGCATTGCGCCCGAAGAGGAGAAGGCATACGTCGCACCCCCGACTTGAACCAACCCATCCTGAGCCATTCGACCTTCGTCGTCGAACCAGTACCAGCTACCGTCTATATGTCTCCAAGAAGAAACAGCGATTGTTCCGTCGGACAAGCCCCAACGCCAAAAACCAGCCCCTTCTTCGGGTGATATCCACCCCTGATGCCAAATAATTTGATTCGAAACCTCGGAAGGGGTCTCATTATCCACCTGAGAGTTCTGCTCGACAGCGAAGGTCGATTCGCGCTGAGCATCAACGCCTGACTCGACAGAAGCAATAGCAACGTTAGATGCGGGACCTTCGTCAGTGTTATTCGAATCAAGGGCGTATAACATCGAGGGCGAACCCAAAAGGAGCCCAAAAGAAATGAGGCCCGAAAAAGCCAGCACTCCGAATGACCATTTCTTCATAACAGCACGGTATCCAATCACGCAGCGGCCCCGTCGCTTCAGGGCAACGGGGCCTCAATCAAAACTAGCTCAGTAATGTGCTAGCCAATTTGCTGGCAGTTTTTGCACTCTCGTGAAGCGCCACGCCTCTGGGCCTCCTGAATAGAGATCTGCGAATAGCCCTTTGCGTCCTTACCAACGGTACGGCACTTATGCGTATGGTAAACATCGCTACCGTTCTTATACCAAACTAAACCGTAGCCCGGAATCCACTTGCCGTCCTCGCCGACATAGTAGGAGCCAACCCAGGCATTCGTAGCCATGGCACCGGAAGACTGGAGGTAGTAGTCGCCGACCCAGGCGTCGTGAGCCATAGCGCCGGAACCGCTAAAGTAGTACCAGGCGCCGCCGACCTGACGCCAGCCGGTGGCCATCGCGCCGGAATCGTCGAACCAGTACCAAACTCCACCAACGTTAGCCCAAGAGTTAGAGGCCATAGCGCCCGAACCTCCGAGCCAATACCACGTGCCGCCATTGCTGAGCCAGCCGGTTGCCATGGCGCCCGAACCGCTCGCATAGTACCAAGAGCCGCCTGCCAAGAACCAGCCAGTGGCCATCGCACCGGAGGCATTAGTGTAGTACCAGGTACCCGAATCGTTGATCCAGCCAGTCAGCATGACCCCAGATTCGTTGAAATAGTACCAAGCCCCGCCGAGATTATGCCAACCGGTCAATAGCTCACCGTCGGAGGTCGCATAGGACCACTTTCCGTAGATGGAGTCGTAGAACCAGCCACTATGCTGCATGCGGCCATCGGCGTTGGCACCAGGGGTGTTCAGGAAGTAGTTCTTGCCGTCAATCTGAACTCGGCCGTATGCCATATCATGGTTTTCGGGATAGAAGTAATACTTGTCCCCACCGATAGACTGCCAGCCCGACACCGCGGTCCCGTCAGCGCCAAAATAGTACCAGACAGCTTCGTATTCGTTATGCCACTGGTTCGTGACCATGGCGCCAGTTTCGGGATCGAAATAGCGAAGGTTGCCGTCCTCGCACCGAACGAGTCCAGTCTTCGGACGACCGTCGGAACACCATTCCGTAATCGGTCCACCGCCTCCGCCACCGCCAGCAATATCAGCAAATGAGGGCGCCGGGGCAACCGTCATGCAGGCAGCAGCAAATGCAACAACTCCCAGCACTGTTAGTCCGTGCCATCTTTCTCGAAGGTTTTTCATACGACATCCTTTTTCCGAGATTTAAGGCTCTCTTAAGTTATTTTTAAACTATCAATTCAGTATTTCAACGGGAAATCGATAAAAGGTGTCTTTGTGACTGCAATTTAAATATGAGTCGCCACACCTCAACCGTTACGCTAAATAGCTTCTAAGGCAAACTTAGCGCATGAGCGAACTGATTAAACGAGTGAACTGAATAATAAAGCAACAAAATACAAACCTTGGTCATCAATCACATCTACCGCGGGCCGATAACGCCCGCCTCATGTGCTGCGATATAATCAATCTCACTAGATGCCAAATCAGCAAGCCGAAGGAGCTGACGTGCTAACAATTCACTATGGTGATATGGAAAACGTTATCTACAACACGTCCGTTTACTTCGATAACGTATATTCGCCCCAGTGGTTTCAAGACTCCTTTGCCCAAAGGGTCATAAAATCCATCGACAAAGGCACCGTGGTAGGCCCCAATGCAATCGATACCAAGATTCTAGGCATCATTCCTCCCGAGAAACTATCCAGCGGCACCAAAACGCTACTGCTTATGTACTTTATGCCGCAGAATATATATAACGCCTCAAATTGCGGTGATAATTGCGCCTACTGGATTCTGAGGATCGCCGCGCAAAAGGATCTAACAATCAATCTCTACCACATAATGGATTTTGGAAACGGCAAATTCACGGTAACCATTGCAAATACGGGCGATATAGTCCACACAATGTTTGACCTTGTCCCCATAGCTGGAAAATGCCTAAGGGAGAACTCCTGATGCGCGGATCATACAAGGTAATTATTCAAAATAACCGGGTTCAGTTTAAACTGACCATCAATAGAAATCTGACCATCATCCAAGGTAACAGTGCTACAGGCAAGACAACTCTGCTTGATATGGTGGCAGCTCACGAAGAGCTTGGGACACAAAGCGGCGTAACAGTAAGTTGCAAAGTGCCCTGTAAAACAATATCTGGAAAATATTGGCGTAGAGATCTCCAAGAGATTTCCAGCAGTATTGTTTTTATTGATGAGGGCAATACTTTTGTTCGATCAAGAGAATTTGCCCATGAAGCAAAGCGTAGCTCAAACTACTACGTAATTGTCGCCAGAGAGTCACTGCGCCAACTGCCCTATAGCGTTGATGAAATCTACGGTCTTAAGAACACCAACCGAACCACAACGAAGTATCCCGTTTACTCTCGTGTCTACACCTCTACATATCGTATTTACGGTGATACTGATTTTAGAGGCGAGAGGCCCGAGCTTGTCATTGTCGAGGACACAAATTCGGGCTACGAATTCTTCAGTTTGCTATGCAAAAAGAGCAGCATTAAATGCATCAGCGCGGGAGGCAAATCAAATATTTGCAACTGCATTATGGACGCACCGGAAAACGACATCCTCGTGATTGCCGACGGTGCCGCCTTTGGACCAGAAATTGCGGAAGCAGCTGCTCTATTGCGCCGAAAGAACATCAAGCTATTCCTACCGGAATCGTTTGAATGGCTCGTGTTGAAGTCGGGATTATTCAACAGCAAACACATTAGGGACATGCTGCTTAACCCCGCTGAACATATCGAAAGCTCAAAGTTCTTTAGCTGGGAGAAGTTCTTTACTGCAGAACTCATCGAATGCTCACGAGACACACGTTTTCGATATGACAAGAGCTGCTTGAACGAGGAGTACCTGAACCCCACCGCTCTTGCAGCTCTGGAGGATACTTTGCCGGACCTTGGCATTACTTCGCACTAAAACGAGAAGTACTCACTGTCGGAGGATAGGTTTGGTCCGAGCCACGGGTCGCCATCGAGGAAGAACTCAGGCCAGTGCTGCATGAACAGCGCCTGCTCACGCTTCCAGCGGCGCAGCTTTTCCTCGTTGGCCTCTTCCCTGCCGCGCGAGGTGAACTCGTAGTGGTACAGCTCGGCATAGGGCGTAAAGATGGTGCGGTAACCCGCCTCCCACACGCGCAGGCAAAAGTCTGCGTCGTTAAAACCGACGGCGAATTCCTCGTTGTAGCCGCCGACGCGCTCAAATACGTCGCGTCGCACCATCTGGCAGGCACCCGTCACGGCGCTAAAGTTGCCCGGGCGCACGGCACGGGCAAGATAGCCCTCGCGCTTTGCCGAGAAGTCCTGGTTGGCATGGGCAAGTGCGCCACGCACGCCAATCAAAATGCCGGCATGCTGCACCAGATGATCGGCAAAGTAGAGTTTGGCGCCCACCACGCCCGCATCGGGACGCTGCAGATAGCCCATCATCTCTTCGATAAAGTCCGGGCTTATGACCTCGGTATCGTTGTTCAGCAGCAGCAGGTAGTCACCCTTGGCGTGCTTCACACCAAAATTGATGATCTGAGAGTAATTGAACTCGCCCGGCCAGTACACAACGCGCGCGATGCCCTTGCCTTCGGATGCTGCAGCCACGCGCTCTGGCAGGGTTTCGTAATACGCAAACGTCTCCGGGGCTTCACTGTTGTTCTCCACCAAGACGATCTCGTAATTGGTATACGTGGCCTTCTGGGCGATCGACATCACACAGGCATCGAGCGTCTCAATGTGATCCTTGGTGGGGATCACAATGCTCACCAGCGGCGCAGGCTCCGGCAGCGCATGGCGCATGCGGTAGACAAACGGCGTCTCGGTCTCCTCGACCGTTCCGTGAACGCCCAGCGCGTTAAAGTGGCGCTGCAGCGCAAGACGACCCGCTTCAATGGCATACGGCTTGCTATCGGCAGAGCCATCGGCGGTCGATCCCGGATGCACGCGCCAGTGATACAGCACATGCGCAACGTGCTCAAAGCGCGCGCCGGCTGCAAGGCAGCGAAGCGTCAAGTCGTAGTCCTGGGCGCCCGCAACGTCTTCTGGGGACATACCAATGTGATCGATGAGCGCCTTCTCCACCATCAGGAAATGCGTCACGCAGTTATGGCTATAGAGCAGGTCGACGTTGAGCTTGGTCTTAAAGACCGGCTGGCCCCACTCCCCCGTTTTCTGAAACATGTCCTCATCGCAGAACAGGACCTGGGGACGCTCGCCCTCGGCCGCCTTATTCAGTGCGGAAACATACTGGAATAACGCGTCCGGTTCCAAAATGTCGTCATGGTCCAAGAACGCGACGTAGTCTCCAGTCACCTGCTGAATACCAGCGTTGGTGTTGACCACAATGCCGCCGTTGCCGGGCAGCCCAATACGACGAACGCGCTCGTCGTTGGCGCCTGCCGCAAGGGCGGCCACCGCATCCCATTCAGGCGAGGCATCCATAAGGAGCAGTTCCCAGTTGTCATAACTCTGGGCTAGCACCGAGTCCAGCAGCTCGCGCAGGTATTCCCGATCAGTCTTGTAGCACGGCACCACAATACTCACGAGTGGTCTATAGGCAAAAGCCACCGAAGCGACACGCTGGCACGCCAAATCGCCCGGCTTTGCGCGATGTTGCTCAAACCAACGTCGATAAGCTGCGTCGCCTGCACGCGCATCCTTCATGCGGTTCCAGCTGTCGTCGACCATGCCGTTGTACAGGCGACCATCCATGGCGCAAAAACCGCTCTGGATCTGCTCTGTAGGATCGCTCACAGTCGCGACAAAATCCCGTATATCCTGAGGCATCTCAACACTCAGATACGTTTTATTGACGCGGCAACCGTTGCGCTGGGGAACATCGACCTGCGATTCAAACACATGCACGGTGACATCGATGGCATTCATATGCGCATCGAAAATCTGGAGCTCAGGGGTGCACTTGGAGTCTCCCACCCACGTAACCTCATAGCGCCACACCGCGCCGGCGTCTGCCGGCAAATAGCGAATGGCATCGATCTCGTAGCGACCGCAGTGTTCGCCACGCTGCGCATCACGGATAAGCGCGCACAGCGCAGGCTTTGCTTTGTAGTTAATCTTGGATTCCAGCTTGGCCACGCGGCTATCGAGGCGAATGGAGCCCAACCTTTGGCCACCGGATGCAAAAACGACATCCATCGACGAGCCATCCAAAAACGGAAGCACCAAGACGGCGAGCTCGCGCTCGTAATCGAAAACGGAAGGGCAAAGCGCCAGCACGCGGCCATGATCGACCGGGAGCACCAGCGACGGCACGCAAGAACCGCTCGTCGTCGCATGGGCAAACGCTTGAGAACCCTCCCGTTCAGTAAGCGCGGCGACATCCTGACCGGCAAAACGAAGCAGCACAAACAGACGGCCCTGACTGCGGCAAAGTGCCAAACGCTTGATACTCATCTACACTTCTCGCTTTCCCAGGGCGTTCGCTGCCATGCGTTTGCAGGCACCCAGGCGCCCAAACCTCAAGACGTCGTAATCGAACATGAGCTTTTTGCACCCACGGACATTGGGGGCCTTACTGGTAAGCGCCGCGCGCACCATAGCGGCAACAGACGGGGCACATTGTGCAAGCGCAGCATCGCTACCCACGGCAGAACCGGCAAGCGCCGCGGCAACGGCAGCAAACACCTTGCCGCAGTCCGAACCCAGTAGCCTGAGCGCGTCGTACAGCACCAGATCGCACAGGAAATATGCCAGGTCATCGGCATGTTGAGCATCGAGACCGTCGCGCTGCCAGTCAGCCAGCACCGCGGAGTAAATCTTCACGTGTTCCAGCAGGCGCGTCTCGTCGTCATAGCGCATGGTGTCCATCAGCGAGCCCTTGCGCGCCACGCGGTAGTCATACAGCTTGTTCGAGATAAGCGCGGTCTTATGCGAACGACCGTACACGGCAAAATCGAAGACCTGGTCCTCGCCATACTTAACGGTTTCGTCGAACACGATCCCGTTGCCCAGCAAAAACTCACGCTTGCAGGCGGTGCGCCATGCAAAGGGGCGAGACGCTTCCTTAAACAACAGGTCAGAGCTATAGCCTTCAAACGACACATCACGCGGGCTCAGCACATAGTTAAGCCACGGATACCCCGCCTCCAGCGGATACGGATTCGCGCCAAAGGTCAAAACGTCGCAGTCCTCGCGCTCAAAGGCATCGACGATCACGCGGCATGCATCGGGCGTAAACCGGTCGTCGGAATCCAAAAACGCGACGATAGGCGCCGTGGACGCAGCGATGCCTGCATTACGCGCACTCGACAGGCCACCGTTCTCCTTATCGACCAGCGTAAAGCGCACATCCTTTTCGCAATAAGCGGCCGCAATATCGCGCGAGCCATCCGGTGAGCCATCGTTGACCAGCACGCCTTCCCAATCGGGCATGTCCTGCGCAAGCAGGGCGTCCAGGCACCAAGCCAGGCACTCCTCCACGTTATAGATGGGAACGACAACGGAAATCTTGGGGGTAGCCATAGTCACTCGCTCCTACTGTGCGGCCGGAACGTCATCGGGGTGCGGATTATCGCCGTAGGTGCGCTGATACGTCAGCACGCGCCAGACCAGCAGGAGGCCGCCAATCTTAAAGTAATGCTTAAACGTATTGATCTTGCCCGGCTTCTTAAAGTCAAAGCGCGAATCGATATAGGCACGAGGCGACTTGACCATCAGGCGCAAGTCGGTCTCGCCGCGTGGATCAAACAGCGACAGGTCAAAGCGACCGGCATCCCAATCGGCCTTGAGCTCGGACGAGGCTTTCTTCCAAAACTGCTCACGCAGCTCATCGACCAAACGCTCGTCATTCCAACGATACGTATCGACCTTCATGCGCATTAAAATCCCCTGGAGCTGAGCCTTGAGCTCGGGACGCTCATCCAAAAAGCGCTGCATCTCGGCATATTCGTCGCATACGCAAAACACCTTGTTGGGCGAATTAACGGAGCTCTTCTCGTTATCCTGGCGATAGCACAAAATGGGGTCCGTAATAAACGCGGCACGCTCGGCGCAAGCCCAAACCTTAAAGTTAAAGCCTGCGTCCTGATACGAGGCGCCCGGCGTGGGAAGGAACCGAACCTGATTGTCGTTGAGGAACTCGCGTCGATAAATAGCCGACCATATGGAAGGTTTACGGTAGAAGATGCCCGGGCGATCGACGGGGCGATACGCGGCGCCCGTCATATGCTCGTCGATGATCCCAAACAGCTCACGGCGTTCGCTGGGCGTGGACCAATACAGGTAAAAGTCGCCCTTTACCACATCGGCATGCTCAGCATCGGCCTTGGCGACCAGCTTTTGGAGCGAATTCTCAAACATAAAGTCGTCGGACTCAAGGATGCCCACGTACTCACCGCGCGCCATCTCCAGGCCGCGGTTCATCGAGTCGCCGTAGCCGCTGTTGGCTTTGTCGATCATCTTTACACGGGGGTCGCGCTCCATGTACTCGCGGATGATATCCGGCGAGCTATCGGTGGAGCCGTCGTTGATGCAGATGATCTCGATGTCCTCGAGCGTCTGCGCCACGGCGGAATCGAGGCACTCGCGCAGGTAGCGTTCGACATTGCAAATGGGAACAAGCAGCGAAACTTTAGGGGTATCAGAGTTCTGCAAGAGAACCTCCTGTTGAATAGCGTGTAACAGGGTTATTTTAGCAGCCGAGTTGCGGCGGGCGGCAGCGCTTGGAATTAGATAAAGCGCTCCAGGCAGGCTTTGAAACCGCGAGTCGAAAGATAGAATAGTGTGGCGTCTGCCATCGAAACGCCCAAGGTCGCCGCAACGAGCTTGTGGGCAACACGGCGAACGGCGCCCTTAGCAGGCATATCCGTCCACGCCGTTCCCAAAAACGTCGTGAGATCCATGTTGACGCGAGCCGCCACGCGATGGAAACCATCGGCATCCAAGCGCGCCAGGTCGAACACAATTAGGTCCAAAAACCAAGTTATCAGCTCGCCGGGGCACAGGTCCAAAAGACCGTAGGCCGCCCAGTCCTCCAAGATCTCCTCGAGCATCCTCATGTGGGCGTCAAGCTTTTTGGCGCGAGCCTCGGCACTGTTGAACTCGTGCGTCGCCGATTCGCTCTCCATCACGTAGTGGTAGAACTTGTCCGGCATGACGACGGTCTTACTGGCAAGCGCATAAGCCGCAAATTGGAAGACGACGTCCTCGCCCAAAGCCAAACCGGGGGCGAAGCGAATGCCTTCGCGATTGAGCAGCTCGCGCGAAAAAGCCGCACGGCAGGCATAGGGCTGCGCATTCGAATGGAACAGCAATTGGGAATCATGGGCGCCGAAGGTACCAGCTTTAGGGCTCATGAGTTGCTGGACGCGTTTGGGGGCAGCATCGGCAGGTTCACAGACGCCGCCAAAAACGGCGGCCTCGGCATCTGCAGACTCCATGGCATGCAGCACGCGCTCGACCGTCTGGGCATCGATGTAATCGTCGGCGTCCACAAAAAAGACGGTCTCGCCCTCGGCGGCATCGATACCGGCATTTCGAGCACACGAGACGCCCGCGTTTTCCTGGTCAATCACCAGCACGCGATCGTCAGACTGCGCGATTTGACGCAAGATGCTTAACGAATCATCAGTCGAACCGTCGTTGACGCAGACAACCTGAATCGAGCGCTCGGACTGGGCCAACAGCGAATCGAGGCATCGCTGAATGGAGCGCTCAGAGTTGTAAACGGGGACGACAATGGTAGCTTTAGGACACGAGGCCTCTCCCATGCCGACCTACCCCCTCAGCGATTCGATGAGGAAGGCGGCGACCACGCCTGGGCCTCCAACCGAGGCGTAATACTTAGCACGCCCCAATGCACCATCCGTCGCAAAACTCGGATGCTCGTCAACCCAGCCCTCAGGATCTTTGAGGATGGCAGCGAGATTTGCGCGCTTCCACGGCTTGAGGTCGTCAAGCGAAAAGTCCCCGGCGTCCAAGGCCGCTTGGAACTCCTTGGCCATCTGAACCAGGAACTCCTTATAGAACTTAGGCGCCAGGCGCACGTAGTTCCACATGTACGAATCGTACTTAATGAGTTGATTGAACTTGAGCATGCGCGCGACATCGCCGCTTGCGTGGTCGCGGGCATAATCCTCTCGAATCCAACGCTCAATCTCGGCATACTCGGTATTGACGCAAAAGACCTTAGCCGAAGAATTGACCGAGGAATTCTCGTTGTCCTGGCGATACGACAACACGGCATCATGCAGGTAAACAGCCTTATCGGCGCACGCGATCACCTTAAAGGCGAATGACGTGTCCTGAAAGGATGCCCCCGGAGTCGGCAGGAACTTAATGCTGTTGCGCTCAAGAAAATCGCGACGGTACACGGCCGACCAAATCGACGGCTTTTGCTTAAAGAACTGCGTCGTATCGCTCGGGTGCACCGGCTTGCCGCAGTCCTGAGGTCTAAACATCTCGTGCAACGAGCGGCGCTCCTCGGGCTTAGACCAGTAGAAATCAAAATTCGCCTTCGCAAAGTCGGCATTATTGCTATCGGCGGCCGAGACAAGCTTTTCGAGTGCGTCGGGCGCCATAAAGTCATCGGACTCCAAGATGCCAACGTACTTGCCATGCGCCATCTCCAGACCGTGGTTCATCGAGTCGCCGTAGCCGCTGTTGGCCTTGTCGATCATCTTGACGCGCCTATCGCGCTCCATATACTCGCGGATAATCGCCGGCGAGTTGTCGGTCGACCCGTCGTTAATGCAGATGATCTCAATATCCTTGAGCGTCTGCGCCAGGGCGGAATCGAGGCACTCGCGCAGGTAGCGCTGAACATTGTAAATGGGAATAAGCAGCGACAGAACAGGGCTGCCAGAGGCGTTAGTAGACAAATGTGCTCCTTAGGAAATACCTGTCGTTTCATGGTATCAAAGGGTCAGCGCGCTAGCGGGCGTTTATATAATCTATGGAGCTCGCAGAGGCAAACCGATAAGAAAGGACGTCATGCAGCCCAAAGCCGCACGCAACATACCCATCGAAGCGCTGCGTTTGGTCGCGGTCGCCGGCATCGCGGTGTTCCACACCTTTCAGTGGACCTTCCAAGCCGTCTGCGTCGGCGCCGTGGAATATGCCCCACTTGCGATATTCCCCTATTCCGGCGCGCTCGGTTTTATTAACTTGCTTGGCTGCTGGGCCAACGAGGTCTTCTTTATGATCTCGGGCTATTTTCTCATCGCTTCGGCCGCGCGTGCTTGGGACGGTGGAGCAACGTGGAAGTCGCAAATGCAACGGACGGCGCAGCGCCTGGGCAAGGTCATTATGCCCACTGCGCTTTATTGCCTCGTGGCGCTCGTGTGGTCCACGGTCGTCTCACCCATTCCCGATGTTACCCTCAATACGCACTACTGGTACACGCTAGGCCTTGAGTTTATCTGGGTCTATGCCGCCACGGTCTTCATGGCGACATGGTTTGGACTGGCTAAGAGTCGACTCCCCCAGAAAACCTACAAGACGACGGTCATCGCCGTTGGCATCCTCGCATTTGTTGTTAACGGGTATTTAGCCGCTATGAGTGCGACAAGCGCCGGCGAGTTTTCTTGGCTCCAAAAGTTCATGAGCGCCGCCACGTACATAATCGCGTTTTTGATCGGCGGGCTGCTCCGCGACGTAACCGACGCCATGGATTCGGACAGGGCGGGCGCCTTAGGCACGTGGTCGCTCGCAGCGGTTTTGGCGCTCGCCACCATCCTGGAAGGAGCACTCTCCTTCACCGGGAACCTCACGGCGATGGTAACCCTCTCCTACAAATCGACCTCATTGACCTCGTTTGCCCTCGCTGCCACCTCCCTGCTCTTTGCGGCAACCCGACGCAGCGCCTCAGGCAACCCGCGGACTGCAGGTGTCATCGTCACCTTATCGACCGCCACGCTCGGTTTCTATGTGATGCAGTCGCTCACCAGTAGCCTGTGGCGTCCCGTCTTCAATACGTTGCTCGCAAACATACTGGTCAGCCAAAACAGCCCGGCAGCTATATGCATCGTCACGGGTACCGTCATTAGCATCGTCTCTGCCTTAGCGCTCCTCATCATCGACGCAGCTAGAAGCCTTATCGCTCGCAAGCTCAGGCGGCAATAGACACGCTGCCGTCAGACGCTAAAGCCGCTACACCCGTGGCAGGTTCCTGCGTTTTATTCAAAGCTTGCCGTCAAGGTGCGCCGAGCCTTTACAATAGGACAGTCCCAAGGACGTATTCGATAGCTTCCGCGCAGCACTCGCCCGCCGCGCGTGAAAGGATATATTGCCCCATGTCTTCAACCCTTCCCGCTCATATCGATAAGCTCGCCATCGTCGTCGTCACGTACAAGCGCCAGGAACTCCTGGCCAACTTGTTCGACTCTATGACCGAGCTCACGGCAACGCCCTGGCGCATCGTGATTGTCGATAACGAGAATTCGTGCGAGACCGAGACCATGTGCACCGCATTCAACGAGCGCCTGACCAACCTGTGGGGCATCGACACCGAGCAGCCCGACGCAAAGGGCGGCACCGACCGTGTGATCTACGCCCCGCAGCTCGAAAACGGCGGTGGTGCGGGCGGCTTCTCCGCCGGCACCAAGTGCGCCTACGACCTAGGCGCCCAGTGGTTCTGGGTAATGGACGATGACGTGCTCGTCATCCCCGAAGGCATCGAGCGCTTGGCCAAGTGGACCGACCGCTACGATGTCATCCAGGGTTCGCGCCTGGACTTTGACGGCGGCGCCTTCTTTTGGCAATACCAACTCATCCTTTCACTCGGCATTCCTAACCCCATCGCCAAGTGGGATCTGGGTCCCGAGGGCTACCGCACTATGAACCAGCTGTGCTTTGAGGGCGGAATGTTCTCGCGCCGCGTGGTCGACAAGATTGGCCTGCCCGACGCGCGCTTCTTTATCTACGGCGACGATGCCTGCTATGGCTACGTGGCCAGCCAGCACTTCCCCGCCGCCGTGGTCGCCGACGTGGTGCTCAAGCGCGCCCGCGCCGTCTCTAACTGGGATATCGCCGGCAAGCGCCAGCTCAACTCCACGAGCGACACCAACCGTTACTACATCATGCGCAACCGCGGTTATCTGGCACGCTACATGCAGATCTACGGCGACTACCACCCTGTGCTGTTCCGTCTGGGCAACGCCGCGACCTTCTGCAAGGAATTCATTCGCCTGGCCGCGGTCGACAAGTGCTTTAAGACCGGCATTCCGGCGCTGCGCCGTGGCATGAAGGACGCCCGAAAGATCATCAAGGACCCCGACTGGAAGCCCATGCCGCCCATGAAGGACACCGAGTAACGGAAGCCGGAAACACCTCGGCGCTTAAAGCCGCTGGCACACCGTAGCCACATGCTGCCCATCAAAACCGAACCCCCAGCGCATGCGACCCACGCCGGGGCGTGGTACACGGATTTCGTCGATGCCATCGCGCTCTATGTCGAGTAGCGACTGCACGGCCAGCAATTCCAACCCCAGCGCATCCACATCGGGGTCATACATCATGTTGATCGTTATCAGCGGACGTTCATCGAGCATACCGATCGTATCGGCTATGTCAAACACGGCGCCCGTAGGAAAAACCTGGATGTCCCAGCGATCCGCGCCACACTTTCGCCTCGAAGCAGGATTGGCATAGCCCGGCAATCCAAAGCAGAGTCCTTGCAAGAGTAGGTGATATGGCAGCGGTGTATCTGGGTCGGTCGCACCGATTCCCGCATCTCCCAAGATGCGGCTTAGCGCCCGCCTCACGGTGTCCTCGTTCCCATGGCACAGCCCGTCGCGAAACGCATCGACGTCTCGAATGTCTTCTGCAGCGCACTCAAACCACTCGATAATCACTAGACGCAAGGCCTGGCGAAGCTCGTTATTGGGCAATCGCAAAGCACGGAGGCGATCGCCATGCTCTGGCTCCTCAGTCATATCCGTCGTGAGAAAACCGGACAGATACAGCGCTGTCCACATGCCATCGTCAGGCGAGACATCTGGCTCTGCAGTGCCCAAACAAAGCGGGACCTCAGCGCACCCATGGGCCTCGAGCAAATCAAACAAGACCGAAAGGCGGTCGAGATTCCACCCGGCAACTACCCTACTCAGGCAATCGGCATATCCATACAGATCGGCACGCACAGGCGCCGTGCAGCCTCGGCCCAGAAAACCGATCACACGCTCTGGACTCGAGCAATAGGCCCTGCCAAACCGATACCCCTCGAGCCATTCACGCGCATCATTCAGGTATTCCTCGCGCCCAGCATGATTCAAAAGAGCCTCGACCTCGGCATCCGAAAAACCGAACCAACGGTCACACCACGCCGACAGCGGCGTCGTCAGACAATACGAGCAGCCGCGCGAAGAAAGCGCCGCTTCGGCAGGACCGGGACACTCCCCCATCAGACACGTCAGCCGCAACGAATCGCGCGCAGTGGCAATGGCGTCAAACAGCGCACGGTCAAGTAGTTCTGCCGGATCGGCGTCGGAAGCGTCCCTCGCGCTCGCACGGCGAGACCACGCCGCATCGTACCCATCAACGAGCAATACAACCTGCTCATCGCAGGCAATCTCCAGCAGCTCTATGAGCACACCGAGCACCGAGTCAACCTCGTCCGCGCTCGCCACGCCACGCGCGACACGTTCGATGTGACGCACCTTATCTCGAGCTAAATCCGGAGCCTCCAAGAGCGCCAACAAGCGAGCGCACTCGCCCGAAAGGGCATCGCGCACGACGCCGGCAACAGCGGGGCCACGCCTCCCAGCGCCAGAAAAGTCCAGCGATATCACCGGATAGCAAGCATACTCATCCCGATAGCGCCCGCCGTTCGCATCCCAAATCTGAGCATCGGCAAACAAACGCTGACCAGAGCGACCGACCGCTGGACGCTCCAGAAAAGCCCTGAGCATCGACAAGTTCATGCTCTTGCCAAAACCCTCGGGTCGACAGCACACCACAACGGACGCGTCGCAGTCCAACACATCGGCAATAAACATGGTCTTGTCAACCAGCATGCAACGACCAATGGCATCGGCAAAATCATGCACACCGACCGGCAAAACCGCATCATCGACATGGTTGACAAGCCGTACGCCAAAAGTATCGTCACTGTTGCAATACTCCTGTTCAGACACCGTAACTTCTCCCTAAAACGCAGCACGAAGCCCATTGTAGCGAGCAGTTCAAGTGCAACGCTGGATCCGTGCAAAAGCATCGGGCAACGGTAGGAACAAAGGCCTTGAGGGGGCATAACAAATCGTTGTGCAACAAAATGGGGCCCGATGCAACTGCACCGGCCCCCATTGCGAATCTTTAGTTGTCGGGCAACCGAAAGGGACTACTCCTCGGAGTCGTTCTGCCCAGCAGCCTTCTTTTGCTGATCGAGCTTATGCTTGCCACTCACAATAGACGTGGCACCCAGCGTGGCCAAGCTTGCACTGGCAAGGCTCGCCATAACGATAAGGTCACCCGTCTTGGGCATGTTACCGCCAGATGACTTGGTCGTTGTAGTCGTCGTGGTTGTAGTGGTCACCGTCTTGGAGTCATTTTGCTCTTGGACTTGGTTGTCAGCACCGCTCTTGTCGTCGTCTTCGGGCTGTTTCTTTTCGCCCTCGGTCTTGCTCTCGTCCTTCTTCTGACCGGAGTTGTCGCCCTTCTCATCAGAGCTAGGACCCTTATCGGATTCAGCCTTCTCGGAAGCCTTGTCCTTGGAGTCGCCCTTTGCGGCTTCGGTCTTTTCCGTGGAAACCTGATCAGAGTTGTCCTTGTTCTGGGCCGAGCCGTTATTGACGCCAGCCATCAGCGAAGAACCCAGCGTAGAACCAAGCTGCTCGGAGAAAGAAGGCTTCTTGTCCGGCGAAGCAACGGGAGCGTCCGGCGCCTTATTCGAGTCGTCCTTGGAAGCATCGGAATCAGGGGTCGTGTCAGAGCCGGAGCCGTTGTTAGAGCCGGTGTCAACGGACGAATCGCTCGAGCCGGTAGATGAGTTAGAGGTGCCAGCGTCGGTCGAACCAGAAGCGTCGCTGTCCGTATTGCCGGCAGAGCTTGAAGGCGAATCGCTCGCAGCAGAGCCGTTCGAATCGGAGCCGTTCGAGGTAGAGCCGTCGTTGGTAGTGCCACCAGCAGAGCCATTACCGTCAGCATCGGTCGAGGGCGCATCCATCCTGTCATCGTTGGCATCGTCACTCGAGCCGTCATTCGAATCAGGTGTCGGCGAGGGCGCCGGCGCAGGCTCGGGCTGCACGGGCGTCGCAGCGGCAGCGGCCTCGTCCTCGGCGATATAAACCAAGCAGTCCTTCAGCTCGTTGCGGTAGCGGTTCTTCCAGCCCTCATGATACTGGGGCTGACTTGAAAACTTGGTGGCGACATTGTTGACCACGCTATTGGAGAGCGCCGTCGCAAACTCGCGGTCGGACATATCGTTGGAAAGATTCGCCCAGCGGAAGAAGTCCCTGCAGCCACCGGTACCGCACATGTTGGTGATGCTCCACACCATACCCTTGACGCAATCGGCGCGGCCGGAGATGTCAATGCCAAGAGCGCTCTTAAGCCACGCCTCGGTCACCGCATAGTACGAGTTGTACGCATAGGCATCTTGAAGTGCTGAGAACTCAACAGGATCGGTGTTATAAGCACCTTGGAAGGCATCCTGCGCGATATGGCCCAGCTCGGTGAGCTGGCCGTTCTCGTACATGGCATTGCTCGTGTTGGAAATCTCGCTGCCGCGATCAATCGCATCCTTGAGCATGCAGTATTTTTCGGGGTTGTAGTTGTAGGCCTGCTTCATAAACGGGATGAGCGACCAACGACGGTCGAACTGGTAATAACCCAGCGCGTTGTAGCCGTCGCCATACGAAAAGCCCTGGTTGTAGTTGCCATGGCTCTCGTACTTGGTAAAGTACTTCATCTCGGGAGTCACGTTGACAAACGAAACGCCCTGGACCGACCTCAGCACGCCCGAGAAGGACTGCTGGGTGTAGAGACCTTTGTCGATATCGGTGGCATCCGAGGCAACGCCCGGCGTGGGCTCCTCGGCGGCGGCGGGCGCGGGTGCGGTAACGGCGCCAAACGAAAGCGCCAGCGTCAGGCCCGCGACAATAGCAGAATGCTTGGGCTGCATAAGATCCTCCCTGCATTGGTGTAGTTAAAGTGCGGTTTGCAAAGATAGAATTAAGTATTGCAGCTCACCCGTTGTTGCACAACAACCCCTCGGTAAACGGCAACAACCCTCCGCGAAATCTTAAGGAATTGCGCTCAACCTACAGCTTAATGTCAAAATTGATCTCGGGGACGGCGGCCAGGTCGGCCAACGTCACGCCGTCGACGTACTTTTCGATCACGTCGTCCAGGCCGCGCCAGAACTTGACGGTCGAGCACAAATCGCTGCGGGTGCAGCTGTTGTCGATGCCGTCGCACGCCACGGGCGCCGTGCTGCCCTCGACAGCGCGCAGGATGTCGCCGGCGCGCACCTCGGCCGGGTCCTTGGCCATCATGTAGCCGCCGCCCTTGCCGCGCACGCTCTTAAGCAGGCCCGCCTTCATAAGCGGACGAACCAGCTGCTCCAGATACTTTTGCGAGATATGCTCGCGGTCGGCAACCTCGCGCAAGGCAATCTTGCCCTCGGCGTCGCCCAGCGCCGCGATATAGATCATCAGCCGGAGGGCATAGCGGCCCTTAGAAGAAATGAGCATACCTACCCTCCCGTTGTTCCTGGGACAAAATCAGGCCAATTTGTCCCAAATCCTATGCACGCGGGGCAAACAAACCTGATTATTATGTCCCACATCTAAAAAGTCGAGTGGATTAGTCGGGTTTTCCCTTGACTAACGCCGAACCCATAGTAACTTTATTCCGAGAAGATTCCTAGGGTTTAGTACACCTATGAGTACACCATATACAGAGAGGGACAGCATGAGCGCAAATCCGCTGCTTTCCATCGAAGGTCTGACCGCCTCCGTGGACGAAAAGACCATCCTCCACAACGTCAACCTCAACGTCGCCGCCGGCGAGACCCACGTGCTGATGGGACCCAACGGCGCCGGCAAGTCCACCCTCGGCCACCTGGTCATGGGCGACCCCGTCTACACCGTGCAGGACGGCCGCATCGTCTTTGACGGCCAGGACATCACCGAGCTCACCACCGACAAGCGCTCCCGCGCCGGCCTGTTCCTGAGCTTCCAGGCCCCGGTCGAGATCCCGGGCGTGCCGCTGTCGAGCTTTTTGCGCGCCAGCATCGCCGGCCGCCCCGGCCTGGAGATGAAGGGCAAGGAGTTCCGCCGTCGCGTCAAGGAGCTCGCGGCCGAGCTCAACATGGATACCGCCTATCTCAACCGTGAGCTGGGCGTGGGCTTTTCGGGCGGCGAGAAAAAGAAGGTCGAGATGCTCCAGCTTCTGCTGCTGCAGCCCAAGCTCGCCATCCTGGACGAAACCGACTCGGGCCTGGACGTCGACGCCCTGTCCACCGTCAGCCATGGCATGGACGCCTACCGCAAGAGCTGCGACGGCTCCATGCTCATCATCACGCACAACACGCGCATCCTGGAGCACCTGGATGTCGACCGCGTCCACGTTATGGTCAAGGGCCACATCGTGCGCGAGGACGACGCCTCGCTGATCCCCTGGATCGACAAGAACGGTTTTGAGACCTTCGAGCGCGAGGCCGCCGAGCAGCGCGCCCAGGCCGAGTCCGCCGTTGCCGAGCAGCAGGCGTAAAGGGGCGACGCAATGACCAAGAACCGCACCGAGGTCGCGGACATCGACCGCAGCCTCTACGACTTCACCTATGGCGAGGAGGGATTCGAGCGCCTCGACGCCGGCATCACGCCCGACATCGTGCGCGAGATCAGCGCCAAGAAGGACGAGCCGCAGTGGATGCTCGACCTGCGCTTAAAGTCCCTCGAGATCTTCAATCGTTTTCCCGACCCGACGTGGGGCCCCTCCATCGAGGGCCTGGACATGGACAACATCGTCACCTACGTCAAGCCCAACACCGACCAAAAGCACGACTGGGAGTCGGTGCCCGACGACATCAAGAGCACCTTTGAGCGCTTGGGCATCCCCGAGGCCGAGCGCAGCTACTTGGCGGGCGTCGGCGCGCAGTACGACTCCGAGCTCGTCTACCACAACATGCAGGACACCGCGTCCAAGATGGGCATCGTCTACTCCGGCATCGAGGAGGCCCTGCACGACCCGCAGTGGGAGCCGCTCATTCACGAGAAGTTTATGACGCTCATCCCGCCCACCGACCACAAGTTTGCGGCCCTGCACGGCGCCGTGTGGTCGGGCGGCTCGTTTGTCTACGTGCCCAAGGGCACCAAGCTCGATTTCCCGCTGCAGAGCTACTTCCGCCTCAACGCCAAGGGCGCCGGCCAGTTTGAGCACACGCTCATCATTGTCGAGGACGATGCCGACCTGCACTTTATCGAGGGCTGCTCCGCACCCAAGTACAACGTGGCCAACCTCCACGCCGGTGCTGTCGAGCTCTTTGTGGGCAAGCGTGCACACCTGCGCTACTCGACCATCGAGAACTGGTCCAAGAACATGTACAACCTCAACACCAAGCGTGCGCGCGTGGACGAGGACGGCGACATCGAGTGGATCAGTGGCTCCTTCGGCAGCCATGTGGGTTATCTCTACCCCATGAGCGTGCTCAACGGCCGCGGCGCCCGCTCGAGCTTTACCGGCATCACCTTTGCCGGCGCCGGCCAGAACCTCGATACCGGCTGTAAGGTCGTACTCAACGCGCCCGAGACCTCGGCAACCGTCGAGACCAAGGGCATCTCCAAGAGCGGCGGCATCCAGACCTTCCGTAGCTCTATCGTGGCCACGCCCAAGGCCGAGGGCTCCAAGGCAACCGTGAGCTGCCAGTCGCTCATGCTCGACGACCAGAGCCGCTCCGACACTATTCCGGCCATGGACATCCGCGCCAAGAACGTCGACATCGGCCACGAGGCCACCATCGGCCGCATCGGCGACGACAAGGTGTTCTACCTGATGAGCCGCGGCATCTCGGAGGAAGAGGCCCGCACCATGATCGTCAACGGCTTTGCCAACCCGGTCTCCAAGGAGCTGCCGCTTGAGTACGCCGTCGAGATGAACAACCTGATCAAGCTGGAGATGGAAGGAGCGATCGGATAATGAAACAGGAAACCAACACCGCTGCTACCACCCTTGAGCATGTCAACGCGATGCCGGCAGCCACTTGGGGTTGGCTCAAGATGAACCAGACCAAGCTCGAGCTTTCGGACGAGCTTTCCGCCGCTCCCGCCGAGGCCGTTGAGGTTGAGGGCTTGGAAGAGCAGTTTGCTGGCACGGCCGACGCCTTCGATACCGCCATGGACGCCATGGCCGAGCGCTTCCCCGAGCGCCGTGCCTCCGCCCCCGGCGACGCCGCCGACCGCGCCCGCATCACGCCCGAGACCGAGCTCGACGTGCCCGCCACCTCCGTCTACCAGGCCGGCGCTATCAAGCTCGAGGAGGAGCTCTCCCCTGCCGAAGCCTTCGAGACCGGCATGGGCGAGGCTGCCTGCACCTATCTGATCGACCACGCCACCAAGTGCATCGTCATCGATGTGCCCACATACCAGCACGCCACGGTTACCGTGCGTGTGAGCGGTGTCGATGCCGCCGCGGCCATCGCCGCCATCGACGTCATCGCCCGTCCCCAGTCGACGCTCAATCTGCATATTGCCCTAGACTCCCCCGTTACCGGCGAGGGTGTCGTGGGCTCCGTGCTACGCGTGTGCGCCCACGAGTACGCCACCGTCAACGTGACCTGCACGCAGACGCTCGACGATAGCTGGATCGCGCTCGACGACACCGGCCTGTTCCTGGACGAGGGCGCGCGCGTCAACGTGCAACACACCGTCCTGGGTGCCGGCGCCAGCGCCACCGGCCTTGCCGGCGACCTACTGGGCGATACCGCCAAGGTCACCATCGATACTGACTACCTGGGCGCCCGCGAGCAGGTGCGCGACTTTAACTACGAGCTGCGCCACCGCGGTCGCAAGACCGAGTGCGAGATCGACGCCAACGGCGTACTGACCGGCACGTCCAAGAAGGTCTACCGCGGCACCATCGACCTCGTGCACGGCTGCAAGGGTGCCGTCGGCACCGAGCGCGAAACCGTGCTGTTGGCCAACAAGGGCGTCGACAACAAGACCGTCCCCGTCATTCTCTGCGACGAGGACGACGTTGCCGGCAACCACGGCGCCACCATCGGTCACGTCCGCGACGAGCAACTGTTCTACCTCGCCTGCCGAGGCCTTGACCAAAACGCCGCCGAGGACCTGTTCATCCGCGCCAAGCTGGAGGACGCCGCGCTTTCCGCCACCGACGAGCGCACCCGCGCCGCCGTCGTCCGCCTGGGCAACAACCTGATCGACAACTTTGAAGAGGAGCTCGCATGATCGACACCGAGCACGTTAAATGCGACACCTGTACTGCCCCCGAGCCCATGGAGCTCGACGCCAGCGACGAGGCTTCGCGCGGCTGGCCTACCGTCGACATCGAGACCAATCCCTACAAGGCACAGTTCCCGCTGTTCCAGCAGCACCCCGAGATCGCCTTCCTCGATAGCGCCGCCACCGCGCAGCGCCCTGCCTGTGTGCTCGACGCCGAACGCGACTTCTACCAGCGCATGAACGCCAACCCGCTGCGCGGCCTGTACTCGCTGTCCGTCGAGGCAACCGAGGCCATCGCGAAGGTGCGCCAGCAGATCGCCGACCTCATCGGCGCTCCCCAGGCCAACGAGGTCGTCTTCACCCGCAACACAAGCGAGTCGCTCAACCTGGTCGCCAAGAGCTTTGCGCCTACGGTGCTCGAGCCCGGTGACGAGGTCGTCATTACCATCATGGAGCACCACTCCAACCTAATCCCGTGGCAGCAGGTCTGCCGCGAGACCGGCGCCAAGCTCGTCTACCTCTACCCCACCAAGACCGGCCAGCTCACGACCGAGGAGGTTCTTGCCAAGGTTGGTCCCAAAACCAAGATTCTGGCCGTGGGTCAGGTCTCTAACGTGCTGGGCGTCGAGAACCCGGTCAAGAACCTCGGCAAGCTCGTGCACAAGTACGGCGGCTACCTGGTCGTCGACGGTGCGCAGTCGCTGCCGCACATGCCGGTCGATGTGGCCGACCTGGGCGCCGACTTCTTTGCCTTTAGCGCGCACAAGGCCATGGGCCCCATGGGCATCGGCGTGCTGTGGGGAAAGATGGACCTGCTCAACGCCATGCCGCCCATGCTCACCGGCGGCGAAATGATCGATTCGGTCACCGAGCAGGACGCCGTCTGGGCGCCCGTCCCCGAGAAGTTCGAGGCCGGCACGCAGGACGCCGCCGGCATCTTCGCCACGGGTGCGGCACTCGACTACCTGGTCAACACCGTGGGTTACGAGAACATCCAGGCCCGCGAGCAGGCACTCGTCCACTACCTGATGGGCGAACTCATGCAGCTCGACTTTGTCCAGATCATCGGCTCCATCTACTGGGACAACCATCACGGCGTCGTCAGCTTTAACGTCAAGGGTATCCACCCGCACGACGTCGCGAGCATCATGGACATGGACGGCGTGTGCATCCGCGCCGGTCACCACTGCGCGCAGCCGCTGCTTACCTGGCTGGGCGTCGAGAACCTCGCCTGCTGCCGCGCCAGCGTGGCCTTCTACAACGACAAGGCCGACATCGATAAGTTCATCGCCGGCCTGCATCACGTTTGGAGCACGTTCAATGGGTAATCTGTACACCTCCACCACGTTTATGGAGCACAACTCGCACCCCGACTACAAGTACGAGATGGATGCCCCCACGCACGAGCACGACGGCATCAACCCCAGCTGCGGCGACGAGCTCACCTTGCAGCTGCGCGTCGAGAACGGCGTGATCGAGGAGGCCTCCTTTACCGGCCACGGCTGCGCCATCAGTCAGGCCAGTGCCGACATCATGGCCGACCTCATCACCGGCGAGACCGTCGAGGAAGCTCACCGCCTGGCAGAGCTCTTCCTCGCCATGATCCGTGGCGAGCAGCTCTCCGAAGAGGACCTGGAAGACTTGGACGAAGCCGCCCAGCTCCAGGACATCTCGCACATGCCCGCCCGCGTCAAGTGCGCCGAGCTCGCCTGGCGCACCCTCGACGGCATGCTCGAGGGGCAAAATAATCAGTAGTATTTATCCCAAATCTTAAGAATTTCGTTGGCCGAATCGCTTGACTAAGAGCGGTTCGGCCATTTTCTTTTCTGCCTTTATTTCGATCCCTCGACCTGCGCGTCCACCTGAGCATAAGCGCGCACGATACGAGAGACGGTACTTTTGCCAATCCCGGCATACCGCTCAATCTGGCGCACCGTAAAGCCGGCATTGTTCAATCCAACAATAACGGTATCGCGCTGCGCCGGCGGTGCAGTTTTAACCCCATTGAGCGGAACCCCGAGGCGCTTCGCCAACTTGTTGGCAAAGGCGTGGCGTTCCCACTCCGTCTCTTTCATATCGCACAGCGCCGGCTCGCTACCGTCGGGTGTCGAAAGCGAATAGGCAATAAAGCCCTCGGCAGAATCAAAAAGCTCAAGCACGCAAGAAGGATCAGAAAATCCCCTCGCGACATCGGCCGCGTCACCGTCGTAAGCGCACAAATGCTCCGGAAAGCTGCTCCAGGGATAACGCTCAATGAGACTGATGCCCGCCTCCTGCGGATCGGCGTGAACGGAGCGAATAGCCTCCATCACCTGCCAGTCGGTATCGAGCGAGCGCCGGTCAAAACGGTTCTGGAACAGATGCCCTGTGCGCCCCGTGCGTTTATTGAACCGCCGCGCGTACGTCAAAAGCAGCCGGTGCATCGCCGCGCTCATCGCGTCCTCGTAATCTGCAAGCACCAGACGCACGTGATTGCCCATAAGGCACCAGGCGATAACCGTCACGCCCGCCTTGCGGCAGCACTCACGCATCAGCTCCAAGAACTCCCACCGGTCTTCATCGCCCTCAAAGATGAGCTGCTTGCCCGTACCGCGGGCACAGACATGGTAAAAGCCGGTAACCGTTCTCCAAACGCGCTGCATGGCGCTCCCTTCGCCGGGATCTGCTTGCCATCCAATACAGCACGATTGAAGCGTGCCATCAAAACATTCACGCAAAACAATTCGCTCACGCGGCCAAAGGCAGTAAACAGGCGGCGAACGGCACCGTTGCAACAGGTCAACCCCTGCAACGCTTGCAAGAGCGGACCAAAAGCTTGCCCAAGACGGACCCCCTCTACGGAAGTTCGCGACCACAGACCATAGAGTTAAACCGTTTCAATTAAAACTTCCGGACTTCTCGCTACGAAAACTGAGCCGTTCGCCGAATATTCCGTGCATTTCGCGGTATTATAGGGGCTGCATGTCATGTCCCTTTCGAAGGGTCGCCCGGCAATCGCCAGCCACGACCCCCAGACGGGACGCCAACACGATAGAGAGGAGAGGCATGCAGTACTCACAGGAAGTGGAGAACATGTGCCCCGTTGCCAAGGGTGCATACCACGGCCCCGCACCCATCCCCGAGGAGGGCAAGTGGGTCCAGGCTAAGGAGATTTCCGACATCTCCGGTCTTACGCACGGTGTGGGTTGGTGCGCACCTCAGCAGGGCGCCTGCAAGCTCACGCTGAACGTCAAGGACGGCATCATCGAGGAGGCCCTCGTTGAGACCATCGGCTGCTCGGGTATGACCCACTCTGCCGCCATGGCTTCCGAGATCCTTCCCGGTAAGACCATCCTCGAGGCCCTCAACACCGACCTCGTCTGCGACGCCATCAACGTTGCTATGCGCGAGATCTTCCTGCAGATCGTTTACGGCCGCAGCCAGACCGCGTTCTCCGAGGGCGGCCTGCCCGTGGGCGCCTCCCTCGACGACCTCGGCAAGGGCCTTCGCTCTCAGGTCGGCACCATGTTCGGCACCAAGGCCAAGGGCGCTCGTTACCTCGAGCTCGCTCAGGGCTACGTCACCCGCATGGCTCTCAACGACAAGAACGAGATCATCGCATTCGAGTTCCTGAACCTCGGCAAGTTCACCGACGCCGTCAAGGCCGGCAAGACCCCCGAGGAGGCCATCGCTGGCGCTATGGGCCACTATGGTCAGTGGGAGAACGCTGCCAAGTACATCGACCCGCGCACCGACGAGGAGACTCACTCCGTCGCCAGCGTGTTCCCGGTTCACGAGTAGAAAGGGAGGGAAATAACTATGACTGTTACGTTCGAAGGTTACGAGCGCCGCGCTGACAAGATCAACAAGTGCCTAGCCGACAACGGCATCGCCTCCCTCGAGGAAGCTCTGCAGATCTGCACCGACAAGGGCTTCAACCCGCGTGAGATCGTCAACAACACCCAGTCCATCGCCTTCCAGAACGCCGAGTGGGCCTACACCCTCGGATGCGCTCTCGCTGTCAAGCGTGGCGCCAAGTCCGCTTCTGAGGCTGCCGCTATCATCGGCGAGGGCATCCAGGCCTTCACCGTTCCCGGCTCCGTCGCCGAGGACCGCAAGGTCGGTCTGGGCCACGGCAACCTGGGCGCTATGCTGCTCTCCGACGACACCGAGTGCTTCGCCTTCCTGGCCGGTCACGAGTCCTTCGCTGCCGCTGAGGGTGCTATCGGCCTGGCTCTGAACGCCAACAAGGCTCGCAAGAAGCCGCTGCGCGTCATCCTCAACGGTCTGGGCAAGGACGCTGCTCAGATCATCGCCCGCATCAACGGCTTCACCTACGTGAAGACCCAGTTCGACTACTTCACGGGCGAGCTCAAGGTCGTCGAGACCATCCCCTACTCCGATGGTCCCCGCGCCGCCGTCAACTGCTACGGCGCCGACGACGTCCGCGAGGGCGTTGCCATCATGTGGCACGAGAACGTCGACATCTCGATCACCGGTAACTCCACCAACCCCACGCGCTTCCAGCACCCCGTCGCTGGCACCTACAAGAAGGAGCGCCTCGAGGCTGGCAAGAAGTACTTCTCTGTCGCTTCTGGTGGCGGCACTGGCCGTACCCTGCACCCGGACAACATGGGCGCCGGCCCTGCCTCTTACGGCATGACCGACACCATGGGCCGCATGCACTCCGACGCCCAGTTCGCCGGTTCTTCCTCCGTGCCTGCGCACGTCGACATGATGGGTCTCATCGGCATGGGCAACAACCCCATGGTCGGTGCCACCGTCGCCTGCGCTGTCGCCGTCGAGGAGGCCCTCAAGGCCTAATCGCGCCCGCGCGATGCTCATATAGCTGAGCTTTGGAGCCGCTACCCACCCGGGTAGCGGCTCTTTTTGTTTGCGCTGTCGCAGGGTAGCTAATGCCGATATATCAGTTGGGGCGAAATACTAGATGTGATGAGATGGAGCGTCAGAGCGTCCATGACGCCCACCTGCCATATTTGCCCTTTACCGATTTGCCGAGTTTTTGCGGCCCCATTGCCGATCACCCGTGCGACAATGCGCCGGACGAGAAAGGAATCCGATGGAATCGACTGATGTACTGGTAATTGGATCTGGCATTGCGGGCCTTTGCGCCGCCATCGAAGCGGCACGCACGGGTGCAACCGTCACTGTGGCAAGCGCCGGCAAGACTATGAGTGGATCGAGCTTCTTCCCCGGAACCTGGGGCCTAGGGCTTATCGGACCCGTTAACGAAGACGACGAGCAGGACCTCATCGACACCATCCTGGCCGTCGGCGGCGGCGTTGCCGACCCCGAACTCGTCCAAGCGTTCGTCCACGGCATTCCCCAAGCGATTGACTGGCTCGAGCAAGACCTGGGCGTTGAGCTCCAGCGTCCGCAAAGCGCCAAGAGTGCTCAACAAAAGCAATTTATCCCCTGCTTTGACCACAAGACGCGCATGTGGCGCGGCCTCACCCGCAAGCCCCTTGAGGACGCTCTGACGACCTGGATCGAGTCGCTCGGCATTCGCCTGCTCCCCCGCCATGAGCTTATCGACCTTGTTGAGGACACGAACGGCAGAATAACCGGAACCGTGCTCTACGACCTCACCGAAAATCGAATCGTGCCCTTTGCTGCCAAGGCCACGATCATCGCAGCCGGTGGCACAGGCGGCCTGTTTGAGCGCAGCCTTACGTCGGCCGATGTGCTCAGCTCCTCGCAGGCCATCGCACTCGCGCACGGCGCATCGCTTACTAATATAGAGTTCATGCAGATGATGCCCGGCTTCATCGAGCCCAAGCGCAACCTGGTCTTCAACGAGAAAACCTGGCGCTACGTACATGTAGACCAGCCGGCAGATATTGCCGACGACAAGCTGGACGACCTGCTCGAGCAGCGCTCTGGATATGGTCCCTTCACGTCACGCTTGGCCTCCCGCGCTATCGATCTCGTCATCGATCAGGCAGGTGTCAAAGGCCTGGCACTCCACTACGACTTCCCCCGCGAGGATGTCCCAGAGTTTGTGCAGACCTTTGCCACCTGGCTGCAAGACGAGCACGGCATCGCGCCGACCGACGAGATGCGCGTTGCGATGTATGCCCACGCCGCTAACGGCGGCATCAAGATCGATAAGACCGCGCACACGGGCGTTGAGGGCCTCTACGCTTGCGGCGAGGCGACAGGCGGCATGCACGGCGCCGACCGCATTGGTGGCTTGTCAAGCGCCAACGGCATCGTATTCGGACGTATCGCGGGCGCATCGGCAGCCCTCACAGCGCAGAAAGAGCCTGAAGTGGCCCTGAAGGCGGATATCACCCTCCCCCAGTGCGGCATTGCCACAACAGATGCCGATCGCCTGACACACAGCCTTAGGCACACGATGAGCACCTTTTGCATGATCAACAGGACCGAAACAGGCCTATCCGAGGCCCTGCAACAGCTTGAAAGTCTGCAAGACAAGACCATGGCGCTGAGCAAGCCGCATGCCGGTGACAGCGAGATCGCAGCCCTCGCCCGCCTACAGTCGCAGATTCGACTAGCACAGGAAATGGTCAAAGCCATGCGCAAGCGAACTGAAAGTCTCGGGTCGCACTATCGAGCGGATTAAACCGGACACCTATCTAAAGCAGAACACAACCAATCGATATCCATGGGCCCCGTGAGCTCGAAGCAGCACGGGGCCCATTCGTGTCCGCACGACAGCGTATCCTTATTCTGAATACAGAGCGGACAAAGCCCGCATAGAAAATAGACCAGCGAGGAGGAGATATGGACAGTAGAGATATCGAGAAGTGGCGTATCGAACTTGATAGCTACGCCAATGTGGAAGACGGCGTTGAGTATTGGCTCGCACGCGATTTAATGGAACCCATGGGGTACACTCGATGGGAGAACTTCGCCGAAGTTGTTAAGAGGGCAAAAGTCTCATGCGAAACAAACAAAACTCCAGTTGATTCCCATTTTCGTGACACCACGAAAATGGTAACTGCCGGTGTCGCCGCTCGCGCGGTTAAAGACTACAAACTTACGCGCTATGCATGCTATTTAATCGCACAGAACGGAGATTCAAACAAGCCAGAGATCGCGCTCGCCCAGGCATACTTTGCCGTGCAGACGCGCCGCCAAGAGCTCATAGAGCAGCGCTTCGCAGAGATTCAGCGCTTGCAGGCGCGTCACTCGCTATCCGATTCAGAGAAACAGCTCTCGGGTATTGCGTTCAAACGCGGCGTGGACTCCAAAGGATTCGCGATCATCAAGTCGAAGGGCGATGAGGCGTTATTCGGCGGCAGAAGCACGGCGGAAATGAAGCAGCAGCTCGGCGTACCCAAGAGAGCGGCATTGGCGGACAGGTTAGCCGATGTCCTCATCAAAGCAAAGGACCTTACGAACTCGATGACGGCCTTCAACGCCGAGGAACACGACCTGTACGGCCTGGACCAGATCAAGCAAGAGCACGTCGAGAACAACACAAGCGTGCGTGGCAGCCTCATCGACCGCGGAATTGTCCCCGAGAACCTACCGCCTGCCGAGGATACAAAAAAGCTCGAGCGTCGCGTGAAGACAGACGAGAAGAAACTCAAGGAGGGTACTGACGGTTTTACCGATCCCCAGGGTAGGCTCGATCTGTGAAAGCGGCTGTGCCCTTTCGGGTTCGACCCCATGCGAGGTCAACAAAAAGCGACCAGCCTGAGCCAGTCGCTTTAACAATCTTTGGGTGGGCCGTCAGGGGGTCAGCCTGCTGCGCAGGCGGTCGCTGCGGCGTTTCGCGCCTTGCGCGCTGCGCTGGCAAATGCTTACGCATTTCCTCAGCTCCGCGCCCCGACGGGTTCGACCCCATGTGAGGTTAACAAAAAAGCGACCAGCCTAAGCTAGTCGCTTTAACATGCTTTGGGTGGGCCGTCAGGGGGTCGAACCCTGGACCTTGGGATTAAGAGTCCCCTGCTCTACCAACTGAGCTAACGACCCAAAGCTAAAGTCCGTTGTAGCGAACTTTAGAGGAGATATCGTGTGGTGGGCCGTCAGGGGGTCGAACCCTGGACCTTGGGATTAAGAGTCCCCTGCTCTACCAACTGAGCTAACGACCCGATATCAACACGAAGCAAGAACTGGGGTGGGTAAAGGGACTCGAACCCTCGACCTACGGGACCACAACCCGTCGCTCTAGCCAACTGAGCTACACCCACCGTGTCCTGTGCGCTTCGCGCTCGACTATTATTGCAAGGAACGCCACGCGATGCAAGCCCCAATTTTCAAGAATTTTGAAAAGAGTTTTTCGAGACCATTTCGAGCAAATCCCACCGGTTTCATAGGAGTAAACTTGCCCCACTGCAAATCCTCGAAAGGACCGTCATGAAAGAACTCTCCAACCGCACGGCAAGATTTACCGATTCGGTCATCCGCCGCATGACACGCATCTCCAATAAGTACGGAGCTGTCAATCTCTCGCAGGGCTTCCCCGACTTCGATCCCCCGGCGCAGCTGCTCAACAGCCTGAGCGCCATCGCCAGCGACCCCAAGCCGCTCTATCACCAGTACTCCATCACCTGGGGCTCCCAGGCCATGCGCGAGGCGCTCGCAGCAAAGCAGGAGCACTTTATGGGCATGCCGGTCGACCCCAACCAGAATATCGTGGTCACCTGCGGCTCCACCGAGGCCATGATGGCCGCCATGATGACGGTCACGAACCCCGGCGACAAGGTCGTCATCTTCTCGCCGTTCTACGAGAACTACGGCGCCGACACGATCCTTTCGGGTGCCGAGCCCATCTACGTGCCGCTCAACCCACCCACATTCGACTTTGACCGCAAGACACTCGAGGCGGCCTTCCGCGACAACGACCCCAAGGCCATCGTCCTGTGCAACCCGTCCAACCCCTGTGGCAAGGTCTTTACGCGCGAGGAGCTCACCTTTATCGCTGACCTCTGCAAAAAGTACGACGCCTACTGCATTACCGACGAAGTCTATGAGCACATCGTCTATGCGCCCCACGAGCATGTCTATATGGCCACGCTGCCCGGCATGTTCGAGCGAACCATCAGCTGCAGCTCGTTGTCCAAGACCTACTCCATCACCGGTTGGCGCCTGGGCTACACCATCGCTCCCGCCGAAATCACCGAGCGCATTAAAAAGGTCCACGACTTCCTCACCGTGGGCGCCGCCGCTCCCCTGCAGGAAGCCGTTGTCACCGCCCTCAACTTCGACGACAGCTATTACGATGAGGTCCTCGACCTCTACACCGCCAAACGCGACTTGTTCTGCCAGGGGCTCGATAGCATCGGTCTTGAGCATAACGTGCCGCAGGGCGCCTACTACGTCATGATGGACATCTCTGAGTTTGGCTATGACAGCGACCTCGAATTCTGCGAGGACCTCGCATCCAAGGTGGGCGTGGGCGCCGTGCCCGGCTCGAGCTTCTTCCGCGAGCCCGTCAACCATCTGATTCGTTTCCACTTTGCCAAGCGGGATGAGACGCTTAACGCGGCACTGGAGAACCTCAAGTCGCTACGTGATAAAATCAAGCCGCGCGGGTAAGGACGGCCCGGCAACTAAAGCAACCAAAGAAGCCCCGCACCGCCCGCCACGTTGCGAGGCTTCTTCTTTTTATAGCGCTTTCTTAAATGGTTTAGAGCCCTATACTTTAGTCACGGAGCAACTCGTCCCAGAGAGAGGAATACTATGGCAGAACAGCAGCTTATCGGAGCGCTCGAGGCCGGCGGCACCAAGATGGTCTGCGCCACGGGCTATGCAGACGGTACGGTCCTGGAGCGTGAGCAGATCGCGACCACGACCCCGCAGGAGACCGTTGAGGCCGTCAATGCATGGTTTGCGAACAAGGGCATCGCCGCGCTGGGCATCGGCGCCTTTGGACCCACCGCAGTCAACCCTGCCTCGCCCCAATACGGCAAGATCCTGGAGACGCCCAAAACGGCATGGCGCTACTTCGACCTGCTGGGCACCATCCAAAACGAGCTCAATATCCCCTGCGGCTACGACACCGACGTCAACGTCGCCTGCCTGGGCGAGGTCACCTTTGGTTGCGCCCAGGGCCTCACTGACGTTGTGTATCTGACCATCGGCACCGGCGTGGGCGCCGGCGTGCTCTCGGGCGGCAAGCTCGTACACGGCATGATGCATCCCGAGGCCGGCCACATCCTGGTCACGCGCGACCCGCGCGACACCATTGGCGAGCACAGCGCCTGCCCCTTCCACGACAATTGCCTCGAGGGTCTCATCGCCGGCCCCGGCGTTAAAAAGCGCTGGGATGGCAAGAGCGCCGGAGACATGGCCGATGACCCGGAGGCCATGGACCTGCTCGCAGGCTATCTGGCACAGGCGCTCATGACCTACACGCTGTGCTACGCGCCGCAAAAGATCATCATCGGTGGCGGCGTGGCCGACCACACCCCCATCGTGCCGCTCGCGCGCAAGAAGTGCGCCGAGATGCTCAACGGTTATATCGTCACGCCCGAGGTCAACGACATCGATACCTATATTGTCAACAACAGCCTTGAGGGCAAGCAGGGCATCATGGGCTGCCTGGCCCTGGGCGCGCAGGCGCTTCAGTAACAGACGCACCCACAGGGCGTGGCGCGCCCGGCAAATCCAACCTACGGAACGACGCCACCACGCCCTATATAAGCCCTCTAATAAAAAAGGCCGCCTAGCACCAAGCATACGTCCTAGGCGGCCTTTTTGGCACATATGAGCGATCGTAGTAGATATCGGAGCACAACGCCCGTTGCCGCTCCACAGCAGTCGATCATCACATCGGTGATCATGCCGGCGCGTCCCGGCACAAAGAGCTGAATCGTCTCGTCGATCGAAGGAATCAGCAGCAGGAACACCGCCGTGGGCAGCAGCACGTCAAAGGTGCGCCGGCCCTCAAAATCAAAGGCGTGCGTTGCCAAGATGCCGAGCACCATATACTCGGTAAAATGCGCGCACTTGCGAACAACAAAGTTGGTCACCCATTCATATGGAAGTCCCACGCCGTGCAGGAAACCGCGGATAGCTTCCATGACCGTTAGGCTCAGCGAGCCCGACCCCGAGCCGGGAACCAGCGAATTGCCCCAGATCAAGAGCGCCATCAGGCAGGTCACGACCGCCCATTTTCGATTGATCTTAACCATGCAGAAGTTATGCCTCCGCGCGGAGCGGCGCGAAGCTGGCGGTACCGCCCTCGATAACGCTCAGGTAGGCACGGCCCGTACGCTTGGCGGTAGAGGACTGCAGGCGCTCGATCTCCTCCTCGAGGATCTGATTGACGCGCTCGTGACGACGGTTTTCCATAATGCCGGCGGCAATAGCCTCGGCCCGCTCGATGCTCTCGCGCGAGATACGGGCAGTATCCTCGGGGAACACAGCGCTGTGACGGCCGACATAGGCGGGGGCAGCAGGCTGAGGGGCAGCGACGGGAGCGGGGGCTGCAACAGGAGCAGGCTCGTCAATCTCATCCAGAATCGCGGTGGCGGCGGCCCACATGTCCTCGTGGCCCGAGTAATCGGCCATGGGGACATCAACCTCGAGTGAGGCATCCGGAAGGTCGCCGGTGTCGATGCGATCTTGGGCATCAATCGATGCGGTGATGGCTGCAGGCTCATCGAGGTCATCGAAATCGATATCCGCGGCACCGGAGATGATAGGCATGCTGGCGAGGTTTACATTGTACGGCGCAGCCTCAGCCGCCTGCTGCTGGGCAGGAGCGCCCCACAGCGAGCTTTCGGCGGCACGGCGGGCGGCAACGGCCTCCTCGTCCGCAGTCATGGCTTCATCAACGTACGAATTGTCGGCAGAAGCGTTCGCGTCCGCCGAGGTAGCGCTGTAGGCGTTATTGGCTGCCGCGTTGGCGACGAGTGCCACGAAAGCCGCCGTGCTGCCCGCAGGGGCGGCCTGGGAGCCAGACACGGCGCGTGCCGCGGCGGCGATGTCGTCGCGATTGAAGGAGCCGGTCTGCCCGCCGTTGGTGAGCTCGTCGATGGCGACTTGATAGACGTCGCGCGAGTGTGCAGGGTCGCAGCTCACCGGCGAATCGTCGTCAAGCATACTGTCGATCATGGACCAAGCCTCGTCCTCGTCCATAGCATCTGCGGCTCGAGCGATGGTAGGGACACCATCATCGGCATGACGGCGCTGGAACGCACCAGTCAGGCCGGAAAGGAATGCCGAGGTAGACTGCTCCGCCTGAGCCTGAGAATCAGAAGCCGCAGCGTAAGGAGTCGCATCCTGCTGCTGAGCTGAAATCGAGGCGGTCTTGAACTCGCTTTGATGCTGATTGAGATTGGCGGCACCGCCCATGGCATCGGGCTGGAACAGACGCTCTTCACGCTGCGCACGATACTCGGAGATACCCAGCGAGGCGGCATAGATGCCCACGCCCGCCACCGCGCCCACGGCGAAGGGAACCGCACCCGCCACGACCGTCTCGTTCACAGACGAAAACGGCAGCGTCGCGGCATACATAACCACGGGAGCGGCAAGGCCGATCCCGCACGAAAGTCCGGCAAGGACTGCTCGTTGTGTTGCATCAGAAGAAGCCATGAGCTCTCCCCATCTTCCAGCACCCAAATCGCATCATTCAGTTGGCTGCGCGAGAGAAGATGAAGCGGGGCTATGCCCCAAAGCAACGGTATATGGTTCGTTTCATCTGCGTTATCCGTCGCGAAGCTTAAAAGCTATTATGCGAAACCGCCCTGTCGATTGCAAGCGACGATGTCGGATTGAAACGGGAAACCTGCTGCTTGCCAGTCTTATGGTCAAAAATAAGCGCGGAGCGGCGATATAGAAAAGGGCCGAGGCTCAAAGCCCCGACCCTTTATTGCATTGATGACTATCGCTGCGTGTGGATGACAACCTAGAACGTCTGCTCGTAGTCGCTGTGCTTTTTGGCCGAACGCACCAGGAACTCCTGGTTGGTGTTGGTGCCCTTAAGACCCTTGATAAACGACGCAGCTGCGCGCTCGGTGTTGTTCATGCCGGCAAGAATGCGACGCAGGCCAAAGACAAACGGACGCATCTGCTCGTCAACCAACAGGTCCTCGTTACGCGTACCGGAGGCAACGGGGTCGATAGCCGGGAAGATGCGGCGGTCGGCCAGGTCGCGGTCGAGCTTGAGCTCCATGTTGCCGGTGCCCTTGAACTCCTCAAAGATGACCTCGTCCATCTTGGAGCCGGTGTCGATGAGGGCAGAGGCCAGGATGGTGAGCGAGCCACCGTTCTCGATATTGCGGGCTGCGCCCAGGAAGCGCTTGGGCGGATACAGTGCCGCCGAATCGACGCCGCCCGAAAGGATGCGGCCTGAGGCGGGCGCCGCCAAGTTGTAGGCGCGGGCAAGACGCGTGATGGAGTCGAGCACCACCACGACATCGCCGCCCAGCTCCACGATGCGCTTGGCGCGCTCGATGACGAGCTCTGCCACACGAGTGTGGTTGTCGGCGGGCATATCGAAGGTCGACGCCACAACCTCGCCCTTGATGGAACGCTGCATATCGGTGACCTCTTCGGGGCGCTCGTCGACGAGCAGGCAGATGAGGTGCACCTCGGGGTTGTTAATCGAGATAGACTGGCAGATCTTCTTGAGGATTGTGGTCTTGCCGGCCTTGGGCGGGGACACGATCAAGCCACGCTGACCCTTGCCGATCGGCGACACGATGTCGATGGCGCGACCGGTAATGGAGTCCTTGCCATGCTCCATGCGCAGCGGCTCGTTGGGATAGACCGGGGTGAGGTCACCGAACTTGGGGCGGTTGCGAATCTGCTCGGGGTCTAGACCGTTGACGGTCGTGATTTTGGCGAGGCCGGCGCGCTTGTCGCCGCCGCGCGAAGGACGAAGCGAGCCCTCGATGACGTCGCCCGTGCGCAGACGCGCGGAGCGGATGAGGTAGGCGGGCACGAAGGCGTCGTCGTTGGACTTCATGTAGCCATGGGTATGGATGATACCGGAGCTGTCCGGACGAATCTGCAGGATGCCCTTGATGTCGCGGAAGCCCTCGGCCTTCGCGGCGGTGACGTAGATCTCCTCGACGAGCTCGGCTTTCTTCTTGCCGGTCGTCTCAATCTCGAACTCCTTGGCCTTCTCGCGCAGCTCGGCGACCTTCATGGCCGCGAGCTCCTCGCGCGAAAGCGTGGGCTCGGTGGGAGCGGCATTACGCTCCTTGTTGCGCTGCTTGCGATCGCGCTGGCGGTTGCGGCGGTCGTTGTTGCGCTCGTCCTTGCGCTCGTTGCGCTCGTCGTTGCGCTTGTGCTGGCGACGGTTGGGGCGAGCGCCGTCTTCGGCCTCGGCGGGCGCGGCGCCATCGGTTGCGGCGGCATCGGCGTTAGCCGCAGTATCATCGCTGGCCTCGGCCTTGGAATCGCCCTGCAGCTCGGCCTCGGCCTGCTGCTCGGACGCCTTGGCCTTAGCGGACTTCTTACGACCGCGCTTGGGCTTCTCGGACGCAGACTGTTCGACGTCTTGGGGCTCGGCGGCATCAGTCGATGCATCGGCGGTCGTCTCGGCGGAATCCTCGGACGCACCCTTCTTGGCAGTCTTGGCCTTGGACGTGCGCTTAGCAGCAGTACGATGGCTGCGACCAGGACGGACGTCGGCGGGCTCGACATCGGCGGGAGCGGCCTCGGAAGTCGTAGCATCCTGGACGGGTGCATCGGCAGCGGTTGCAGACTCGGCGGTCGCCGCAGCATCCCGAGCGGCTGCAGCTGCGGCTGCGGCCTTCTCTGCCTCGACGAAGGCCTTGGGCTTGCGACCGCGACGGTGCGGGCGCAAAGCCGGATCGACAACGGGAACTTCGCTGGCCTCGACAGGCGCAGCGGACTCAGCAGGCGATGCGCCCTCCCCTGCCGCGGAACGAACCGAAGCCTCGGTGAGCTCGAGGGTTACCTGATCGGCAACCTGCTCGGCCTTAGCAGCCGTGCGACGGCGTGTGCGCGGTGCCGGCTTCTCGGTCGGCTGGTCGGCGGCAGGTGTCTCGGGCACAGACGGAGCTGCAAGCTCGGTCAGAGCCGCGGCCTCGCGCTCGGCAGCACGACGGCGGGCGCGCACCACCTGAACCTCGCTAATCTGCGCCAACGCACGCGCCTGCGCGACCTCATCGGAAATCGGCTCCGAGGAGTCAGCTGCAACGGTGCGCTTGACGCGCGTCGTGCGCGTGGTACGGCGCTTGGGCTTGGTGACCCCCTCGCCGTCAGCAGCAGACTTGGCCGTGCGGCGCGTACGCTTGGGCTTTGCCGGAGCAGCCTCCTCACCAGTTACAGGCACGGCCTTCTCAGCCGCTGAAGGCGTAGGCGTCGAAGCAGCCTTAGGCGTCTCAGGAGCCGAGGCTTGCGCGGGCGCCGCGACCTGGTCCAACGCAACCGGTGCAGCGGGAGCGGCTTGCGTCGTCGTTATTTCGTTTTCTTGCTGTTGATCAGACACAGTGTTTGCTCAACTTTCTTTTCAAGCCCTGTGATCACATGCTCCCTGCATAAACCTTCAGGGCGGCTAAACAGTCTAGCTCCGTCAAATACCGACGGACATCATTGATCTGTATCGAGATATTTGCGTCATATACGCAGCGTTAGTGTAACACAACCGCAACCACCTGCAACTTAGTCATTGAGGACGTTCTTAAACGACTAGTCAAAAGGGACAATCTTTGGTTTAAGGTAGTGTCGAGAAAGTTGGTGTAAGGGCCCTTGCGGCCCCTGTGTCCGATATCCGGAATCAGTTGATATCCTAGGCCGCCTCCACGCTGTCGGCAAGTTCCAGGCTTGATTCGATCATCTTCCTGGCCGCCTTCTCCAGC
>DBEZDO010000020.1:0-4652 GCA_048187355.1 Collinsella sp.
AGAGGGCGCGCGCAGAGAGGGGCGATGCCCCGCTGGCCTAGCCTAAGGGCGAAAACGGAATAGACGGACCGACCGTCCGGCTGAGTCTGGGAAGAGGTGCCGGGCGGCGGGCGGAGCATGGCCACCGGACCCATCGAAACAAATCTCCACCGTTCCTTCAACTGGGAAATCGACGCCCCCGTGGCCTGAATAGGGCCTCGGGGGCGTTCGGCTAACTGCGGGAACGGCCTATCCGCTCTATGTGTTCGGCTGAGATCGGAAATCAACCCAAACATCCGTCAAACCTCTTGTCGGACATATTTGGTGCAAACTAACCTGACCCCATTGCACCGCCCCATAACACCAACAATGGCAGCGCCGCAGGTGGAGCAAAAGTCAGCGAAAGCCCGCCAGAGCGAGCAAGGTGACGGGAAAGAGGAGGGCATAGGCCTTTTGGCCATGCCCGACGATTGAACAGATTGCCGCTCTGGCGGGCTTGCAACGTCGAGTGGTTCCGGCGTTTGGTAAAACGCCGGAACACAAGAGCGCCCCCTCCCGCGCACGGAACGGAAGGGGGCTAAAGGTAGGAGTCTACCGGTGGGTTTACCCCGCCGGACAGACGATGACCAGGTGATCCTCTACAGGATCGTCAAGGTTTCCGTGGGGTACCCGTTGGGTACTTAGATCAACACGCAGGCGACGGTCAGGATGATGGCGCAGACGACGGAGAGCGCGACGATGAGCTTAAGGGCAAACTTGAGCCAGGTCGTCCACTCGATCTTGGCCAGGGCGAGACCGCCCATGATGGCGCCGGAGGTCGGGGTGAATAGGTTCACGACACCGATGGCGGCGGAGAAGATCATGACCATGACCTCAGGCGAGAAGCCGAGCTTAACAGCCAGCGGTCCCATGATGGGCATGGAGACGGTGGCCATACCGGAGGTCGAGGGGATCAGGAAGGACAGGCCGAAGTAGACCAGGAAGCTCATGGGAGCGAAGATCACGCCGGACAGGCCAGCCAGGGCATTGGCGGCAGCGTCGAGGACGAAGACATCGAGGCCGGTGTTAGCCATGAGGACGGAGATACCACGGGCGAGGGCGATGACGAGAACAACGGACATCATGTCGGCAGCGCCGGTGATGAAGGTGTTAACGATCTGCTTCTCGGACAGGCCACCGATGATACCGATCAGGACGGCCATGAGGAAGAACCAGGTGGAAGCCTCGTCGAAGTACCACTGGCCAATGGGCAGGCCGGTGATCAGGGCAGACCAGCCCTGGACGACGGCGTTACCGTCGGCGTCGTAGACAGCGCCAGCGTCGAAGAAGTTGGCGACGCCCTCGTTGAGGTCGGCCAGCGGAATGAAGCCGACGATCATGACGACGAAGGTGAAGGCGAAGGCGATCAGAACACCCTTCTGACGACCGGTGAGCTTGACCTCCTTGTGGACCTCGGAAGCAGCCTTGCCGTGAGCCTCTTCGGCGTCCTTGAGCTCCTGCATCGACAGGATGGTGGAACCCTTGTCAGCCTTGACCTTCTTGGCATAGTTCATCACGAAGAAGATGGACATAGCGGTAGTGACAATCCACAGGACGGCACCGAGGCCGATGATGATGGACTGGTTGACCTCAATGCCAACGCCGGTCAGAGCGTCGACGGCAGCGCCGACGGCGAACGGGTTAACCGTGGAGCCCAGGCAGCCGCAGCCAGCGCCGAGCAGGACGGTAGCGGCACCGACCATGGGGTCGAAGCCAGCAGCCATCATGGTAGCGGCGAGCAGGGCGTAGAAGGGAACGGTCTCCTCGCACATACCATAGGTGGTACCACCGAGGGAGAAGATGAGCATCAGCACGGGAATGAGCATAATCTCGTTGCCCTTAAGCTTCTGCACCAGAACGGCGATGCCGTTGTCCAGGGCGCCGGTCTCGGTCATCATACCGAGGAAGCCGCCCAGGATCATAACGAAGAGGCAGACGGGCAGAGCGTCAGCGAAGCCCTTAATCGGGGCGGTGCAGAAATCGCTCAGACGGGCGGCAGTAACCGCGCCGCCGGACGTGCCGGAGACGATAACGGTAATCACTGCGACAATTGCCAGCAGAGCAAGAAGAATGGTGAACGATGAAGGCATACCGCGCTTTTTCTTAGCGGTCTCAGTCATAGTTCTCATCCCCCCTTCATAAATCATTTACTGATCTCGCCAGAAGCGGCTCTTCCGTGCCGTGCCTGCCGCTTGATGCGAGATTATTACCAGATAAAACTGCTCGGGGTGTGCAGCAATACACCCCGAGCGAGATGCTAGATGCTCTTACTTGAGCGTGGCGTACATGACAGCCTTGATGGTGTGCATGCGGTTCTCGGCCTCGTCGAAGACCTTGGAAGCGGGGCTCTCGAAGACCTCGTCGGTGACCTCCTGCTCGGTGATGCCGAACTGCTCGCACTTCTCGGCGCCAATGGTGGTGTTGGTGTCGTGGAAGCTGGGCAGGCAGTGCAGGAAGATGGCACCCGGGTTGGCCATAGCCATGACCTCGGAGGTGACACGATACGGGGTGAGCTGAGCGATGCGCTCGGCCCAGACCTCGTCGGGCTCGCCCATGGAGACCCACACGTCGGTGTAGATAACGTCGGCACCGGTGACGCCGTCCTTGACGTCGGTGGTCAGCTTGATGGTGCAACCGTTGGCCTCGGCGATGGGCTTGCAGGCCTCGATGACGTCGTCGGCGGGCATGCACTCCTCGGGGCCGCAGGCCACGAAGTTCATGCCGAGCTTGGAGCAGACGACCATGAGGGAGCGAGCGACGTTGTTCTTGCAGTCGCCCATGAAGACGAGGGTCTTGCCCTTGATGTCGTAGTTGAAGTTCTCCTGGACGGTCAGGATATCGGCGAGCATCTGGGTGGGATGCCACTCAGTGGTCAGGCCGTTCCACACGGGCACGCCGGACTTAGCAGCGAGCTCCTCGACGTCGTCCTGGGCAAAGCCACGGAACTCGATGCCGTCATACATGCGGCCGAGAACGCGGGCAGTGTCCTCGATGGACTCCTTCTTGCCCATCTGCGACGAACCCGGATCGAGGTAGGTCACGCCCATGCCCAGGTCCATGCCGCCGACCTCGAAGGCGCAGCGGGTACGAGTGGAGGTCTTCTGGAAGAGCAGAACGATGTTCTTGCCCTCGAGATAGCGATGCGGAACGCCAGCGCGCTTCATATCCTTGAAGTTCTTGGAGAGCTTGAGCAGGTACTCGATCTCCTCGGTGGTGAGGTCGAGAAGCTTGAGGAAGCTACGGCCGGAGAGGTTAACACCCATGGTTCGATTCCTTTCGAAGAAATGAATTACGTAAGTATCAGTGTTGCCCGTTTAACGGGCGAAGCCGGTGCGGTTGTAGGGGGACCGCACCGGAAACGGAAAGACTTAGAGGTCCTCGCGCCAGAAGGGCATGCTCATGCAGCGCGGGCCGCCGCGGCCGCGGGAGAGCTCGGCGGAGGGCACGACGAGAAGGTCCAGGCCCTCCTTGTACAGCACGTCGTTGGTGACGGTGTTGCGGGCGTAGACGCAGATCTTGCCGGGCTCGACGCACAGGGTGTTGGAGCCGTCGTTCCACTGCTCGCGGGAGGCCGCGATCGGGTCGCCGCCGCCGCAGGGGATCAGCTTGACCTGGTCGACGCCGGTGGCGTCCTCCAGGACGTGCTCGAGGGTGTCCTCGATCAGGCGGATGTTCACGTCGCCCGGGTTCTTGCCGGCGGTCAGCTCGTAGACGCGCAGGGTGCCCATGATGGCGGGGTGGATCGTGAACTTATCGACGTCGATCTGGGTGAAGACCGTGTCGAGGTGCATGAAGGCGCGCGAGACCGGGATGTCGAAGGCCAGGATGCGCTCGACCTTGGAGTCGGAGTTCCAGAAGATGTTCTGGGCCATGACGTCGATCGCGGCGGCCTGGGTGCGCTGGGAGATGCCGACGGCGAGGGTCTTCTCGTTGATGTTCAGCACGTCGCCGCCCTCGGTGTGGAACTGGCAGTCGCGGCGGAAGTACAGCGAGACGTCCTTGTAGTCGGGGTGGTACTTGAAGACGTACTTGCCGTACAGGGTCTCGCGGTTGCGGGTGACCGAGTACATGCGGTTGAGGTTGACGCCCTCGCCGACGACCGCGAACGGGTCGCGGGTGAAGTAGAGGTTGGGCATCGGGTCGATGATCAGGTCGGACTCGGACTCGGAGTTGACCAGGGAGTCGAGGGTCGTGGAGGCCGTGAGGGGCATGTCGATCTCGGACTTGGTCATGCCGGCCATGGTCTTCTTGACGAACTCGAGGTTGTCCTCGATGGAGTCCAGCTTCTCGCGGACGATCTGCGGCATGTGCTGGCCGCGGATGCCGGCCTCGGCGATGTACTGGTCGGTGAACTCGGCGCGGGCGCCGGGGACCTGGTCGAACACCTCGGCGACGAGGTTCTCGAGGTAGAGGACCTCCACGCCCTGGTCCCTCAGGATCTGGGCGAAGGTGTCGTGCTCCTGCTGCGCGACCTCCAGGAACGGGACGTCGTCGAACAGGAGTCGCTCGAGCTCGTCGGGCGGCAGGTTGAGGAGCTCGTCGCCGGGACGGTGCAGGCAGACCTTCCTGAGCTTGCCGATCTCGGAAGGCACGTGCAGACCTTTCGTCATGGCCTCCTACCTTTCTTTCGGGCC
>DBEZDO010000021.1:0-2645 GCA_048187355.1 Collinsella sp.
CCAATTGAACTTGAAGCCTCCGGCAACGGGGGCTTTTCTTTTAGGCCGGCTCGGCACGGATTCGACCCTCGGTCGAGGCGCGGGCGTGAAGCGGACGATTTCCTGTCGACTCGTGTAAGATTCCGAGTAGGTGTCGCGGCCCATCCGCGACCACTTCTTCTCTCAACGACCGATCAGGGTGATACTTCGTGGCAGAGCGTCCGACATACAAGCTCAGGTTTCTCGATCCCAAGAAGCGCTTTCCGGCGATGCCCGAGCAGCCTGCGGGACGCTCATATGGCGTGGTCTGGAAACTCTTTGGCGAGGATCAGCTTGAATCTTGTTATGTCGTCGAATTCGTTGGCAAAAGTCATGTGTCGCTTTTGGGCTACGTAAGCGTTTCGGGTGAGGTGTACAAGGTGGACCGCCCCGTTAGCGAGGCTCCGCTGCCCAACGATCCCGACATGGAACTGGTCCTTGACGAGTCGGATTCCAGTATTGGTGAGATTATGGTAAGGGAAGCCAGCGGTGCAATGCGTACGTGCGCGCGAACCGTCGGCTCTCCCGAAGGCCCCATGCGCGAGCAGTCCGATCACGATACATGGAATTCGGCCCGCTCCCTTCCTTACGGCGAGTTCATGGCATCGATGTTCCTGCGCTACGTGATATTTGCCAACTCCGAAAGCGCTGTTGCGAACACGGCGGACGCCGACGGTCTCGATGCGGACATGCAAAACGTTGTCGACAAGATCAAGCTCGTAAAGTTGCCCGAGCCGGTCGAGGTGTTTTTGGGCTTTAACACGGCACCGCTCCCCGATGCTATCGAGACGCTGCTTTACCGCGTTGACCATGCCGAGAATCCGAGCGGTATCGAGCGCTATGCCGCCGCCCTTATGAGCGAAATTGACTTGCCCCGCCTGCGCACCATCGCTGCTAAGTCCGAGATGAGCCTGGCTCGCATTGATCGCTCAAAGATTTTCTATCTCAATTTTGATCGTAGCCTGTTGGACCAGGACGAGATTGACATGCTGCTTGCCATCGAGTGCCGTCTCAACCGCCTCTCCGGCATCCTTGAGCGCATCGGGGCCGGATTGGCCCCTGCGGCATCCTCGCCGAGCCTTGAGGGCTGCGCGCTCTTTGATGCGTGGCATATCGCCAAGACGACCAACGATGTTCCCCGACTGCTCGATACGGCTTCGAGCGATAACCCGTGGGCCAAGCCGGGAACGGTTTCGTGCCAGCCGGGCGGCGAGTGGGACGTGCGCACCCGTTTTGCGCGAATCGTTGAGGCGCTCAACGTGGTCACGCGGCTCGACTATACCTATCGGGCAAACGTTGCCGAGGGGATTATGCTCGTTCGGTTTGGGCAGTCTGTCGTTGATGCCATGCTGCAACGTGAATACGACGCTCAGGATGACGCCTGGCGCGAGCTGGACGAGGACACGCGCGCGATCTGGGCCGCGGAGCACGATGCGCGCGTGGCACTCACGCTTGCGGCAGCGTGTTTTGCCGCGGGCACCTGCATCACGCGCTGCTATGTGCAGATTGCTGCTCCCGACAGTGAGCAGGGCGAGCGCGTTGTTGCAACGTATTTCTTTGGGCGCGCGGCCTATCTGGCCGATTGCGTGCCTGTCGCCAAGGATCTTGAGAGCATGGACATGGACGATATGCCGTGCAAGCGTGTGCTTGAGGCGTATGAGTCAACCGCTCCGGAGACGATTGAGCCTGCGGAGGTTCATGCTCGTCCGCGTGATGACCATCGCACGCTGCCGCCGGCGCTGCGCGATCTGCTGCTTGCCGATACGGCTGACGAGTTGGAGGTCATGGAAGAGGACGATGACTCATACGTGGCCCGTGTTGTTGAATTGCGCGAGCAGGCAAAAGTAGACCGTACAGGTGCTTTTGAAGGCTTTTCCCGTCTTGTCGAGGAGTTGGAGGCTAAGTGCACTGTCGCCGAGCTTTTGGCGACAGGTCCGGTTCAAACGCAGTTTTGCGATAACCAGCTGGTGCGCATGGTGCTACCGGTGTTGGAAGAAGACCGCTCGGTGCGAATCCTTCGTGCGCCCGATGCGCTGTACTTTGCCCAGCACGAGATCTGCAGCTTTTATGCCGAGCAAGAGGACTTTGAACGAGCGCTGCCCGAGGTGCGCCATCTTTACGATCTGGCGCGCTCGTCCATGCAATCGCACTTTGCGCTCATCAACGTTCTTGCGCGTCTGGAGCGCTTTGACGAGATTATCGAGGTGGCGCGCCACGGCCTACGTATTGCCAGCGATCGCTCTGCAATCGGCTACCTGTTCTATCGCTTGGCGTTTGCCTATTGGAATTGCGATCAGCTCGACCTGGCGCTGGCTTGTTACCGTCTGGTGCCACGTGGCGAGGAGTCGGGCAGCAGCGCGCTGGAAGAAATGCAGGGCCTTATGAACGAGATGGGCGTCAGCGAGCCTCCGACGTTCGAGGAAGCGGTCGAGACTATCCGCAAGGCTGGACTCGAGCTGCCGCCAGTGTCCGCCGTGACGAATCAGCTGGCAGATGCCGCTGTTCAACTGGTCGACAACGGCTTCTTTTTCCTGGCACGCGGTTGCATCTTCCAAATGTGGCGCACCATGGGCAACGACGAGCTCGGCTCCCTCAACCGCTCGCTGGGGTAGGCGAAGCTTCCAATG
>DBEZDO010000022.1:0-1912 GCA_048187355.1 Collinsella sp.
GCATAACGTCTATCGACAAACAGAAGCAGCGGAGAGTCCAGCTCCACGTTAAGGTATGCCGCCTCGAGCTCGCTCGCATAGCAGACCTCCAGCGTACGCGTGTTGGGACCCATCTTGATTCCCTGGCGATCGAGTACCGCCATCAGCGAATCCTCGAGGGACTCATGCTCCAAAAAAGAAAGCGCAGCGGAATAGCTATTGGTTTCCAGCATCGTGGGCTTGTCATCCACAAGGCGCAGACGACGACTACGCAATACCTTTTGGGTATCGTCTACGCCCAGGAACTTCGCGTCTCGCAGGCTTGGGAAGTCCCAGCCCATTGCGAGAACCCTGGTAGACGCCTGCTTGCCCGCAAGCTGGCACGAATGGGTAAAGCTCTCACGGTCGTCCGCGGCATACATCTGTGTGTCCGACGAAACGAACGTGCCCTTGCCGCGGGCCCTCTCAACAAGCCCAGCATCTTCCATTTCTTTAATTGCGGAGCGAACCGTTATTCGGCTCACGCCAAATTGCTCGATAAGCTCCGCCTCGGTCGGAAGCTTATCTCCCGGGCGGTACGTGCCGTTGGCGATCGAATCAGAAAGCGCACGGACAATCTGTTTGTACAGGGGGACAACGCTATTTGCTTCAACCATATCAACTATACCTTTGCAAGGAATCAGCAGTTTATAGATAGATGACTTATATTGTATTAGAACTTTTTAGGAGTCCATATATTTCCTAAATGATTCGGTAAACGGGGTGTTATTTCACTTTAGCGGGGTGCAGCGGCTACCCGCGGCATTCGTTATCAACCTAGCTAGGCTAGTCCGCCCACATCGTCTTCAGTTCGCCGCAGAGCCGCGGCTCCATATGGGTATACTCTCGAGGATTCGACTCGATTCGCCCCCGCTGGGGCGTCAAAGGAGACTGCATATGCCCATCACCTCAACCGACCCGCGCGCCGCTGCTGCCGCGCTGCTGGTGCCCGGCACCACCTGCCACGGTTTTGCCGTCGAGCGCTGCGAGACCGTGCCCGAGCTCGACTCGGACGCCTACGTGCTGCGCCACACTGCCTCGGGCGCTCGCCTGCTGTACCTGGCGTGCGACGACGAAAACAAGGCCTTTGCCATTGGCTTTAAGACGCCGCCGGCCGACTCCACCGGCGTGTTCCATATTCTTGAGCACTCGGTGCTGTGCGGATCGGCCAAGTTCCCCGTCAAGGAGCCGTTTGTCGACCTGATCAAGAGCTCCATGCAGACGTTCCTCAACGCCATGACCTACCCCGACAAAACCATCTACCCCGTTGCCACCACCAACGAGCAGGACCTGTACAACCTGATGGACGTGTACCTGGACGCGGTGTTCAACCCGGCCATCTAGACCAAGCCCACCATTTTTGAGCAGGAGGGCTGGCACTACGAGCTGGACCTGCCGGAGGGCGCCGAGGGCGAGGGCGGCGACAGCTCCGCGAGCCTGCACGAGGGCACGCTGCGCTATAACGGCGTGGTGTTCAACGAGATGAAGGGCGCGCTGTCCGACCCCATGAGCGTGCTGGACGACGCCGTCAACGCCGCGCTCTATCCCGACACCGCCTATGCGCACGAGAGCGGCGGCGACCCGCGCGCGATTCCCGCGCTCACCTACGAGCAGTTCCTGGACACGCACGCGCGCCACTACAATCCTTCCAACTCCTACATCACGCTCTACGGCGACCTGGACGTGGACCGCGCGCTGGCCTTTTTGGACGAGCGTTATCTGTCGCAGTCGAGTGCCGCGAGCCGCCGCATGGACGCCGCCGTTGCCGCCGGCGAGGACCCGTCCGCGCTGGCGCCCAATCCGCTGGACGTGCAGGCGCCTGTGACCTGCGAGTACAAGCGCGTCGAGATGGCCACTACACCCGAGAACGCCCTGGTGGGCCTGGGCCTGGTGC
>DBEZDO010000023.1:0-3751 GCA_048187355.1 Collinsella sp.
TTTGAGAAGTTCGCGAAGCCCACTTCTCAAAACAAGGCAGACACCCCGGCCCTCGTCCGTTAACTCTTCCGCTGGGCGAGCCATAGACGCCGCGCACCGATGCGATAAAGCAGTGGCTTGAAATTGGTGCTATATTCAGCATGAGTTGTTTAATGCTAGTACGGGAGGCTGATATGGGGCTGTTCAAGAAGAAAAACCCGCAGGATGCCTTTGATCCCGATGTGTTTACCATCACGGATACGATTTTGGACCCGCCGCGGTTTACGTTTTTGCCGGCTATCTACCAGGATGCCACGCGCCGCAAGTGGGCCGTGCATCAGCGCGGCGGCGAGCCGAAGATTTTTGACTATGCGGACGTGTTGCAGTGCGAAGTAGCCGAGGCGGGCGATCCGGAGGCCGAGGAAGTGGTCTCAAAACAGGAATTTGCCCAGCGTATCCTGGCAAATCCCGCTAAGGCGGCAAAAATGAATGCCGCCAAGCGTAATATGTGTCTTGGTATGGGCGTTGTTGTGGCGGTTCAGACGGGAAAAGACGAGGTTTCCAAATTAGAGATTCCCGTTATGACCGACGAAGTCAAACGCGATTCAAGTCTATATAAGTCGTATCGGAATGTCGCCGAGAAGATCAAGGCCGAATTTGATGCCATGGGAGGGCTGGTCTAATTTTGGCGGCATACGTTTCTGAATGAGGAGTCTGTGCAATGGCAGGCGAATCTTATGCAATTCCCCCCAAAGATCGTGCTGTTGAGGGAATTCTTTGGTATATCCAGCACCACCAGCTTGCCGGCGGCGATCGCCTGCCGGCTGAGCGCGTGCTGTGCGAAGAGATTGGCGTTTCGCGTACGGCGTTGCGCGCCGGTATCACGCGGCTCATCTCGTGTGGAACGCTCGAGAGCCGTCGCGGATCGGGTACGTATGTGTGTCCTCCCAAGCCGCTGAATATCTTCCAGGAAACGTATAACTTTTCCGATGCTGTGCGGACTGCCGGCCTGCACCCCTCTTCTCGTCTGGTTTCCACCGGGACCATCGAGGCGGATGAGGCGCTTGCCGACAAGCTTGGGGTGGCTGTGGGCGCTCCTTTACTCCGCATGCAGCGCATTCGACTTATAGAGGGCGAGCCGGCGTCAATCGAGACCGCTCACGTTAACCTGTCCCTGTGCCCCGCGCTTCCCGAGCACGATTTTGAGTGTGAGAGCCTTTACGATGTCTTGCTCAAAGAAGGTGGCGTGCGTGTTGAGCATGGACGTGAACATATCTCCATCTCGCGTTTGAACGCCGAAGAGGCCGAGCTGCTCCAGCAAGAAGAGGGAACGCCGGTGTTCTATGAGAGCTCGATCGAATTTGATAAGGACATGCGTTTTGTGGAGCATTGCAAATCGGTGATTTTGCCCACAAAGTTCCGCTTTGCCGATAACGGCGAAGAGAACGGCATGAGGAGCGTGGCAGGTGAACAATGGCTGAAACAGTAGATGCCACCCCGGTTTATATGCGCATTCGACGCCGCATCGAGGAACGTATCGAGCGCGGTATATATCCCACGGGTTCCATGATTCCGTCCGAAAAAGACCTTGCCGAGGAATTTGGTACGACACGCTTGACCATCCGAAGCGCTGTCGATGAGCTGGTTCGGCGCGGGCAGATTCGCCGTGTTCGGGGAAAAGGTGCCTTTGTGGCGCAGAAAGTACCTGCTTTTTTTGAACGCACGGTCGGTTTCCGTGAATCGGTCCGTGCTTCGGGCGGCGAGCCGTCCGTCCGTATTCTCGCGCGTTCCAAGCGTTATGCGGGGCCATATTACGCCGACCTGTTTGGCATCGCCGAGGACGACCTGCTCTATTCCGTTCGACGCCTGAACTGCATAAACGGTAGCCCCGTATCGATTGAGACGGCGCTGATTCCCTGCCCGCTGTTCCCAACCATCGAAGATATTGACGTGTCGGTCTTCAGTTTGTACGAGACCTATGAGATGCTGGGCCGAAAGCCAGTCATGGCACAGGAAAAGCTCGATATCGAAGCGCTGGGCGCACGAGATGCCGGCCTCCTTGGACTGGAACAGGGCGATCTTGTTTTGCTTTTGGAATGCGTGAGCTATGACGCGAGCGGTCAGGCTATCGAGTATGTAAAGTCCTTCAATCGTGGCGATACGGGCGGCTACACCTATACGTACTAGCTGGTATTCTGTGAATAACGGCTGGGAAACTAACCAGTTTTGATCGTTGGGTCAGCTGTATATACAACCTTACAAGGCTCAAAATCGACCGTTCGCCGAAGGGAATAAATTAATCGACAAAGAGGTATCAAAAAGCCGTAACCTGTAATCGTGATTGGTATCAAATACTAATGATTTGTTGCGAGGTGAGACGATGAAGATGCTCGATTACGTTCAACTCGCCCATGTGCGTATGGGAGAGAACCTCGAGCGTTCGTCTGAGCTGGTAGCGCAGCTCGTTGATATTTTCCAGTCCGGTTCTTTTGACGCGCTGCGCATCGTTGCTTCGGGTTCGTCGCGCCATGCCGCCGATTGCGCCCGCGATTACCTGCAAGATGCGCTGCAGATGCAAGTGTCCGTTGTGACGCCCGAGGCCTTCGTCGATTTTGAACACACCTATCCGCAGCATGCGCTCAACATCGCCGTCTCGCAGAGTGGTTATTCGACCAATACAATCGCGGCGCTCGATTACATGCGCGCACACGATATGGCTGCAGTTGCGCTCACGGCAAACGTCGAGGCACCCATCAAGGAGCACGCTGACATCGTTCTTGACTACGGTGTGGGCGTCGAGTCGGTGGACTTTGTGACTCTGGGCGTCGAGGTTCTCGTTGAGTACCTGGTGCTCTTTGGCGTTTACGGCGGTCAGGCGCGCGGAACGATTGACGCCAAGGGCGTTGCCCAGCGTCTTGACGACCTGCGCGAGGCTATCCATGCCAATGCCGTGATGTGCAAGACTGCCGGGGCATATGTCCAAGACCGCATGCTCGAGCTTTCTGAGCACATGCCCGCCATGGTCGTCGGCAACGGCCCCAACTATGGCGTTGCCGAAGAGGCAGCGCTCAAGCTGAGCGAGACCATCAAGATTCCTGCCATGCATCACGAAGGCGAGGAGTTCGTCCACGGTCCCGAGATGCAGATCGTTCCGGGCTATCTGGTGTTTATTGTCGACGATCCGCAGGGGTCGGAGCGTCTTGCGAATATCGCCGATGCGCTATCGAACGTTACGACAAAAACGGTGCTGCTCACGGCCCATCCCAGGGGTAGGGCTCACGAGGTTGCGGTGCCTCAGGTGGCTCCGCTGCTCAGCGCAATTCCCAATCTTGTGTTCTTCCAGACGATTGCGGCAATGATCGCCGAGCGTCTGAAGTCATGGGACGTGCACCCGTATCTCGATGCCGTCTCCAAGCAAATGGAGGTCAAGGCAGAGGGCTACGAAGAGTCAGTCAATGCGCTTAAGGCCAAAGCGGCCGAGTGTTACGGAATGTAAGCGGGTTTTGATGCCCGTTGGCATGGGGGATGTGAAGACAACCCCAGAAAGGAGAGACAAATGAAGGAAACCGAGAAGATCGAGATCATGCATTTCGACCAGGAGGGCTATCTCGAGGACGGCAAGGCGCTCTACGAGACCGGCAAGAAGATGACCGCGCTCGCCGACAAGGTCGCCGACGAGGGCTACGACGCCGTGTTCCTGATGGGCGTCGGCGGCACCTGGGACGAGCTCATGCAGCTCGAGTACCTCATGAACAAGTTCGGCGACCGCGAC
>DBEZDO010000024.1:0-3054 GCA_048187355.1 Collinsella sp.
TTCATGGGGTTGCCCCCATACGGACCTGAACCGTACGCGTCTGCCAATTCCGCCACGCCCGCGTGCAGGAATTAGAATAACGGAGCGCCATCGCGAACGCAAGAACTATTTTTGAAAAAGTTTGCAGGCATTTTCCCAAGCGGCTCGCGCGATTGCTTCGGCATTATCGCCGGTGCGGTCGACACGGTCGTTGACCAGCGCGTTTGCCGTAATGGAAATCATCGCGGGCTCGCACTCGAGACCGCGAATAGGCTCTGGGGCCATGTACGGGCAATCCGTCTCGAACAAAATACGGTCGAGCGGTGTTGCCGCGAATGCCTCGCGCACCTCGTCGTTGCGTTTAAAGGTAGCCGCGCCGCCATAGGCGATGTAACAACCCAAATCCACAAAGCGCTCCATTGTGGCTCGGTCCTCGCCAAAGCAGTGCAGTACGCAACCGGCCTGGGGCACACCCACCTCGCGCAGCACGTTGTACGCATCCACATGCGAGGTGCGCTCCTCGTCCGCGTCCTCATGACGCAGATGCAACTCCACCGGAACATTGCGGCGTACGGCAAGCTCAAGCTGGCGCGCCATACAGTCGATCTGCACGTCGTGGGGCGCCGGCGCGATATCGTCGTCGTAATCCATGTGGTAGTCCAGACCGATCTCGCCAATGCCAACGCATAGGGGATCATCGAGCGCAGTCACAATCTGGGCATGGATGTTATCGGTGTAGTCGGGCGCGCCATAGGGGTGAACGCCAGCGAGATACTTGACCTGCGGAATATCCCGCATCGGCAGAATCTCGCGAACCAGCCAGTCGCTATAGTCCGTCACGCTGCGTTTGTCAGCGATGGGGTCGAACATCGTCACCAACAGGTCGACGCCCGCAGCTTTGGCGCGCACGAGCGTCTCGGGCACTTCTTTGCCCCAAAACGAAAGCAGGTGCGTGTGCGTATCGGCAAGCGGCGCCAAGGGCACGGGACAAGCAACCGTCTTCTTTTTCTTGGTAAACGTCACGCGTTCGACATTAGGCGTCATGGGAAAGCTCCTGAGCCAGGCGGACAAAGTCGGCAACATCGAGCGTCTCGGCGCGCGTGGTAGGTGCGATACCGCAGGCCTCAAAGGCGGCGTCGAGCACGTCCTTAGCAAAACCGTTGGCGCTCATGGAATTGCGGATGGTCTTGCGACGCTGAGCAAATGCAGCGTCAATCACGCGGGCCACAAACTCGCGATCGAGCCCCTCGGGCACCACGCCGTCAACACGGTCGATGCGCACCACGGCAGAATCCACATGCGGTGCCGGCATAAAGCAGCGCGGCGGCACCTCAAAGCGCCCCGTCACCTGCGCATACAGACCGAGCTTTGCCGTGTAGCCGCCATAGGTCTTGTTGCCCGGCGTTACGCCAATACGATCTGCAACCTCCTTTTGCACCATGACGACAGCGCGCTTAAGCGCGGGCATCGTCTGGAAGAACTGAAGGATGATCGTCGCCGCCACGTTATAGGGCAGATTCGCGACAAACACCGTGGGTTCACTACCGGCGGCCTGCTCAATCTGCTCCGGCGTCACCTTGAGCGCATCGCCCATGATAAAGCGGAAGTTGGCATAGTCGGCGGCGTGGGCGTCAAGCACCGGCTCAAGCTCGGGATCTGCCTCAATCGACGTAACGCACGCCGCCTCCTGCAGCAGGGCCAACGTCAGTGTGCCGCAACCCGGGCCGACCTCGAGCACGCTCTCATCGCCCGCAAGCTCAGCGAGCTCACAGATACGTTCGATCACATGGTTGTCGATCAGGAAGTTTTGGCCCAGGCGATGCTTAGTCGCAAGGCCAAACTCCTCTAGCAGCTCCCTGGTGGCCGTGGGGTTTGCCAAAGGCGAAGTTGTCATGGTTGCCTCCTTAGCATGATGGCGGCGTCTTGAAACAAAAGGGCATGGACCGTGGCGGCCATGCCCTTACAGCTAAACAGCAAATTGCCGATATGGCGCTCGCGCGGTCTCTACGCCAGACGCGGGAACAGCGGATCGCCCTTCTCGACGGGCTGACCACCGGCAAGCAAGCCCCAAGCGCAAATGCCCTTGAGGTCGTCGCTCGCGGCCTCGTCCTCGCAGGACAGGCGGCGCAGGGCCTCGGCAGAAGTCTGGGGCATGAGCGGCATCAGCAGGTGAGCGGCGATGCGGATGGCCTCAAGCAGGTTGTAAATCACAAATGCCAGCTCGTCAGCCTTGGCCTCGTCATTGGCAAGCGCCCAGGGCTCGGAGTCCTCGATGTAGTGGTTGGCGGCATGGATGAGCTCCATGACCTCGTCCTTAGCTCCACCGTAATCGAGCACGTCCATCTTGGCCATATAGCGCTCGACCAGGCCATCGGCGATCTTTGCCAGCGGGTTGTCGAACGCATCGAACGACGCAGGCTTGGCGGGCGCGCAACCGTCAAAGTACTTGCCGCTCATGTTGAGCGAACGCGAGATAAGGTTGCCCCAGCTGTTGGCCAGGTCGGCGTTGTAGACCTGCTCCATGCGCTCGAAGCTGATGGCGCCGTCGGTGCCGGGCACCACGTCGGTCATAAAGTAGTAGCGATAGCCCTCGACGCCCAGCATGTCGATAACATCCTGCGGAGCGATGGCGTTACCGCGGCTCTTGGACATCTTCTCGGCCTTGCCGGTCTCGGCATTGCGCACGGTCAGGAAGCCATGGGCAAAGACGTGCTCGGGCAGGGCCTCGCCGATTGCCATGAGCATAGCCGGCCAAATGACGCAGTGGAAACGGATGATATCCTTACCCACAACATGGAACTGCGCGGGCCAGCGATAGGCCAGCTCGGCACGGGCCTCGTCGGTGTCGACACCGTAGCCGACGGCCGTCATATAGTTGAGCAGCGCGTCGAACCACACGTAGGTCACGTGACCCTCGTCAAACGGGACCTGAATGCCCCAGTCAAAGCTCGTACGGCTCACGGAAAGGTCATTAAGGCCGCCCTCGACAAAGCTACGTACCTCGTTCATGCGGAACGCAGGCTCGACAAAGTCGGGGTGCTCGTCATAGAGCTTGAGCAGCTTGTCCTGGAAGGC
>DBEZDO010000025.1:0-40663 GCA_048187355.1 Collinsella sp.
AGCTAAGCCCCATCGCGCCGAGAGTACTGCGGGGTCAGCCCGTGGGAGGCCAGGGCGCCGCTGACCGGTGGACGGCACCGAGCCGTCAGCGAAACTGAAGAAGGGGGAGGCCTCGCGGCCTCCCCCTTTTTGCGTTGTATACACGTTGTACTTTGGGACCTAGCTCCCCCGTATGTGCTCTTACTGTTTGGCTGTATTTTGAGTCCATCTAGTGTATTTGAGCGATAATTACTCGCATTGGCGTTAGGGAGGGCTTGATGTTTACCGTATTTGTCTTGGGCAATATTGCTTCGGGTAAGTCGACTGCCTGCCGCTATTTCGAATCTCGTGGCGCTATGCTTATCGATCTGGATGAGCTTGCAAAATCGCTGTATGTGCCGGGCTCTGATATCGTCAATACACTTGCGGATGAATTCGGTTGGGACATTTTGGATGAGGAAGGCGGCATTCGCCGCGGCATCCTCGCTTCTCGAGCTTTCGCTTCTCCTGATTCGGTCGCACGGCTCAATGACATCGTGCATCCCATTCTGATTGAACAGCTTTCGCTTAGGATTCTCGATCCGGTTTGTTGTACTGTTTCATCTCCCCGTTATCCTTTTGCGGTGGTCGAGGTTTCTGCTCCGACTGGTTTTGAGGATGCATTTGGCTTGGCTGATGAAATTTTGGTCATCAGCGCCCCTTTGTCAGTTCGTCGCGAGCGCGCTATTCAACGTGGCATGGAGCCATCTGATTTCGATGCCCGTTCTGCTTGCCAGCCCGAAGAGTCTGTGCTGTGCAATCTCGCTACAACTGTGATTGACAATGCGGCAGACGATAACTCGCTCTTTGAACAACTGGACGCATGGCTTTCGCGCCATGGGTTCGGGGATGTAGTGGATAAGGAGGAGGCCGATGCCTAAGACACGTTTCCTTACGTGGTATCGCCTTATACCGCTGGCTGCCGTTTTTGCCTTCGGCCTTATCTCATTCGTTTACTCGTATGCTCCTGCCGCTTTCTTTAAGCCGCTGTATCCGATTGACTACGAGGCGTATGTAAAGCAATCCAGTATTTCGCATAATCTGGATCCGTATCTGGTGTGCGCTGTCATTAAGTCTGAATCGAATTGGGATCCCGAGGCCGAGTCGAATCAGGGTGCTCAGGGATTGATGCAGCTGATGCCCGAGACTGCCCAGGATATGATCGCCAAGGGCCTTGTCGACGGTGGCGAGTATTCGGCCGACAACCTTAACGATCCGGCTACGAATATCGAGTTTGGCTGTGCGTATCTCTCGTATCTTCTAGCGTATTTTAACGGGTCGACTGACAGTGCCATTGCCGCCTATAACGCCGGCATGGGCAATGTCGACGGATGGGCGCAGCAGAGTACGTCGCTTCATAATGCAATCACCTTTCCCGAGACGCAGGCGTATCTGATTCGTGTCAATAATGCCTGGGTTCGCTACAAGACCCTCTATCCCGATCGGTTCGTATAGGACTATGCCTGCCGCCTGCGTATACTGCAGATATATGAGTTAGGAGTATCCATGGCGGAATTTGAAGTAGAACGCGTTGGTGGTGAACTTAAGCGCTTTGGCGTTGAAGGCTCTGACGTGCCGTTTAAGGTCATGTCTCCCTATGAGCCTGCCGGTTCCCAGCCTAAGGCCATTGAGTCGCTTGTGCAGGGCGTGAGGGACGGAGACCGCTATCAGGTTTTGCTGGGCGTGACTGGTTCGGGCAAGACCTTCACGATGGCAAAGACTATTGAGGCCCTGGGAAAGCCGACGCTGGTCATGGCTCCGAATAAAACGCTCGCCGCTCAGCTTGCGAGCGAGCTCAAAGAGTTCTTTCCCAACAACGCTGTGGTCTACTTCGTCTCGTACTACGACTACTATCAGCCCGAGGCGTATGTGCCGCAAAGCGATACATATATCGAGAAAGACTCCTCGATTAACGAAGAGGTTGAGATGCTGCGACATCAGGCGACCGCATCGCTACTCTCTCGACGTGATGTGATCGTTGTCGCATCGGTCTCGTGTATCTATGGCATTGGCTCTCCTGAGGACTATGCGGGTCTGGCTCCAAACGTCGACAAGAAGGTGCCGCTCGAGCGCGATGACTTTATCCATGCACTTATCGACATTCAATATGATCGCAATGACTATGACCTGGCACGCGGCACGTTCCGCGTGCGCGGCGATGTTGTCGACGTGTATCCGCCTTATGCCGAGCATCCGTTGCGGTTTGAGTTCTTTGGCGACGAGGTCGAGCTGATTGCCGAGATCGATGAGGTCACCGGTGAGATGCTTCGTGAGTACGAGGCCATCCCCGTATGGCCGGCATCGCACTACGTGACCGAGAAGCCGAAGGTCAAGGCGGCTCTGAAATCGATCAGCGAAGAGTGCGAGAAGCGCGTGGCGGAGCTCAAGGCGACCGACAAGTTGCTCGAGGCGCAGCGTCTGCAGCAGCGCACCGATTATGATCTTGAGATGCTCGAGACGATGGGCTTTTGCAACGGCATCGAGAACTACTCGCGTCATCTGGACGGTCGCAAGCCGGGTGAGCCGCCGTTTACCCTAATCGATTACTTTCCCAAGGATATGCTCTGCATCATCGATGAGAGCCATGTGACGGTGCCGCAGATTCGCGGCATGCACGAAGGTGACCGCTCGCGTAAGGTGACGCTGGTGGAACACGGTTTTCGCCTGCCCTCGGCGCTCGATAACCGCCCGCTTCGTTTCGATGAGTTTGAGGCAAGGATACCCCAGTTTATCTATGTTTCGGCCACGCCGGGCGACTACGAGCTGCGGGTGAGCCAAAACGATGTGGAGCAGATTATTCGTCCGACTGGCCTGCTCGACCCCAAGATTGACGTGCGTCCAGTTCGCGGCCAGATTGACGATCTTGAGGACGAGATTCGCGAGCGCGTTGCCCGCAAGGAGCGCGTGCTGGTGACCACGTTGACCAAGCGCATGGCCGAGGACCTGACCGACCATCTGCTCGACGCAGGCATTAAGGTCAATTACATGCACTCTGATACGGCGACAATGGACCGTGTCGAGATCCTGCGAACGCTGCGCGAGGGCAAGATCGATGTTCTCGTTGGTATCAACCTGCTTCGCGAGGGCTTGGATCTTCCCGAGGTCTCACTGGTGGCAATTCTCGATGCCGATAAGGAAGGCTTCTTGCGCAACCGCCGTTCGCTGATTCAGACGATTGGCCGCGCGGCCCGTAACGCCGATGGCGAAGTCATCATGTATGCGGACGTTGTGACCGATTCGATGAAAGGGGCCATCGAGGAGACGCAGCGCCGTCGCGAGATTCAGATGGCATATAACGAAGAGCATGGCATTGTGCCCAAGACAGTGCGCAAGGCCATCAACGACATCTCAAGTTTTATTGCCGAGGCCGAAAAAACCGTGGGTTCCAAGGGGCGCTCGAAGGGCGATTCTCTTGGTCATGGCGCATTCTATACGCCCGATGAGTCGGGCGAGGGCGGCGTGCCGGAAACGGTGGCGCCCGAGCAGACACTTGCGGAGCAGTTGGAAGAACTGCCGCATGACGAGCTTGTGCGGATCGTCGAAACCATGGAAGAGGATATGCGCAACGCTTCTGCCGCCATGGACTTTGAGGAGGCGGCGCGCCTGCGCGATGCCGTCGTTCAGATTCGGGCGATGCTCGAGGGCGCGTCTGAGGACGAGACGATCGAGCGCTTACGTTCGCAGGCCCGCAAGGGTTCCACGTTCGCATCGGGCAGAAAACGCCAGGGTGCACGGTTTAAGAAATAGCGAACAGGCCCCGAGTTCCCTGTGGAGCTCGGGGCCTGTGTCTTTTGCGCGCTGGAATTCGTGCGTTAGAGGTCCGCGATCAGGGCTTCGGCACAACGGATGCCGTCGGTGGCCGCGCTCATGATGCCGCCAGCATATCCAGCTCCCTCACCACAAGGGTAGAGGCCCGGGGTCGACACGGCATGGCACGTTCGGTCTCGGGTGACAGTGACAGGTGAGCTCGAACGAGTCTCCACGCCGGTAAGAACGGCATCGGGACGGTCGTAGCCTCGTAGCTTTTTTCCGAGTAGGGGAAGTCCCAGGCGGAGCGACTCGACGATATGCTGCGGCAGGGCTTCGTCAATTGCCGTCCAGGTCACACCGAGCGGATAGGTGGGCTTTACCTTTCCGGGCGCCTTGCTGGCGCGTCCTGCGAGGAAATCTCCGACGAGTTGTGCCGGTGCGTTCCAGTTGGAACCGCCCAGGCGATAGGCGGCCGCCTCGCAGGCACGCTGGAGCTCGATGCCGGCGAGCGGGTCATCGTTGGGAAGGTCCTCAGGCGTGACGTTAACGAGCAAGGCGGCATTTGCGTTGCGTCCGTCGCGGGCATTGAGGCTAGCGCCGTTGACGCACAGGTGGCCCTGCTCGGAAGAGGCGGCGACAACCTGTCCGCCGGGGCACATGCAAAACGAGAACACGCTGCGGCCGTTGGGAAGATGGGCGACGAGCTTGTAGGGGGCTGCTCCGAGGGCAGGATGTCCCGCCAAGGCTCCATATTGGGCTCGGTCGATGTCGCGCTGCGGATGCTCGATGCGAACGCCCATGGCAAAGGTCTTTTGTGCGAGGGCCACGTTGTGGTCCTTAAGGAGCTCAAAAATATCGCGAGCAGAATGCCCGCAGGCGAGGATGAGGTGCTTTGTCTCGATTGGCTCGCAAGCGGCGTCTTGGGACGATTGGACATCAATACCGGTAATGGCGCCAGACGCGTCGATGTGAATGTCGACGAGCTTTGTTCGATAACGGACGACACCTCCGAGCTGCTCGATGCGCTGGGATATAGCGGTGACAACCGTGGGAAGGATGTCGGAGCCAATGTGCGGCTTGGCATCCCACAGAATATCGCGGGGCGCGCCCGCCTCGACGAAGGTTTCGAGGATAAGGCGATGGGCGGGATTTTTGGTTCCCGTATTGAGCTTGCCGTCCGAGAAGGTCCCCGCGCCGCCCAGGCCAAACTGGATATTGCTCTCGGGGTCGAGAATGCGCTCCTTTAGAAAGAGATCGATCGCATGCGAGCGGCGAAATGCTGGGTCGCCGCGCTCGATGAGCAAGGGCTTAAGACCCGCTTCGGCAAGGGTGAGTGCAGCGAAAAGGCCAGCGCATCCGGCGCCGACAACGACAGGGCATTCTTGAGGTGCGTCGGAGACGGGGGAGGGGAATGAGGGCCCATCGTCCTCTATCGCGCGTACGCGCGAGCGGTCACGCTCGGCGACGCTGTCGACCGCTTCTCGCTCGAGGTGGGGACTAGTCAGCTCAACACGAAAGCTCAGGATAAAATGGACGTCTCGTTTTTTGCGAGCGTCGATTGACTTGCGGTGGAGCTCGATGGACTTGATCTCGGAGTCCTTGCAACGTAGGACGCGCTTGGCGACTCGCTTGCCAACAATGAGGCAGGCATTTTCATCGCCGGCTTCATCGAGCGACGCGTTGACTTGGGTGATTTCGATCATCGAGGTCTCCTTAGAGGCAAGAAAGAGGCCGTCCGGTATCCCAGACGGCCCGAATGCGTTTTTGATTATAGACTGCGCGGCTACAGGCTGCTTGCAGCGCGAATGCCCGAGAGCCATGCCCACGCAAGGTTAAAGCCTCCGCAATCGGCGTCGATGTCGAGCGCTTCGCCGCAGACGTAAAGCGGGGTGTCGACAACGCTGCGCGCGCGTAGACTGGGTGTTGAGATGCTCTCGACAGATACGCCACCACGCGTGACCTGCGCCGAGCGCTCCTCGGCGGTTCCTTCGACGAGCAACTTAAAATGCTTGAGGATCGAGACCAGGTGGATGACATCGTTGGAGCCTGGATGGCACTGCTCGAACGCTGTGCAGACGACGCGGGAGAGTTGCGGGGCGAGCATGCCGTCGAGCCAACGGGGATCGCGGGGCGAAAAGCCGCCGAGCAGCTTAACGCGCCGGTTAAGCATATCGAGCAACTCGTCTTTAGAGAGGTCGGGGAAAACGTCGAGCAGGATCGTATCGCCGCGCTGGATACGACGGGAGAGGTTGAAGACAGCGACGCCCGAGATACCGAAGGTTCGAAACAGGACTTCACCGTCTTCGTGCCAGAGCTCATTATGATTGCGGGCGAGCGTCAAGCGGGCGCGGACGCGCAGGCCGTCCAACGTCTTGAGTGCCGCCCGATCGCCGACGACCGTTGCCGATACGGGGCAGAGGATGGGGCGCAGCGAAGTGAGGGGGAGGCTAAACGTATCGGCGATACCGGTGGGGTTGCCACCCGTGGCGATAATTACGGCATGTGCCTCCAGGGCCTCGTTCTTGCGAGGGACATCGGCGAGCGCTTTCCGAAGCGAGCGGAGCTCCGATTTTCGGTCGTCGTGCTTTTTTGCCTTGAGCGCCCGCGCTGGACGGTCTATTTGGAGTGTCCAGCCTTCGGAAGCTTTGTGCGCCGAGGCAACGTTGGCTCCGCAGATTAAGGTAATACCTAGGCGGTCGCAAACGTTGAGAAGCGCGTCGCGCACCGATTCTGCGCGAAGGGAGCGCGGGTATAGCCGGCCTTCCTCGGAGGTTGTCATGATGCCCAGCGAGGAGAAGAAACCCATAAGCTCTTGTTCGGGTTGGGGGCCCATGACAGATTCGACGAATGCGGGGTGGTTATACCGCTGAGGATCAATCGATTCGTTGGAGAGGTTGCAGCGGCCGTTACCGGTCGCAAGGAGCTTTAGGCCGCAGGCGACATCGCGCTCAACGATGCAGACGCTTTTGCCAGCACGTGCGGCCGTAATGGCGGCGGCGAGGCCTGAAGCCCCGCCGCCGATTACCAGGACGTCATAGAAGGCGCTCGTGTTCACTTAGGCCTCGTCGGTCTCGTGCGGGGTAATAGCCTCGACGGCAGAGACTGCCTTGGGCAACATGCCATCGGGCAGCGCGGTCTCAACCTCGCCCTTATCGCAGGCCTCGGCGAGTGCCGGATTAATGGGAAGCGTGCCCAAGATGTCGAGGTTATAGCGCTCTGCGACCTCGGGGAGCTTGCTTTTGCCAAAGACCTCGATCTTCTTGCCGCAGTCGGGGCACTCGATATAGCTCATGTTCTCGACGATGCCCAGAATGGGGACGTTCATCTTCTCGGCCATGTTGACCGCCTTGGCGACGATCATCGAGACCAGGTCCTGCGGGCTCGTGACGATGACGATGCCGTCGACGGGCAGCGACTGGAAGACGGTGAGCGCGACGTCGCCTGTTCCCGGAGGCATGTCGACCAGCAGGTAGTCGATGGGGCCCCACGAGGTCTCGCTCCAGAACTGCCTAATGGCGCCTGCGATGACCGGACCGCGCCAAAGGACGGGGTCGGTCTCGTTTTGGAGCAGAAGGTTGGAGCTCATGACCTTGACGCCGTGCTCGGAGATTTCGGGCAGCATGAGGTTGCCAAGGGCATGGACGTGGCGTCCGCTCATGCCGAACATCTTGGGGATAGAGGGACCGGTGATGTCGGCATCGAGGACGCCGACCTTGTGGCCGTGACGGGCAAGCTCGGTGGCGATGGCACCGGTGACAAACGACTTGCCGACACCGCCCTTGCCGGAAAGCACGGCGATGACGCGTTTGACCTCGGACAGCGTGTTCTCCTCAAATTGCGACGGCGACGTTTGTCCGCCGGCGGCCTGTGCGTGCTCGCAACCCATGTATGACTCCTTTGTATATGTTGGGGCCGGAGCCCCGTGATGTGACACGAGCGTCATTGTACCCTCGTTTGCGAGCGGGAGTCATTTGCGATGCATTTGGGCCGAGCGTGCTTGCAATACGATGGGCCCAAGCGAATGGGCGGGCTTACTGAACTTTGCTGGCGAACTCGAGGTATTGCATGCGCTGCAGCTTGTCGATCGTCGAGGTGTATGGGCTGTCTTCAGATTCCAAGTTGTAGCGCAGCCCGTCGGCACCGAGATAGCCGGCGACATTGATGGTGGGCACATCTGACCTTGTTGCAAGCAGGGCCTTTTGATAGTCGGTGAGCGGGGCGCCGATCTTATTAAGGGTAATGGCTGCAATCTCGTTTGCCCCGACGGTGTCGTAGACGTTGAGCTCGGTATTGCCGGCGATTTCATAGTTAGCCCAGACGAAATAGGTTGACTGATAGACACGGAAAGCGTGGCTTGCCGTATCTTCCTGAGGGTACAGCTCGTCGTTGAGAGTCGTTGCGGCGCTCGGCTGATGGTCGCCAAAAAAGACAAGAACAACCGGTCTGCCGATATTGCGGAGCTCGTTGATAAAGTACTCGAGGTCCCGGTCGGATGCGTTGATGCAGGTGAGATAGGTGTTGAGCGCGCTATTGGCGCCCTCGCTGGCTCCCTCGACCCAATAGTTTGTCAGCTCTTCGGCGGGAACGGTGCCATAGTCGTAGCCGCCGTGATTTTGCATCGTGACGTCAAAGATGAACTGCGGCGCTTCGTCGGTTCTAAGCAGGTCGAGTATCTTGTCGTAGGTGGCGTAGTCGCATACGCCGGCATGGTAACAGGGCGCACCTTCGAAATCGCCGATTGAAAGAAAGTCTCCAAAGCCCAGCTGCTGATAGATCTTATCTCGATGGTAGTTGACGGGGTTTTGCGGGTGCATAGCGGTAGCGGTATACCCAAGCTCTTTAAGGCCCTTTGCCAGGCTGTTGACGCCATTCATCTGATACAGCTGATAGGGGATCTTGCCTAATCCGACAAAGGCCGTTGTCGCTCCGGTCAAAAATTCGAATTCGGAGTTTGCCGTTCCGCCACCGGTGACCGAAGCGAGCATGGTGCCGCGAACAAGTGTGTCGGGAAGCGAGTTGTAGAATGCGGGGCCGGTGTACCCGGCCGCCTGGAGCTGCTCAAAGCACGAAAGGTCGCTAAAACTCTCGTTCATGACGGCAACAATCGTCGGCTTGATTTCATTGAACTGGGCAACGGCAGCCGCGCGCTGCTCGCTCGAGCCATACGTGCTGTCGTAGGCGGCGGCGAGCTCCTGCTCGATGCTCTGCGCCTCATCGGGCGTATAGCCTTCGGGCTTCTCAATGGGCAACTCGTTGACCATTTCGGTGAACGAAGTGATAAAACCCTGAGACGTATATGTGGTGATGGGCTGCCAACGGTCAAATCCAAAATCCAGCGCCTGCTCCAAGTCGATGCTGGAAAAGCCTGAGAGCCCCACAACGGTCACTAGCAGAAAAGCGCAGAGGTTAGCGGCGATTGCGGGGAAGACATGGGTGGGCGTACGGAGCTTTCGCGGTCGGATAAGCGAAAGAAGCCCCAGGGAAATCTCCAGCAGGGCGAGAGAGGTTACGATTCCGGCGGTAAAGGTAAACTCGTATCCCTCGCTCACTTCCATTGCGGTGCCAAGGGCCAAGATATCACTTGGCAGGATGGCTTCGCCTTTAAACGTTATGACGAAGTGCTCGGCAATGCCAAGGATGCAACAGGCGACGGGCACGAGGGCCATGACGCCTCCATGACGCTGTCCCAGCAAATAAAGGGAGAGCAGAACCGTCGCGAGCAGCCCGACGGAAAACCCGAATGAGTTGGCGGGAATGCGATAGAACGTTTCGTTACAGGCAATTTCGAGTGAAACGAACGAGAGCGCTGAAACAGCGGCGATGACAAGGATGTCACGGCAAATACAGGCAACCGTTCCCGTCGCAAGATCGGTTTGGTCGATAAGTCCCGAAACCAAGGGCTCGACAAGAAGTATGACGGCGGTAGCACCGAGCGCCGAATAAGAAAGGACCCATAGGGAATTGTCCTCATTTACGAGCAATTGATTCGTAATCCATGCAGCTACCATGCCGAGCGGGATGAGGAGCGTCGCGCACCAAAAGACGCGGGTAATGGGCGGCTTTTCATTGTGTTTGATTGAAAAATACACGCGCACGACGACGGTGGCCACGATAAGGACGGCGATGAATATGGGCAGATTGGCCATGTCGCTCGAAGTGATTTCAAGGGGGATATCTTCGGTCATGGACGTTCCTCTGTTACAGCAAATTAAGTTCAGTAGTAGATTACTGTAACCTTTCCACGGCATTTCGAGAAACAAAGCACCCGATACGCAAAGCTAAAGGTCTGCGAATCTTGTATTACGAACATCTGTGCGCGTCGAGTGCGCTAAACTCATCGACAGTATGATTCGATGCAATAGGAGGCAAGGAGCTTCCATGTCTGATTCTTCTATCGTTATTCGCGGCGCTCGTGAGCACAACCTCCGTGATATCGATGTTTCCATTCCGCGTGACCAACTCGTGGTCATTACCGGTCTTTCTGGCTCGGGCAAGAGTTCGCTGGCATTTGACACTATCTATGCCGAGGGCCAGCGTCGATACGTCGAGAGTCTTTCGAGCTATGCGCGCCAGTTCTTGGGCCAGATGGACAAACCCGACTTGGATTCAATCGACGGCCTTTCGCCGGCGGTGTCGATCGACCAAAAGACGACGTCTAAAAACCCTCGCTCGACGGTTGGCACCGTAACCGAGATTTATGACTATCTGCGCCTGCTGTTCGCCCGTGTGGGCACCCCGCACTGTCCCGAATGCGGCCGCGTCATTGAGCGTCAGACGACCGACCAGGTTGCCGACAAGGTCTTGGCGGCGGGGGAGGGCCGCCGCGCGTTTGTGCTGGCACCGGTGGTGCGCGGGCGAAAAGGCGAGTACACCAAACTGTTTGAGGACCTTCGCGCCGAGGGCTTTAGCCGCGTGCGTGTCGACGGTGAAGTGCGCTCGCTCGACGATCCGATCGATCTGGACAAGAAGTTCAAGCACGATATCGAGGTCGTAGTCGATCGCATCGTGATCCGTGAGAACTCTCTGGGCCGTATCGCCGAGTCTGTTGAGCAGGCGACCGCGCTGGCTCACGGCAATGTAAACGTGTACATGCTGCCCGATCGTGATGCTCCCGAGGGGACCGAGGGCGAGCTGCTGGAGTATTCGTTGGCCTTGGCGTGCCCGGAGCATGGTCACTCCATTGACGATCTTCAGCCGCGTGATTTTTCGTTCAACGCTCCCTATGGCGCATGTCCTGAGTGCGACGGCCTGGGCTTTAAGAAAACCGTTGATGCCGAGGCGTTGATCGAGGACCCCTCGAAGTCCATTGCCGACGGAGTCTTTGGTAGCCTGTTTGGCAACTCGAACTACTATCCGCAGATTTTTGCTGCGGTCTGCAAACACTTTAAGGTGAGCACCGATACGCCGTGGGAGGACTTGCCCCCTCGCGTGCGTCGTGCATTCTTGGATGGCCTGGGCGATACGAAGATCTCGGTCGACTACCAAAAGCTCGACGGACGTCGCAGCCAGTGGGATACCAAGTTTTCGGGCGTTCGCAACATCCTGTACGAACGCTATACCGAGACGACGAACGAGAACACCAAGGCGCGCCTGGAGAAGTACATTCGCGAGGAGCCGTGCTCGAGCTGCCACGGCGCTCGTTTGCGCCCTGAGATGCTCGCCGTCACCGTGGGCGGCAAGTCCATTTACGAGGTTTGTTGCCTGTCGTGCCGTGAATCGCTCGAGTTTTTTGAGGGCCTGGAACTCACCGAGCGCCAACAGTTTATCGGCGGCCGTATCGTCAAGGAAATCCTGGAGCGCTTGCGTTTTCTGGTCGATGTTGGACTCGACTATCTGACGCTCGATCGTGCCTCGGCGACGCTTTCCGGTGGCGAGGCGCAGCGTATTCGCCTGGCAACGCAGATCGGCGCGGGTCTCATGGGCGTGCTCTATATTCTGGACGAGCCCTCGATCGGTCTTCATCAGCGTGACAACGAGCGCTTGATCAAGACGCTCGAGCGCCTGCGCGATATCGGCAATACCGTTATCGTCGTCGAACACGACGAGGATACAATCCGTGCCGCCGATTACGTGATCGACATGGGGCCCGGCGCCGGCGTCAACGGCGGACACGTAGTCGCGGCGGGAACGCCTGCCGATATCATGGCGTGTCCCGAGTCGATGACGGGCGCTTATCTGACCGGTAAACGAATGATCCGGGTGCCTGATGAACGACGCAAGCCCGGTCGCGGCTGCCTTAAAATTACGGGCGCTCGAGCCAACAACCTCAAAAACGTTACTGCCAAAATCGAGTTTGGTACGCTTACGGTTGTTACCGGCGTGTCGGGATCGGGCAAGAGCTCCCTGGTTACCGACACCATTGCGCCTGCCCTTACGAATGCCATTCACCGCTCGACGCGCCCTGTGGGTCCGTATAAAAAAATCGAGGGCATCGAGTGCATCGATAAGGTTATCGATATCGACCAGTCGCCGATTGGCCGCACGCCGCGCTCCAACCCTGCTACCTATATCGGCCTGTGGGATGATCTTCGCGCGCTGTTTGCGAGTACGCCGGAGTCGAAGGCGCGCGGCTACTCGCCGGGTCGTTTCTCCTTTAATGTGAGTGGCGGGCGCTGTGAGGCGTGCAAGGGCGATGGGCAGATTAAGATCGAGATGCACTTCCTTCCCGATATCTACGTTCCCTGCGAAGTTTGCGGCGGTAAACGCTACAACCGCGAGACACTCGAGGTCACCTACCGTGGCAAGACCATCTCGGACGTGCTCGACATGAGCGTCACCGAGGCGCTGGCCTTCTTTGGGAATATCCCGCAGATCAAGCGAAAGCTCCAGACGCTGTACGATGTAGGCTTGGGCTACGTGAGCCTGGGCCAGCCCGCCACGACGCTCTCGGGCGGCGAGGCGCAGCGTGTGAAGCTCGCCAAGGAGCTTCATCGACGCCAGACGGGCAAGACGTTCTATATTTTGGACGAGCCGACGACCGGTCTTCATTTTGAGGACGTCCGCCAGCTGCTCGATGTGCTGCAGCGCTTGGTCGATGCGGGCAACACGGTGCTGGTGATTGAGCACAACCTTGATGTCATCAAGGTTGCCGACCGCCTGATCGATATGGGTCCCGAGGGCGGTAACGGCGGCGGAACCGTCGTGGTTTCGGGCACACCGGAGCAGGTTGCGGACTGTCCGCAGAGTTATACGGGCAAGTTTTTGGCGCCTTTGCTCAGGCGTGACCGGGAGCGTCAGGCTCAACTTGATGCTCAATAAATAGGCGATTCAGTTTATGGGCGCCATCGACTCCTTGTGATTCGATGGCGCTTGCTGTGCCGAAGTGACGTATGCAGCCGAATTGGACATATACTTAATCTTTGCGTCCGAATGCGAGGGAAAGGATATGTCATGGCAAAGGCTGTAAAGACGCCAAAAACCAATGCGATGCGCGAGCTGGAAAGCGCCGGCATTTCCTATGTTCTACATACGTACGAAGACGATGGTGATGAGTCGGTGGGCCTGGGGGTCGCGATTTCGGAGCAGCTTGGCGAGGAGCCCGGTCAAGGATTTAAGACCTTGGTCTGCGTGACGCCGTCCAACGACCATGTCGTGTGCTGCATCCCTGTTGCCGATGAGCTCGATCTAAAGTCCGCCGCGCGTGCCGCGGGGGAGAAGTCCTTGGTTATGATGCATGTGAAGGATTTGCTTGCGGCGACTGGCTACGTTCGCGGCGGCTGCAGCCCGGTCGGTATGAAAAAACGCTACCGGACGCTCATTGATGAGACGTGTGTCCTTTGGGATACCATTTTTATTTCGGGAGGCAAGCGTGGTTATCAGCTCGAGCTTGCACCCGATGATTTAATTGCATTTTGCGGGGCGACGGTTGCCGCGATTACGAGAGAGGACTGAGCGATGCCGCAGGAAGAATTGAAGCGCGGAGCTCATTTTGCAAAAGAATCTGCGCCTCAGACACCCTCATCCGAAGCTTCTTCGTCGCGAGATGACACTGACGACATGGGCTCGTCGGACTACTCCACGGTTGGTCGTTCCGCCGGGCTTATGACCATCCTGACTATCGTGTCTCGCGTCACCGGTTTTATCCGCACGTGGGCAATGGCGGCCGCTATCGGCATGTCGCTACTCTCGTCCTCCTATCAGGTCGCCAACAACCTGCCCAATATGCTCTACGAACTCGTGATGGGTGGCATGCTCGTGACGGCGTTTTTGCCCGTGTACATGGGCGTGAGGCGTGAGCAGGGTCGCGAGGCCTCGAACGAGTACGTGGGCAACCTGCTCGGCATTCTGCTTTTAGTGCTGGGTGGCATTTCGTTGCTGGGGACCGTGTTCGCCCCGGGCTTTATCTGGACGCAATCGTTCCTTTCGGGTGACGGTGGCAGCATGGATACCGCTGCGTTCATGTTCCGTTTCTTTGCCATCCAGATTCTGTTTTATGGTTTGGGCTCGGTGTTCTCGGGCGTTCTCAACGCACACCGCGACTACTTTTGGTCGACGTTTGCCCCGGTCCTCAACAATGTGATCGTCATTGCGAGCTTTATGGGTTTTGCGCCCGTGTCCGCACAGTTTGGCGAACGTGCCGGCATCATCTTGATTGCGGCCGGTACGACCCTCGGTGTCTTTGTTCAGATGGCATGTCAGATTCCCGCGCTTGGCAAGCACGGCGTGCATCCCCATATCCATATCGACTTTAAGGACCCCGCGCTGCGCCAGACGATTGCGCTCGGTATCCCGACGCTGCTCGCCACGGTGTGCATGTTTGTCTCGACTTCTATCACCAACGCTGCCGCGCTGGTGGTCCAGCCCGAGACGGGTCCTTCCGTCATCGCCTATGCGCGCCTGTGGTACACGCTGCCCTACGCGCTGATTGCCGCCTCGCTTTCGACGGCGCTCTATACCGAGCTCTCTCATGACGCACAGGAGAAGGATTACGACAGCGTTCGCACGGGCATTTCGCGTGGCGTCGCCCAGATGCTGTTCTTCCTGATTCCGTTCGCACTGTACCTGATTGTCTTCGCACGTCCGCTCAATATGATCTACTGTGCTGGCAAGTTCGATGAATCCGGCGTGGCGCTGGTGTCCGAGTACCTTGTCTACCTGGCGCTCTCGCTGCCGCTCTACGGCGTGGTCGTGTTGATGCAGAAGAGCTTCTCTGCCTTGCTCGACATGAAGCCCTATAGCCGCTATTGCCTGTATTCCGCCATCGGCCAGGCCGGCTCGGTTCTGCTGTTTGGCGTTGTGCTGGGCTTCGGTATGCCGGCAATCGCGCTTTCGTATGTCGTCGACTACGTGATCTTGGTCGGCTGTTCGCTGTGGTGGCTGCGTCGTCGCCTGCGTGGCCTTCAGGTCAAATCTATCCTACATGGCGGTTTCTTTGGCCTTTTGCTCGGTGGTCTAGGTGCTGCCGCAGGCGCCGGCGTCATGTGGGCGCTTGAACACTTTGTCGGGGCACTTGGCGGCTCGATTCTGATTACTCTTGGCTACGTTTGCGTTGCGGGTGTCGCCTCGCTTGTTGTTACCTTTGGCCTTGCCGTCGTCCTTAAGATGCCCGAGGTCTCGGCGCTGCTTCGTCGCAAGTAGGTGCGCGTGGCCGGTCACGACAACATACCAACGCTTGCCGAGCAGGTTTCGCGCGTTCCCACACAGCCCGGATGCTACCTTTGGAAGGATGCCAAGGGCGATGTCATCTACGTGGGCAAGGCGAAAAACCTGCGCGCCCGCATGCGTCAATACGTGACACTGCAGGATGAGCGTCAAAAGATCCCGCTGATGATGCAGCTGGTGGCGAGCTTTGACTACATCGTTGTCGAAACCGAGCATGAGGCGCTTGTACTCGAGCGCAACCTGATCGGCCAGTACCATCCGTACTTTAACGTCGACCTCAAGGATGACAAGAGCTACCCCTTTATCGCCATTACAAAGGGCGACCTGTATCCCGCGATCAAATACACGCGTGAGCGTCATAAGCCGGGAACGCGCTATTTTGGACCCTATACCGATAGCCGTGCGGCACGTGAGACGATAGATACGCTGCGCAAGGTTATCCCCATCTGCTCTGCATCCTGTGCGGAGTGGCGTCGTTGTCGCCGTACCATCGAGTCCCACAAGGGCGAGGAAGACATCGTCAATATGATTTGCGCACAAAACGGGCGTCCCTGCTTTGACTACCATGTCGGGCGCGGCCCGGGTGCGTGTGTCGGCGCGATTTCCCCGGCAGACTATGCCAAGAACGTCAAGCGTGTCGAGCGTTTTTTGTCGGGCCATCGCAAGGATGTCGTCGATGAGCTGACCTCCGAGATGACGGATGCCGCCGAGGCGCTCGACTTTGAGCGCGCGGCACGCGTCAAACGTCGTTTGGAGGTCATCAGGGGTCTGGACGATCGTCAGCAAGTCGTTTTTCCCTCCAGTGTCGATATCGATGTCATCGGGTTCTATCGCGAGGAGACCATCTCCGCCGCTTGCGTCTTCGTCGTTCGCGAGGGCCGAACAGTTCGCACCTGCGAGTTCATTCTCGACAAGGGTCTTGATGTTGACGAGGAAGAGCTCCAGTCGGGCTTTCTTAAGCGCTATTACGACGAGACGGCTGATATTCCAGCTGAGGTCAACCTTTCCGTCGAGCTTGAGGATGCGGAGGCGCTGGGGGAGTGGCTTGCGGGCAAGCGTGAGCGTTCCTGCCATCTCCATAGGCCGCAGCGTGGCGAAAAGCACCGTCTGCTCGATATGGCATCCAAAAATGCGCGCCATGCCCTCATGCGCTACATGATGCGAACGGGGTACGCTGACGACCGCACCAATCAAGCGCTGCTGGAGCTCGAAAGTGCGTTGGCGCTGCCATCGCCGCCGTTGCGTATCGAGTGCTTCGATATCTCTACACTGCATGGCACCTTTACGGTCGCCTCAATGGTGGTGTTTACCAACGGGCGCGCCGACAAGAGCCAGTACCGTCGTTTTAAAATTCAGGCCGAATTGGACGAGGCAAACGACTTCGTGTCGATGTCCGAGGTTTTGGGACGACGCTATGCTCCCGAGCGCATGGCCGACGAGCGCTTTGGCTCGCGCCCCGATTTGCTCGTTGTCGATGGCGGTAAGCCGCAATTGACCGCTGCGATCAAGCAACTTGAGGCTCTTGGGCTCGATATACCAGTTTGTGGCTTGGCGAAGGCCGACGAGGAAGTTTTTGTGCCTTGGGACGAGACTCCTGTCGTGCTGCCGACCGGGTCTGCTTCGCTCTATCTAATTAAACAGGTACGCGATGAGTCCCACCGATTTGCCATCACGTTCCATCGCGAATTGCGCGACAAGGCCATGACGGTTTCGGTACTCGATGACGTTCCAGGCGTGGGACCCACCAGAAAACGTGCCCTTATGCGCCATTTTGGCTCGATGAAGCGTTTGCGCGCGGCGAGCGAGCAAGAGATCGCGGAAGTTCGCGGCATACCGGCCGATGTTGCCAAGGCGGTCCACGAGGCGCTCGTTGCATGGAATGCCGAGCGCGCCGAGGCGGCGGCTGGCCATTCCGATAGCTAAACACGAGCCTAAACAACTGATATACATGATTGCGCGATTTTCAACCATTTATTTCGCCATGATTGCCTGCTGGTTTCGGGTTTTATTAACGCTAAAACGTTTGACTAACCCAAGCGAAAACCCTGCTATCCTGCGGGTTGACGAAGACTGATATCTCACCTCGTCGATACATACTGTCTGGCGAATCATTTGTCAATGAATTCGGTGAACGGTAGTAAATACCGTTCAAGCGTATGTATGTATCGGTCGCCGAGCGCGGCACCTCAGTTGGGTTCGTCGGTAGGTAAGGTATATATCGTCCGCAAGTTGCGCGGGGGCAAGTCTAGGTGCTCCCGAGTAAGATTCTCTATTGATAGGAGAAGACATGGCCATCATCAACAAGGGTATGTCCAGGCGTTCGTTCCTCGGCCTCACCGGCAGCGTCGCTGCTGTCGCCGGCCTTGGTCTCACTGGCTGCGGTGGCAGCTCTAGCGACGAGGGTTCCGCTTCCGGTTCCACCGATTCCGCCAACCGTGGCGGCGGCGTGATCACCGCTGGTTCCGCTTACGCTCCGTCCAGCTTCGATCCCGCCAGCACCGGCTCCGCTGTGGGCCTGGGTGCTAACTGGCACGTCGTCGAGGGCCTCTACGGCATCGATTACCACGACTACAGCACCTTCAACGAGCTCGCCACCGACGATCCTAAGTCTGTGGACGACACCACTTTCGAGGTCACCATCCGCAAGGGCGCCAAGTTCTCCGATGGCACCGAGGTCACCGCTGACGATGTCGTTGCCTCCTACACCGCTTGCGCCGCTTCCGCTACCTACGCTCCGTTCTTCCAGCCCTTCGAGTCCATCGAGGCCAAGGACGCCAGCACCGTGACGGTCAAGACCAAGGTCCCCAATTTCTCCCTGCTCAAGGATCGTCTGGCCATCGTCCGCGTTACCCCGGCCACCCAGACCGAGGAGGATCGCGCCAAGCAGCCGATCGGCTCCGGCCCCTGGATGTACGACTCTATCTCCGATACCGAGATCACCTTGGTTCCCAACCCCGAGTACAACGGTGAGTATGCTGCCGAGGATAAGAAGATTCAGTACAGCATCCTGACCGACCCCACCGCTCGCGTTACCGCTCAGCAGGAGGGCTCCACGCTCGTTATGGAGCTCGTTACCGCTGACGCCGTCGACCAGCTCGAGAGCGCCGGCTGCAAGATCGATAACGTTCAGGGTTTCGGCACCCGCTTCATCATGTTCAACGTCGCCAAGGAGCCTTGGAACAACGTCAAGGTCCGTCAGGCTGTCATGTATGCGCTCGACACCGAGAAGATGGTCAGCAACACCTTCGCCGGCCTTGCCACCGCTGCCAGCTGCTACCTGCCCAAGAGCTTCACCAACTATCATGAGGCTTCCACGGTGTACAAGACCGACGCCAAGAAGGCTAAGAAGCTCATCGAGGAGTCTGGCATCACCCCGGGTGCCATCACCCTGCGCACCACCGATAACGAGCAGATTAAGGGCATGGCCGCCCAGGTCAAGAACGACCTCGACGCTCTCGGCTTCGATGTGACCATCCAGACCGATACCTCGCCGGCCACCTACGCTGCCATCGACGGCGGCGAGGCCTATGATATCCTCCTTGCCCCTGGCGATCCTTCCTGCTTCGGTGCCGACCCCGACCTGCTGCTCAACTGGTGGTACGGCGACAACGTCTGGATGCAGACCCGTTGCCCGTGGAAGGAGTCCGCTGAGTGGCAGAAGCTCCACGGTCTCATGGACGAGGCTCTTGCCGCCGAGGGCGACGAGCAGCAGAAGAAGTGGAACGAGTGCTTCGACATCATTGCCGACAACGCCGTTCTGTACCCCGTTGTCCACGTCAAGACCGTCTCCGCTTCCTGGGACGATCCGTCCACTGCGCCCAACGGCGAGGCCCTCGATGGCTTCAAGGGCATCGGCACGACGAGCATGTCCTTCAGGGGCGTCGCGACCGTCAAGGCGTAAGACTCGCTTGAGTCTGTATGCAGGATGTCGGTCGTTGGGACCGTATCCTCATAGTTGAAACAAAGACCCGGGCGGCAACGATGTCGCTCGGGTCTTGTAATGAGTATCCGTACTCATATACCAGTTGGTCCTACCGACAAAAGAAAGGGGAGAGAACGTGAACAACTTGCTACGTTTGATTGGAAGGCGTCTTGTGGCGCTGCCGATCATGGCATTGGGCGTCACCGTCCTGGTGTTCTTCCTTATGTCGTTCTCCAAGACCGACCCCGCCTACACGGCGTTGGGTGACGGTGCCTCGCCCGAGGCGGTTGCCGAGTACCATGAGAAGTATGGTCTGGACGACCCCTGGCCCGTGCGCTACGTGCGCTATATGGGCGATTTGATCCATGGCGACATGGGCACCTATGGTGCTGCTCGCAACTCCGTTGCCAAGCGCATCTCCACGGCCCTGCCCGTCACGATGCAGCTGACCTTCATCGGTCTTGCCATCGGTGCGGTCGTTTCGTTTTTGCTCGGCGTCATCGCGGCACTGTATCGCGACAAATGGCCGGACCAAGTGATCCGCGTCTTTTCCATCGCCGGCTTGGCAACCCCGTCGTTCTGGCTTGCCGTTCTGTTGATCCTGCTGTTCTCTTCCTACCTTAAGGTGCTCCCGGCATCGGGTGCTCTGCCTCACTTCACCACGAATCCGGTTGGCTATCTGGGACGCATGATCATGCCCGCTATCGCCTTGGCATTTCCGCTGACGGGCCAGATGACTCGTATCGTGCGTACCGCCATGGTCGAGGAGCTCGACAAGGATTATGTCCGTATGGCTCGCGGCGCCGGCGTTCCCGAGAAGGTCGTCGTCGGCATCAACGTTCTTCGCAATGCGCTGATCACCCCGGTCACCACCCTCGGTCTTAAGATCGGTTACCTCATGGGCGGCGCCGTCGTCATCGAGGTTATCTTCAACCTCCCCGGCATGGGCACCGCGATTCTGCAGGGCGTTCAGGGCAACGAGGCGAACCTGGTTCAGGGCGTCGTCATCGTCGTTGCTCTTGCCTTCATCATCATCAACATCGTGGTTGACATGCTCTACCTGCTCATCAACCCGCGCATCAGGACGGTGTAGATTATGGTAAAGATTCGAGAGAAGCAAACCGAGCAGCTCGAGAAGGCTGCCTCCAAGGGGCTCAAGCTCGGTGGCTGGAAGAAGATGACGCTGTCTTCTAAGATTGCCGCCGTCGTGCTGGTGCTGGTCGCCCTGACTGCGATTCTGGCGCCCCTTCTTGCCCCCTATAGCCCGGTCGAGATCTTTACGGCTCGCCAGGCTCCCGGCAACGGATTTATCTTCGGTACCGACGATAAGGGTCGCGACATTCTGTCGCGTATGCTCTACGGTGGTCGTTACTCGCTGATTATCGGCTTTGGCGCCACTGCCATGGCTCTGGTCTGCGGCTCGGTCGTGGGCGCCCTTGCAGCGGTTTCGCGCAAGGCCGTCTCCGAGACGATCATGCGTATCTTGGACATCATCATGTCCATCCCGGGCATCGCCCTCGCGGCCGTCTTCGTCTCCATCCTGGGCAACTCCGTGCCGTCGATCATCTTCGCCATCGGCTTTATGTACACTCCGCAGATTGCCCGTATCGTGCGCGCCAATATCGTGTCCGAGTACGGCGAGGACTATGTCCGCGCGGTCATCGTTTCCGGCGCCAAGGCTCCGTGGATTTTGATCAAGCATGTTCTGCGTAACTGCATCGCTCCGATCATGGTCTTCACCGTTACCCTGGTCGCCGACGCCATCATCTTCGAGGCCTCGCTGACCTTCATCGGCGCTGGTATCCAGGAGCCCACCGCTACCTGGGGCAACATCCTCGCCGACGCCCGCGGCGGCGTGCTCGCCGGTCGTTGGTGGCAGGCGCTGTTCCCGGGCCTGGCCATCATGATCACCTGCCTGGCGCTCAACATCCTCTCCGAGGGCATTACCGACGCCATGGCCGCTGCTCCCTCCGCCGCCCTGGATCCTACCGATTCCTCCAAGCGTCGCGAGGCCGATCTGCTGGTCTCCGACCCCGTTCGCGCCTACAAGGAGCAGGCCCAGTCCCTCTCCGCTCGCCTTGGCGCCCTGCGCGATGTCGAGCTCAAGCGTGACGATCGCCACGTGCCCGACGAGTCCGTTGAGCCGATTCTCTCGGTCCGTGACTTCTGCATTCAGTTTGAGCATCACGGTGATATCAACGTTGTCGACCATGTCAACTTTGACGTCCGTCCTGGTCAGACCATGGGCCTGGTGGGCGAGTCCGGTTGCGGTAAGTCCATCACCACGCTGGCCATCATGGGCCTGACCGATGAGGACGAGCACCTTTCCGGCGAGGTCCTCTGGGAGGGCCGTGACTTGCTCAAGATGAGCAAGAAGGAGTGGTTCGGCCTGCGTGGTACCGATATCGCTATGGTCTATCAGGATGCCCTGTCCTCGCTCAACCCCTCCATGCTCATCTCTGCCCAGATGAAGCAGCTCACCAAGCGCGGCGGAACCCGCAGCGCCGAGGAGCTCCTGGAGCTCGTCGGCCTCGATCCCAAGCGCACGCTCGAGAGCTATCCACACGAGCTTTCCGGCGGCCAGCGTCAGCGTGTCCTGATCGCTATGGCCCTTACCCGCGACCCTAAGCTGGTCATCTGCGACGAGCCCACGACCGCTCTGGACGTTACCGTCCAGAAGCAGGTCATCAAGCTGCTCAACGATCTTCAGGCCAAGCTCGGCTTTGCCATGATCTTCGTTTCGCATGACCTGGCTCTGGTCGCCGAGGTCGCCCATAACATCACGGTTATGTACGCTGGCCAGGTTATCGAGCAGGCGCCCACCAAGGAGCTGCTCACTAACCCGATCCACGAGTACACCCGCGGTCTTCTGGGTTCCGTTCTGTCCATCGAGAGCGGTTCGGGCCGCCTGCACCAGGTGCCCGGCGCCGTTCCGAGCCCGCGCGATTTCCCCAAGGGCGATCGCTTCGCGCCCCGCTCGAGCCACCCGCGTATTGGCCTGGACACCCGTCCGGTCTTCAAGCGCGTGCCCGGCACCGAGCACTTCTATTCCGAGCTCCCCGACGAGGTGCTCAAGGCAAATGGTTTGACCCCTCACGCGGAGGTGATGTAGATGAGCGAGACCGCAGTAAACGGCGTCGAGCCGATCATCTTCCTTGATGACGTCCACGTCACCTTTAGGACCCGTACCGGCTCGATTCTGCACCCCAACCTGGTTCACGCCGTCCAGGGTGTAACGATTAAGCTCATGCCCGGTCAGACGATTGGCATCGTCGGCGAGTCCGGTTGCGGTAAGTCCACCACCGCTAACGTCATGTGCGGCCTGCAGGCCCCCACGAGCGGCAAGGTCTACTTTAAGGGCAAGGACGTTACCAAACGTACCGCCGAGGACCGTCGCCACATGGGTCGCGTCATCTCGGTCGTGTTCCAGAACCCGGCCACGGCGCTCAACCCCCGCATGGTCGTTCGCGAGCAGCTGCTCGACCCCATGCGCGTCCACAACCTGGGTACCGAGGCCGAGCAGGAGAAGCGCGTCAAGGAACTCTTGGAGCTCACCGGTCTGCCCAGCTCCGCTGCCGAGGTTCTTCCCGGCCAGCTTTCGGGCGGCCAGCGTCAGCGCGTCGCAATTGCCCGTGCTCTGTCGCTGAACCCCGATGCCATCATCGCCGACGAGCCCACCTCGGCTCTGGACGTTTCGGTCCGCGCGCAGATTCTGAACCTGCTGACCGACCTTAAGAAGGAGCTCGGCCTGGCCATGGTGTTCATCAGCCATGACATCCAGACGGTCCGCTATATCTCTGACGACATCATCGTTATGAATGGCGGCAAGATCGTCGAGCAGGGCGAGGCCAAGCAGGTCTTCCAGCACCCCCAGGACCCCTACACCAAGATGCTGCTCGGCGCTGCGCCGTCGCTGCTGCATCCCAAGCTCGGCGAGTAGCCTCGCTTTCCCTCCCGTGCGCCCGGCCCCCTTGCCGGGCGCACCTCCGGTGCGCTTTCGAAAGGTTGGGTTCACGAGCCATGCCAAGTGCTCAGGAGCTACAACATCAATTTGGTGAATATCGAGGCGCCATGCCCCGTCCATCAGATTTCGATCTCTTTTGGAAGGATCGCATGGCCGAGGCCGACGCCGTCGGGCTTGACTACGCGATCGAGACGGCATCGGTCACCGATGCCGCGACCTGCCAGCTTTTCGACCTCTGGTATACCGGTATGTGTGGCGCTCGCCTGCATGCCAAGTACCTTAAACCCGTCTCGGACGAGCCCGTGCCATTGGTACTTCAGTTCCATGGGTATCCGGGTGCAAGCCGCAGCTGGTTTGAGCAGGCGTCGTTTGCGGGCATGGGCATGGCACTCATCGCCCTCGACTGCCCCGGCCAAGGAGGTCCCTCCGAGGACATTGGTGGATTTGAGGGCACAACGGTTGCCGGGCATATCGTCGCCGGTATCGACGGCGACCCGGCCAACCTCTACTATGTCCGCTTGCACCAAGATATTCGCATCCTGTGCCGTATCGTTCGCGAGCTCGAGGGCATCGATCTTGCCCGTGTGTTTGTGAACGGCGCGTCGCAGGGCGGCGGTTTGGGCATTGCGACCTGTGCACTTAACAGCGAGCTTATCAATCGCGCCGCCATCCTCTATCCCTTCCTGTCAGATTTCCGCCTGGTCTGGGATTTGGATGCCGACGACATTGCCTACGAGGGCCTGCGCTATTGGTCTCGCTGGTTTGACGAGGACTCGACTCGTATTGACGAAGCCTATGCCAAGCTGGCGTACTTCGATTCCAAGAACTTTGCCCCTATGGTCAAATGCCCCGTGCTGTTTGGCACCGGCACAGCCGATATCGTCTGTCCGCCAGCGACGCAGTTTGCGGTCTATAACAATCTGACCTGCGAAAAGCGTCATGAGTTCTTTGAAGGCTTTGGCCACGAGGAGATTCAGGATTTTGACGATCTGATCATTCCGTTTTTCTGCAAGGGAGGGGAGACTCATGTCTAAGTGCGAGAGCAATGTTGACGAGCTGATTGTCCCCGGACTCGTGGGAATTCCTGGAACGGTTTCGTCAAGGCTCGCAGAATATCGGGACTGGCGCGGTGATGTCCAAGCAGATGTTTCTGATTTAGAGACATGCGCTTCGAATCTTAAGATTCAAGGCCTGGCCATTACGGCGATTGACTTTGTTAACCCCTGCGCCCGTTACTCGGAGGTGTCCTTTGAGCGCGGTGACGATGCGATTCACGCTCGTTTGATCGAGCCTGTCGGTCGTGCCCGAGTATCTGAGCGCGTGCCGTTGTGCCTGATGTTCCACGACATCGATCGGCCTGTGCGCGGCTGGCATCACATGACGAGATTTGCCGCCATGGGGTATGCCGTCCTCGCGCTGGATGACGATGTTGCTGGTGCGGACGACCTGCAGCGGGAGATTTCTTCGCCCGCTTTTGTCGAGCGCGTCCGTTGGGGTTGCGCGCTGGCGAAGGTGGCGCGCAATCTTGATGGCATGGACCCCGACCGCATCTTTGCATGGGGCGAGGGTCTTGGCGGCGGAGTCGCGCTGGCGGTTTCTGCTCTGGACGAGCGGGGCCTCGCCTGCACGGCGGTTGCCAATCCGCTTCCTGGCGGCCTCGAGGCGCTGTCGTCTCGGGTGCGCGGATCGGTGCTCATGGGCACATCGCTTATGGATACCGTGAGCGATCCCAAGGATCAGTTTGCCGTATTCAACGGTCTTGAGTGTGACCGGAGGCATATCATCTATGCAAAATACGCTCACGAGCGCATTAATGCGTTCGAAAACGAAGTCGTCGACTTTTTTAACCAAACGTTCTACTCGTGTTCTTTGGCCTAGACGGCCTGGACACTGCCAACAAGAGTGGGTGGCATAGGGTCGCCCGCCAGACAGCTAAGGAGATTCTTGTGGCAACTCAGAAATTCACCGGCGTTATCCCTCCCGTCGTTGTTCCCGATACCGAAGATCACCAGCTCGACGTTGCCTCCTTTGAGCGCAGCATCAACCGCATGATCGACGCCGGCGTCGATGGCCTGTTCTTCTTGGGATCCTCGGGCGAGGTCGTCTTCTCCACCGACGAGCGTCGCCGTCAGATCATCTCCGAGGCCGTCCGTATCGTCGACCACCGCGTTCCCGTTCTGGTCGGCATCATCGACACCGAGACCGAGCGCATGATCGAGCACGGTAAGGTCGCTCAGGAGCTGGGCGCCGATGCGCTTGTCGCCACCTGCCCGTTCTATGCCCTGCAGGGCATGACCGAGGTCGAGGAGCACTTCCGCATCCTGCATGAGGAACTCGACCTGCCCATCTTCGCCTATGACATCCCCGTGTGTGTCCACACCAAGCTCCCGTGGAAGCTCCTTGCCAAGCTCGGTGCCGAGGGCGTTCTGGCCGGCGTCAAGGATTCCTCGGGTGATGACATCTCGTTCCGCTACCTCGTTCAGGAGAACGAGAAGAACGGCCATCCGATGAGCATCCTCACCGGTCACGAGGTTGTTGTCGACGGCGCCTACCTCGGTGGCGCCGACGGTTCCGTTCCGGGTCTCGCCAACGTTGAGCCCGAGGGCTACGTGCGTCAGTGGAAGGCCGCTCAGGCTGGTGACTGGGCTACCGTCAAGGCCGAGCAGGATCGCCTCAATGAGATTTCGCACATCTGGGATGTCACCTCGGGCGTCCAGGGTTATGCCGGTGGCGTCGGCGCCTTCAAGACCGCTATGAACCTCATGGGTATCTTCGACAGCCCGACCATGCCGCGCCCGGTGAAGGCCATGACCGGCGAGAACGTCGAGGCGATTAAGAAGGTCCTCCAGGACAACGGTCTCCTGTAAAGCTTCCCCGGGCACCCGACCTCGCCGTTCAACCGTGCGGCCATGACCCATTAGATCAATGGTCACACGGTTTCTTGGCGATCTCGGGCACCTGGAAAACCTTTTCCGCGCTGTGACGGCTAGCCTGACGGCGCATTTCCTGTAGTTGTTTTTTATCTCCTAAGGAGAGCGACATGGAGAACAAGTACGTCTGCTCTGTCGATATCGGCGGAACTAAGATCGCGACTGCCATCATGGAGTACCCGGCTGACGGTAGTGTGCCCCATCCTGTTTTTGAGGCCGAGGTTCCCACCGAGGCCCAAGAGGGCGGCGAGGCCGTCTTCCAACGTATCGAGGCGTCCATCAAGGCTGCTCTCGAGGCGAATCCCGATGTCGAGGTCCTTGGCGTCGGTATCGGTGCCGCCGGCGTCGTCGATCCCAAGACGGGCGCCATCGCGTATGCCAACGAGATCATGCCCGGCTGGTCCGGTGTTCAGTTGGGGCCGCGCCTGCGCGAGGACCTCGGTCTTCCCGTTGCCGTTGTAGGCGACGTGCAGGCTCATGCTCTGGGCGAGGCCCACTGGGGCGTCGGCAAGGGCAAGTTCTCCGTCTTGTGTCTTGGCATCGGTACGGGCATCGGTGGCGCATATGTCGAGAACGGCCGCGTGATGCAGGGTTTCCATGGTGCTGCCGGCCATATGGGCCACATCGAGTGCTCGGCTGCCGCCGGTATTCCCTGCGCCTGCGGGCGTTCCGGCCATCTGGAGTCGGTTGCTTCGGGCACTTCCATTGGTCGTATGTACGATGAGCGCTTTGGTCGCGTCGACCCCAGCCGTCCTTCGGTCGGTCGCGATGTGAACGACCTGTGCCGTGCGGGCGACGCAAAGGCGACCGAGGTCATCCATGACGCCGGCTTTGCGCTGGGTGCCAGCTTGGGCTCGCTCGCTAACATCCTGGACCCTGAGGTCATCGTGCTTTCGGGTGGCGTGATTCACCAAGGTCCCGATTGGCGTTCGCAGACGTGGAAGGATTCGGTGCACGAGGGCTATGCCAGCCAGGCGCTCGATCCGCTTCAGGACACGCCGATCCTCATCGGTTCTCTGGAGGGCGATGCTCCGCTCATCGGTGCCGCCGAACACCTTCTTGCTTCGTTGAAGTAAACATAACTACCAAGTGTGCCTTCTGAGGTGCCGCAGATTGACGTGAAAGAGGAGCGAAGCGTACTTCGGTACGCGAGCGACGGTTTGAACGTCAAGGTGCGGCGTCTCAGAAGGCTGTTTTGAGAAAGGTTGAGTCGAACATGACCGTTGATCCTTTGATCCAGTCCCTGAAGGGCAAGCTCGTCGTGAGCGTTCAGGCGTATATGGGCGAGCCGCTTCGTACGCCCGAGACCATGGCTCAAATGTCTCGCGCTTGCGAGCTTGGCGGCGCCGCCGCCATTCGCTGCCAGGGCCTTGCCGACATTGCCGCCATTAAGGGTCGCTGTGAGGTTCCCGTCATCGGCCTGTGGAAGGATGGGCACGAGGGCGTTTACATCACGCCGACGCTGCGCCACGCTCGCGCCTGCGTTGCTGCGGGTGCCGATATCGTGGCGATCGACGCCACCGATCGTCCGCGTCCCGATGGCAAGACCGTCGAAGATACTTTCCGTCCGCTGCACGAGGAGGGCGTGCTCCTGATGGCCGACTGTGCCACCATCGAGGATATTCGTCGTGCTGTCGACATGGGCTTCGACCTGGTGTCCACCACGCTGTCTCATGGTGTTGCCGCCATCGACTGCACCATGGCCGATGGCCCCGATCTGCCGCTCCTGCGTCAGGCGACCGAGGAATTCCCCGGCCTTCCCATCATTTGCGAGGGTCGCGTGCATACGCCCGAGGAGGCTCGCGCCGCGATCGATGCTGGCGCCTGGGCCGTTGTCGTCGGCACCGCCATCACGCACCCCACGAGTATTACGAGTTGGTTCAAGTCTGCGCTTGAGGCGTAAGACAGGCCTCGTATCCGCTCGGGGCGGTATACTCAATATAGGCAATTGACCGCGCGGGATCCGGGTTGCTGGGTCCCGCGCTTGTTTTCGGGAGGCAACACATGCAAAAGGGAGATGCCATGGATGCGGCGGAGCGCTCGGAGCGCATCCCCGATATCGTCATCATCACCGGAATGTCCGGATCAGGCCGCACACAGGCCATGCACGTGTTCGAGGACATGGGCTATTTTTGCATCGATAACCTGCCTCCGCGTCTCATCGCCCAGCTTGCCGAGCTCGTCGGCATCAATACGGGCGTGGGCAGGCATCTCGCCGTTACCTGCGATTTGCGTAGCCAGGGACTGTTTGACGAGTTGCTCGATGCGGTCGCCGCTCTCGAAGAGCGCGAGATGAGCTGCGACATCGTGTTCCTGGAGGCTTCTGACGAGGTGCTGATTCGTCGCTACAGCGAAAATCGCCGCCGTCATCCCATTGCCAAGCCGGGGGAGACTACGGCCGATGCCATTCAGCGCGAGCGCCTTCAGCTGCAGGGCGTGCGCGACCGAGCCGATATGATTATCGACACGAGCCGTCTGCGCACCTCTGCGCTGCGCAACAAGCTGCGTATGGCATTTTCCGAGCTGTCCGACCAGCAGCTTATGGATGTCCACGTGTTCTCGTTTGGCTTTAAGCACGGCATGCCCGTCGAAGCGGATATTATGATCGACGTCCGCTTCCTGCCCAATCCGTTCTACGATCCCGAGATGCGCACGATGACCGGTCTCGATAAAAAGGTCTCCGATTTTGTTCTGGACCATCCCAAGACGCAGGAGTTTTGGAAGGCTTGGACACAGCTGCTCGATACGGTCATGCCCGGTTATATCGCGGAGGGTAAGCCGCAGCTTTCTATCGCCATCGGCTGCACGGGCGGCCAGCACCGCAGCGTTGCCATTGCCGAGGCCACGGCCCGTTACCTGGAAGGCGCTCAGTATCATGTGAGCATCTCCCACCGCGACCTGTCGCGCGCCAACACGAAGGCATAGGCCTGCATGTCGTTTACCGCTGAGGTGCGCGACGAGCTTGCGCGCTGCGAACCCGAATGTGAATACTGCGACTTGTCGACGCTTGCCGCCCTCACGCGCGTGAGCGGTACGCTCTCGCTTACCGGCTCTGGGCGGTATCGTTTGACGGTTGCGACTGAGACGGGAGCCGTCGCGCGCACGATGATCACGCTGACGCATCGTATCCTTAAGCTCAAAACGGAGTTCACCGTCCGTAAATCTGTATTGCATAAGGTTCGAAACTACCTCATCACCTTGCCTGATCAGCCAGACCTGGATAAGGCCTTGGTTCTGCTGGGTATCCTCGAACGTAGGGGAGGACTTGTCGCCGGCGTACCCCGACATATCGTTGCCCGTCCTTGCTGTAGACTTGCCTATATCCGCGGCGCGCTCATCGCGGGCGGCTTCGTGGCCGATCCACGCGGCGATTTTCATTTGGAGATTGCTGTGCAGGGCGAGCAATATGCCAAGGGGCTTTGCGATCTGTTGGAGCAGATTGGGGTCCATGCTCGTGTTAATGCACGGCGGGGGTCATATGCCGTGTACATTAAGAGCGCCGAGGAAATCGAGCATCTATTAAAGCTGATTGGCGCCAAGCGCAGCGTTGCCGAGATTGAGGAGGCGCGCGCGGTCAAGTTGGTTAAGAACGATGTGAACCGTCGCGTGAACGCCGAGCTCGCCAACCAGACCAGAAGCGCCGGTGCCGCCCAACATCAGCTTGCGCTTATCGATGAGCTCGAGCAGCGTGGCCTTCGTGATGCGCTTCCGGATGCCTTGGCGGTCTTTTGCGACCTGCGCGAGCGCTATCCCGATCTGTCGCTGCGTGATTTGGGGGAGATGGCTGACCCTCCCTTGTCGAAGTCAGCCCTCTACCATCGTGTTTTACGGCTTGAAAAGCTCATTGAAGCAAACAGGTAGTTTGAAGTAACGACTTATATATGGATTTAGCTGCTATTTTAGTATTTAAAACGTTTTAACGTAAATTTGATTTTCAATTTCGAGCATTCTCGTGAAATTCAAGTCAAAAAAAAGGTATATTAGGCGAGTGGTTAGTTTGTGGGCCTCAACGGCGGGCGCTGTAGCTCGCGGGGGCCTTACGAAAGGAGACACAATGGCAGTAAAGGTTGCTATTAACGGCTTCGGTCGCATCGGTCGTCTGGCTTTCCGTCAGATGTTCGGTCATGAGGGCTCCGAGATCGTCGCTATCAACGACCTCACCTCTCCCGATATGCTCGCTTACCTGCTGAAGTACGACTCCACGCAGGGCAACTACGCTCGCGATCACGAGGTCGTTGCTGGCGAGGATTCCATCACCGTTGACGGCAAGGAGATCAAGATCTACAAGGAGGCCGACGCTAACAACCTGCCTTGGGGCGACCTTGACGTCGACGTCGTTCTCGAGTGCACCGGCTTCTACACCAGCAAGGCTAAGGCTCAGGCCCACATCAACGCTGGCGCCAAGAAGGTCGTCATCTCCGCTCCGGCCGGCAGCGATCTGCCCACCATCGTGTACAACGTCAACCATGAGACGCTGACCGCTGAGGACAACATCATCTCCGCTGCTTCCTGCACCACCAACTGCCTCGCCCCGATGGCCAAGGGTCTGAACGACTTCGCTCCCATCGTGTCCGGCATCATGACCACCATCCACGCCTTCACCGGCGACCAGATGCCGCTCGACGGCCCGCAGCGCAAGGGCAACTTCCGTCGCTCCCGCGCCTGCTCCGAGAACATCGTCCCGAACACCACGGGCGCTGCCAAGGCCATCGGCCTGGTTCTCCCCGAGCTCAACGGCAAGCTCATCGGTGCCGCCCAGCGCGTCCCGACGCCGACCGGCTCGCTGACCAACCTCTACGCCGTCGTTGACAAGAAGGTCACCGTCGACGAGGTCAACGCTGCCATGAAGGCCTACGCCGAGACCATCCCCGAGACCTTCGCCTACAACGAGGACCAGATCGTCTCCCGCGACATCGTCGGCGAGACCCACGGCTCCATCTTCGACGCCACTCAGACCATGTGCTCTGACCTCGGCAACGGCCAGACCCTCGTTCAGGTCACCTCTTGGTACGACAACGAGAACTCCTACACCTCTCAGATGGTCCGCACCATCAAGTACTTCGAGAAGTTCGTTGCTTAATTTAGCTTTTAGCGAATAGCTCGTTGAGCGTCTAAAGAAGGGCGCGGCCTTATAGGGCTTACACCCTAGGGTCGCGCCCTTTTTATAAGAAATCGTCTGCCGTAATGGGAGGCAGACACGTACGAAAGGTAGAAGCAAACATGGCCTTTACCAAGAAGACCGTCCGCGACATCGATGTCGACGGAAAGCGCGTTCTCGTCCGCGTTGACTTTAACGTGCCTATCAAGGATGGCGTCGTTGGCGACACCACCCGTATCAAGGCTGCCCTGCCCACCATCAACTACCTCGTTGAGCACAACGCTCGCGTCATCCTCATGAGCCACCTCGGCCGTCCCGAGGGCACCGGCTTCCAGCCCGAGCTGTCCCTCGAGCCCGTCGCCAAGAAGCTCGCTGAGCTCTCTGGCCTTGACGTTGCTTTTGTTGCCGACACGTATGGCGAGAAGGCCGCCGAGGCTGTCGCCGCCGTCGAGCCGGGCAAGGTCCTCGTTCTCGAGAACGTCCGTTTTGACAAGCGTGAGAAGAAGAACGATCCCGAGATCGCCAAGAAGCTCGCTTCCTATGGTGACGTCTTCGTTCTCGATGCCTTCGGCACCGCTCACCGCGCCCAGGGTTCCGTCGTGGGCCCCGCCGCTTACCTGCCTGCCGTCGCCGGCTTCCTGCTCGAGAAGGAGGTCGACACGCTGACCGGCATCTTCGCCGAGCCCGAGCGCCCCTTCGTCGCCATCGTCGGCGGTTCCAAGGTTTCCTCCAAGATCGGCGTTCTCGATCACCTCATCGACTCCGCTGATACCCTGATCATCGGTGGCGGCATGGCCTACACTTTCTTCCTGGCTCAGGGCCTGTCCGTCGGTCAGTCCCTCAAGGAAGAGGACTGGGTCGAGCGCGCCGGTGAGATGCTCAAGAAGGCCGAGGAGAAGGGCGTCAAGATCCTGCTCCCCATCGACAACCGCGTTGCCGATCACTTTGGCGAGGACGCTGTCCCCGAGGTTGTCGCTTCCGACGCTATCCCCGACGACCGCGAGGGTATGGACATCGGCCCCAAGACCGAGGAGCTTTACGCCGAGGCCGTCAAGGGCGCCAAGACCGTGTTCTGGAACGGCCCCATGGGCGTCTTCGAGTTCGACAACTTCGCTCACGGCACCCAGGCTATCGCCGAGGCTGTCGCCGAGGCCGACTGCACCTCGATCATCGGCGGTGGCGACTCTGTCGCGGCTGTCAACAAGTTCAACCTGGCCGACAAGATGAGCTGGATCTCCACCGGTGGTGGCGCTTCCATGGAGCTCGTCGAGGGTAAGGCCCTGCCCGGAGTGGAGGCGCTTCTCGATGCCTAATCGCACCCTTCTCATCGCTGGTAACTGGAAGATGAACAACGACGTCGCCGAGGCCGCCAAACTCGCCGACGAGCTGGCTCAGGCTCTGCCCGAGGTTCCGGCTGGCGTCGAGGTGCTCGTCTGCCCTCCGACCATCGACATCACCACGGTTCATGACCGCATTCAGGCTGCCCCCATCGCCCTCGGTGCACAGAACGTGTACTGGGAGGCCAAGGGTGCCTTCACCGGTGAGTCCTCTTGCGACATGCTCAAGTCCGCTGGCTGCACCTACTGCATCATTGGCCACTCCGAGCGTCGTGACTACTTCCACGAGACCGACGAGGACCAGAACAAGAAGGCCAAGGCTCTCGTTGCCGCCGGTCTTGTTCCCGTCTTCTGCTGCGGCGAGTCCCTCGAGGTCCGCGAGGCTGGCACCTATGTCGAGCACGTCGTGAACCAGGTCAAGGCTGGCCTTGCTGGTCTTGAGATCACCTGCCCCAAGCAGGTCGTCGTCGCCTACGAGCCCATCTGGGCCATTGGCACCGGCAAGACCGCTACCGCCGAGGACGCTCAGGAGGTCTGCGGCGCTATCCGTGAGACCCTCAAGGAGATGTTCGGCGAGGAGCTCGCTAACGGCATCCGCGTTCTCTATGGTGGCTCTGCCAAGCCTGGCAACATCGCTGAGCTCGTCGCCAAGCCCGACGTTGACGGCGCCCTCGTGGGCGGCGCTTCGCTCAAGGCTGCCGACTTCGCCTCTATGGTCGTCAAGGCAGGCGAGTAGGACATATGGCACAGCGTCATCTTCCTGCACTCCTGATTATCATGGATGGCTGCGGCCTTGCTCCAGCCGATGGTGAGAACGCCGTCGCCGCTGCCAAGACGCCCTTCCTTGATAGCCTGTACGAGAAGTACCCCCACACCACGCTCGGCGCTTCGGGCGAGGACGTGGGCCTTCCCGACGGCCAGATGGGCAACTCCGAGGTAGGCCACCTCAATATCGGTGCCGGCCGCATCGTGTTCCAGGAGCTTTCGCGCATCAACAATGCCATCAAGGACGGCTCCATCGCCAAGAACGAGGTTTTCGTCAAGGCTATGGACGACGTCAAGGCTGACGGCAAGACTCTCCACCTCATGGGCCTTATGAGCCCTGGCGGTGTCCATTCTCACATGAACCACGTCGAGGCTCTGGTCAAGATGGCTGCCGAGCACGGTGTCAAGACCGTTCGCGTCCACGCCTTCATGGATGGCCGCGACGTTGACCCGCAGTCCGGTGCCGGCTACATGAGCGAGTTCTGCGCCTTCCTGGCGAAGATCTCCGAGGAGACCGGTTGCGACGCTCGCGTCGCCACCGTTTCTGGCCGCTATTGGGCCATGGACCGCGACAACCGTTGGGAGCGCATCCAGCGTGCCTACGACGTCATGGTCAATGCGTCCGATGCCGATGTCGACCCCGTTGCCGGCATCAAGGCCTACTACGAGAAGGACCCGCGCGGCGACGAGTTCGTCGAGCCCTTCGCTGCCCACAACGAGGGCATCCACGAGGGCGACGCGGCCATCTTCTTCAACTTCCGTCCCGACCGCGCCCGTCAGATGACCCGCGTGTTCACGGACAAGGAGTTCGACGGCTTTGAGCGCAAGCAGATCAAGCTTTCGCACTTTGTGACGATGACCGAGTACGATCCGACGTTTGATGTCGAGGTCGCCTTCCCCAAGACGTTCCCCGAGAACGTCCTGGCCGACGTTATCGCCGCCAATGGCCTGAAGCAGCTGCACACCGCCGAGACCGAGAAGTACGCCCACGTGACGTTCTTCCTCAACGGCGGCATCGAGGAGCCCAAGGAGGGCGAGGAGCGCGTGCTCGTCGCTTCCCCCAAGGTCGCTACCTACGATCTGCAGCCTGAGATGAGCGCTCCCGAGGTTACCGAGAAGCTCGTCGCTGCCATCAACGAGGATCGCGCTGATTTCTACATCGTGAACTTCGCAAACTGCGACATGGTTGGTCACACCGGTGTCTTCGACGCCGCCGTTAAGGCCGTCGAGGCTGTTGACGATGCCCTGTCCAAGGTTGTCCCGGCGATTCTCGCCAAGGGCGGCTTTGCGCTGATTACCGCCGACCACGGCAACGCCGATCACATGTTTGACGTTGCTTCTGACGGTTCCAAGCATCCGTTCACGGCTCACACCACCAACCGTGTGCCGTTCATCATCGTTGATGAGAAGGCGCAGCTCACCGGTATCGAGGACGGTCGTCTTTCCGATATCGCTCCGACCATGCTCACCATGGCTGGTATTGAGCCTTCCGCCGAGATGACGGGTCGCGTGCTCGCCACCGAGGCCTAAGAGAAAACTCCAAGCGTTTTCTTGCAGGGGGTTGCCCATATTCGGGCAACCCCCTTTTTGGTATTTCTGCCATTTCCGCACCGTCCCCGAGTGGCAGGTAGGGGAGAGCGGGGGATTGTGGTACAGTACTGGAGTTTGAATTGTTCTATTAAGGAGCTTATCTATGGGTCCGTTCCAGATTCTTCTGTTTGTCGTTTGGGCTGTTTCTGCCGTGGCGCTGACGATTCTCGTCCTGATGCATTCCGGTAAGGGTACCGGCGTTTCGGATATGATCGCTAGCTCGCTGTATAACTCCAGCTCTGCCACAGGTGTTATGGAGCAGAACCTCGACCGCCTGACCGTCATCATGGGTGTCGTGTTTGCCGTGTGCGTCGTGCTGTGCATGTTCTTCTTCCCGCAGGGCATCGTGGGCTACTAATCACGAGCCGCATAAGTACTTGTAAAGGGTTCCGCAAGTGCGGGACCCTTTTTTGTTTACATATTCGTAACAGAGTCAAAAATATCACCACATACTGCGCCCAACTAAAGAAATTCTTGACCGTTAACCGGAATTAGCCCCAAATCGTGCATAAAATGCGCTACTGTATTGCAAAACGTTGGCCTGTTGTGCATAACCAGCCATAGCAGCGGGCAGCGTTTTGATGGTTCGGATCGGATTGTCTCGACATGTGTCCGACTGAACATTTCTTTGTCCTATCTCATAAGGAGGATGGCATGGCTGATTCTATGTTCCACCAGCCCGTTATGGGTCGTCGCGCCTTTGTTGGCGGCACCCTTGCTGCGAGCTCCATGGCTTTTCTTGCCGCATGTGGCAAGAAGGGCGGCGACGCTTCCGGTTCTGAGTCCGGTTCGACGCTGAACTTCTACATCAACAACCCGGTCTGCATCGACCCCTACAACGTCCAGGAGGACCAGGGTACTCAGGTCGAGTATCAGCTCTTTGACGCTCTGACCTCTTACGACGCCGAGAAGGGCGAGATCGTTCCGCTGGCTTGCGAGTCCTTTGAGTCCAACGACGACGCCACCGAGTTTACCTTCAAGATCAAGAAGGCCAAGTTCCACAACGGTGACGACGTTACCTCTAAGTCCTTCAAGCTCGGTTGGGAGCGTCTGGTCAACACCAAGTCGGCCATCGCTACCGAGTATGGCCCTTCCGAGGTCTCCTATCACCTTTCCATGGTCGAGGGCTATGACGATCTGCTTGCCGGTAACGCCACCGAGCTCAGCGGTGTTACGTGCCCTGACGATGAGACCCTCGTCGTCAAGCTGTCTTCCGCTTACGCCGACTTCCCCTTCGTCGCCTCTCACCCGGCTCTGGCCCCGGTTCCCGAGTGCGCCGAGTCCGATGTCAAGAGCTTCTACCTTGCCCCGGTCGGTAACGGCCCGTTCATGATGGACGGCAAGTGGGAGGATGGCCAGGAGATCAACGTCAAGAAGTTCGACGATTACTATGGCGACAAGGCCAAGATCGATGGCATCCACTTCCAGGTCATCAAGGACATGGAGACCGCTTACAAGGAGTTCCAGGCCGGTAACCTCGATGTCTGCGACGTTCCCGTCGCTCAGATCGATGCCGCCAAGAAGGATCGCGGCGTGTCCAAGGACGGCTACACCATGGGTGACGGCGAGCGCATGCTGCTCGGCGCCGAGCCTTCCACCTACTACCTGACCTGCAACAACACGGCCGAGCCGTTCAACAACGCTGACCTGCGTAGGGGTATCTCCCTGGCCATTAACCGTGAGGCCATCTGCAAGACCATCTTCAAGGGTACCCGTACCCCCGCCGACGGCATTGTTCCTCCGGGCATCGATGGCTACAAGGAGGGCGCATGGGAGTTCTGCGCCTACGACGTCGACAAGGCTAACGAGTACCTCGACAAGGTTGCTCCTGCCGGTGCCAACGGTGACCGTGGCATTAGTGTGACCCTTTCCTACAACCAGGACGGTGGCCACAAGGAGATCATGGAGTCCATCATCGGCGACCTCGCCAAGGTTGGCGTTACCGCTGTCTCCGATACCCCCGAGTGGTCTGCCCTGCTCGAGCAGTATCAGAACTTCAACTATCAGTTCGGTCGTCTGGGCTGGATTGCCGACTACCCGATCATGGACAACTTCCTGTATCCGCTGTTCCACTCCGACTCCCTCGGTGGCGACAACCGCTCTGGTTACAACAACCCCGAGTTCGACGCCAAGGTCGACGAGGCTCGCACTACGGTTGACGACAAGGAGCGCGTCGCTAAGATGCAGGAGGCCGATGCAATGGTCGCTGCCGACTGCCCGGTCATCCCGGTGATGTTCTACACGCACACCATCGCCGGCTCCGATCGCATCAAGCACCTCTATGTCGATCCGCAGAAGCACGCCGATCTGGGTACCGCTGAGCTCGCTTAAGAGTTTGCAGCTTCCGTGAGGGTCAAGTATTTACGTAGACCTCATGGGAAACATACAGTTCTCCCTAACCTGGGGTAAACTGGCTGATGGTAATTTTGGGATGCCGGTCTGGCGATCGGCATCCCATTTAGGTTAATCCCTAGATAGGGGAGTGGTATGGGTAAGTACATCGTTAAACGTGTGCTTCAGTTCATCCCGGTGTTTTTGGGCGTTACGCTGATTCTGTTCGCCCTCCAGAATATCGTGCCGGGAGATCCGATCAAGCTGATCGGTGGAGACAAGGCTCTGTCCCCCGAGGTGGAGCTTCAGCTTCGTGTTCGCTATCACCTGGTCCAGACGGACGAGGACGGCAACGCGATCCTTGACGAGAACGGCGACCCCGTTCAAACGTCGCTCGTGGACCGTTACTTGTATTACATGAACGGCCTGCTTCATGGCGATCTGGGCAATTCGTATCAGCGCAAGCTGCCGGTTACGGAAATTTTTGCCCAGAAGTATCCGTATACGGTCAAACTTGCCGCGTGCGCCATCGTGCTCGAGGCAATCATGGGTATCGGTGCGGGTATCATTTCGGCGGTAAAGCGTTATTCCTTCTGGGATATTTTGGTAACGCTCACCACGTCGATCCTCGTTGCGGTCCCGGCCTTCTGGCTCGGTATGTTGCTGCAGCTGTTCTTTGGCGTCATCCTCAAGGACGCTACGGGCGGTGCAATCTCCATGCCGATCTCGGGTGCCGGCGGTTCCAGCTCTCAGTATCAGGATTGGATGCACTATGTGCTTCCGACCATTACGCTGGCTTCGGTTTCGACCGCTTATGCCGCCCGCATTATGCGCTCGCAGCTGCTTGACGTCATGAACCAGGATTACATCCGTACGGCAAAGGCCAAGGGTCTCTCCAATCGCGCGATCATCGTCAAGCATGCGCTTAAGAATGCACTCATCCCCGTCGTTACCTATATTGGTGTCGACTTTGGTGGCATGCTTTCGGGCGCCATCCTGACCGAGACGGTTTTTAACTGGCCCGGTATCGGCTATGAGGTCTATCGCGCCATTAGCATGCGTGACTGGCCCATCGTTATGGGCGGCGTTACGCTCATCGTCGTCGTCGTCATGGTGATTAACCTGCTCGTCGACATTAGCTATGCATTCCTCGACCCGCGCATCCGCCTTGGCGGTCCGTCGGATAAGGCCTAAGGGAGGTACGTCTCATGCAGGAAACTGATTCTCAGTCTCAGGAGCAGGCTACCGCCACCAAGGCCGCATCTGCTCCCGCCAAGTCCCGCACGCTGTGGGGTGACGCTTTTAAGCGTCTTCGCAAGAACAAGCTCGCCGTTATCGGTGTCTGCTGGATCATCATCGTCGTTTTGGTTGCCCTGACCGCAGATCTGTGGGCTAAGCCCTGGCTCGGTTCGCCGACGGCTTCCGACTCGACCACCATGGCCGAGACGTCGCTGTTGGCTCCGTGTGCAGAGCACCCGTTTGGCACCGACGCCCTTGGTCGCGACATTCTCGTCCGCGTTATCTACGGTGCACGCGTTTCGCTGTCCGTCGGCATTATGGCCACCGCGATCTCCACGGTGATCGGTCTGGTCATGGGTGCTCTGGCCGGTTTCTACGGCGGGATCTGGGATACGATCATCATGCGCTGTGCGGACATCTTCCTGGCGTTCCCGTACGTGCTGTTCGTTGTCGCCATGATCGCCGTTATCGGCCGTGGTCTTCAGAACGTCTTTATCGCCATCGGTATTCTCGGCTGGCCTTCGATTGCGCGCGTCTTCCGCTCTGCAATCTTGACGGTCAAAGAAAACGACTATGTTGACGCTGCGCGCGCGATGGGTGCATCTGATGCTCGTATCGTAGTGCGTCACATCTTCCCGAACTCCGTCGCCTCCATCGTGGTCTACGCGACCATGAACATTGGTGGCGCCATTCTGACCGAGTCCGCTCTGTCCTTCCTCGGCATGGGCGTTATTCCGCCTACGCCTTCGTGGGGCTCCATGATTCAGGACGGTCAGCAGTATCTTCTGACTGCTCCCTGGATGATGATCATGCCCGGTCTGGCAATTCTCTCGACGGTGCTCGCCTTCACCCTGCTGGGTGACGGTCTGCGCGACGCCCTCGACGTCAAGATGAAGGACGCATAAGGATGAAGAAGAACAAGAACTATGTGGACCTGAAGGACCAGCCGGTTCCCGAGGGCCAGCATCTGCTCGAGGTCGATGACCTTAAGATGTATTTCCATACCGAGGATGGTGTCGTTCGCGCTGTCGACGGTGTGTCCTACACGCTCGATCGCGGCGAGACCCTGGGTGTCGTCGGTGAGTCCGGCTCCGGTAAGTCCGTGACCGCCATGACCATCATGGGCCTCATCTCGATGCCTCCGGGAAAGATCGAGGGCGGCGACGTTCGCTATCGCGGTCGTTCTATCCTCGAGATGACCGAGGAAGAGATGCAGCACATTCGCGGAAACGACATCGCGATGATCTTCCAGGATCCTATGACCTCCTTGAACCCGGTCTATAAGATCGGCAAGCAGGTGGGCGAGGGCCTTCGTCTGCACCGTGGCTACTCCAAGCAGGAGGCGCTCAAGCGCGCTACCGAGCTTTTGGACCTCGTGGGTATCCCCGAGCCCGAGAAGCGCGTCAATGAGTATCCGCACCAGTTCTCCGGCGGTATGCGTCAGCGTGTCATGATCGCTATGGCTCTTGCCTGCGATCCCGATATCCTGATTGCCGACGAGCCCACGACGGCTCTGGACGTTACCATTCAGGCTCAGATTATCGAGCTCATGCAGGAAATGCAGGAGAAGAACGGCAACGCCATCATCATGATTACCCATGACCTGGGCGTCGTTGCCGATATGGCCGATAAGATCATGGTTATGTACGCCGGCCGTCCCGTCGAGTTCGGTACTGCTGAGGAAATCTTCTACGAGAGTCGCCACCCCTACACCTGGGGCCTTATCCGCTCCATCCCGGAGCAGGCCATCGAAGAGAAGAAGCCGCTTACGCCGATTCACGGCAACCCGCCTTCGCTCATGAACCTGCCTGAGGGCTGCGTGTTCTCGCCTCGTTGTCCCTATGCGACGGACAAGTGCCGCAAGCAGCGCCCCGAGCGCGTTGTCACCGAGTCTGGTCATTACTCTGCGTGCCACTACTCCGGTGACCCCGAGTTCCTCAAGAACGCTCCTGAGACGTCCCGTACGCGCAAGGATTCCAAGAAGGGAGGCGAGGCGTAATGGCAGATACCAACGAGCGTACTCCGCTGCTGAAGGTCGAGCACCTCTCTAAGGAGTTCCCCGCTGAGTCCGGCATGTTCGCCAAGCGCTTCTCCAAGCGTGTTGTCTCTGCAGTAAAT
>DBEZDO010000026.1:0-2577 GCA_048187355.1 Collinsella sp.
GGGAAAGGCTGTAGGCCTTCTGGGCCATGGCGACCACCCCTTCGACTCGAATTCTTGACGGCCTGAACAATCGTCAATATCGGTCGGAGGGGTGGCTTTGTAAAGCCGTTTGTCTCCACCCGCGTAGCGGGTGGTTTAAAGCTGGCCGCTGCGCGGCCAGCGGACTAAAGTCTTGAAAACGAAAAGAGCCCCGAGCTCATATGAGCTCGGGGCTCTTTGTGCCGCACATCTATGAGAGGAATTATTCGATGCATACGGGCGCTACTCCATGAAGCCGCCCTGGGATGGCGGCAACCTCGTCAATGGGGCCAGGTTTACATGCGCCAAGTTGGTGCAAAGTAACCTGCCCCCACGCAACAAGGGGTTGACTAGAGCTCGCAGGCAACCCTGTAGCCGTCGCCGATGGCGTCGCGAATGTTGCCACACTTCTGGGCATCACCCAACACGTGGGTGGCAACGCCGGCTGCCGCCAGGTCGTCGGCCAGCTTGGTGTTGGGACGATAGCCCATCGCCAGCACCAGTGTATCGGCACCGGTGATGGTGTGGACCTCGCCATCCTTCTCGTAGCTGATAGCGTCCTCGGTAATCTCGGTCACCTTGGCCTCGGTCAGCACGTGAACGCCCTTGGAGAGCATGCGCGTGATGAGCACCGCGCGACCGGCACCGCCCTCGTTGGCGGCGAGCGTCTTGGTCATCTCGATGACGGTGACATCGCGGTTCGCCGGCGACAGGTCGTTAACCAGCGGGGCCAGGTAATCTGCCGTCTCGCAGCCAACGGTGCCGCCGCCCACAATGACGATCTTCTTGCCCGGGAAAGCCTTGCCACCAAGCAGGTCGTCAGCCGTCATAACCTGCTTAAAGCCCTGCATGAAGGCCGGAGCGATGGGCTCGGCGCCATAAGCCAGGACGACCTCATAGCCGGCATAGTCGCGCTTAATGTCCTCGGCAGTAAGCTCGGTGCCAAATATGCACTTCACGCCCGCCTCGGCCAGACGACGGTACTGATACTTGATCACGCGGGTGAGCTCCTGCTTTGCCGGCGGAACGGCAGCAATGCGCATCTCGCCGCCGGGCTCGTCCTGCTTATCCACGAGCACCACGTTATGACCGCGCTTGGCGGCGATGTAGGCTGCCTCCATGCCCGCAGGACCAGCACCCACAACGAGCACGTTCTTGGCCTCGGCGGCAGGCTCGTAGCCAGCCTCGTCGCGCTCCACGTCCGGGTTGACGGTGCAGGAGATGCGCTTGCCAAACATAATGCCGTTCAGGCAGCGCAGGCAGCCAATGCAGGGACGGATCTCGTCGGCGTTGCCGGCGGCAGCCTTGTTGCAGAACTCGGCATCGCACAGATTGGCGCGACCCATCATGCAGATGTCGGCAGCGCCGTCCTCGATCAGCTCCTCGGCAATCCATGCCTCGTTAATGCGGCCGACGGTGGCGACGGGAATGTTCACGTGCTTCTTGATCTCACGCGAGCAAGCGGCGTGCGAGGCCTGCTGCGTGCCGGCGGCGGGAATCGCAGAGCCGCGCTTGATGGTGGTGCCGCCCGACACATGAATCATGTCGACGCCGGCCTTCTCCAGGCGACGCGAGACGTAGATCATGTCGTTGAGGGTCAGACCGCCATCGGTGTACTCATCGCCCGAAATGCGGACGTCGATGATAAAGTCCTTGCCGCAGCGCTCACGAATCTCGGCGATGACCTCGAGCAAGAAGCGCATACGGGCGTCGAGCGAGCCGCCGTACTCGTCGGTGCGCTTGTTGTAGAGCGGAGTCAAAAAGCCGCCGAGCATGCCGTGGGCGTGCGCCGCATGGACCTCGACGCCATCGACGCCAGCCTTCTGCATACGCACGGCAGCGTCGCCAAACTGATGCGTGAGCTCGTGAATCTCATCGACCGTGATAGGACGCGGCGCCTCGCGGGCATAGGACGGACCCACAAAGGACGGAGCGATCAGACGCGGCGTGCCCGGAATATTAAAGGCCATGTAGGCGGGATGGAAGAGCTGCGGCATGATCTTGCAGCCGTACTCGTGCACAGCGGCGGCAAGCTTTTCCCAGCCGGGGATAAACGTGTCGTCGTAGCAGCACATGTCACCCGGCAGATAGGTATAGGTGGGCTCGACCGTCACGACCTCGGTAATGATGAGGCCCACGCCGCCCTTGGCGCGGGCACGGTAATGATCGACCAAGTCGTCGGTCACATAGCCACGATCGGCCAGGTTGGTGGACACCGGCGGCATAAAGACGCGGTTCTTGACCTCGGTCGTACCGACCTTGATCGGGCTAAAGAGCATCGGGTAGGCGGAGGACTCCATACAGGGTTCCTTTCGTTTGAGCCGCTCGGCGGCAGTTGCTGACGTACCTATCGTACCAGCAACTGCCGTATCCGCAGTCAAACATGCTCAAACGCCGGTCGGCTAATGAATACCGCGGCCCAAGTCTTCGGCGATTTTGTCTACGCCCTTAAGTGCAGCGCACGTCTTTTTGTTGGAGCAATGCCCCGTGCAAACGCCACCCTGAGCGCAGTCGGCGCAGGTGCCCTTGCGGTAGATGCGCACGCACACGGCGACAAAC
>DBEZDO010000027.1:0-7946 GCA_048187355.1 Collinsella sp.
GGTTTTATCTGGGTAAACAGCAAATACAACCACGAAGGGGACACATGCACCTTCGTGGCGGTCTGTGCTGTGATGGGCGTCTGCGGCGGTTTGTCTCGATCTGTAACAGTAACTCGGCAAAATCTGACTTAGAGGTTACAGATTGAGACAAAGAGCTGGTGCCGTTCGGGAACGTCTCGATCTGTAACATCTGGAGCCAATATTGCCGCCTTAGCGTTACAGATCGAGACAAACCGCCGCGGTGGGCTGCGCCGCCTCGCCCAAGCCGCAGAAAAAGGTAGATTTCCGGGCATGTCCCAAAAATCTACCTTTGTGCGTTAGCCCAGCAGGTCGATGACGTTAAAGCCGGCGTTGCTCTTGGCGATGACGTCTCGGCCGCCAAAGACGCAGGTGGGCGACTCGGCTGCGATGCGCGTCACGTCGGCGCCGAGCGAGCGCAGCTCACCGGGCGTGGCGGCGAGCATCTGGGCGCGACGCTCCTCGCGCGCATGCGGATCGAGCCCGGCCAGGTAGGTCGTGTTGCGGCGCTTGGTGAGCGCGTACGGCTTCACCGGCGCGTCCATGCCGCTCACGCAGCTCACAATAAAGCCCTCAAAGGCGGCCTCGTCGGGCTCAAAGCTGCCAAGCCATGCGCCCGCGCGCTCCACGCGCTCAATCGAAGGATCGATCGCCGGGTCGCGGTAGGTGTAGAACGCCGTCTGGCGCTCGCCGGCTGCGCGGAATCCGCAGCCGTACGCACCGCCCTTCACGCGAATCTCGTTCCACAGGTAATCGTAGGAGAGCGCGTTGGCAGCCACGGCCCAAGCGCCTGTCACGTCAATGCCCAGGCGACGCGGATCGCACGCACGCGCGGCAAAGCAGATGTCGCTGGGGATCACGAAAGCCTCGTGGCGGTCGCACGGCGTCGGCACCGCGAGCGCGCCGCGGTCGGCACCATCGCCCGCACCCAGCCCCAGGTCACCCGCGGCATCCCAGTACGCGTCAAAGTCCTCGTCGCTGCCGGTAAAGCTCGCCATGCAGCCGTCGGCCACAAAGATGCGGCCTGCCAGCTCGGTAAGCTTGGCGCGCAGGCCGTCCAGGCGCTCGTCAAAGTGGTCGAGCAGATCGCGTAGGAACAGATAGAAATCCACGCCCGAGAGCTGCTCACGCACCACGGCCGAAGGCGAGCTGTAGCTCATCGCGCGACCGAGCGCCGCCGAGTGACCGTTGTTGATAAAGCCCTGCTCAAGCCCACTGCGAATCTGCGTGTGCACGTCGCGCACGCGGTCGGCGTCGGCATCTGCCAAATGCGTGCTCGACCATACCTCGCGCGGCAGACTCGCCAGCGCGTCGATCTTCTCGGACAGGGCGCCGGCGCTCACCAGCAGGTAGGGGCGCACGCCGTCCACTTCGGGCTGCGTCATGACCTCGGTCGTAAAGCTCAAAAAGCCGAGCTTGCCAGCGAGCAAGTTGTCGAGTTCCTCGGCCGAGTGCTCGCGCGTGGGCAGCTGCTTAAGCAGGCGGCAGAGCAGTGTCACATAGGGCAGGTCCTCAAACGCGACGCAGTTCAGGTCGAAATACTGCATGGCGTAGGCCAGACGGTTGGTGGGGATGCCGTGGCGCAGGCAGGGGATGGGCGCGGTCGTGTCCACGATCAGTGGCGGCTCGGGGCGCGCCTCGCCAATGTCGGACACGCGCAGGCGCGGCAGCGTGGCCTTGGCCTCGGGTGTGTCTTCCGCCTCCTGCGCGGCACGCCGCGCGGCCGTGCGCTCGACCACGTCGGCCAGCTCGGCATCGGTCATGGCGTCCCGCTTGGCTGCCAGCTCGGCGGCCTCGGCACCCTCCGAACCCTCGGTGGCGTCCACCGGCACCAGCTCGACCAGTGCCATGTGATCGTTCTGCAGCACCAGTTCGCGCAGCAGGTCCTCAAAATAGCTGCCGTCCAGCTCGCCACGCAGCTCCTCGTACACCGGGCCGTACTTGAGCGCCAGCGTCGCGGCGTCGTCATCGTAGAGCCAGGTGCTCAGCGCGTCGCACGCAATGGCCACGCCGTCGGCGATACCGTAGTCGCGCTGGCGCAGGTCGTATTCGTTGCTGCTGATGATGGCTTCCAGGCGCTCGCGCGGAACGCCATGCTCGCATAGGTCGCGGCAGGCGTCCTGGAACACGCGGCGCAGCTCGCGCGCCACGCCGGGCTGCGCGTTTTGCAGCATGATGAGCTCGTAGGGCTGCAGGCTCTCGGCCGCGGTGTAGCTCGCCACGTTGCCGCCCAGGCCGGCGGCCAGAATGGCCTTCTTAACCGGCGCTTCGTTGGAGCCCAGCAGCGCCTCGAACAGGATATCCGCCGCGATCGTGCGCTTGCGGTCGAGTGCGCTGCCCAGCACAAGGCCCAGGCCCACCAGGGCGTTCTCGGGCGTGGTAGCCATCTCGACGCGCTTGTACTCGCAGGTCACGGGCGCCTGCACGCCCAGCGGATTGGGCGCCAGCGTGGACGGGTCCTCGCCGGCGGCGACGGCAGCGTCCATGCGGCGGCTCGCGGCACTCGGCTGCGACAGATAGCGCTCGTCCAAAAAGGCCAGTGCGCGGTCCACGTCCAGGTCGCCGTAGAGCGTGATGTAGGAGTTGGAGGGATTGTAGTGTCGCGCGTGCGTGTCCAGGAACTGCTCGTAGGTGAGCGCGGGAATCGCGCGCGGGTCGCCGCCGCTCTCGTGCGCATAGGCGGTGTCGGGATAGAGCGCGGCGTTGACGGCATCGTCCAGCACGCTCATGGGGTCGGACAGCGCGCCCTTCATCTCGTTGAACACCACGCCGTTATAACGCAGCGTGCCCTCGTGCAGGCTCTCGGCGCTGCTGTCGCCGTCGTCCTCCGGCAGGTCCAGTTCGTAGTGCCAGCCCTCCTGCTCAAAAATGGTGGGCTTGGTATAGATGGCCGGGTTGAACACCGCGTCCAGGTACACGTCCATCAGGTTATACAGATCCTGCTCGTTGGTGGTGGCAACGGGGTAGATGGTCTTGTCGGGGTAGGTCATGGCGTTGAGGAACGTCTGCATGGAGCTCTTGATCAGGTCGACAAACGGCTCCTTGACGGGAAACTTGGCCGATCCGCACAGCACCGAGTGCTCAAGAATATGGAACACGCCGGTGGAATCGGCCGGCGGCGTCTTAAAGCCAATGGCAAAGGCCTTGTTTTCGTCGTCGCACGCCAGGTACAGCAGACGAGCGCCCGAGGCAGTGTGTCGCAGCACGTAAGCGTCCGAGTCGAGCTCGGGCACGGTCTCGCGGCGCTCGACGGCAAAGCCGTGGCAGGTAGTGCCGGGCACCAGCAGTGCAGCGGCTGCGGCGCGCGGGTCGGTTGAGGTGGTGGGCATATGCAGTCTCCTTTGACGCCCCAGCGGGGGCGAATCGAGTCGAATCCTCGAGAGTATACCCATATGGGGCCGCGGTTCTGCAGCGAACTGAAGGCGATACCGGCGGATTGGGTAAAGGCCCCGCGTGACCGCCGCGCGAGCGTGGAAATTTGGACGCCTATCGAATGAGAGTGGATTTTCGGACGGAATCAGCCTCAAAACGCCCAAAAACCGTCCAAATACCCACCCTCATTTCCCGACCGTCCAAAATCCACGCTCATCCGCCGCCCACACATCTCTCATATCTCATTCGTCTCTAATACGAGAGATAACAGAAAGGTGAGAGATAAATATGAGAGATAACTGAGCAGCAAAGAGACAGGCAATCATGGTATTGTCTCAATACCGATTGTTCTACCAGCAAAAATATGTATAAATGAAGCAAATGGGAGACATTCCATCTCTATCTATCTCTTATCTCTAAGCCGAGAGATAGAGAGATAAATGAGAGATAATTACGAGAGATAACTGAGAGACGAGGGAAATCTATCCGCGGCATTCTCCGCAGGACCGAGCGAAAGGACGTGCAGATGAACGAAAACGAGCTGACCGGTCTGCTTGAGTCTTTAAGGCGTATGGGCTCGGATGATCTTAACGTCGAAGTGAAGGAGAGCGCCACGACGCTTTCCCGCGACGTGTGGGAAACGGTGAGCGCATTCGCGAACACTGCCGGCGGAATCATCGTGCTCGGAGTGAGTGAGCGCGCAGGTTTTGTCCCGGTTGAGAACTTCGAGACCGAGAAAGTGCTCAACCAATTTGTGTCAGGCATGGGTGATGCGGGCGGTCGAGGAAAGCTGGCCAATCCGCCCAAATACACGATCGAGCGAGTGGAGCTTCAGGGCGTCATCGTTCTCGTCATTACGATTGAGGAGCTCGATCCGTCGAGCAAGCCCTGCTATGTCATAGAGCGGGGCGCCCAGGGCGGCAGCTACAAGCGCATCGATGACAAAGATGTGCCGCTTTCATCGACTGAGGTGCTCGCATTGGCGTCATACGGTCGAGCGACTCCGAGCGATCGCGACGCGGTGGCGGGTGCGGGCGCGGACAATCTCGACGAGACGCTGGTCGACCGTACGATAGATCGGGCTTTCTCGTTGACGCCCCGGGCAATGCGCGGCGCGCCGGACAAACAAACGAAGCTGGAGCGCCTAAATATCCTTGATTCCCAGGGCAATGTCACCAAGGCTGGACTCCTAGTTGTGGGCACCTACCCTCAGCAGTTCTATCCCAAGCTCTTCATTGACGTGGCTGTCCATGCGGGAACTCAGAAGGGCATGGCGGGGTCGCTGAGGTTCATGGACCGCACAATCTGTGAGGGAACGTTGGGCGAGATGATCTCGGATGCCGTCGCAGCCGTCGCCAAGAATTTGCGGCGAACCTCGACCGTCCAAGGCGTCTCGCGTGTCGACTCGCTTGAGATTCCCGAGGAGGTTCTGCGCGAGGCAATCGCCAACGCCGTAATCCATCGAGAATACGGGGATCGGTTCTGTGGACAATCGATTGCCGTCGACGTCTTTGACGATCGTGTCGAGGTGACGAATCCTGGCGGCCTTTACGGGGGAAAGACTCGCGAGAACTTGTTTGACGGCAGCTCCCGATGCCGTAACGCGACGCTTGTGAAGCTCATGTCGATTGTCCCGCTGCCGGATGGCGCAGGTTCGCCGGCTGAGGGCAATGGCTCGGGCATCCCGATGATGATCGATGCCATGCGCGCGCATGGTCTGGCCGAGCCCCTGTTCTGCCCGGGGTTCGATCGGTTCAAGGTCGTACTTTACCGTTCAAAGATTGAGCCGGTCGATCATGGCGGGGACTTGATTATGACGGCACTCAAGCGCTACGGCGAATTGGGGACGCGCGAACTGGCGGAGCGCACGGGACTCACGGTTTCCCAGGTTAGGGCACGCGTCAATGCGCTCATTGAGCAGGGTGAGCTTGAGCCGACGGCGCCGTTGACAAGCCGCAACCGCAAGTATCGACTGTCAGAGCGCGTGGAATAAATGCGTTAGTGGACGAGGCGACCCAATAATCGACCCTCAATTGGCGCCCACTAAGGTAAAGCGGTTGTTGCTCAGTCGACGGTGATGCTAAAGACTCGGCTTACGCCGGCAGGGCCCCGAACCCGTCCATCAAGAACAGCCTAAGAACCAGCTTGATGACATATCCCGGTTTGACTTCAGCCGCGTCAAAGACGTGGCGCTCGGCGAGCTCGCTGCAGTATGCATAGATGTCGCGGATAAGGTCCGCGCCCGAAAGCGTAAACATGTAGCCTGCGTCCGAAAGCGCATTGGGTGCGGCGGGCAACTTGGCCATGTGGCAGAACGTTTGCAGGTCGGGCGCCATAACATTCTGGTAGTCGAGGTGGCCGCTGGCATCCTGTGCGGCAAGCTCCAATTGGCGCGCAAAATCCAGCGCCGCCGCTAACACAAAGCTCGGCGTAGGCGCATTGACGTCCTGGGTGGTCGCCACAAGCCTGCCCGCCGCCTGCGTGATAAGCCAGGCGACCTCGCGCTGGCAGCGCACGGCCTTGCGCGTAACCGGCTTGATGGACGAAGAAGAAACGCTCCCCTTAGGCGGATTCGAAGCAGCCATAAGGCCCTCCCATGAACAATCCGGTCCAACAAGCCCGGATGAAACACGTGCTACATCAGTATACAGGGAAGTGGGGTAGCGGGGTACAAGCGCGCCAGCGGCAAACCGAGAGCATCAACGATGTGCCGATCGCGGAATGAGATCTCGTAATAATTGACTCTCGGCCATATTATTGAGGGGCATGGCTCGCGTTCGTATGGTTGTAGGTGCTGGCGATGAACGACATTGACCTTGCTGTTCCGTTGATGGATGGACCAAGCTATGACCGCGCCTGCAGTCTCGTGCCTTCCGAATACGTTGAGGCATGGGAGTGGTTTCTGGGTGAGGAACAGCGCGGCGGCGTTTGGACCAGCCTTCCGCACCACACCAAGGAAGATAGCCCTCAGTATCAGTATCGTTTGAGAATTGGCTCGGACTTCTTTCCCGTAACGCGGGATTCAGGGATCTTCTGGCCGGGCCAGGATCGGGTGAAGCAAGATCCCAATAAGATCTTTGCGCTTTCGGTCCATAACTCTAAAAAGAGCTTCTACACCGATGTGCCTCCGCTCTATTTGGACGATGGTACGTGGGTCATTAAGTACTCGGTTCAAGCGCCGGGTACCGTTGGTTTTCGAGACCAGAATTACAACCGTAAAATGCTCAACTGCATGGAATGTGGCGTTCCAGTCGGAGTCATATTTGCAACCGAGGTGGGCTACAAGGTGCTCGGCCTTGCGTTTGTTGAACGGTTTGAGCCCGAAAACGGATGGTTTGTTCTGCACGGTCCTGTTCATAAAGGCGGACCGGACCCTCGTTTTGCACCCGACATGAGTTATCTGAAGCACATGCCCGTCGATATTGAGTTTGCCGGACAGGGTGCGACCGACGACGAAAAGGTCCGCTATGCGTTAAGGCGCGAGCGATTGGGGCAGCAATGGTTCCGCAAGCAGCTCGTTGCCGCCTATGACGGCCGTTGCGCGGTGTCGGACTGCGGCGTCAGCGAAGCTCTGGAGGCTGCACATATCGAGAATTACTCGGGACCCAAATCGCAGGTTGCCAGCAACGGCATTCTGCTTCGACGCGATCTTCATTCCCTATTTGATGCTCACCTGATTTCGTTTGAGCCTGTTTGCGGCGAATATCGGCTGTGCGGATCGTACCTGCTGGATAAGACCGGCTACGCTTCCTTTGCGGGTGCGACGCTAAGGCAGCCGAATGAGCGTCAGTGGCGACCCAATACGGTGTTTCTTGAGGCCCATCGCATTGAGTTCGATCGCTCGGAAAAGAAGCGTGAAAAGGCGGGGCTTCTGCCGTATTAGCGTATTTGGCTTTGGCATTCTTTGACGATCGTGTTGTTTGATCGGATCGCGTGGCGATGCAATCTCGCGCACGCCCGCCGGTGCATGCTCTTCCTGATTTGTATAGCGAGAGGGGAGCGTGTATGAGCTGGCGAGGCGATATTGCGATGGGGAAGTACGGAAAACTGCCGTGTGCCCTTATAGACAACAATATGTTTCCGGGCGTAGAAGTTGATTGCGGGTCGTTTGTCGTCGCCTGCCCTTGCTGCGGCTCGCAAATACCGTGTCTCGACATTCGGTTCATCGATGCACGTGACAGGTTCAGCGACGAAGTGAGGAACCGTACGGGCGTTCATATGCCGGTGTATCCGGAGAAATGCCCTGTTTGTGGCCTCGATATCGTGTACGACGCCGGCGACGAGGGATAGGTGATGCGGAGGAGTTGGCTGTGAGTGTCTTTTGCCTCTACAAATAAATCCCCTCACCGAGTTGCTTGTGGAACTCGGCGTGATGGTCGCGTGCCCAGGTAAAGAGCGCCTGGTCAAAGTCGGTACGCGTGGCCGGGACGCCAAAGACGCCGGCAACTTCGACGCGTATAAACTCCAGTGCCGGCAGCTTGTTGATGGCAGTGAGGGCAAACGGGGACGAGGGCTCCTCGAACAGATAGCGGCTGCCTTGCAGCGCGTCGCAACTG
>DBEZDO010000028.1:0-15677 GCA_048187355.1 Collinsella sp.
AGAGGGCGCGCGCAGAGAGGGGCGATGCCCCGCTGGCCTAGCCTAAGGGCGAAAACGGAATAGACGGACCGACCGTCCGGCTGAGTCTGGGAAGAGGTGCCGGGCGGCGGGCGGAGCATGGCCACCGGACCCATCGAAACACATCTCCACCGTTCCTTCAACTGGGAAAACGACGCCCCCGTGGCCTGAATAGGGCCTCGGGGGCGTTCGGCTAACTGCGGGAACGGCCTATCCGCTCAATGTGTTCGGCTGAGATCGGAAATCAACCGAATTGTAGGCTAATGGCCACGTGCACTTGCTAGCGCTCGCGAGCAACGATGAGCTGGTCCATCTCTTCGACATGCACGCCAACGGAGCCCTTGATACTCGAGAACTCAACGGAGTTGCACACCAAGATGGGAACCGTCACATCGTAGCCCTCGGCAGCAATTGCCTCGCGATCGAACTCAATGAGTACATCGCCCTTATGGACGATGTCACCCACTTGCGCATGTACGGTAAAGTGCTTGCCCTCGAGCTGAACAGTGTCCAAACCAACGTGGATGAGCACGTCCAAGCCATCGACCGTGTTAAGCGCAACAGCGTGTCCCGTGGGAAAAATGGCCTCGACCTTGGCATCAGCCGGTGCAATCACACGCGTTCCGGTGGGCCGAATCGCCACGCCCTGGCCCAAAAGGCCGGTGGCAAACGTCTGATCGTTTACCTCGGAGAGCGGAATGACGTCACCCGAGATGGGAGCATCCAACGTAAGGACTCGACCACGCATACCAAAAGACCTTAGGACTTTAGTGAACATGCTCCCCCTCGGACATACCGATCAACCAAAATAACCTTAACAGTTTACCACTTGGCACCCGTTTTTGACCATTAGGGAAGTTCGCGCTTGACAACCTCGACGATGTCGTCGACAACGCGCTGGGTCAGCTCGTGCGTCTCGGCCTCGGCCATCACGCGGACCAGCGGCTCGGTGCCGCTCGGGCGCACCAGAATGCGGCCGCGGCCGTCAAGCTCCTTCTCGGCAGCAGCGACGGCATCCCAGATGGGCTGGCAATCGTCCAGACCGGCCTTGTTGTCGGAATGCACGTTGACGAGTACCTGCGGGTACTTCTTCATGATACCGGCAAGATCGGTGAGGGTGCGACCGGTGCGCTTGAGCACGGCCAGCAGTTGCAGAGCCGTCACCAGGCCGTCGCCGGTGGTATTGTGCTCCAGGAAGATGATGTGGCCGGACTGTTCGCCGCCGATGACGGCGCCGTCCGCGAGCATGCGCTCCAGAACGTAGCGGTCGCCCACGGCGGTCTGGACCATCTCGAAGCCCTGCTCCTTCATAGCGATGGAGAAGCCCAGGTTGCACATGACGGTCGAGACGATCTCGGAGTTGGCGAGCTTGCCGCGAGCGGCGAGGTCAGAACCGCAGATAGCCAGGATGTAGTCACCGTCGATCTCATTGCCCTCGCTGTCCACAAAGAGCACGCGGTCGGCGTCGCCGTCGTGGGCCAGACCGATGTCAGCATGGGTGCGCAGCACGAGCTCGCGCAGGGGCTCAAGGTGAGTGGAGCCGCACTCAACGTTAATGTCAGTGCCGCAGTAATCGGTGTTGATAGCGTGCACCGTGGCACCCAGGCGCTGCAGCGCGGCGGGCGTAGTCTGGCAGGAAGCACCGTGACCGCAGTCGACGGCAACGACCAGGCCGTCGAGCCTCAGGCCATCAAGCGTATCGATGGCGTGGTCGACGTATGCCTTGCGGGCGTCCTTCATCTTGATGATGTGGCCCACGCCGGCGCCAGTCGGCAGCGTGTCGGCAGCCATGGCTTCCTCGGACATGACCCAGGCGCTGATCTCTTCCTCGACAGCATCGGGGAGCTTCATACCCTTGCGGCTAAAGAACTTGATGCCGTTGAACTCCGGCGGATTATGCGAAGCAGAGATGACGATGCCGCCGTCGAGCTCGTTTTGAACAGTGAGCAGTGCCACGGCAGGCGTGGGGATGACGCCGCAGCAATGCGGGCGGCCGCCCTCGGCCATAATGCCGGCGGTCAGAGCACTCTCGAGCATGGTGCCCGAAAGGCGCGTGTCACGGCCGATGCAGATGTCCGGACCAAGAAACTTGGTCGCCGCGCGGCCCAGGCGAAACGCGAGGTCACACGAGAGGTCGGCATTGGCGACGCCACGGACGCCGTCGGTACCGAAGATGTTCTGGGGCATAGGATCGCTCCTTCCCTAGCAGGCGATATGCAACCGCCCACCCTAGTCGAAAAAGAAAAGCGGGACCCGCCGAGGAATCGGCAGGCCCCGCTTGTACATTGTATCTCGAAAGGAGATAAAACCTTAGCGCTTGGAGAACTGGGGAGCGCGGCGGGCCTTCTTGAGGCCGTACTTCTTGCGCTCGACCACGCGAGCATCGCGCGTAAGGAAACCGGCCTTCTTGAGGTCAGCACGGTAGTCGCCAGCGTTCAGAAGAGCGCGAGCGATGCCCAGGCGCAGAGCGCCGGACTGACCGGAGATGCCGCCGCCATCGCACAGAGCGATAACGTCGAACTGACCGGCGGTGTCGGTCACCTTGAAGGGAGCAAGGGCGTTCTCAACGAGCTGATGACGGCCGAAATACTGCTCGGCGTCACGCTTGTTGATGGTCACCTTGCCGGTGCCGGGGACGAGACGGACGCGGGCGACGGCGTTCTTACGACGGCCGGTACCCTGGTAGACAACGGTGTTCTCAGCCATCTTTAAGCCTCCAGCTCAATCTTCGTGGGGTTCTGGGCAGCATGCGGATGCTCGGCACCAGCGTAGACCTTAAGCTTGGTCATCTGGGCACGGCCGAGGGTGGTCTTGGGCAGCATACCGCGAACGGCGCGCTCGATGACCTTCTCCGGGTGCTTCTCCATAGCCTGGCGGAAGCTCTCAGCCTTGAGGCCGCCGTTGTAGCCGCTGTGGCGATAATAGGTCTTCGTGTCGGCCTTGTTGCCGGTAAGCTGGACCTTATCGGCGTTGATGACGACAACGAAGTCGCCGCAGTCGCTGTTGGGCGTGAACTGGGGCTTGTTCTTACCGCGCAGGATCATTGCGATCTGGGTGGCAAGACGGCCCAGGACAGCACCATCGGCGTCGACGAGAACCCAGTTGCGCTGGACCTCGCCCTGCTTGGCGTAGTGAGTCGATTTCGAAATCACTTAGACTCCTCCATGTACAGTACGTGTTGTTACAGAGATTCACGGGGCTCTGCAAGTAACCCGTCCATATTACCCCGCTCGCCGTACGAGTCAACAGGTATTTTGGCTCCGACCAGAGTTTCTGCACATGTCATCCACGAGCCGTGATTTTTCCAGCTCTTTAGCTGTTGTCATTTTTTGAGGGTTCGCCGTCGCTAGCGCTCAACGAACTCTTGGATTTCCGCGAGCAGGCGCTTTGCCTCCTGACGGCCCTGGATATACAGGTCCAAAAGCTTTGCCGGATCGTGCTCGACATGGCCGACCTCGACCGGCTTTTGCGGAGCAACGACCAACGCACGGCCCTCGCGCTCATACTTCCACAGATGCATGCGCTGGATGTTATAGCGGTCGTGGCGCGTCTCAATAGCCTCCAGCAGATAGGGGTAGTCGGCATAACGCGCACGCGCGGCGGGCATAAACTCGTAGGGCTTTTTCTCGTACGAGCGGTCCTGCGTGACAATGACGACCGCACGGTCGAAGCCCGCTTCCTCCAGCACATGCTCGATGGGGACCGAATCGGCCACGCCGCCGTCGACGTATTTGTGCCCGTCAATCTCGACTGGCGGCGTCACCAGCGGCAGCGAGGTCGATGCGCGCACGGCGTCGAGATCGAGCACGGCGCTTTTGACCGGAAGGTACGCGGCGGTTCCGAACAGCATGTCCGTCGCGACGGCGTACATCTCGATGGGGCTCGCATCGAACGTCTCGTTGTCAAAAGGGTCCAGGCGGTCCTGGACATCGTTGAAGATAAAGTCGTAACCCACAATGGAGCCCGTGGACGCAAACGATGCGGCGCCCATGAAGCGGTTGTCGTTGCAGAAAGCCAGGTTGATGCGGTTGGCACGGCCGATCTGGTGCGACTTGTAGTTCACGCCGTTGAGGGCGCCGGCCGATACGCCATATACCGCCGGAATCTCGACGCCGGCCTCCATGAGAACGTCGAGCACGCCCGCAGTAAACTGCCCGCGAAAACTACCGCCCTCCAGGACGAGCGCGACCTTGCCGGCGTTCTTTGCCTTATCTTCTGCAGTCATATTGACCTCCTGCGATTGCGTTTTGGCTTTCTTCTACCCAGTTTTGAGATGGCGAGCGCGCAGGTTTTTCGAGGCGGCAGGTGAAGCGGAAAGTGTGTCCCAGTTTGAGGCGAGATTCCGGGATGCGCTTTCCGCTTGGACCGCCGCTGGGAAAGCGCGTCCCGTTCTGAGCGCGGATTCCGGGATGAACTTTCCGCCTGGGCCGCCATTGGGAAAGCACGTCCCACTCTGCGTCACTGAGGCGTTTTCTTTACGCTCGCGCCCTGCATAGAGTTCGCTTCTCCGCGGTATCTGTAAGTAATAAAAAAGCAGGTAGAGACACTTCTCTACCTGCCTGTAACTGTTGGTGGAGGCGCGGAGAATCGAACTCCGGTCCACGAAAGCCCCCTGATTGGCATCTCCAAGCTCAGTCGCTGGTTTAGTCTCGGACGCTTTGCGCGCAGCGACACGCTCGCGGCGTCCTAACCGGTTCGGTCTTAGCCTGCGCCATACCGATTACGTGCGCAGGAGCATTCCCCTAAAATGACGTCGCGCCGGTGTCGGGGAAATCACCGGGTTGACGCGCCGCTATAAACTAAGCAGCGAGAGCCATAGGCTCAAAAGAAGAGTTGTTGTCAATTCAATTTGACGGTACCCCTGTTTAACGAGGCGAGGAGACCTCGGCTTGCTTCCTCTCTCAGAGCTATCGTGTCGAAACCAGTCGCCCCCGAATGTTGGGAAAGTCTGGATGGCATTGGGCACGAGCGCCCAACACCCGTCGACTTTTCAAGGAACATGCAGGGCGAGCCCCGCTTGTGGAGTGTTATCTTACCACGTTCTGAAAGCGGACAGCTGTTCTATGCACGAGCTGTGAAGACCCCAATGTGCGCCGCACTTCGCACTTTTGCTACCGATCGCGTCACGTATATTTTCGCCAAGCAAAATTGACCCGTCGAAAGGACCGTTATGGATACCAAGCAGCAACTTGTCAATGCCCTCGCAGGCCTGGGCTCAACCATTACCGAAGCTATGGATGTCATCGAAGGCTTTGTCCCCTGCGGACATCCCGCCCTCACGGTTTCGAACGCCCTTGTTGCGCTGGACGCTGACGATGATGCAGCTCTCGCCCAGCAGCTTGAGACCGTCGAGGGCTTTATCGACCACGTGAGTGAGAACCGCGGCGTGGCCGCCTACCACGGCATCGAGGTCGAGCTCGCGGGTCCCAAAGCCGATCTGTTCGCAGCAATCCGCGAGGTAGGCGCCCTTATGCAGACCGCAGGCGTCAAGAACACCCAGGTTAATGAGTGGGTCTACCGCAGTCTGGCAGCACTCGACAGCTCCGACGAAAAGGCCGCCGAAAAGCTCGCAGAAAGTCCCGCCATCAAGGCCGAGCTTTTGTAAATAGCAGACGCGGGCCCCTTGGCGCATCGTCGTCCAAGAGGCCCGCAAACAGTTCGCGTCAACCGATAGCCGCGCCGCCGCGTTCGGCCAAGGCCAGAATCGGCATCATTTGACGAGGTGTCTTTGCTGCAAGATCGGCATGTTCGAGCAGCTTGCGATCGTTAGTTACCAAGTAATCGACCTGCGCGCGCTTGCACGCGGCGAGCACCAAGTTGTCCTCGTAATCGCGATGGAGCGCTAAGTATTTGTCGGCCAGCCAAAGGTCCGACGCATCCGCACCCACGGCCGTGGCGTTTTCGGTCATGTTCCGAACAAACGCCAACGTCGCATCGCCAATTGCACGGGCAGACGCCTCGTCGAGCGCTCCCCCGCTGGCAAGAACGCTACGCTTCAGCTCGTGTTGGACAACGTACAGCACGTCCTTGGCGATATGAACCGGAAAGAACAGCAACGCCCCCGTCTCCGTCGCCTGCCCAATAAACGCACGCGCGGCAAGCGACTCGGCATGGTCGGCGCAAAACGAATCGACCCATACGTTGGCGTCCACCATGATCTTGAGAGGCGCCCCACTCACTGGATCATCCCCTTTTGGCGATAGCGCTCGTCCATGGCTTCGGAATAGATTGTGTCCCAATCGCGATCGTCGGATACAGGCGACGCAGCGATGCCCATATCTGCATAAAGCCGGTCTGCCGCTGCCCACGACGCGGCGAACGGAGTATCGGGCGCGACGGCCTGCTGCCGGTCGTCGACGGCCGCAAGCACTTCCTCGCACTGCCCGCCACCCTGCGCGACCTTGGCCACCACCTTTTTGATGAGCTCGGGCAGCGACCCGCCCGAAAGCCGCAGCGCCTCCTCGGCACGGTTCTTGACCTGGCGATCCACGCGAACGTTCACCTGCGCCATGCCGCTAACAGCACCCATCTCAACCTCACCTTCGACTTTTGCTATCTATGCTAGCACAACTATATATTTCTGCTAGCACATGGTCAAACGCAAAAGGCCTGTATTCTGGCGGCTGCAACACCGCCCAAATGCAGGCCAAAAACTTAAGTAAAAGCGCTAGCGCAGGTATGCCTTCGCGTTGCTCAGGCTATAGGCGATCGTTGAGCCGTTGTGCAGCAGCGACGACGCCTGCGGAGTAATCGCACCGGTAATACCCAATGCCAACAGCGCCGAGTTGGTGAGCATCACCTTAGAATAGGAGCTCGTCAGACGATCAACGAGGCCCTGGCTCATGCGGCGTAGGCGCACGATCGCGACGAGATCCGTATCGGTCAGGATGATATCGGCGACCTCCTTGGCGATGTCGCTTCCCCCACCCATCGCCAGGCCCACGTCGGCCAAACCGAGCGCCGGCGAATCGTTGACGCCGTCGCCCACCATGGCAACATGGCGTCCCTCGCTCTTAATGCGCTCAACATACGCGTACTTGTCCTCGGGCAGCAGCTCGGCCTTAAACTCGTCGACACCTGCCTCGCGAGCAATGCGCTCGGCCGTGCGTTCCGAGTCGCCCGTGAGCATGACCACGTGCTTAACGCCCAACGCGTGCAGGTCGGCGATGGCCTCGCGGACCCCGGACTTGAGCGGGTCCTCGATACCGAGCACGCCGACGACCTTGCCGTCGACCGCCAGGTACAGAGGCGACAGGCCCTGCATCTGGGACTCGATTTGCTCCTTAATGTCGGACTCGAGCTGCGCACCCTCATCCTCGAATACAAAGTGCGCGGAGCCGATGATGGCGCGACGACCCTCGATGGACGAAGCGATGCCGTGCGCCACGATGTACTCGACAGCAGCGTGACGCTCGCGATGCTCGAGCCCACGCTCGTGAGCAGCGTTGACCACGGCACGCGCCACCGGATGCGGGAAATGCTCCTCCAAGCAAGCGGAAAGGCGCAGGATCTCGTCCTCGCTCCAGCCATCGGTGGTGAGTACGCAGGCAAGACGCGGCTGGGCCTCGGTGAGCGTGCCAGTCTTATCAAACACAATGGTGTCGGCCTTGGCAAACGACTCAAAGTACTTGGCGCCCTTGACCATGACGCCCATCTTGGCAGCATCGCTCATGGCAGTCATGACGGCGACGGAACCCGTGAGCTTGAGTGCGCACGAGTAGTCGACCATCAGCGCCGCCGAGGTCTTGATGAGGCTGCGGGTGGTAAGCGCAACCAGACCCGCGAGCAGGAAGTTCCACGGGACGATCTTGTTGGCAAGGTCCTCCATATGCGATTGGCCCTCGGACTTGAGTGAGTCGGCGGTCTGCACGAGCGAGACGATCGAGCGCAGCTTGGTCTGCGCCGTGTTGGCGCGCACGCGCACCAAGATGCTGCCGTCTTCCACGACAGTTCCGGCGAACACGTCGTCGCCTGCGCTGCGCTCGACGGCAAGCGGCTCGCCGGTCAGGGTCGCCTGGTTGACCATGGCGCTCCCCTGTTCGACCACACCGTCAATGCAGATGGACATGCCGGTGCGTACGGCGACCAGATCGCCGGGCTCGAGCTCGGTCGCAGCAACGCTCACCTCGGTGTCGCCGACGACCTTTTGCGCCTTGTCGGGCACATCGAGCAGCGAGTTGATGAGCTCGTTTTCGCTCATGGCGCGGGTGTAGTCCTCGAGCAGCTCGCCCACGTTGAGCAGGAACATCGTCTGGCCCGCAGTGTCGACATCACGCTTGACGAACGAAATGCCGATGGCCGAAGCGTCGAGCACAGGAACGGTCAGGCGTGGCTGCGCCAGCTCATGAAGGGCAGCGCGCAAAAATGCCATGTAACCGGCCACGACAAACACCGCACGCAGAGGCGTCGGCAAGAACCAGCGGCGCGCGTAGTGGGCGCCGATAAGTGTGGCAAGATCCATAACGAGTTTGTGCTTGCGCGGCTCGAGTTGCATCACGTAGCCCGACTTGGCATCGGCGATAGCTTGAGCATCGAGTGCGCCTAGGGCGTCGAGCACGCTTGCGCGGCGCGGCTCGTCGTACTCCAGCGCCATCTGGCCAATGCGGCCATACACGCGCACCTTGTGCACGCCATCGATGTCGCCGCCAAGCTTAAGAAGTGCATCGAGATCGCTCTCTGGCACAGGACCCGCCAATTGAAGACGGGTCCTGCCGGGGATCTCGCTAATAATCGAGAATCTCATAGTTTGTGCCTGAGAGCGTTACTCGGCTGCCTCGTCAGCAGCGGCCTCGCTCTGGGTGATGTAGGCAGCCTCGGCAACCATGTCGTCGACATTGGCCTTGGCCTGCTCGACCATGTCCTGGTAGCAGTTCTTGACGCGCATACCGCACGCAATGCCCTGCACGCAGGCATTCTTTACCGGAGCGCTGGTGAGCAGCTTGATGCCGGCCGTACCAAGCAGAAAACCGCCACCGACAAGCAGGGTGTTAAAAGTCGACTTCTTCATGTTGCTTCTCCCTTTTGCCGCACAAGCGCGGCATGGTGCCTTAGCACCCGAGTTCATTAGTTTGCTCGAGCACACTTTTGAGACTAGTTTAGTCGAACTATTATGGTCAACCAAAGTTAACCTTTTGGAAACTATGGGGTGAACCCAATATGACAAAGGGACAGTCCCTTTGTCATATTCCCTACAGCTGCCAGTCCGCCGCCTCCTTTTGCAGTGCGACCATACGGGCGAATTCTCCACCTGCCGCCTTGAGCTGTGCCGGAGTGCCCTGCTCGGCAACCACACCATCCTTGAGTACAACGATTTTGTCGGCATTTTCCACCGTACGCATACGGTGGGCAATAACGATAACCGTCTTGCCCGCGAGCAGGCGGGAAAGCGCCTGCTGAACCACAGTCTCGTTCTCCACGTCCAAGCTTGCCGTCGCCTCGTCCAACAGCACGATGGGCGCATCTTTGAGCAGCGCGCGGGCGATAGAGATGCGCTGGCGCTCGCCGCCGGACAGCTTGGAGCCGTTCTCTCCGATCATGGTGTCATAGCCCTGCGGCATGCGGTTCACGAACTCGTCGCAGTTGGCGGCACGCGCGGCCGCAAGCACTTCCTCATCAGTGGCATCACGGCGCCCTAGGCGGATGTTTCCCATCACCGTGTCGTCAAAGAGCAGCACGTCTTGGAACACAATGGCGTAGTCGCGCAGCAGCACCTCGGGATCAACGCTCGCAACATCCACACCGCCCACGGTGACCGTGCCTTCGGTGGCATCCCAAAAGCGCGCGGCCAGGCGGCTCACCGTAGACTTGCCAGAGCCCGAAGGACCGACCAGTGCCGTGACCTCGCCTTCCTTGGCGGTAAAGCTCACATCGGTAAGAACCTTCTCGCCGGCGCGGCCGTCCTCGCCCGCACCATAGCCAAATGCCACGTGATCGAACACCACATCATGGCCCACGGGCTCAAACTGCTCGCTGCCCCGCGCCACAGGCTCTTCCATGATGGAACGCATGCGCTTGGCAGACGACTCGGCGGCAAACAGCTCGGACATTAACATTAACGCCTGGTCAAAGGGCGCATAGATACGGCTCACCATAAGCAGGAAGGCAAACAGCACCAAAAAGTCGACCTGCCCGGAGGCGACCATCGCGGCACCCGTGACCAGCGCGGTGGCAATGCCCAGACGCAGGATGGCAAAGGCGGAGTTAACCAAAAGCCCGTTAGCGAGCTCGCCCTTGGTGGTCTCATGCTCCTCGGCATCGATCACGGCGCCGAGTCCCTCAAGATAATAGGCCTCCTGGTTGGTGGCGCGGATTTCGCGCACACAATCGAGCGTCTCCTGGATCGCCTCAGTGACTTTGACCTTCTCGGCGCGAACACGGTCGAACACCGGGACCATGGGGCCGCGTGTTAGATACAGCACGGCAAAGGCCACGGGAACGCTCCAAAACGCCGCGATCGCCAGCTGCCAGCAAAAGAACAGCGACGCCACAAATACAATGGCGCTTGCGATGATGGCACCCCAAAGCTCTCCCAGCACGTGGCTGTAGGCGTGCTCCATGGCCTGGACGTCACCCATGATAGTCTCGGTTAAATCGGCCAGATCACGACGACCAAAAAACGACAGCGGCAGTTTGCGCAAGCGCTCGGCAATCTCCATACGCTGCTTGCCGCACTCCTCGTAAAAGATGCAGTAGGTGTAGTAATACTGCTGCCAGTTAGAAGCAAAGAGCAGCACAAAAAAGACCAGGAGGCCGCCCACGATCGGCAGGGCATCCGGCAGGTCAGCCCCGCTGGCGAGATGCTCGACAAAGCCGGCCATAGCCAGGAATAAAAAGCCCATGCCGGCCATGGTAATGAGATTGGTAAGCGTGGTCCAGAAAATGCCGCGTTTTACGCCGGCGACGCCTTTATCGGATAGGAAATACTTCTTTTGGAATGAGGCGAACATTTAGGCCTCGCCTCCCTTCGTGACGGCGGCATCCGCGGTCGCTGCAGTGATTTTCCAGCTCGCGGCCTGTTCGTATTCGGCCCACATCTTGGCATACAGACCCTCTTGGGACAGCAACTCGGCATGGGTGCCCGACTCCTGCACGCTGCCCTGGTTGAGCACCACGATTTGGTCTGCGCCAACTACAGTCGAGAGTCGGTGCGCAATCATAATGACCGTGCGACCCGCCGCCAGCTTGCTAAAGGCGCGCTGGATGAGCGCCTCGTTCTCGGGATCGGCAAACGCCGTGGCCTCATCGAGCACCACGATAGGCGCGTCTTTAAGGATTGCGCGGGCGAGTGCCACGCGCTGGACCTCGCCGCCCGAAAGATATGCTCCGCCGGCACCGAGCATGGTATTGATGCCCTGTGGGAGCTTGGCCACAATGTCGTCGCACTGAGCTGCGGAGAGGGCCGCACGCACTTCGTCGTCAGTGGCCGTAGGCTTGGAGGCGCGCACGTTATCGGCAAGTGTTTGCCGGAACAGCTGGTTGGTCTGGAACACGAAGGCGACCTGGTCCATAAGCTCGTGCGGGTCCATATCGCGAACGTCCACACCGCCTACGAGCACTCGACCCGAGGAAACATCCCAAAAACGCGGAATCAGGCTTGCGCAGGTTGACTTACCGCCACCCGAGGGACCCACCAGGGCGAGGGTGCTACCCGCAGAAACGCTAAAACTCACATGACTGACAGCAGGTGCTTCGGCACCCTCGTACGTAAAGCTCACGTCCTCAAATCGCACGTCGCCGCCGGCAGGGTGCTTGGGGTGGGCGGGCACGGAGAGCTGCTTGGAATCCATGACGCTTCGAATACGAGCCAGCGAATCGGCACTCATCTGAGAGGCCTCGCCCACAAACATGAGCTTGGTCATGGTCGTCGGCACCACGGCCGAAAATATCGCGTAAAACGTGAAGTTGGCCATAAAATGCGCGAAGTCCGTCTCGCCCGGCGCCAACAGCAACGCCACGGGTAACAGGAATGCCACAAGACCATTGAGCGCGGTAAGGTTGAGTACCTGCGGACCTCGGCAGAACGTGCCCGCATAGCTTTGTGCCATGTCCGCGTATTCGGCAATCGCATCGTGGAAGGCCTTGAAGGAGTAGACCGTCTGCTGAAACACCTTGACCACGGGGATGCCGCGTACGTATTCGGTGCCGGTCTTGTTCATCTTGACCAGCGCTCCCATGTAGGCCTTCATGAACTCGGCGCCTTTGCCACCCATCATGGTGGTCATGGCGCCAAGCGAAACGACGACCGAGATAAGGCATGCCACCCCCAAACGCCAATCGAGGGCGAAAAGCAGCACGAGCAGACCTGCGACCATGGCGGCGGCGCCTGCGATATCGGGCAGCATGTGCGCGAGCAGAGTCTCGGTGGAGGCGGCGCATCCGTCTACAATACGGCGCAGCTCACCGGTAGCGTGCGTGTCAAAGTAGCCAAGCGGCAGCTTAAGCAGGTGCTCGCTCGTCGTCTTGCGGATATTGGACGCGCAGCGAAACGCAGACAGGTGCGTGCACATGAGCCCCACGAAATAAACTACGATGCTTGCCAGGGCAAAACCAACGGCCCACCAGCCATACATCGCGATATCGGTGGCTTCGCTCCAGTTAGGCGCCACAGCGATAAGGTCTCGCGCGACAAACCAGATGCACACGTACGGGCCAAAGCTCAGCAGCTGCGAGAGCGCCGAGAGCGCCATGCCCAAATAAGTTAGGAATTTACGGTCGCCGGCATATGCAAGCAGCTCGCCGATACCGCCGCCTTCCCTTTTTGATCCCTTTGCCATGAGGTTCCCTTCTGACGGCTTGAGAGTTAACCTCAATCAACTTATCATTGATATGTTAGCCAAGGCACACAATCGAGCCAGGTGTGGACGTTTCCGCAAAGGAAGGGGACGCTTTTGAAAATGCATCGGGCCGCGACCGACATAACCGAGCTCTATGCACCACAGTTTGAGCAGTTTGGCTTGAAGCTTTCCGGCAAGGGCGCTGTCTTTACCGGCGAGGTGGCAAACGACCGGGCGCACGGACGCGCATGGATCATGCCCCTCTCCCCCACATGCATCGTCATGGAGCATTTCATAACCCCGACGCGCAACATGTACCTAGCCGAATACACGCCCGAGCCATACGCCTGCGTGAGCGAGGTCAGCGCGCCCACACTTACATGCATGCCCGAGGCTGGCATAACGCCCGCAAACCTCAAGCCATTGCATGGACCGTGGCCAAACAATGCCGTTTGCAGCTTTATCCAAGATAGCTGTGGCGAGGAATTAAGCCCGCTGTTTGCGGGGGAGCTTTATCACTCGCGCTCGGTGCTCTTTTTGCCTGGATATTTTGACGAACTGGAGCACCGCTATCCCACCGAGTTCGCGGGAATCTTTGAGGCGTTTGCCGAGCCATGGCACGAGGAAGCGACGTCTGCCATCTGCCACACGCTGCGCCGGATTAACGAGGAACGCGCCCGCACCGTAGGCGGACGCGTCTATATGCAGGGCATCGTGGAGACCATGGTCGCGGAGCTCGCCTGTTCGCGCGCGGCCCACAAGCAGGCACGGCAGGCGGCAGGCACACGCGTCAGCATAACCATTGCCGAAGAAGCAACGGCAATGATTGAGCGCACGCTCGACAAAGGCAGACGTATGGGTATCAACGAGGTGGCCGAGAGGCTCTACACAAGCCGCTCCAAACTATGCGCCACCTTTAAGGCTCAAACCGGCGAGTCCCTGGGCGCCTACATTCGCAGACGCCGCATGGAGCGAGCACAGGACCTTTTGGCCGATAGCGCGCTCACGATAGCGCAGGTGGCAGAGCGTCTAGGCTACCCTCAGCAGGCCGCCTTCGCCCAAGCCTTCAAACAATACATCGGCACCACCCCCACCGCTTGGCGAAACAAGCATCGCTAAGGCCCAAGCTCCCTGGCCGTAACGGAGCGATTAATTAGCCGCCGCCTGTCAGCTCACCCAGGATCTAAACGTCAAGATGTGCACGATCAAGCGCCTTTTTGATAAGAGGGACAGATCGATCAGCCAAATACAACGGAATGTTGAGCACCCCGTCGTCGAGCTTTAGGTTCTTAAGTGAGTAGCGGACCCTCAATGGAGTCGTCTCCGCATGCTTGTCGGCATAGTACTTAAGGCTCTTGGAATGAACGATCTCTCCCGATTTGACCTCGACGGGAACGATTTCGTTTCCGACTTGAATCAAAAAATCGACTTCGTGCTTCGGCTTCTCGTTTGTCCAATAACGCGGAGCAGCATCTAACTGTGAAAGTAATGCCTGAAGCACATAGTTCTCGGCGAACGAACCTTTGAACTCCGAAAATAGCGCATCCGAGATGGCAAAAGCGGACGCATCCAGCCTTGCCATGCGGCGCAGCAAGCCGACATCAAGACAGTAGACTTTAAATGCCTTGAGGTCATCGTACGCAGAGAGCGGCACACCACCGGCAGCATTAAGGCGAACCGCCGTGATGAGCCCAGCATCGGCAAGCCATTCCAGAGCATCCTCGTATTCTCGAGCACGAGCCCCCTCGCGCACCGCACCCCAAACGAACTTTTTGTTCTCGCGCGCCAACTGAGCTGGAATCGAGTTCCATATTTGCGAAAGCTTGGCGAACTGCGCACGGCCACCATGCTTGGCAAAATCGCGCTCGTAGGAATCCAAGAGATCAGACAACACCTTATCGACCTGAACGATATCGCCCGTCTCCACCCACCGGCCAAGAGCCTCTGGCATGCCGCCGCATGCAAAATAACGACGAAGATGCTCGACGAGACGGACATGGAAGAAATCGGGCACTGTCTCGATCTGATCCAGGCCGCCAAGGTATTCGTCGTAGTTTGCAGCGCCCTCGGCTTTCAGAAACTCGGAAAAGCTCATGGGGCGCATCTCCATGAACTCGACCTTTCCCACCGGAAAAGCGCTGGTCTCACGGGACAAGCGAACGCCCAACAAAGACCCTGCGCATGCGACGTGATACTCGGGGGCCTCGTCACAGAAGTATTTAAGGGCGCCGACTGCAGAAGGACAATCCTGGATCTCGTCAATAATAAGCAGCGTTTCGCCGGGATCGATAGGCTGTCCAAGTGCCAGGGAAAGATTTGAGATGATCCGTCGAGGATCGCGCGTACCTTCGAAAAACTGAGCGTACTCGCTCTGTACCCCAGGTGACGGCTCCTCGAGCGTCAGATACACAAAATTGAGGTACGAGGTTCGGCCGAACTCCTTAAGCGCCCACGTCTTTCCAACCTGGCGCGCCCCCTTAAGGATAAGCGGCTTACGATATTCTGACACTTTCCAAGCGTTAAGCTTGGCAATGATATCTCGCTGCATGGCCGAACCTCCCGCAAAGAAACTTCCGTAAACGTGATATTTCCCACATTTTACCCTAGGTAAAACGTGACATTTATCACATTTACGGAAGTTTTAAGCTCATTTCGCCACACTTTCATCACATTTATTGCAATGTGACAAAGGGACAGTCCCTTTGTCACCCGCACAAAAATGGACGCGCCAACGGCGCGCCCATTCACTCTATTTATATCAGCCCGCCTGACCCGAACGGCCGAGTCGTCACGGAACCCGGGAGCCCCGGCAGGGCGGGTGCTTGCTCAAAATGAGTTCCGCACGCAAAGAAGGCCACTTAATGTGGCCTTCGTCTTGCGCAGGAC
>DBEZDO010000029.1:0-17928 GCA_048187355.1 Collinsella sp.
AATCAGAACCACCCTTAAAAAGGGTGGTTTGCTCTTAGGGTATAACCCACGGGCCCCGGGCTCGCGTCTAAAGGCGCGGGCCCGGACTTCGTCCAGGCCTAGTGCATCTTGACCCGTGGCGCGCCGGTCGAACCGGCGGGATCACCTCCTCTTGAAGGGGTCCTCGTACTCCTTCACGCTCAGCTTGTCCAGCGCGATGTCGTGGGACTCCTGCTCCCTGATGTACTTGGCGATCGTCGCCTCGTTCAGGCCGACGGTGGACACGTAGTAGCCCTCCGCCCAGAACTTCCTGTTGCCGAGCTTGTACTTGAGGTTGGCGTGCCTGTCGAATATCATCAGCGAGCTCTTCCCCTTCAGGTAGCCCATGACGCTCGCGACGCTGTACTTCGGCGGGATCGCCAGCAGCACGTGCACGTGGTCTGGCATCAGGTGCCCCTCGATTATCTCGATCCCCTTGTACTCGCACAGCTTCCTGAGGATCTCCCCTATGTCGCTCCTGATTTGGTTGTAGATCACTTTGCGCCTATACTTCGGCGTGAACACGATGTGGTACTTGCACATCCACTTCGTGTGGGAAAGGCTGTAGGCCTTCTGGGCCATGGCGACCACCCCTTCGACTCGAATTCTTGACGGCCTGAACAATCGTCAATATCGGTCGGAGGGGTGGCTTTGTAAAGCCGTTTGTCTCCACCCGCGTAGCGAGTGGTTTAAAGCTGGCCGCTGCGCGGCCAGCAGACTAAAGTCTTGAAAAAAAGAGCGAGGATCATGGGACCCTCGCTCGTTTTTTGGGCAATGTTTCGACTGCGCCGTTACTTGTCGGCGGCTGCTTTCTTGGCAGTCGACTTCTTCGCGGTCGTCTTCTTGGCGGCAGTGGCTTTCTTAGCCGTCGTCTTCTTCGCAGTCGAGGTCTTCTTCGCCGCGCTCGCCTTGGTCGTGGTCTTGCGGCCGCGGGCGGGCTTCTTCTCCTTGGTCGGGCAGTCCATGTTCACGCAGATGCGCCACGGGCCGCGCGCGGTGTTGACCACCACGATGGGGGCGCCGCACTCGGGGCAGGTCTCGCCCGTCGCCTCGAGCTTGCCACGCGCCGGCAGCGGATAGCTCACGCCGCAGTCGTCATAGTTGGTGCAGCGGATAAAGCGCTTGCCGCTCTTCTCGCTCTTGTGTGCGATCAGGTCGCCATGGCGTCCTGCCTCGGCGCACACCTTGCACTCGCCCACCTTAAGGTCAGGCTCGTAGTTGGTGGGGCATGTGGGGTTCACGCAAATCTCGAAAGCCTTTTGGCGGAACGGCTGGCACTTAATGCGCGGCGCACCGCATTCGGGGCACACAGCAGCCTCGCCCTCGAGCGGGCTCACCTTGACGCCACTCGGCACCGGATAGGTCACGTCGCAGTCGGGCCATCCCATGCAGCCGATAAAGCTGCCACGAGTCTTGGCACTCGTCTTCATAACCAGATCCTTGCCGCACTTGGGGCAGGCGCCCACGCGTGCATCGGCCGTGACGGCGTCGCTGATAGCGTCGCCCAGCTCCTGCGTATGCTTGAGCAGCTCGTCGAGCACGCCGGCCAGCAGCGCACGCGAATGCGTCACGACATGCTCTTCGGTGTCCTCGCCGCGCTCCACACGGGTCATATCGCCATCGAGCTCGCTGGTCATATCGGGGCTCGTGATGCGCGGGGCAAACTGCGTCAGTGCGTCGATGATGGCGATGCCCAGCTGACTCGGCTCCACGGGATCATTTTTGAGATAGCGCACGGCATACAGGCGCTCGATGATGCTCGCGCGCGTGGACTTGGTGCCCAGGCCGCGCTTCTCCATCTCCTGCACAAGCTTGCCCTGGCTGTAGCGCGCGGGCGGCTCGGTCTGCTTGGCCTCGAGCTTAATGTCGAACACGTCGACCGTATCGCCCTGCTCCAGCGGCGGCATCTGCTCGTCGCGCTTGAGACCGTACGGGTATGCCTCGCGGAAACCGGGGGTCACGAGCACGTCGCCCGAGGCCACGAACGGCTCGCCGTTCACATCGAGCTCGAGCTTGGTGTTCTCGATGGTCGCAGGCCCCATGAGCGTCGCCAGGAAGCGGCGGGCGATGAGGTCGTAGAGCTTGCGCTGGCCGCCATCGAGCGCGGACGGGTCGCCCTCGCCCGTAGGATAGATAGGCGGGTGGTCGGTGGTCTCGACCTTGCCGCGCGTGGGCTTCATGGGACCGGCGAGCACCTTTTTGCACACGGGCGCCAGCGCCGGGTTGATCTTTGCCAGGTCGCTCACCACGGCGCCCAGGTCGAGCGTCGCAGGGTACACGGTATTGTCGACACGCGGGTAGCTGATGAGGCCCGCCATGTAGAGAGACTCGGCGATGCGCATGGTACGCGCAGGTGAGATGCCCTCGGCTGCGGCGGCAGCCTGCAGCGAGGTGGTCGCAAACGGCGTGGGCGGCTGCTGCTTGCGCGAACGCTTGGTCACCGCGGCGACGGTTGCCGTCGCAACGCCGTCGACATGGCCGTACGCCGCCTCAGCAGCATCCTTGTCGGTAAAGCGCGCCGTCTTGTGCGCAATCTTAAAGCGGTCGTCCTCGGCAGCACCCTGTGCGGCGCCCATGCCGCGGATCTGCCAATAGTCCTCGGGCACAAACGCCATGCGCTCGCGCTCGCGCTCGACCACCAGGGCAAGCGTCGGCGTCTGCACACGGCCGGCAGAGCGCACGTTACCAAAGCCGCCAAACTTGGCGAGCGTCAGGTAGCGCGTGAGCACCGCACCCCAAATGAGGTCGATGTGCTGGCGGCTCTCGCCGGCGTCGGCCAGATTCTGGTCGAGCGAGACGAGATTATCGAAGGCCTGCGTGATCTCGGCCTTGGTAAACGAAGAGTACTGGGCGCGGGCAACCGGCAAGTCCGGCGCCACCTCGCGCACCTTGTTGAGGGCGTCCGAACCGATTAGCTCGCCCTCGCGATCGAAGTCCGTGGCGATAATGACGCTGTCAGACTTTTTAGCGAGGTTCTTGAGCGAACGAATGAGTTCCTTCTCGGCCGGTAGCTTAATGACGGGCGCCCAGGTGAGGTAAGGCAGGCTCTCGAGTTTCCAGCCCTTGATTGAGATGCCATCGGCAAGAAACGGCTTGCGCTTGGTGTCGTAGGGCGGACGCGCCAGGCCATCGGGTATGTCGGCCGGCAGCATCTCGCCGTCCTCGGTGACCGAATACCAGCCCAGCTTTTTATCGAACAGCACGCTGTCGCAAAAATCGGGCGCTAGGATGTGACCGGCAAGGCCGATGGTCACGCACTCCTCGCCCTTCCACTCAAAACGGTAGATGGCGGTGTTGTACACCTTGTCCTTTTTGGGCTTGCCCGTGGACAGACGCTCGGCGATCTGACGCGCGGCGTCGTTTTTCTCGGCGATGATGAGCTTCAAAAGAGGCTCCTATCTCGTATCTCTGCGGCTACGCCCGCCCGTATGGCGGCCGACTTACGCCCTTGCTTGCTCAATCTGCCCGATGAGCCAATCGCACCAGGCATCCATGCCCTCGCCCTTGCGCGCGCTCACGGCAAACCGCGGCGCCTGTGGATTGAGGTCATCGAGTGTCTTAGTATACCTATCCATGTCAAAATCGAAAGCCGGAGCCACGTCAACCTTGTTGAGCAGCTGCGCGCCGGCGTGTTGGAAGATGCCCGGGTACTTGATGGGCTTGTCGTCGCCCTCGGGCACCGAGAGGATCATGATGGACAGGTTCTCGCCCAGGTCAAAGTCGACTGGGCAGACCAGGTTACCCACGTTTTCGATAAAGATGACGTCGATGTTTTCCAGACCCACAGCCTGGTCGAAGGCGTCAACGGCCTCCATGATCATGTTGCCCTCGAGGTGGCACAGGCCGCCCGTGTTGATTTGGATGGCGGGCATGCCGGCTTCCTTCATGGTGATGGCGTCGACGTCCGAGGCGATATCGCCCTCGATGACGGCGCAGCGCAAGCCGGCCTTGTCGCGCAGGCGCTCGTTGGTGCCCAGAATCGTAGTGGTCTTGCCCGAGCCAGGGCTCGACAGCACATTGATCACATAGGTGCCTGTCTCTTTAAATCGCTGTCGCAGCTGATCTGCCAGGCGCTCATTGCGCGACAGAATTGGCGATGCGATATCAATCGTTTTCTCGGCCATACTCGGCGCTCCTTACTTCTACCATTTATACCCCGTCCCCAGGTTGCTGGCGGGCTAATCGTCGGGGGTCTCGATCTCGATACTTGCGATGTCGAGTTCGCGGCCGTGCAGCAGACGCACGTTGGCGCCGCCACACTGGGGACAGCGACAATGGAAACGGTCGTGATCAAAGACCTCGCCGCAGTCCAGGCACTCGCTTTGTGGATGGACCTCCTCCACGGCAAGCTCGCAGCCGCGCGTGAGCGGGTCCTCGTCGCGAAACGTCTCCCAGGCAAAGTCGAGCGCCTCGCGCACGACCTCGGTCATATCCCCGATACGCAGCGTTACCAAAACGGCGCGCGAGGCCCCCGCCCCACGCGCCGCGCGAATCACTGTATCGAGTATGCCGTTGACAATGCCAACCTCGTGCATACCGATTTACTCCTCGTCGTCCTCATCGTCCGAGAACAGGTCCAGACGACTCACAAACAGGCCCTCCTTGCCCTCGCGCGCGGTAATGACCACACGGGCGATGGCGAGCGAAATCTCGTAGAGCGAGAGCAGGGCGCCATACATGAGACCCAGCGTAACGGGCGAGCCGTCGGGCGTAATCACAGCCGAACCCACGAGCAGGCCAACGTATACATAACGCCAGGCACCGCGGAAAGCAGCGTAGGACACGATGTGGAAGACGGACAGATAGAAGATGATGAGCGGCAGCTCAAACGCCACGCCAAAGCCGATCATAAAGAGCAGCTCCATGTTGACGTAGTTCTCCAGATCGGGCAGTGCCGTAGCGACGGCCGAGGTCTCGCCGATGAGCCACTCAAAGCCCGCAGGAATGATGATGAAGTAGCAGAAGATGGCACCCAGGAAGAACAGCACCGTCGAGGCGAGCACCGTGGGCACGACCCACTTGCGCTCGTTGGGTCGAAGCGCCGGCAGGAAAAACGCTAGAATCTGCCAGATGATCATGGGCGTGCACATGACCACGGCCATCTTGATGGCCAGCGAGAAGCGCAAGCCAAAGCCGCCGAGCGTGGTAGTGATGTAGAACTTACCGTCCGGCACAAAGGAGCGGATGGGATCTTCCAGGATGTCGAGCACAACAGGCGTGGCGAAATACAGCACGATAGCGGCGGCAAACACCGACACGACCACGATGGTCAGGCGGCGACGGAGTTCTCCCAGGTGATCGAAGAGCGGCATACGCGCAGGTCCGATAGGCATTACTCATCGCCTCCCTTCGAGGCGTCGGCGGCGGCAGCGTCGTCCTCGGCCTCGAGCTCGCGAGCGAGCTGGTCGACGACGGCCTTGCGCTTGCGGGGACGACGGGCGTAGAGATCGGCCGTCGTGGGCTCTGCCGGCTCGGGCTCGGGCTCCGGCTCTGCAGCAGGTTCGGGATCGACGGTGGCAGCGGCAGGCTCGGCCTTGGCGGGCTCGGCCTCATCAGCAGCGCCTTCGCCCTCGGTGGCACCCTCGCTTGCGGCCTTCTCGGCGGCAAGGCGGGCACGGCGCTCGGCAAAGGTCTCCTTCTTTGCGGGCGCAGCCGTCTCGACGGCATCCTTCTTGGGCTTGACCGGGGCCGACGCGGCCTCGCTTACCGGGTCGATGATCTCGGACTGAACAACGGCCGTCATCTTTTCCTGCGTCTCGCGGAACTGACGGATGGCACGGCCGATCGTGCGGCCCATCTGCGGGAGCTTATCCGGGCCAAACAGCAAAAAGCCGAAGACCACGATGATCGCGAGCTCACCCTCTCCAATACCAAACACACATACCTCCAAGGCTCGATGTGAGTCGAGCCCGCACCGCGCCATTCGGCCGGAACTCGTCTATTCATTCGGTCAAGTATAGCGCCCGGACGCCAAAACGTCCGAGCGCATCACAAACATATGCCAAACGGCATGCCCTTTTGGGGGCAAAGATTATGCAGCGGTGATCGAAATCTCCTGGTCGACACCCAACAGCTGAACCACGCGCATCACCGGGGGCTGCACATTGGTGCAGCTAAAGCGCTTGCCGTGGTCGACCGCGTGGTGCGCGGCGCCCACGAGCACGCCAATGCCCGTCGAGTCGATGTAGCTCACCTGGGCAAAATCGAGCTCAACGGCCTCAGTGGGCTGCTCGAGCGCCAGGTCGATGGCATTGCGCAGGCTATCGGCGTTAGAGATATCGATCTCGCCGGTTACCTTAATGGTGTAGGTCTCCGGCGTGGGGTTGGTGGAAATACCCAAATCCATGTATACGCTCCTTTACGTATCGAAAGTGCGGATAGTACTGGGCGCGGACTTGCGGGGCCCTAGGCGTTAGGCGCGCTCGGCACGAGCAAGCTCGGCAGCGACAAGCTTAACGGCCAGCACCAGCACGTCGAGCGCGGCCTCCAGGTCCTCGACCGTGGGATAGCTCGGCGCAATACGGATGTTGGTATCGCGCGGATCCTTGCCATAGGGCCAGGTGGCACCGGCCGGCGTGAGCTTGACGCCCAGGTCGGCGCAAAGCGCGGCGACCTTCTGGGCCGAGCCCTCGGGACCATCGAAGCTTACAAAGTAGCCGCCGCGGGGGTGCGTCCAGGTGGCACAGCCCGTATCGCCCAGGCCCTCGGTGAGCTTGCGCTCAACGGCCTCAAAGCGCGGACGCAGGAACTCGGCATGCTTTTTCATGTGCTCCTTGACCGCCTCGATGGTGGGAAGGAAGCGCACGTGGCGCAGCTGGTTGAGCTTATCGGCGCTGATAAGGCCGGCCTTCAGGCGCTTGGAGAACTCGGCGATGACCGCGGGGCTCGCACCGATGAAGCCGATGCCGGCGCCCGGGAAGGTAATCTTGGACGTCGAGGCAAAAGCCACCACGCGGTCCTCGGTGCCCGCCGCGCGAGCGAGGTCGAAGATATTGGCGAGCTCGTCGGTCTCGTCGTACAGGTCGTGCACGCAGTAGGCGTTGTCCCAGAAGATGCGAAAATCGGGCGCGGCCGTGGGCATCTCGACCAGGCGACGCACGGTGTCCTCGCTAAAGGTGATGCCCGTGGGGTTGGAATACTTGGGCACGCACCAGATGCCCTTGATGGAGTCGTCGGCGGCAACCAGACGCTCGACCTCGTCCATGTCGGGGCCGTTGTCGGTCATCGCGACGGGGACATTCTCGATACCCAGGTCGGCGGTGATGCCAAAGTGACGGTCGTAGCCGGGAACAGGGCACAGGAACTTGACTTTCTTGCCGTCGTGCGCGGCCTCGTAAGCCTCCCAAGGCTCGCTGCCGCACGAACCGCAGCGCCAAAACATGCCGGCGATATCGTGCTCGATCAGAAGGCTCGACGAACCCAGTACGAGCGTCTGCTCGGCAGGGCAACCCAGGAACTCCCCCGCCAGCTTGCGCGCCGAGGGAATGCCCTCAAAGCAACCGTAGTTTGAGCAGTCGACGTTGCCGTCGTGCAGATCGGCATCGGCATTGAGGATATCGAGCATGGGTCGAGAGATGTCCACCTGGGAGGGCGACGGCTTGCCGCGGGCCATGTCGAGCGCCAGGCCCTTGGCCTTGACCTCGGCGACCTCGGCTTTGAGCACCTCGATGGCGGCATCGAGTTCGGTGGTTTCCATCTTCTGGTAGATCGTCTGCATGGGTGCGACCTTTCGCGAAGCGGGACGTTGCAGTTCGTCTAAGTATAGACCGCCACCGCCGCAACGGTATGAAGCCGTGATAGATTAAGTTCATCGCAATGATTTACGAATCGCCGCGCATGCCGGCGTGGGGCGCCCAAGGAGGCACTATGGAGTACGGATCGTTTCAGGCCGAGGAATTCGGCGACCTGCAGCGCCTGGTCGACGGACTGTTTTACGACCGCCACGCCATCGACCGCCTGGATCTGATCGTACAAGCCGAAATCTTGGACCTGGCGCCCGATCTCATGGAAATCGTCAACCTGCTACCGCCCGGCTATTACGACCGCCAGTCACTTTGCGACCAGCTCAACTCCGCCTTGGCCGCCCACGGCTGGGGCGCCGTCTACGGCACCGTGGAATAAACCTAGTCATTTAAGAACGTCCCCATTGACTAAAACGCCGCTTGTGATGGTGTCCACAGGCGGCGTTTTCAAACTTGTATATGCTTTTACTTGTCTTTGGGCGCGGGGTGTTTGCAGACCACGCTCATGTAGATCATACCGAGCACGGCAGCGGTGACCGAACCGGCAAGGATGGCGGCCTTGGCAGCCAGAACCTCAAACTGGGCCGTCGGGAAGGCAAGGCCGCTGATGAGGATCGACATGGTGAAGCCGATGCCGCCCAGAATGCCCACACCGGCAATCATGTGCCAGTTAACGTTATGCGGCAGCTCGCAGACCCTAAACTTAACCAGGGCAAACGTCATGCCAAAGATACCAATCGGCTTGCCCAGCAGCATGCCAAAGTACACGCCGAGCGTCACCGGGTCGGTGAGCAGCGTGCTCATGTCCACGCCCACTAGGCGAACCTGTGCGTTCACGAACGCAAAGATCGGCAGAATCACAAAGTTGACCGGCGTGGAGATCAGACGCTCCATGCGGATGAGCGGCGGGGTCACGCGGTGCATGACGCGCTCGACCCTGGTGGTCGAGACGGTAAAGTCATGCTGGCCCAAGATGTGCGCCTCGTCGTCGTAGCGGTCATCAAGCAGCGGCAGGCACTCGCCCAACCAATCGGTGAGGCTATCGAGCTTGACGCCGCACTTGGCCGGGATGGTATAGGCCAAGATGACGCCGGCGAGCGTGGCATGTACGCCGCTCTTGAACATGCAGAACCACAACAGCAGACCCAGTACCGAATACGGGGCAAGGCGGTAATGCTGCGTCTTGTTGAGCCACACGAGCGCGCAGGTCACAAGCGCAGCGGCGCCCAACCAAAACGGATTGGGGCTCTGACCGTAGAAGATGGCGATGGCGGCGATGGAGATAAGGTCGTCGGCGATGGCGAGCGTCGAGAAGAACACGCGCACGCCGTTGGGCACGCGGTTGCCCAAAAGCGACAGCACGCCCAGCGCAAAGGCAATATCGGTTGCCATGGGGATGGCCCAACCGTTGCGGGCGCCGGCATGGTTAAAGATCAGGTAGATGCAGGCGGGAACGACGACGCCACCCACGGCCGCCAGCATGGGAAGCATGGCCTGACGCGGATTCTTGAGCTCGCCGACCGTCATCTCGTACTTAAGCTCAATACCCACCAACAAAAAGAAAATCGCCATGAGAAAGTCGTTGACGAAAAGCTCAACGGTGAGACCGGCCGTAAGGTTGCCCAGACCCACATACAGCGGGGTCTCCAAAAAGTGATGGATGGCCTCGTAGGCATCGGTATTGGCGCAAATGACGGCGGCGATGGCGGCGAAGACCATGACGGCGGCGGAAATCGTGCCGTTCTCGGCGATGCGCTCCCAGATGTCGTGACGCTCAAAACGCTTGCGCTCACGGACGTTGAACAGCTGCTCGGGTGCTGCCATGGGCGGCTCCTTTCACGGGAAGGCTCCCGTCTTAAAAAAGCACGGCCCGCCCAAGTGGCGGCGCCGCGCTCTAACGTATTACGCTTGCATCTAGCCTACCCTGCACGACAAGCACGCAGGCGTGGCCGAAAAGCGGAACCACAGGTTGAACATTATTTGCCCAACGGCACGGGCACGCCTGTCCAAGAGACGACGCGGCGCCATGCACAAAAAACGACCGGAGCGCGGGGCGTCCGCGATCCGGTCGTGGCGTTTAGTGAACTAAACCTAGCAGGCGGCCATGATGGGGGCAGCGACCTGCTTCTTACGGGAGAGGACGCCCGGCATCCAGACGCCGTCGTGCTCGTCGGCGATGCCCAGGCCCTTCTGAGCGGCCTCGGTCTCGCCCTCGAGCAGGACCTGCGAGCCCTCCTCCATGATGTCGGTGATGCACAGGACAATGCCGTCAGCGCCCTTCTCGGCAGCGTAGGCGCGCATGGCCTCGCGAATCTCGTCGATCATGCCGAGTGCGCGGGTCTTGTCGACAGTCTCGTACTGGCCGATGAGCAGCTTCTTGCCGGCGGGCTCGAACATCTTGATGTCGTTGCCGACCATCTCGGCAGCGGTAAAGGAGCCGGACGGACGGGTGAGGAAGACCTCCATGCCAAACTTGACCGGGTCGACGCCCACCTGCTCGCCGAGCTTGGCGGCGACGGCGCGGTCGACATCGGTGGTGGTGGGGCTCTTGAGCATGAGCGTGTCGGTCATCATGGCCGAGAGCAGCAGCTTAGCCTGGACGTCGGAAAGCTCAACGCCGAGCACGCCGGCGAGCTTGGTGACGATGGTGCAGCTGGAGCCCCAGGGCAGGCAGATGTAGTGCAGCGGGCCGGCGGTCTCGAAGTCGCCGATGCGGTGATGATCGACAACGCCAAAGACCGTGGCGTCCTTAAGGCCGGCGACGGACTGGGCAGACTCGTTGTGGTCGGTGAGGACGACGAGCTGACCGGCCTCGACGGACTCGATCACGCGGGGCTCGGCGATGCCGGCGTCGGCGAGCAGCTTGGCGGACTCGGCCGGAAGCTGACCAAGGGCGCAGGCCTCGTAGGTGTTGCCGGCATACTCAACCTGGTTGAGCAGCTGGGACAGGACGACGGCGCTCATGATGGCGTCGTTATCGGGGTTCTGGTGACCAAAGACAAGAACGTTTGCCATGGATATCCTCCACTTGATATGTGTACTTGGACGTAGCTATGGTAGCACGCCGATGCCGAGCCTTCGCAGACGGAAGGGTCACGGCATATTTTGGGGCAGGCATGGGGGCCAAGACTGTCCCTTTTGCACCGTGTTGGTGCAAAGTAACCTGACCCCCTTGCACCAGCTATTTACCGGCGGCGCGCAGGGCTACGTAGGCGGCGCCGATGATGCCGGCGTCGTTGCCGAGCGAAGCGACCTTGATGGGCGTCTCGCGCGAGGCGGAAAGCGCGTAGCGCTGGAAGTGCTCGCGGACCTTGTCGAGGTAGACATCGGCCGAAGCGGACGCGCCGCCACCGATCAGGAACATCTCGGGGTCAACCACGTTAGCAATAAGCGCCAGGGCACGGCCGAGATAGTCGGCCATGGTATCGGCAGCTGCCAGCGCGAGCTTGTCACCCTCGCGGCAGGCCTGGAACACGTCCTTGGAATCAGAAGGCCCGGTGAGCTCGATGGGCTCGACGCCCGCCTTCTTGCACTCAGCAAGGTAGTTGCTCACCACGCCAGTGGCGCTGGAATACTGCTCCAGATGGCCATGGCCGCCACAGCCGCAGGTGCGCTCCTCAGCCGGGTTCAGGCACATGTGGCCAATCTCACCGCCAGCACCCACAACGCCCGATACCACGTCGCCGTTGACGATTACGCCGCCGCCCACGCCGGTACCGATGGTGACCATCACGACGTTCTGCACGCCCTTGGCAGAACCGAGCCAGGCCTCGCCCATGGCAGCGGCGTTGGCATCGTTCTCGTACTTAACGACCGCGTCGGGGCAGTGCTTTTGAATGGCGATCCTCAGCTCGGGCAGGTTAATGGCAATGTTGGCCTTGACCTTGGCATCGCCCGATGCCGGGATGGGGCACGGAACGGCCAGGCCAATGCCCGCCACAAAGGCACGCGGAATCTGCGCCTTGGCGACCACCTGGTCGATAGCCTCGGTCACCGCGGCAAAGCCCGCAGCGTCAACGATGGGAGGCGTGGGCACGCTGGCCTTGGCAAGCAGGTTGCCGTCCTCGTCGAACAGGCCCTCCTTAACCGAGGTGCCGCCGACGTCGATGCCGATGTAGTACTGCTTAGGTTCCATGGGAGCCCACCTTTCTCGTTTAAACATTGCCTGTATGGTACCGCTCCCAAGGCAAAAACCTACCAAAAAGGGACAGGTTTGTTTTGGCAGGCTTTATCTGGGGAAACGCGAATGGTCGCTTAATAGGTCGCGCAAGACCTTCCCCAAATATAAAGGCGCCGGGAGGCGGAGACTCCCGGCGCCCGTCAAAGGGACTGTGTTGTCTGTTGGACCGCACGGCCCATCGCGGCGATAACGCCGACTAGGCCTGAAGTACCTGCAGCTGCTTGTGAATCTCGATGAGCTCCGTCGCCATGACGCGCATGGTCTCGGTACCGGCCATCTGGTCCTCGGCATGCAGCAGAATCAACGGGGCCTCGCCGTTACGCTCGCCGTTGGCCTCCTTCTTCAGAAGCCCCATGTGAACATCGTGGCCACCGTTATAGGCCTCGTCGCCCTGCTTGATAAGCTCCTCGGCGGCGTCAAAATCGCCCTCCTTGGCCTTTTGCACGGCATTGATGTACATGCTCTTGGCGGTACCGACGTAGCTGATGATCTCGAAGCAGGTCATCTGCAGTTCGTTCATATCCTCCATGCGGAGCACCTAGCCCATCACGCTGACGCAGTGGTCGATGATGCCGGCAGCGTTCATGCGGCCGTAGTCGACCATGTTGATGACCTCGACCGGAAAACGACCGGCGGCCTCCTTCTCAAAATCGCCCTTGGTGTAGCCGATCTGCGGACCAAGCAGCAACATGTCGCACTCGTCCAGGTGATCGTGGGCCTCGTTCATGGGACGAGCCTCGACCTCAATATCCAGACCACGGTTTGCAACCTCGGCCTGCATCTTCTGGACCAGCAGGCTCGTGGACATGCCGGCATTGCAGCAGAGCATGATCTTCTTCATGGTTTCCTCCTTATAACTGCGCGGCGCGCAGACGACAACTGGTTGTATTCCTTGCGGCTATTGTGCCCGCTCCCCTGTATCTTTACGCAAGGGAGAGAGCCGCGGGCACCGGCACCGCGTACCGGCGCCCGCAAAGGTGAAAGAGACGAACGTTAGGCGTTCTACTCGGCGAGAGCCTCCTGCTTGGCGATTGCCTTCTCGGAAATCTTCATAAAGGGCAGGTAGACGGCCATGCCAATGACAATCTCGAGAGCCTGCCACACGCCGGCGCGCCAGTCAAAGCCCGTAGCGAGCAGGGCATTGATGACGGGAGGCATGGTCCAGGGCACCTGGGCGATGCAGGGGCTGATGATGCCTGCGCAGGTAAGGCCATAGGTGATGCCGATGAACAGATCGGGAAGAAGGACGAACGGGATCATGAGCGGCAGGTTGTACACGATGGGGTAACCGTAGATAACCGGCTCGTTGATGTTGAACAGACCAGGCAGGATAGCCATCTTGGAAACGGTCTCGGAAGCCTTGTTCTTGGAGAACAGGAGCGTGTCGAGCAGAAGCATGAGGGTGCAGCCCGAGCCGCCGATGAGGGCGAAGCTGTTAACGATCTGCATGTTCATGTAGTGATCGGGCTGGATGGTGCCACCGGCGGCAAAGGTAGCCATGTTGTCGACGATGAGCATGGTCAGGATCGGCTCGACGGTAGCGCCAGAGATGGTGGACTGGTGAATACCGACGCAGAGCAGCAGGTTAGCAAGGGTGTAGATGAGGATAACAGCCCACGGACCGGCGTTCATGATGCTCTTGAGCGGGTTGGAGATGCACGTGGAGATGATGGTGCACAGATCGGTGCCGGCGCACACGGCGAGCAGGGCTGCGGCAAGAGCGAAGATCGCGAGGTTGAGCAGCATCGGGATCATGACGTTGAAGGAGTTGGAGACCGCGGGAGGCACGCCCTCGCCCAGCTTAACCTTGAGCTTCTCGACGCCAGAAATCTTGATGAAGAGCGAGACGGAAAGCAGGGCGATGATAATAGCCGAGAACAGACCGTTGGTGCCGGTGTTGGCAGTCGAAAGGGCGCCCGTGACCTCGGCGGAGGTGATCTTGTCGGTGAGCAGCGGGCTCGTGGCGGCAAGCGAGGCGGTGATCTGCTGCGGCATCATGATGACGAAAGCAGAGATAGCGACGACCACGCAAGCGAGCGGGTTATCGAAACGCTTGTTCTTAGCGAGGCTGTAGCCAATCAATCCGGCCAAGATAATGGCAGAAACGTTGAGGGTGCCCAGCGTAATTGCCGAACCCCACGTCTGAAGGTTGGCAAGGCCCGCCGCATCGAGCGGGAACAGAGGGAACACGACGTTGTTAATAAGAACCGCGATACCCGCAAGGATATAGAGCGGCGTGATGGTCGCGAAGGCGTCACGCAGGGAACGCAGGTGAACCTGGTTTCCCACCTTCGCAGAGACCTCGGCAAACTTGTCGAGGAAGCTCTTTCCGTTGTCACTGGCCATGATTGCTCCTAACTTTCAAATCCGGCCTTTTCCTATGCGCACGGTGGTCTGTCGCCCTCTGCCACCAGATGTGCCATGTGTTGCGCGCAGCGGCGCGCGCTCTGGGCGTTCGCCCGTTCGCTAATCAACCACGTGAGTCGTGGCGACCTGCTTGAGCCAAGCTGCCGACTTCTTAAGGCGGCGCTTGTAGCCGTCCATAAGGTCGACCTCGACAAAACCGTAACGGTTCTTAAAGGCATTCGCCCAAGACCAGTTATCGATGACGGCCCAATAATGGTATCCACGGCACTTGGCGCCCTCGGCAATTGCCTTGGCAACCCACTCCAGGTGCTGGCGTACAAAGTCGACGCGGTAGTCATCCTGGATGGTTCCTTCGGCGTCTCGGTTCTTGTATTCGTCCATGATGCCGATGCCGTTCTCGGAAACGAACCACTCAAGATCGGGGTAGTTCTTAGCGCAGTCCATGCCAAAGTCGTAGAGGCCCTGCGGGTAGATCTCCCAGCCGCGGCTCTCGTTCATAACGGCGTCGGGCCACACGTACTCGTCGGCAAAGTGCGGCAGACCGTACTGGTCGATCTTGCTCGCCGGCGCCTGAACGCGCGTGGGGTGGTAGTAGTTGCAACCGAGCCAGTCGACAACACCCTGCTTAAGAATCTCTTGGTCGCCGGCACGGAACGGAAGCTTAACGCCGCCCTCGGCCAGGCTGTCGAGCACGTCGGCGGGAAGCTCGCCCTTGGTAATGAGGTCGAGCCACCAGCGGTTGTTGATGCCGCTGGTCATACGCACGGCCTCGAGGTCCGCCTCGCTGGGGTTCTCCTTGGTGTAGACCGGGGTAAAGCAGTTGATCATGCCGATCTTGGCATCGCTGCGAACGGCGCCCTCGTCATAGGCGCGACGGTAGTTGGCCACGGCCAGCGCATGTGCCAGCGAGATGTGATACTGCACGGTGCGAGCGCGGCTAAAGTCGTGGAGCTGCGGGAACCACACGCCCTCCTGATAGCGCTGCTCGGGCTCGACAATGGGCTCGTTAAAGGTGAACCAGTACTTGATCTCCTGGCCAAACTCGTGGAAGGCGACGTCGGCGTAATGTGCGTAAGCCTCGACAACCTCACGGCTCTCCCAGCCGCCACGGTTAAAAAGGTAGGTGGGCATGTCAAAGTGGTACAAGTTGACAAACGGCTCCAGGCCGGCTTCGCGAGAGGCGCGGAACAACTCGTGATACCACGCGGCGCCTTCCTCGTTGAGGTTGCCGTCGGCATCGAGCAGACGGCTCCACTGGATGGAAGTGCGATAGGTATCCAGGCCCAAGTCCTTCAAAATGCGAAGGTCTTCCTGGTACTTGGCCATAAAGTCATTGCCGGCGTAAGAGCCAACGCAGTTGTAGAACGAGCCCAGATCCTGGATGGACCAGGTGTCCCACAGGTTCTCGAGCTTGCCGCCCTGGTTCCACTGACCCTCAGTCTGCGGGCCGGACATAGCAGCGCCAAAGAAGAAGTCGTTGGGCAGCTGATACTGTGCCATCAAAGTCCTCGCTTTCGTGTTCTAGAGCTTCCGGTTGGAGACGGGTTTGCTTTGGCAGGTTATCCGGCGCGGGCGCGCACCGGTCATACCGATATCCAACCCGCCAAAACAAAACCGTCCCCAAACGGTCGATCCTGTTCTGCGGAAAGATTCCGTTCGTTGCTTAAACTATAGCGCTCTAATTCTAAAAGTAAAGCGTCTTTTTCTTTTTTCTTTCTCGAGCTTCTTAGATAAAGGTTATATGGGTGCCTTGTTAAGGGTTATACTTACTTGCGTATTGATATATGTCGGAAAGGAGGTTCAATGATTCCCAAATACGAGGCGATAGCTGCAGATATTCGTCGAAGCATCGAGGATGGCACTCTTAAACCGGGCGACAAGCTTCCCACCGTCGTTGAGTTCTGCGAGCTCTATAGCGTTTCCAAAATCACCGTCAAACGAGCTATCGAGCAAATCACCGAGGAAGGTCTTATTACCAGCCGACGCGGATCGGGTACCTACGTTAAGGACACGGCGGGACTTCCCGGTCAGGCGTTTTTCCAGGGCAAAAACGACCGTGCCCAGGGCTTTTCGTATGAGCACCGCGGGGAGAAGGTGACCTCGGTGGTCTACGATTTCTCGATTGTTAATCCACCAGCGGACATCGCAGCCCAGCTGGGAATTGCCGAGGATGACTTTGCCTATCACATCGTGCGCGTGCGTCAGGCCGATGAGAAGCCCATCGTTATCGAGTACACCTACATGCCCCTCGAGCTGATTCCAGGCCTTAAAAAGAAGGACCTGTACGGATCGGTCTACCACTTCATCCGCGAGCAATGTGGGCTGAAGATTTCGAGCTTCCACCGTACCATTCGCGCCGTGGCAGCAACCGAGGAAGAAGCCGAGCGCTTGGACACCAAGCCTGGCTCTCCCCTGCTCGAGCTCACCCAGATTGGCTTTTTGGACAGCGGCGCCGCCTTTGAGTATTCGGTCTCGCGCAACGTTGGCGACCGCTTTGAGTTGCACAACGTAACGTTGGCATAGGTTTTTGTAGTCATCCGGGCGCTCGCTTTGAGCTGTTTTGTGCAGCGCCCGCGCAACACAATGGGGGTATGAACATGTCCGATTTGATTAAGCTGACGCCGATCTTCCACGAGAAGATCTGGGGCGGTCGCCACCTCGAAACCGTATTTGGCTACGACATTCCCGATGGCCCCATCGGTGAGTGCTGGGCCATCTCGGCCCACCCCAACGGCGACTGCCAGATTGCGGAGGGCCCGTATGCAGGCCACACGCTGTCGTGGCTGTGGGCCGAGCACCGCGAGCTCTTTGGCAACTGCGAGGGCAAGGAGTTCCCACTGCTCATTAAGATTCTGGACGCCAAGGACGACCTTTCGATCCAGATTCATCCCAACGACGAGTACGCCGCCAAACACGAGAACGGCAGCCTGGGCAAAACCGAGTGCTGGTATGTGCTGGACTGCGAGCCCGGTGCCACGATCATTGTCGGCCAGCGCGCGCACGACCGCGCCGAGGCCGCGCAGATGATCGAGGACGGCCGCTGGGACGACATGCTCAACGTACTGCCGATCCACAAGGGCGACTTTTTCCAGATTGATTCCGGTACCGTGCACGCCATCAAGACCGGCACGCTCATTTTGGAGACGCAGCAGTCGAGCGACGTGACGTATCGCCTGTACGACTACGACCGTCCCGGCACCGACGGCAAGCTGCGCCCACTGCACATTGAGCAGAGCCTCGACTGCATCGACTTTGATGCCCAGGCTCCGACCGACGGCACGGTGACCGCGCCCGAGGTGAACGGCGTGACCGAGCTCGAGTCTAACTCCTGCTACACCGTCGATCGTGTGCGCGTCGACGGCAGCAAAACCCTCGACCAGCGCTGGCCCTTCATGTGCCTGTCGGTCATCGACGGCGAAGGCACCATCTGCGGCGACCCCGTCCACAAGGGAAGCCACCTGCTGGCCCCCAGCACCGTCAGCACCATTGACCTCAAAGGCAAGATGGAACTGATCATCAGCCACCTGTAGGTCACCGGTCCCCAAGCGCTCGCCGGGACGGGGCGCGGGGTTTGGTCGCCTGCTCGGACAGTCCTGCTCGCACGGAGAGCACATTAAGTGC
>DBEZDO010000030.1:0-3409 GCA_048187355.1 Collinsella sp.
AGAAAAGGGCGTAGAAATTGCGTTTGAGGCCAGCGTTGGTGGCGCTATTCCCATCATCGTTCCCTTGAAGCACTCCCTTATTGCCAACCGCATCGATTCCATCATGGGTATCGTGAACGGTACCACCAACTACATGCTCACGCGCATGAACGAAGACGGCATGAGCTACGAGGACGCGCTGAAGGAAGCTCAGGAAAGGGGCTTTGCAGAAGCTGATCCCACTGCCGACGTTTACGGCCTTGATGCTGCTGCTAAGATTGCCATCTTGGCTTCCATTGCGTTCAATTCCCGTGTAACCATGAACCAGGTGTTCACCGAGGGTATTCGTCGCATTTCCCCTGTAGATTTGGCTATGGCCCATGAAATGGGCTATGCGGTGAAGCTTCTTGCCCACGCATACCGCTCCGATGGGGGCATTGACGTTCGCGTGCATCCCACGATGATCCCTGAAAGCCATCAGCTTGCTACGGTCAATGGCGTATTCAACGCAATTTATACTGTAGGCGACGCTGCGGGCGAAAACATGTTCTTTGGTGAAGGCGCCGGAGCGGGTCCTGCTGCTAGCGCCGTTATGGGCGATGTGCTTGAGGTTGCTCGCCATTTGCAGATGGGCATTAAGCCAATTGTCGGATGCACGTGCACCGACGAGCTGCCTATCCTTTCCGTTGAGGACCTCCATACGAAGTACTACATCCGTTTCGTGGTTGCCGACCGCAGTGGTGTTTTGGCTTCCGCGGCAGATATTTTTGCTAAGTACGATGTTTCGGTTAAGACGGTTACCCAGCGCGGCAATGCCGCACGCGATGACGTCGATCTGGTGTTTGTTACCCATACGGCTGAAGAGCGCAATGTGCGCAAGGCCATCGACGACATCCTGGCTTTGGAGGGTGTTGTTACGGGCGGATTCCCGTCGGTTATCCGCGTACAGGACTAACAGATGTTCATGCGGCTGGTTTGGCGATTCGCTTCTCCTGCAATTTGAAAGGGCACGCGCTTTGTGAACTGCCTCCCATTTCTTGGACATCGAGAAATGGGAGGCTTTTCTTATGCGCACCGATCTTAGGGTGAAGCACGATGTCGAGACGCGGAGGAGGGCGTCCGAGCTCTTCGAGCGGGGCTACGGGCGTATATCGACCGCCAAGGCCCTTCGCGTTCCGCGCCAGACTGTGGAAAAATGGCAGCAGATATACCGCGCGATCGGAAGAGAGGCGTTGCTGTCCATGGGCGGGAAGCAGGCAAGCTACACGTACGAGCAGAAGGTGGCCGCGGCTTCGGCCGTGGTTGACGGCGGAGCGACGAAGGCCGAGGCGATGGCCGAGTTCGGCATCATGTCGCCTGCGCCGCTGGAGAGGTGGTGCCGGCTCTACCGCGAGGGCGGCGCTGAGGCGCTCGAGCCCAAGCCGAAGGGCAGGCCCAAGGGCTCGAGGTCGAAGCCGCGCGAGCGCACCCGCGAGCAGGAGCTCGAGGAGCGCTGCCGCAGGCTCGAGACGGAGATCGCCTACCTAAAAAAATTGCGCGCCCTGGTGGAGCGGGACGGTCTCTGACCAGGGCGAGGGCCGAGGCCGTGAGCGCCCTGCGCGCCGAGGGGCACGATCTGGGGCGCCTGCTCGCCTGCTCGGGGCTCGCGAGGTCCACCTACTACTACGCGCTGTCGCACCCGGCCAAGCCGACGCGCCCGGAGCTGCGCGAGGCGGTCGCGGAGATCTTCATGCGCACCGCGAACGGCTGCGGCCACAGGCAGGTGGCCATGTGCCTGCGCGCCGAGCTTGGCGCGCGCGTTGCCGACAAGACCGTGCTCAAGATCATGCGCGAGATGGGGATTCGCTGCGGGATACGCCGCGAGACCGACTACCACCGCTACAACTCCTACAGGGGCGTCGTCGGCGAGACGTTCGAGAACATCGTGGGGCGCGACTTCTCCGCCGACGGCCCGTGGCGGAAGATGGGAACCGACGTGACGGAGTTCAAGCAGCCCTGGGGCAAGGCCTACTTCGCGCCCGTGTACGACTTCGGGAGCAAGGAGATCGTGGCGTGGTCGACGTCCACCAGCCCCGACATGGAGCAGCAGGCGGACCTGCTCGACCGGCTGCTGGAGAGGATGCCGGAGGGCGCGAGGCCCGTGCTGCACTCGGACATGGGCTGGCAGTACCAGCATGCCGGCTGGTGCGGGCGGCTGAAGGCTGCCGGGATCGTCCAGAGCATGTCCAGGAAGGGCAACTGCATCGACAACGGCGCCACCGAGCAGGTCTTCGGCCACATCAAAGACGAGTTCTTCCGCGGAAGGACATGGCCAGACTTCGAGTCGTTCAAGGCGGACCTCGACGACTACGTGGTTCACTGGAACACGAGGAGGCGCCAGGTTAAACTGAAGGGACTGACCCCGGAGGAGTTCCGGAGCCAGTCCCTAGTGGCGTAGTCTTTATTGAAGCCGTCCAAGTTTTGGGGTGCAGTTCATTTCCTCAGACCCGACCCTTTGCCGCACACGCTATCGCCGTATTGCCTTGCAGTCAGTACAACGTAGTGAGCAAAAAGTTAGTTCATCTTCCTGCGACGCAGTGCAAATGCAGCAACACCAGCAGCCGCAACGGCAATCACAGCAATTGCACCACCGACAAGAGCAAGGTTGTCACCCGTCTTCACGGTAGTCGCCTTTGCTTCGCTTGCCGCGTTGTCGCCGTTGTTGTTGACGGTGTTGACGTTTACGTTTGCATTGGCAGAGGAGTTGTTGCCGTTGTCGCCAGCACCAGGCTCAACGGTAGCGGGGGCCGCCTTCCAGCCTGCATACAGAGTGAACTCGGGTTGTGAGTTGTCTACAGCAGCATCGAAGTCGTAAGCCTTGGTGCAGTCCTCGTCAGTGAACCATCCAGAGAAGGTATAGCCTTTCTTGGTAGGATCTGCCGGCTTTGCTACTTTGTCACCAACGGCAACAAGCTGAGAGTCAACTGCCGTGCCCTGGTTGGAATCGAAGTTGACGGTAACCTTCAAAACCACAGGAGCCTGAGCGCCCGATTCCTTGGCATAGTCGTTTGCAGCCTGAGCATCGGTGAAGTAAACAACCGTTCCGTCGGTATTGGTTACGGAATAGGTCGCATCGCCCTTCACGGCGTCCTTGTTACCGACAGCATATTTGCCGTCGTTGAACAAAACTGCCTTGCCGCTCTTGAGGTGCTTTGCGACTGCCGGATCCGTGAACGTACCACCGGAAACGGAAAGCGGGCCCTTATGCTCGGACTCGTTTACCAAATCCCCGTTGAAGATGCCGTTGTTTATCACCGTGGACGTTGCCGTGTTGTTGGCGTCGTAGTAGTTCGTCAGCACGGGCTGGGCGGCGGAATTGGTGGTGAACGTGCCGCCGTTTACTTCCAGGCTTCCGATGTCAGCGGGGTCATTGCCGTACGAAGAATTGAAC
>DBEZDO010000031.1:0-2142 GCA_048187355.1 Collinsella sp.
CATCGGCTCCGGCGCCCTGTGGGGCGAGACGATCCTGTTCTCGATGTGCATCCTCGAGGAGATGCAGTGGAAGCGCACCCGCTACATCACCTCGGCCGACTTCTTCCACGGCACCCTCGAGCTCGTGGAGCCCGGCGTCCCGGTCTTCCTGTTCATGGGCGAGGACGAGAACCGCAAGCTCGACGAGCGCGTCCGCGCGTTCCTGACCCGCGGCGTGACCGGCGACACCGACATCAACATCATCGACACCGCCGAGTTCGCGATCCCCGGCCTTGACGACGAGTTCCGCGTCATCGTCTCCCCGTGGATTCTGACGGTGCTCGTGACCGACCGCCTGGCTCGCTACTACGAGACGGTCACCAAGCACAACCTCAAGTATCGTCGCTACTATCACCAGTTCGACTACTAAAGAAAACGGGTGCGGGAACGTGCCGGGCTATTGAGAGGAACACAGAATGAGACAGTACATCATCGCCAGCCATGCGCACTTCGCCACCGGCATCAAGGAGAGCGTCGAGCTGCTCTCGGGCGCTCGCGACAACGTCCACGATCTTTCGATGTTCGTCGATGGCCGCATGGACGTAGCCGAGGAGGCCCAAAAACTGCTGGCAGGCATGTCTGCCGACGATGATGTCGTTGTCTGCACCGACCTCTTTGGCGGCAGCGTCAACAACGAGTTCACCAAGATCGTCCAGACGCGTCCCCGCACGTACCTCGTTACCAACATGAACCTTCCTCTGCTCATCCAGCTGCTGTTCTCTGACGAGTCGGCGCCGGTTGAGGAGACGATTCGCGCCATCGTCGCTGCGGACGATACACGCGTGAAGTTTGTCAACGATCTTTTGGTCGATGACGACGAGGAAGAAGAGTTCTAATCCGCAGCACCTACTGACACGCCGTAAGACGGCACAAGACCTTTGGGGGGTCACATTATGATTCAGCTACTTCGCGTTGACCATCGCCTGCTTCATGGCCAGGTCGCAGTTTCCTGGGTTCAGGGCCTTGGCTCCAACTGCATCTTCTGCGTGGGCGATAAGGTCGCTAACGACCCGGTGTGGAAGACGACGCTCAAGATGGGCAAGCCTGCCGGCTGCAAGCTCGTCATCAAAGATATGGAGCATGCAATCGAAGCTATCAACTCGGGCGTGACCGACAAGTACAAGATGATCATCTGCGTCGCCACTATCGCTGAGGCAAAGCAGCTTGTTGAGCGCTGCCCGCAGATCAAGTCGGTCAACCTGGGCAACACCAAGCCCAAGGACGAGAAGCGTCCCGACGCTCGTCAGGTCTCTCGTCAGATCTTCCTGACCGCGGCCGAGGAAGCCGATGTGCGCGAGATGCTGGATCGTGGCGTTGAGGTCGAGATTCGACCCCTGGCCGATGACCCCAAGGTCGACTGCGCCAGCGTGCTCTAGGCGTTCAATTTCGAAGAGTCTGAGCTCTTCGTAGTGTCCTATATGGAAAGGGGGATGTATGCTTACCCAAGCAATCCTCATCGGACTTATCGCCGCATTTGGTAAGTTCGACTGCCAGCTCGGTACGCTCTACGCGTTCCGCCCCATCGTCCTGTGCCCGCTCGTGGGCCTGGTGCTGGGGGACCTGCAGTCCGGCCTCGCGATCGGTGCGAGTCTGGAGCTGCTGTTCATGGGCTCGATCTCCATCGGCGCCTACGTGCCGCCTGATGAGACGATCGGCGGCGTGCTCGCCTGCGCCTTCGCTATCCAGCTGGGCCAGAGCACCGAGGCAGCCATCGCGCTTGCCATGCCCATCGCCACGCTGTGCCTTGCCATCAAGAACATCCTTAACGCCGCCCTGCCGATCCTGGTCGACCGCGCTGATGTCTACTCCGGCCAGGGCAACCTTAAGGGTGTCTATGCGATGCACTTCCTGATCGGTTTGACCGGTATCATCATGGCGTTCCTGCTGTGCTCGCTGTCGTTCTATCTGGGTGCTGACGCCATCCAGGGCCTGCTCGACTTCATCCCGCCCTTTGTCCTTGCTGGCTTTGGCGTTGCCGCCAACTTCCTGCCTGCCATGGGCTTCGCCATGCTCGGCCGCCTGGTGCTCACCAAGCAGCTCGTGCCCTTCTACTTCCTGGGCTTCCTGCTGTGCTCCTACGCCAACGTGCCCGTCCTGGGCGTC
>DBEZDO010000032.1:0-3675 GCA_048187355.1 Collinsella sp.
GCTTTCCAGCTCTACAGTCCTGCTCACGACGGAGGCCACATTAAGTGGCCTCCTGTTCGTGCGGAACTCGCGATAAACCTAAGCCGGTGTCCCCGCTCTCCCGGGGCCGGCGGAATCTAGTTGTTCAGCATGCGGTCGAAGCTTCCCGAGTCGCCATCCCGATAGTCTGCGGTCATCAGGATCTCCTGCGGAATGCGCCCGCCCTCGCGCAGCACGTTGCGGAACTGCACGCGCGTGACCATGGGCAGATCCTTGATCGTCGCTGCCAGGTTCTGCGGCACACCCTGGTTGGCAGCCGCGGGCTCGCACTCTCCGCCGGCCTTCACGCGACGCTTATGCTCGGCGAGCATAGCGCGATACATGCCGGCATGCAGGCGAATCTCAACCACATTGGCATTGCGAGCCTGTTCGACGATGCGCGCGCCCTCGCGATCGATATCGCCTACGTAGTAGACGTAGTTAAAGCGATAGCCAATCTCGGCCAGATAATCGTCCAAGGCATGCGAGACGCTCGCCTTGCATCCGCCGCCAAAAATCACGCCGCCCACCTTGATGCCAAAGAGCTTGGCGTGCTTGCGGCCACGCAGCAGCTTGACGATCTCGTCGTAGGTGTCCAGGTTCTCGACCATAATGAACGGCTTGTCGGCTCCCAGCGTAAAGAAGCCCGTAAAGTGCACGGGGCGATTGGGGGCGACCTTGATCGCTTGCATGCTGATGCCCTTTTCGGTCATACGCCTGATCAAGCGCTCACCGTGCTTGCCGTCAAAAGCCTTCTCGTCGTTAAAGATCTGGTAGGCACGCTGGCGGCGCGAGGCAACCGGCGTATCGGCACCTCGATTCTGCTCGATCCAAGCCTGGATGATTGCGATTTCCTCGGCAATCTTGCGGTTGGACATCTCGTTGTGCTGAGTGCGCTGCGGAGCCTTTTTGCCGTCCTTGCCCTCGACCTTTACGATCTGTGTCTGTTGCTCCTTGATCTTAGAGAGCGCCGTAGGCGTAGGGACAACTTTGAGCAGCTGCCTGCCTAAAACGCGGGCAAGGGCAAACGCCGAGACCTCGCCGTGGACTGCCGACTTGGGCTGCTGGTCAGCAGTATCTGCTGCGGTAGACTCCGGCTTCTTCTGAGACTTGCGTTTAGAATCGCCTTGGGAATTGCGCTCGCGCTTCGGCATAGGCGCCTGCTTCTGCGGACGATCGGACTTGCTCTCCTTCGCCGGCTGGCGCTTAGGCTGCCCCGAAGAAACCTCGGTCTTCGCATCTTCGTCCTGCGGCGTGGTCTTCTCGGCCGCAGTCTCGGCATGGGAACTGCGGCCCCCACGATGGCGACGGCGGCGAGGCTTGCTCGACGCGCCCTGCTCCGTCTGCTCATCAGTAGGCTGCTGACCCTTGGCCTCGGCATCAACCTCAAGCTGCGGCTCAACAGGCTTTTGCTCGCGAGCCACCGGCTCAACGGCCTTCTCGTCCTGGGTAGTCGAAACCGACTCGCCCTTCTCCTGACGCCTTACGGGATACGCGCGTCCCGCAAAACCGCGGCCGGGACAACACGAACCCGGAGCCTTCTTGGCAGACTCCTCAACATCGTCTGCAACCTCAGAAGACTCTTCAACCTCACGCGCGGCATCCTGCTGTGCAGTCTTAAAGTGAGCACCGCGACGACGCTTGGGCTCTTGGGCCTCCACGGGCTTTTGCTCCCTCGCGGGCTTCTGCGACTCGGCAGCAACCTCGGTCTCAACAGCCTCAGCATCCGTCTCACCCTTTTGAGCAACGGCGCGACGGAAGCGCTCCAGCTGGGCGCGGCGCTGCGCATCGCGCTTGCCACTCCCGCCAAAACCGCCGCGGCCGGCCTTGGCCGTAAAGGCGCGAACGACGCTCTCGTCAAGCAGCTCGTCGGTATCGACATGCTCGCGCGGAGCCGTTTCCACCGAAGCGGGCGCCTCGACAACGTCCTCGACGGCCTCTTCGGCAACCTCGACGGGCCGCTCCTGGGCATCGTTAATCTCGGCATTGATGGTATAGAACGCCGGGCGCCCGTTAATGCCGCTACCCTCGATCTTGGTCACGATCTTTGCCGCGATAAGCTCATCGCGCATCGCCTTGGTGTCGCACTCCTTATCGACGGAGCGGAAAATCTGCGCCAGCGCACTCGACTTAATCTTGAGCGCCTTGCGGCAAAGCAGGTCGTAGGCAACCAGCTTGGCACGCTCAGCAGAAAGCGACGTCTGGCTGCTCAGGCGCTCAGCCAGAGCATCGACATTTTGTTGGTTATCGGAATATACCGTCTTGGCCACGGGGCCCCTTTCATATGCACACATATACGTCTATATGGTACAACGCGCGCCCTTATCCACGCAAAACATCTGCGAGAACACTCGAGCGTCACCCGCTTTTGCATGAAAAAAGACCGAGCCCGCGAAGTCGCGGACCCGGTCTTTCCGAGTCATATAGATGTGACGTTCAACTCGTCAGGTCGACTAAGCCTTGGCGGCCTCGGCGTCGACAGGAGCCTCGGCAGCAGCAGCGCGGCCATACTCGGCCTTGCCCATCTCGGACCACTCGGGCTCCTCGTCGGGCATGGAGCCAGCCTCCTTGCCGAAGAACTCCTTGAGGCAGTTGACGGCGACGATGAGGCCCAGGACCATCAGCAGGACAGCGAAGACAAGCTGCAGGCCCTTGGTGGCGGCGACGGAGACGGCGGCCGTGGTGGCGGTAGCCGGGATGGTACCGAAGAAACCGTAGGCCTGGACGGCGGTCATGCAGCCCATGGCACTCTGAACCAGCGAGGTGAAGGTGCAGCAGAGCAGGAAGGCGACGGGCACGTAGAGCATCCAGCCCTTGCGGCCGGTGCACTTGCAGAACACGGCGAGGGTGATCATAGTCATGCCACCGAGCAGCTGGTTGGAAGCACCAAAGAGCGGCCAGATGTTGGCATAGCCACCAAAAGCGAGGGCGAGACCAGGAAGCAGGGTGACGACCGTGGCGAACCAGGGGTTGCCGAGGACCTTCATGTAGCCGGCCTGGGACTCGATGGCCAGGGCGTCGTTGGTCTGGGCAAAGAACTCGGAGAACGAGGTGCGGGCGATGCGGGCGACAGCGTCGAGCGAGGTCAGGGCCAGAGCGGAGACGTTCATGGTCATGAAGACAGTAGCGAGCGTGCCGTCAACACCGAAGGCCTGCATGCCGCGGGAGATGCCAGCGGCGAAGATCTGGAACGGGGTGGAAGCGACACCGGCGTTGAGGGCGCCGGTACCGGCGGTGTTCATGTCGGAGAACATGATGCCGGCGACGATGATGGCAAGGATGCCGACGAAGGACTCGACGATCATGGCGCCGTAACCGACCTTGACGGCGTCCTGCTCCTTCTCGACCTGCTTAGAAGAGGTGCCGGAAGAAACGAGGCTGTGGAAACCGGAGAGAGCACCGCAAGCGACGGAGACGAACAGGACCGGGAACATCATGCCGGAGGCAGTGGAGAAGCCGGTGAAGACCGGAGCGGTCATCGTAGCCTGACCGTTGACGCCCAGGACGACGATGCCGAGGACAGCGCAGACGATCATGACGATCATCATGATGGAAGTGAGGTAGTCACGCGGGGTCTTGAGCATCTGGATGGGCATAGCGCCAGCGAAGACCAGGTAGACCATGACGACGGCGAACCACTGGAACTTATCCAGGTAG
>DBEZDO010000033.1:0-33223 GCA_048187355.1 Collinsella sp.
CCCATCGAAACACATCTCCACCGTTCCTTCAACTGGGAAAACGACGCCCCCGTGGCCTGAATAGGGCCTCGGGGGCGTTCGGCTAACTGCGGGAACGGCCTATCCGCTCAATGTGTTCGGCTGAGATCGGAAATCAACCCCGCTATCCCTACGAGGATTTTCCCAACGGGTCCTATCTCCAGGTCGCGCAGTCACAGATTGCCGTTTTTACCAACAATATGGGGGCGGGCAGTTCTACCGACGCTACGGGTGCCGGCGATTCTCAGGTAAGCGTGTTTGTCGGTCCGTGCAAGATCAAGCTCGACACGGGTGACAGCCGATTCGCCCCGTTTCGCAATGCCGCCCATTCGCTTACCGGCGGTAGCTCGGCGTTCCATTCCGTTGTGTACTTTATCAATACCAACTACATGAACGAGCTGCGCTGGGGCACGACCGAGCCCATCATCGTCCAAGACCCTGAGGAAGACGTTAACGTTCACGTTCGTGCCTTTGGTTTATTCGGTGCGCATATCGAGCAGAATGACTCGAGTCTGGTTCCCATTCAGGCGAGGAAGTTCCTCGTGAAGGTCGTGGGCACGCGAGATCGCTATACGCGAGAAGAACTAACCTCCTTTATGCGGGCAAAAATCCTGGAGTATGTTCCTGACCTGCTCGCCAAGGCGATTGTTGACCAGGGGGTTTCCGTTCTAAAAATCGCGACGTATCTGAGCGACTTCTCGTCTCAGATGCAGGGCAAGCTCGTTAACTATTTTGATGAGTTTGGTCTCACGCTCGATAATTTCTCGTTCAACAGCATCAAGCCCTTCGAAGAGGATCTTGCCGCCATCAACGAGATGAAGATTCAACGCAAGCGGAGCATTCTCGAAGCGCAGGGCAACGCTGCCCAGATGGACATCGAGTCCGAGGCGCTTGCCAGGAAGCGTGCGCGCGAAGGCTACAACTATCAGCAGGAGCGCGGCATGGACGTTATGCAGAGCGCTGCGGGCAATGAGGGGAGTGCCGCGTCGGGCCTCATGGGTGCCGGCATGGGGCTCGGCATGGGTGTTGGCATGGGCGGCGCATTTGGAGCTGGCTTTTCCAGCTTGGCTAATCAGGCCATGGGCGCTGTTGCTCCCATGGCCGGAACGGCGCCCGCGTCCGCAAGTATGCAAAACGGCCCCAAGTGTCCCAGCTGCGGAAACGTTAATCCGATGGGTGCCAAGTTCTGCCTTGAGTGTGGACAGAAGCTCGAGCAGGGCGTTGCGTGTCCGGCGTGCGGGCATCTTAACCCACTCGGTGCCAAGTTCTGCCTAGAGTGCGGGACCCGGTTGGCCTCGCCAAAGTGTCCAAGCTGCGGAGCTGAGTTGCCCGAGGGGACCAAATTCTGTCCCGATTGCGGAACTAAGATCCAATAAGGAGAAACAAAGATGAACGGTTCTGTTAAACGTGTCATTTTGGGCGAGGCAATCGTCTTGGTGGCGTGGCTTGTAATCATGTTTGTCTGCAAAAACGCGCTGATGAACCCTATCGTCTTCGTTATGTCGCTTGGCTTTGGGGTTTTGGCTTTTGCGATGGCTTCGATTTCGGCCACCATGTCCGATAGGCAGTCCACGGTCAAAAGCACGACCGAGATCCGCTATTTGCCGGTCGCATCCAGCTGTGCCTACTTTGTTGTTGCCCTTCTTGCCAACACGTATTTTGCGTTTATGGCGTATGGGTGGGGCGGCAGTACGATTCCGGTTGTCGTAAACGTTGTCCTTCTTGCCGCGCTTGTCCTTGTGCAGATGGGGCTTGGCTCTTATGCCCGCCGGGTGGACCAAAGGGTTGCCGCCGTGGCCGAAAAAACGGTTCAAACGGTGCAGTTCGGATCATATGTTGGGCAGCTCCTTGCTATGGCGCAGGACGCTCAGGTCAAAGCCGAGCTCAAAGCACTCAAAGACGACATCTCCTTTAGTTCCAACATGTCACAGCCCCATGTTCAAGAGATCGAGCAACAGTTTTCCGTCGCGCTTGAGGCTGTCTCGAATTCCATGAGTGCCGACGAACAAGCAGATGTTACGGTCGGACTTGTCCGTGATGCGCGCAAAATCTGGAAAAAGCGCAATGCGGCGCTGACCGCTGTCAAATAAGGGCTTGTGCTGCTTTTTGCCAGGGCGCTTTGATGGTTGAAGTGGGGGGTAACTATTGGAAGTCAACGGAATAACTTGCGAGGGCTGCGGCAGCACCGATGTCGAGTTTGACCCCGCAACGCGAAAGGTTCATTGCAACCAGTGCGGTCGCGAGATGTACTATTCACGGGCGCGTCTGGGGGCCACGGGTAAAATCGCGTTTGCCAAGGACAATGCCATCAAGTTCTTTAAAGCCGGCAACTTCCCGGAGGCTCGCAAATTTGCCGCGGACGTGCTTAATATGATGCAAGACAACGCAGCGGCGCAGTTTATGGTTGCGTACTGTGATGAGTTTTGTGAAGGTCTCTCGGGCTCGATGACGGCCTTCTTTAAAAGTGCCGAAGATGTCCCTCTCGAATACGACGAGGTGCGCGACTTGATCGACTTGTTTGAGTCGACGCTCTACAACATGCGTGATTTTGAGGTACAGATGGTATCGATCGTAGTCGCCAATATGCAGAGCATGGAAGACCGGCCTCGGCTTGAGGGCTTCATCGATGCGGTGTGCCCGTTCTGCATAGCGCGGTATGCTTCGGAAGACTTTATGACTGCGGAGCGGGAGGACTTCTATCAAGATATCGCCGCCAACTGCAACATTCCCAAAACGTGTCTCGCGTTGCTCAAGGGTATCAAAGAGAACCCCGGATCTCCCTATAAAACGGGTTCATTTGCGTTGCGGAGAAGGACTTTATACTTTCTCGAACACTATGTGGAGCCCGTCGGGCGCATCGTTAACTCGATGAAGGCAAGCCAATACAAGCAGAAGTTTCTTTCGGCCTATCAGCAGGTGTCCGAGCAATACCGAAGCATGGCCTCTCAATAAAGCAGATGGCGGGCGCTTGCTCGCTTAAAGCGATTGGATGATCTAAACAGTGCAAACTGAAAGGCGGTACAGATGAATGATCCAGGATTAGATACGGGTCATATCGAGCGCAGGATCGACGCTATCGGAACAAAAGTTGACCAGATGAGCATGAAGGTCGATAAGGTCGAATCGCAAATGGAGGAAGTGCGGAAGGACCTTAAAAAGCTCCGAAGGGACTTTCTTGAGATGATGATCGAGCAACGTCGCACCGCTGCTCTTGAGCAGGCTGCTACGGAGCTCGTGGGCGTCCGGCAGGAGATGGACAAGAAGTTCGGCAACTACTCGGTGGTCCGAAACACCATGGTTGGCATTCTCCAGGCAACCGATGCGGCTCTCGTGCGAAAGGCGACAATCTCGACGGTCTCCGAGGAGTTAATGATTTCGACCCCGGATTACTGGCTGGCACCTGTCTTGGTCGCTCTGGCGGCATGGATTAACAACAACCGAGATCTTGCGGAGCGCGCAATACGTGAGGCCGTCAAACGCGACAACGAGCACACATCTCTTGCGATGGCTCTGGTCTGCAGACGTAACAACCGCACCGCCACGTGCTACGAATGGCTCGCACGCTATTTCTCGACGCAAAACGCCGCCCGTATCGATGCCGATGCGATGGTCTACATCGATGCCTATATCAACGGCATCTTCGGCACCGATGAGAAGCACCTGTGCGATGACTATATGGCGGGTTGGATCGAGCAGATCAGAAATCAGAGACCTGAGTTTGAGAGTGAGCAGTCGAAGTCGTGGGCGGAGTATTTTACCAACTACGAGGAAGATATGAGTTCGAGATATCCGGCACTCAAGGTGGTGGTCAAGGAGTTTGACTACATCAATAAATATCTCGGAAAAGTCGAGGCGATCGAAAGTATCTCCAATGACTTCGCCGATCTCAAGGCTTCCGATGTTGACGAGAGGACGCTTGCCGAGCAGGTTGATAGGCATCTGATGGAGCTTGTTAACTCCGATGATTCCAAGGAGAGGAGTCTCCGCCGTCAGGAGGAGTATCTTCTTGCGGTCAAGGCGTTTGGCGGAGACGTGGAGCGCGCCCGAGAGCTCGTCAATCGTCGCCGCGACGAGAAGCGTCAACAGACGATGAACATCATCGACCAGATGACACGCTCGATGCGCGACCGGGGCTCGTCTGCGGATGTGCATAAGAAGAAGACTGCGATTCGTTTTTTGGGTCCTTACATCAACGGCGGTTTCAACCGGTATCGCAAGAGCGACATTCCCGAGTTTCCGCAGGCGATCACCCTTGACTTCGACGGCTGGACAAGCAAAGCAGTCTCCGGTGACGAGGGCAATGAGCTGCGCGGCGATTATGTTCGTTATGTCGGCGAAGAGAAGAAGAAGGAGCTCGCTGAGCTTGGCCTCAAGATCGCGAAAGGTAATAAGAGTCACAAGATAGCAGCCGTTGTCCTTGCTGTTTTGGGAGTATTTCTCTTTGCGTTTGTGAACCAGCTTATCGGTATTCTGCTTCTTGCGGGGGCTGGCTATTGCCTAGTAAAGATGAGTCTCTCGGGCAAGCAGCATACTGCGGAGGCGGATAAGATTGAGGCCAAATACTCCAAACGCATTCAGGAGGGCTGCTCCGAGATCGATCTGGCGCTTAATCAGTGGAAGAGCGCGAAGGAAGCTGCGGCCGAGCGCAGCGACCTGCTTAAGCTTGAGAAGGTTGCCTAGCCGGTAGGATTTGTCTCGATAATCCATGAATGGAGTGAAAAAGATGGCTGATGAAGTGACTGATTTCGACCATAACGATGCTGCAATGCAGGACCTCGATGCATTGAGCGAGCTCGATAGTCTGTTTGAAGAGGACGAGCGACTGAAGCAAGCTGAGAACAATGTTTTGACCCAAAATCTCACGGGCTTTGCAAACTGCTTTCCCGATTGGGATTTGCATCCGCCGGTAGCGTAGAAAAGCGCTTGAAGCACAAGCTGCGATCATTTGGAAACATCGATGTTTCTGCGGGCTAGAAGCCATGGGGCTTTTGGCCCGCTGGCTTTCATATGCCGGTCGGCGGCATAGGGCATCAACCGTATTCTAGGTTCTTGGACGCCAGGCCGACTCGCTTCGGATCGGGCGCTACACCACCTTTCTCGACACCACCAATCTGACAGGGCCTCGTCCGTGCGCGGGTGGGGCCCTTTTGCGTGGCCTTTCATGTTTGCTATACTGCTAGCAAGTAGAGAGGAGCCGCTATGGGTACAGCAACGGTGCAGCTCAACACGCGAATCGATCCTATGCTCAAAGCTGGTGGCGATGCGGTCCTCACTCGCAATGGATTGGGGCTGAGCGATGCCATTCGTGCGCTTTGGGCCTATCTCGTCGAGCATCAAACGTTGCCGGGATTTATGGCGGCGGATAAGTGCGAGGCACCCCGTGCAGAGAGTCTGGCCGAGCAGGGGTGTGGCCTGGCTTTTTCCTCGTTGGGGCTAAGCGCGTCGGATTTTGCACCGGCTGAATCTTCGGCGGAAGACTGGGATGCCGTACGGGATGATATGTATGATGCGATGATTGCCGACATCGAGGCGAGTTGCCGATGATTGAGGCAAAGCATCTCTTGGTAGATACGAACGTTTGGCTCGATTATTACCTGCAAGAGGGGGCGTTCGACGAAGTGAGAAGATTGGTTGAACTGGCCGAGGCAGGCAAGATCGACCTTCTGTATGCGCCAACGACGGCAAAGGATGTATTCTAGATTTTGCCTCGGCGTCTAGCCCGGCGGAACGTAAATGGGATGAACGTGTCGTTTGCCTCGGCGTCATGGGCCTGCATTGAGCACATGATGCAGGTGGCAACCGCCTCTCCGCTTTCGTTGGCAGAGTGCGAGATGGCGCGTATGCTTGGCAAGCGCATGCCGGATCTTGAAGATAGCCTCATTATCGCTTCGGGCGAGACAGCAGACGTTGACTACGTAGTCACGAGTGACCGACGCATGCTGGAGGAGATGCCCGAAGTTTGCCTGACGCCTGCCCGCGCACTCGATATGATTGGGATCCTAAACTAACCTTGCCTGTCTCGTTTCGCTATCATATGGGGCATTGTGAACCTCATACAACTTTGGAGGACGGTATGGCGGATAACGCCGAGATGCTATTCTCGCCTGAGCTGGTGTTTTTTGATTGGGAGTGCGCGACGCCGGATGAGGTGTTTGCGCGCCTCGAGGGTGAGCTTGCCCCGCGCGGCTACATTGCATCCGGTTGGCTCGATGCCGTCCGCGCGCGCGAGGACGCCTACCCCACGGGCCTCGCCATGCCGGCGGCCAACATCGCCATCCCGCACGCCGATCCGGGGTTTGTGGCTAAGCCCTATATCGCGGTGGTGAAGCCCGCAGCGACCGTGACGTTCAGTGCTATGGCGGGCATGGGTTCCCCCGTGCCGGCGCAGGTCATCATCAATCTGGGCATTGCCGAGCCGGGCGGCCAGGTCGAGGCCCTGCAAGCGCTTATGAATATCTTTATGGATGCCGACGCCGCAGCCGATGTGCTCGGCCAGACCACGTGCCAAGGCATGGTCGATGCCATCCGCCGCCACTTTTAGGGTCGGCACTTGGGGACTGTCCCAAACTGGCGGCAAAAAAGGAACGTCCCTAATTGCCGTCTGCCAGAGCGGTCCCCTTTGCACCAAAATGGTGCAGATTAACCTGTCCCCCATGCACCAGGTGTGCTGCGGGGGCTGCGTTGTGACACAATGGCGTTTGTTCGATTCGTTATGCGAAAGGCCAGCTATGGCAAACAAGAAAAAGAACTCCGAGGCCGCGCCGACGCCCGAGCAGCAGGCTCGCGCTGCCTCCAGCTCTCGCAAGAAGCAGCGCAAGACGTACGTGTCTAAGACCGTCAAGATCGTCCTGGTGGTCATCGGCGTGCTGGCGATGCTGCTTTCCGTCTCGGCGATGGCGTGCTCCGGCCTTATGTCGCAGGCCGAGGACACCTCGGGCTACAAGCTGACCGGCGGTGTTGCTGCAACTATCAACGGCACCAACCTCACCGAGGACACCGTGACCAAGCAGATCATGAGCATGCGTACGTCCTACGGTTACACCAAGGATAAGGACTGGGCGCAGTATCTGGTTGACAACGACCTCACGCCCAAGAAGTACCGCAAGCAACTCATCGACTCCTACACACAGCAGATTCTGCTTCAACAGGCACAGAAGGAGAACGGCGTGACGGTGTCGGACGAGGAGGTCGAGAAGGCTTGGAAGGACGCGTGCAAGAGCGCGGGCGGTGCCAAGGCCTTTAAGAAGACCCTCAAGACCTACGGCTATACCGAGGACACCTACAAGGACTCACTCAAGGAGAGCCTGGCACAGCAAAAGCTTAAGGATGCCGTCGCGCCCACGAGCAAGCCCAAGGACAGCGAGATTGTCGATTACATCAACGAGAACCTGTCTAACTACAACGACGCCCGCCGCTCGTCGAACATCCTGATCAAGGTTGATTCCGACGCTTCCGACGAGGACAAGGCTGCCGCCAAGGCCAAGGCGCAGGAGTGCCTGGACAAGATCAACTCCGGTGAGCTGAGCTTTGAGGACGCCGTTGAGCAGTACTCCGAGGACACCGGTTCCAAGGAGAAGAAGGGCGATGTGGGCTGGGATAAGCTCACCACCTTTGTTGACAGCTACCAGACGGCGCTCGAGGGGCTCAACAAGGGCGACGTGAGCGAAGTCGTCGAGTCGACCTATGGTTACCACATCATCAAGTGCACCGACTACTTCCATGTCGATAATCAGGTCGATGACATCAACCAGGTGCCCAAGGCCATCAAGAAGTACGTCTCCAACGTGGTGAAGACGCAGGCGGCCAGTACTGCATACAGCGAGTGGCTGGAGCAGTACAAGAAGGACGCCGACATTACCGTCAACCCCATGCCCAAGGACGTACCCTATAACGTGAGCCTGAAGGGCGTCACCAAGAGTTCGACCGACGATTCGTCGACGACTGAGTAATCATGGGGCGGTGCTCGCGCGAGTGCCGCCCACGCTATTAGAGAGGATTTGCAGATGACCAACGAAGAGCTGCAGAAGGAAATGATCGCGGCCATGAAGGCCAAGGACAAGGTTCGCCTGTCCATCATTCGCCAGGTCAAGGCCGAGGTGAAGAATATCGAGGTTAACGAGCGCCGCGATGTGACCGAGGAGGACGTCAACAGCATGATCAAGCGTCTGATCAAGCAGACGAGCGAGACGCTGGAGATGTCCATCAAGGCCGGCACCGACCAGGAGCGTACCGACAACCTGACCGAGCAGGTCAAGATCCTGGAGAGCCTGCTGCCCGCGCAGGTTTCGGGCGAGGAGCTCGAGGCCCTGATCGAGCAGGTTATCGCCGAGCTGGGCGCCACGTCCAAGAAGCAGATGGGCCAGGTTATGGGTGCCCTGGGCAAGGCCACCGGCGGCAACTTCGACAAACCGGCCGCGGCAAAGATCGTCGGCGCCAAGCTTGCGTAAGGGCCGAGCGGTACATAGTTGATGTCGAGGGGGCGTGACCATTGCAGTCGCGCCCCTTTTTTGTTGGCCGATGAAGGGCGTCTTCCCCACTCATTGGGGACAGACTTAAATGAGTGCCCAATGAGCAGGTACTCATTTAAGTCTGTCCCCAATGAGTGGGTTAAAGGTTGCGGGTTCTTTACGGGAATGTAGTGTGGGCTGCGGAAACGTGGTTCTTTCCGTACAATAGTGCAATTCGTGTAAGCGCAGGAAAGGGACATTCATGGCAGACATGATCGAGATCAAGCATCTCAACAAGTACTTTGGCGACCTGCATGTGCTCAAAGATATCAATCTCACCGTCAAGCGCGGCGAGAAGCTCGTAATGATCGGGCCTTCCGGTTCGGGTAAGTCGACGCTCATCCGCTGTGTCGATTATCTGGAGGAGCCCACGTCGGGCGAGGTCATCATCGACGGTACGCCGCTCACCAAAAAGAACCACCTGGAGATGGCTCGCAAGTATAGTTCCATGGTGTTTCAGCAGTTCAACCTGTATCCCAACATGACGGTGCTCGGCAACCTGACGCTCGCGCCCATCAAGCTGCAAAAGAAGAGCAAGGAGGAGGCGACCGAGATCGCCATTGCCGCGCTCAAGCGCGTCGGCATGGCGCATAAGGCCGGCGAGTATCCGCAGAATCTCTCGGGCGGTCAGCAGCAGCGCATCGCCATCGCCCGTGCCCTGTGCACCAAGCAGCCCATCATCCTGTTTGACGAGCCGACCTCGGCGCTCGACCCCGAGATGGTCCAGGAGGTTCTGGACGTTATGATTGAGCTCGCGCAGGAGGACATCACCATGATCTGCGTGACGCACGAGATGGGCTTTGCGCGCCAGGTGGCCGACCGCGTCATCTTTATGGAGGACGGCCGCATCCTGGAGGAGGGCACGCCCGAGCACTTCTTCGATAACCCCGAGAACCCGCGCTGCCGCGAGTTCCTGTCCAAGATTCTGCACTAGGCGCGGTGATGGACATGACGGATATGACGAGGGCGGCCGTGTCGCGCCGCCACTTTTTGCAGCTGGCGGGTGCCGGCATGCTCGCGCTGACGGGGACCGCGCTTACCGGTTGCGGCGACTCCACCAGCGGCGAGGGCTCCGACAAGGGGTCCAAGCTTGCGGCCATTAAGTCGCGTGGCCATCTGAATGCCGGCGTTAAGAAGGACGTTCCCGGTTACGGCTATTACGACACCGCCAAGGGCCGCTTTGAAGGCATGGAAGTCGATTTGTGCTATCAGATCGCCGCTGCCGTCTTTGGCGTGAGCTATAAGGAGGCCCGCGCCCAGGAGCTTGTCGAGTTTACCGACGTAACGCCCAAGACGCGCGGCCCGCTGATCGATAACGGCCAGCTCGACGTGGTCGCGGCGACCTACACCATCACCGACGAGCGCAAGAAGAGCTGGGATTTCTCGACGCCGTACCGCACCGACTACGTGGGACTCATGGTCAAGAAGCGTTCGGGCTTTACCTCGATTGAGGATTTGGACGGCAAGGTCATCGGTGTGAGCCAGGGTGCCACCACGCAGGGCCTGATCGAGCAGATGATCAAGGACAACGGCTTTAGCTGCGAGCCCGAGTTTAGGGCCTTTAGCGGCTACCCCATCATCAAGAGTTCGCTCGATGCCGGCAATATCGACGTCTTTGCCATGGACCGCTCCACGCTGGCCGGTTACATGAACGAGACCGTTGAGCTGCTGCAGCCCGAGGTCAAGTTTGGTGAGCAGGGCTACGGCGTGGCGACCAAGAAGGGCTGCGACCTTTCGGCCGTGGTCGATCAGGTGATTTGCGATCGCCTGGCCGACGGCTGGCTCGACCAAGAGGTCAAGACCTGGGGTCTTGTATAGGCGCATCGTCCAAGGAAGGAATCAAATGCTCGAAGGATTATTTGACGCCGACCGTTGGTCGACGACATTTCAAAACATGGGGCCCTTCTGGGAGGGCTTTGTCGTGACGCTGCAGGTGGTCGTTGCCGGCCTGCTGCTGTCGCTGGTGCTGGGCACGCTGCTGGGCGTGTTCTCTACCACTCGCTCGCGCGTGCTGCGCGCCATAAGCCGCGTGTACGTGGAGTTTTACCAGAACACCCCGTTGCCCGTGCAGGTGCTCTTTATGTACATGGCCGGTCCGCAGTTTTTGCAGGCCATAACCGGTGCCGACCAGCCGGTGCGCATCGCGCCGTTCGTGCTGGGCTTCTTGGGCGTGGGCCTGTATCACGCGGCCTACATTTCGGAGGTCATCCGCACCGGTATCGAGGCCGTTCCGCGCGGTCAGATGGAGGCGGCCCAGAGCCAGGGCTTTACCCGTGCGCAGGCCTACTGGTACATCGTGCTGCCCCAGACGTTCAAGATCATTCTGCCGCCGCTGTGTAACCAGGCGCTCAACCTGGTCAAGAACACGTCGGTGCTGGCGCTTGTGGCCGGCGGCGACCTTATGTACCGTTCCGACAACTTTGTGAGCCTGTACGGTTACCTGCAGGGATACATCGTCTGCTGCCTTATGTACTTCATCATCTGCTTTCCGCTCGCCATGCTGGTGCAGTGGCTCGAGCGCCGCTCCAAGGAGCGTCCGCGCGGCGTGAGCCTGGCCGAGCTGGGGCTCGACAACGTAGAGGAGGCCTAGCGCATGGAAATCTTCAACGCGACCAACCTGCTCTACATTTGGGGCGGCTTTGTTAAGACGATCGAGATCTCGGCGCTGTCAATCTTTTTCTCGCTCATCTTTGGCACGGTGCTGGCGCTTGTTAAAAGCTATGCGCCCCGCTCGTTCCGTATTTTGGTGAGTGCCTATATTGAGCTGTTCCGTTGCACGCCGAACCTGCTGTGGATCCTGTTTATCTACTTTACGGTACAGGGTTTGGACATCGTGATTTCGACCATCGCCTTTACGCTGTTTACCAGCGCCGTTATGGCCGAGATTGTGCGCGGCGGCCTCAACTCGATTCCGCGCGGCCAGTTTGAGGCAGCGCAGAGCCAGGGCTTCGGCTTCTTTGCCACCATGCGCTACATCATTCTGCCGCAGACGTTTAAGACGATCATTCCGGCGCTGTTTAGCCAGTGCACGACCGTCATTAAGGACAGCTCGTATCTTTCGGGCATTAACGTGGCCGAGCTCATGTACACGGCAAACGTCGTGATGGCGCATGCGATCGACTTGTCGCAGGTGCTTATGCTCTATGGCCTGGTGTTTGCGATGTACTTTGTGCTCAACTTTGGTATCTCGCTGCTGGTCCGAGCGTATCAGAGGCGAATGGTGGCAGCGTAGAATGTGGCAAAGGGACAGCCCCTTTGTCACATAGAGAAAGGAATCGCGATGAGCGATCTGGAGAATAAGAAGAATCCTGTGGTCATTACCATCGCGCGCGACTTTGGCGCCGAGGGCCACGAGATTGGCCGCATGCTTGCCGACGAGTTGGGGATTCCGCTGTACGATAACGAGCTGCTGGTACGTGCGTCGCTGCGCGCGGGCGAGTCGCTCGATAAGATGGCCGCCTATGATGAGCGTCTGGCCGTGGAGAACATGGCGTTTCTGCCCGACCGCTACGATGCGCGTTCGTACTCGGATAAGTTGTTCCAAAAGATGAGCCAGGTGATTTTGGATCTGGGCGAGACCGAGAGCTGCATTATCGAAGGCCGTCTGTCCGATTACCTGCTGCGCAACAACCCCAACCACATTGCCGTGTTGGTGACCGCACCCTTTGAGGACCGCGTCGAGATTGTGCGCAAGAAGCGTGGCCTTAACAAAAAGAAGGGCGCCAAGCTGGTCAAACAGCAGCAGAAGGCGCGCGAGGCGTTCTATAAGCGCTATAGCGCCGGCAAGTGGAAGATGACGAGCGGTAAAGACATCGTCGTCAACCGCGCCAAGCTGGGCCGCGAAGGCTGCAAGGACGTCATCGCCGCAGCCTACCGCTACAAGGTGGCGCAGCTCGAAGGCTAACCGACCAAAACCATCACAAAGGTGCCTGTCCCCATCGTGGTGGTCGGGCGGCCGGCATAGAAAAAGTCCCCGCCGGGCGTGTGCTCGACGGGGACTTTGCCGTTTGATGGCTAACGCTGAGGGTGACTACTCGCCCAGCAGGCTCTTGGTGATGGAAGCGGCGGCCTTCTTGCCGGCGCCCATCGCCAGAATGACCGTAGCGGCACCGGTGACGATGTCGCCGCCAGCCCAGATGCGGGGATCGGTGGTCTGGCCGGTCTCCTCGTCGGCGACGATGTAGCCCCACTTGTTGAGCTCCATCTTGCCGCCGATCTTCTTTGCGAAGGGGTTGGCGTTGGTGCCGATAGCCGAGATTGCGACGTCGCAGGGGATCTCCTCGATGGCGCCCTCGATGGGCACCGGGCGACGACGGCCGGACTCGTCGGGCTCGCCGAGCTCCATCTTCTGGACCTTGACGGCGCACACGGAGCCGTCCTCGCCAGCGACAAACTCGAGCGGGGAGACGAGCGGCAGAACCTCGACGCCCTCGGCCTTGGCGTGGTGCAGCTCGGCACGACGGCAAGGCATCTCATCCTCGGTACGACGGTAGGCGATGATGGCGTGCTCGGCGCCCAGGCGCTTGGCGGTACGGACGGCGTCCATAGCCACGTTGCCGCCACCAAAGACAACGACGTTCTTGCCGTGCTTGGTGGGGGTGTCGTACTCGGGGAACTTGTTGGCCTTCATCAGGTTCACGCGGGTGAGGTACTCGTTCGCGAAGAAGACGTTGGGCAGGTTCTCGCCGGGGACGTTGAGGAACTTGGGCAGGCCAGCGCCGGTCGCCACGTAGATGGCGTCGAAGCCCTGCTCGAACAGCTCCTCGGCCGTGGCCATGTTGCCCACGACGGAGTTGTACTCAAACTTGACGCCCATGTCTTCCAGGCCGTCAATCTCGCGCTTGACGACCGCCTTGGGCAGACGGAACTCGGGGATGCCGTAGACCAGCACGCCGCCGCCGGTGAAGAAGGCCTCGAAGACGGTAACGTCAAAGCCGTTACGGGCGAGCTCGCCGGCGCAGGTGATGCCGGACGGGCCGGAGCCGACGACGGCGACCTTCTTGCCGTTCTTGGGGGCCATCTTGGGCGTGGAGGCGAGCTCGGGGCGATCACCCAGGAAGCGCTCGAGCTGGCCGATGGCCACGGGCTCGGACTTTTTACCACGGATGCACTTGCCCTCGCACTGGTTCTCCTGCGGGCAGACACGGCCGCAGATGGCGGGAAGCATGGAGTCCTCGCGGATGGTATCGAGAGCGCCGCCGAAGTCCTTCGCGCGGATCTGCTCGATAAAGCGGGGGATGTTGATGTTGACGGGGCAGCCCTCAACACAGAACGGCTTCTTGCAGTTGAGGCAGCGCTCGGCCTCGGCCAGCGCCATCTCCTCGGTGAAGCCCTTGTCGACGGGGCGGAAGTCGCAGGCGCGCTCGGCAGCCGGCTCCTCGTTATCGGGGGTGCGGGGCGACTTCATATCGGCAACGAAACGACCGTTAACTAGTGGCATGCGCAGCTCTTTTCCTCATAGGCCTTGAGGGACTCGCCCTCTTCGGAACGGTAAGCGGCCTGGCGGGCACGAAGGTCATCCCAGTCGACCAGGGTGGCATCGAAGTCGGGGCCGTCGACGCAAGCGAACTTGGTCACGCCGCCCACCTCGACGCGGCAGCAGCCGCACATACCGGTGCCGTCAACCATGATGGGGTTGAGGGACGCGGTGATGGGGGTGTCGTATTTCTGGGCGGTGAGGGTCGAGAACTTCATCATCGGAACGGGGCCGACGCAGAAGACCTGGCTCACGGCCTTGTCCTGCAGCAGGCGCTCCAACGGAGCGGTGACAACGCCCTGCTCGCCGTAGGAGCCGTCGTCAGTGGTGATGTGGATGTGGTCCTCGTCGAGGAGCTCGCGGAACTGGTCCTCCATGAGCAGGAGGTCCTTGGTGCGGGCGCCCATGATGGCGTGAACTTCGTGACCGGTCTCGACCAGGTGCTTGGCGACCGGGAAGGCAATTGCCAGGCCGACGCCGCCGCCAATGACGGCGCAGGGGCCCTCGGCCATCTCGGTGGGAACGCCCAGCGGGCCCACGACGTCGCGCAGCGACTCGCCGGCCTCGTAGGTGGAAAGCATCTCGGTGGTCTTGCCGATCACCATGAAGATGAACTCGACCCAGCCCTCGTCACCGTTCCAGCCGGCCAGGGTAAACGGGACGCGTTCGCCCGTCTCGTTGGCGCGGACCATGAGGAACTGTCCAGCGTGCGCATGCTTGGCGATTGCGGGCGCCTCGATGCGGAACTTGAACACCTTCTCCGAGAACTGCGTCTTCTCCAGGATCTTATACATAGAACCCCTCTCTTGTTAGGGCCGCCGAACCGTGCCTCCACGGAAATGGACGGTAGCCCGAATAAAACCGTACGTGCACAGGCGTTGTGCAGACATACGGTGCAAATTATACCCTCATGGACATGTCACTTACGTGTGTCTTCGGCGGTTGGGAGCAGGGTTTATCCACTTTGGCCTACCAAAGGGGGAGAGGTTTATTTTGGCAGGTTTTATCGGGTAAAACGGCAAAGGGGCCAGCCTCGGGTTGCAATGAGGTCGGCCCCCTTTGGGGTGCTATGTGTGTATGGCGGTGCGCGGTTTATTGCGATGCGGCCGCTGCGGCGTTTCCGCAGTTAAAACCTGCCAAAATAAACCTATCCCTAAATGATAGGTTTTAGTGCTTGCCGTTGGCGGAGGCGGCGCCGTTGACGTGGTCGCGGGCATAGATCACGCCGTGCACGATTGCCAGACCGGCGGCATCTGCGGCGCGGGCGCAGGTGTCCTGGAAATCCTCGGCCTCGCGGGCGCGCAGCTGCTTAAGCACGTAGTCGGCGACGGCCATCTTGCCGGGAGGGTTGCCGATGCCGGTGCGGATGCGGCTGAAGTCGCGGCTGCCCATCTTGTCGATGATGGAGCGCAGGCCGTTGTGACCGGCGTGGCCACCGCCCACCTTAACACGTACGTCGCCGGCGGGAATGTCGAGCTCGTCGTGGATTACGAGCAGCTCCTCGGCCTTGATCTTGTACTCGCGGCAGAGCTTGGAGATGGGGCCACCCGAGGTATTCATATACGACTGCGGCTTGACCAGTACAATCTGGCGCTTACCGCCCTCTTCCTCGGGATCGTTGATGTTGATGAGCGCGACCTCGGCGCCGGCCTGGTTTTTCCAGTACGTGACGCCGGCCTGACGGGCCAACTCGTCGATCGCTTTGAAGCCAGCGTTGTGGCGGGTCTCGGCATACTCATCGCCAGGGTTGCCAAGTCCGGCAACCATGCGAATCTTAAGCGGCTGTGCAGCTGCCATGTTCATCCTTTCGTTGATTTGTCGCCTGCTATGGTGAGCGACCCTGTTGCCGCTGTCAAATGGAGGGCAATTGAGGTTATTTGAGGGCGTTTGGACGGCCGTCGAAATCGAGGTGGACAGTTAGTTCAGATACGTATAAGTTCTGAGGACTCGAAGTGCTCAATTCAATGCCGATACGTTGTTTTGGAGCTTTAGTTAGTCCATATGACGCTGTTTTGAAGTCTACCCTGCCTTCAAATCGGGCGAATGGTATAGAGATAACTGCAAAACAGCCTAATTCAATGTGTCCATTTATACGTATTTGAACTAACTGTCCAGCCCTGCTCGACGGTGCACGGGTGATTCGCCGTTTAGACCGGCGCAAGGCCGATTCCGGCCCGCAGGGCGTTGAGCCAAGCGGCCTGACGCTTGCGATAGCCCTTGATACGGTATCGGAATCGGACTCCCGCGAGTCGATGCATCGTTTGGGCGAAGGCTTCGAGTGCAACAAGGTCTTTCATTTGGTCGCGATTGATAACCAGGACGTGGATGCCCATTGCCTTGAGGCCATTATTTCGATTGCCATCGTGGATGCGAGCGTTTTGAAGCTCATGCCCAATTCCGTTGTATTCGTTGTCGACTCCGGCGGCCGGGCAATATAGGTCGCAGATGGCGTAAGGGATGCCGGAGGACATGTTGACCGCAAGAGTGTCGAAGTCGATTCGATAGTTGAGTAGCAGGCCTCCCATGGGCAGGCTGCAACATCCGAATCCGCCAAAGCGCATGGGCGCTCCGAGAACGGCAAACATTAGGGATTCGGCTGGGGATGCAGATCCGGGTCGGGCGAGCTTGACTGCCGTGCGAAACGAGGTGTATGAGCTGCTTTTGGCAAGCTGTGCAACAGTCTCGAGATCTTCGATGGTCGTGGCGGGCTCGCATTTGTAGTGTGCCTGTTCGTAGCGGGTTTCGTTCTGCTGTTCGGTCGCCGACTGGTCGCCCCGGCAATCGAGGTCGTCCATCGCTTCGTAGTCATCGCCCTTGGGCCAGATGTCGTCATAGGCAATGGGGTATGTTGCCCCGGGAGGAAGGGAGTAGGTTCCGAGCAGCTCCATAAGGAGCATCAAGGTTTTGGCGACTGATTCATTTTTGGAACAAAGCATGGCTGTCATGGCAGGAGACGTTGCGTAGATGTCGGCCTCGACGTGCATAATTGCACCTTCAGGAAGAGGAGTGGAGAGAATATGCTGAAGAAGTCGCTTGTCGGGGCGCCTGTTGTCTTCGTTTGAAACGAGAAGATCGAGCAGTTCGGAATCATCTTCATTCCAGGCGTCGAGTATCGAAAGTGCGCCAAAGTCTATCGCGTCATTGTTGGGAATGCAGCCAGCCAAGGCCTGTGCTTGCTGTTCGCTATCAACGGAGTCCCAGGGTAGGGCAGAGTACGCCCGTCGTGCGCGACGAATTGCGCGGAGGGCGGAGAGATGTGAAATCACGGTCGTCATAGCTATAACGTACTAAGTTGGCGGCAGAATGCGACCGCCATACCGTTCTTTTCGCTCAGCGGGGCGCTGCGCGCCATGAACGGCTGGGTGTTATGAAATCGGTGGAATCGGTTGAGGGGATTGCAGGAAATTGAGCTCTGCCGCGAAGGTTGACGATAGCTACTGGACAGTTAGTTCAGATACGTATAAGACGGCGGGCGTTCGAGGCGTTTCTAAGGGCTTTCGAGGGCGATTTGAGGGTAAATATGCGGCGGTCGTACTCGAAAGCGATGAGCTTTGGGCAGTATGGCGTTCGCCGGGGAGCTCAGAAGGCTCAGAACGGCCTTTGGAGCTTTAAAAAAATACGTATCTGAACTAATTGTCCAGGGAAGGTTGTCGAGGGGTAGAAAAAGGGTCGGAAGCGAGCTTCCGACCCTTTAAAAACACCAAAGATGATGAGATGCACGCTGGATTACAGCGCGAAGTCGCCGCCGACGAGCGTGGAGACGGGCTCCTCGTGGTAAACGGCGGAGATGGCCTGAGCGAACTCCTCGGCGACCGAGATGGTCTTGATTTTGCCGCCGACCTCGACGGGAATGGCGTCGGTGACGAGGCACTCGACGATCGGGGCGTCGTTCAGACGCTCGATGGCCGGACCGGAGAAGATGCCGTGGGTGGCGCAGACGTAGATGTCGCCAGCGCCCATAGCCTTGAGCTCCTTGACGTTGGCGCACAGGGTGCCAGCGGTGTCGATCATGTCGTCGTTGATGATGCAGGTCTTGCCCTTGATGTCACCGATGATGCCCATGACCTCGGCGGCGTTGTGGCGCGGACGGCCCTTGTGGGCGATGGCCAGGTCGCAGCCGAGCATGTCGGACAGCTTCTTGGCGGCCTTGGCGCGGCCCACATCGGGGGAGACGACAACCAGGTTGTCGGTGTCGAAGTGCATGTCGTTATAGTACTGGCCAAACAGCGGCAGCGCGGACAGGTGGTTAACCGGGATATCGAAGAAGCCCTGAATCTGGCCCTGGTGCAGGTCGAGGGTGATGATGCGGTTGACGCCAGCGCGCTCGAGCAGGTTGGCGACGAGGCGGGCGGTGATGGGCTCGCGCGGGCCGGCCTTGCGGTCCTGGCGGGCATAGCCGTAGTGGGTGATGACGGCGGTGATGGAGCGGGCGGATGCGCGCTTGGCAGCGTCGGTGGCGATGAGCAGCTCCATGAGCATGTCGTTGACGTTGCCGCCGGCCACGGACTGAATCAGGAAGACGTCGGCGCCGCGGACGGTCTCGTCGTAGCGGGCGTAAATCTCACCATTGGCGAACTGCTTTAGCGTAAGGCCCGAAAGCTCGACCCCAAGGTACTCAGCGATCTTCTGAGCGAGGGGACGGTTGGAGGAACCGGAATACACGCGGATGGACTTGCGCATATTCTCCGACTTCTCGGGATCATTAATCGGCATTACCCTTCTCCTTTATATCGAATGCCATATAGATGCCTTGTTGCATTGTAACCGCGCGACGGGGTTAATCGGGTCTTGATAACGTCTTTACCGTCAACGGACACGAACCGACCACTCATCCGGTTGCGCAGGTCACGATAGAAAAAGGAGCCGCCCCCATGGGAACAGCTCCTTAGATGCTTGGTAAAACGTTATACCTCGTCGTCCTCGTGCAGACGGCGGCGGTAATCGGCGGCCCAGCCCTCAATGTTTACCTGGCGGGCACGACCCAGGCCAAGTGCGTCGGCCGGGACCGGCTCGGTGATGACGGAGCCGGCGGCCACGAGCGCGCCGTCGCCGATCTGGGCAGGCGCGACCATCATGGTGTCGGAACCGATGAAGGCGTCCTTGCCGATGACGGTCTTGTGCTTGTGCACGCCGTCGTAGTTGCAGGTGATGGAGCCCGCGCCCACGTTGACGCCGGAGCCCATGGTGGTGTCGCCGATGTAGGACAGGTGCGGCACCTTGGAGCCCTCGCCGATCGTGGACTTCTTGATCTCCACGTGCGTTCCGGCCTTGGATCCGTCGAGCATGTGGGTGCCCGGGCGCAGGTAGGCGCGCGGGCCGCAGTCGACGCCGTTCTCGATGACGGCCTCGATGGCGATGGTCTCATCGATGATGCAGCCGCTGCCGACGGTGGTGTCGGTGAGACGGCTGTTGGGGCCGAGCTGGCACTCCTCGCCCACGGTGACGTGGCCGATCAGGTGCGTCTGCGGCCACACGACGGTGTCGCGGCCGATGGTGGCGTCGGGGCCGATCCAGGCCTGCGTGGGGTCGATGAAGGTAACGCCCTCGGCCATCCAGTGCTCGTTGATGCGGTCGCGCGCGATGGCGGTGAGCTGCGCGAGCTGGATGCGGCTGTTGACGCCCAGGCCGTCGCGGTAGTCATCGCAGTGGAAGATGGAGACTGCCTGGCCGTGGCCCTTGAGGATCTCGAGCATGTCGGGCAGATAGTACTCGGACTGCGCGTTGTCGTTGCCGATCTCGTCAATGTGCGCGGCGAGCTGCGCGCCGTCGAAGGCGTAGCAGCCGGCGTTGCACTCGAGCAGCGTGGCGGCCTGCTCGGGTGTGCAGTCCTTCTGCTCGATGATGCGTTCGATCTGGCCGTCGGCACCCAGCTTGATGCGGCCGTAGCCGAAGGGGTCGGGCGGGGTCATGGTCATGACGGTGCAGGCGAGCTCGCCGGTGGCGACGGTCTGCGCGAACTTGGCGACGGTGTCGGCGGTGATGAGCGGCAGGTCGCCGTTGAGCACGACGACGGGGCCTTGCGTGATGCCGCAGGCCTCGAGCGCGACCTTCACGGCGTGACCGGTGCCCAGGCGCTCGGTCTGCTCAACGCACTCGACTTTGGTGGCGCTGTTGGCGTAGGCGCCGTCGATCAGGGCGCGCATCTCGTCGGCGTGGCTGCCGATGACGACCACGACGCGGCTGCAGCCGGCCTTGATGGTGGCGTCGACGATCCACTGGACCATGGGCTTGCCCAGGATCTTGTGCGAAACCTTACAGTGGTTCGACTTCATGCGGGTGCCCTCGCCGGCAGCGAGGATAATTGCGGTTGCGTCCATGTGATCTCCTGTTACGTTATAGAGACGTGTGTTTGGAAACGATACACGGCGCAATATGATACCGCAGGCATATGTTGAGCGCGTAGCGATTGGCTCATGGCGGCCGATGTCGGTGCCGCCGGCGTGGCGTTTGCGCTGCTTGCGTGCGGCGTTGGCGGTGCTGCGGAGCTGTCGTTTGAGCGAGGGGACGGGGGTGCCCGTGGACAACATACAAGAGGAGTTTGGCGGCGAGCCCGTCGCGGCATTCTCGATGTCGCATCCGGCTGTGCCGGCCCTCTACATGGTGCTGACGCTGGGGCTCACCATGTTCTCGATGCAGCCGGTGCTGATTGCGCTGTCACTTGCGGGCGGGCTGGCGTATGGATTTGCGACGCGCGGGGCTGCCCGCACGCTGGGCGCACTCCGCTGGCAGCTGCCGGTGATTTTGATTATCGCGCTGGTCAATCCGCTGTTTAGCGCCTCGGGCTCGACGGAGCTGTTCCGTATTGGCATGCGCGCGGTGTATCTGGAAAGCATGGTATACGGCCTGTGCATGGGCGGGCTGTTTGTGGCGAGCGTGCTGTGGTTTGAGGCCGCGGCGTCGATGCTCGAATACGACAAGGTGCTCGCGCTGCTGGGCAATGCCGCACCGGTGATTGCGCTCATGATCTCGATGTGCATGAGGCTTATCCCGCAGTTTTTACGCCGCGGTCGTACGGTGCTGGCGGTGCAGGATGCGATTGATGTGCCGGGCCGCGTGCCCACCGATCCCGTGCGATCGCGCCTGCGGGCGTCGAGCGTGTTGATGGGCTGGGGCATGGAAGATTCGCTGGAGCGCGCGGACGCCATGCGCTCCCGTGGGTGGGGCGCCGCGACGCGTCGAACGACGTATGCGCGGTATCGGCTGGGGCGCGGCGATGTTGCCGCGCTGGTTGGACTTGCGCTGTTTGGCATGGCCACGACGGCAGTGGCGTGGACTGCGACGATGCAGTATTCGTTTTACCCGCAACTATCGGTGCCGGCGCCGTGGCTGGGCTATGTCGTGTACGCTGCCTGGATGGTGCTGCCTTGCGCGTTGCACGCGATTGATGAGAAGAGGTTTGGCTGATGGCTCGGTTTGATAGGAGCTCGGCGGCGGGTGTGGCATATGGCTCGGCCGCGCCGGCGATTGAGGTGCGGAGCCTGAGCTTTGCCTACCCCGATGCTGATGCTGCGGTGCTCGAGGGGCTCGACTGGTCTGTTCCCCAAGGTGCGTTTGCACTGCTTGTTGGTGGTACCGGTTCGGGCAAGTCGACGCTGCTGTCGCTGCTCAAGCCCGAGATCGCGCCTGCTGGTACGCGCTCCGGCGAGCTGCGCGTGCTGGGCGAGCCCGTCGCCGACATGGATGTGCGGGCATCGGCGGAGCGCGTGGGTTATGTGTTCCAGGATCCCGAGAACCAGATCGTGTGCGAAACCGTGTGGCACGAGATGGCGTTTGGCCTGGAAAACTTGGGGCTAGCGCGTGATGAGATGCGCCGTCGCGTAGCTGAGACCAGCTATTTCTTTGGGCTGGAAGATTGGCTCCACCGCGACACCGATACGCTTTCGGGCGGACGCAAACAGCTGCTGTCGCTGGCGGCTGTCCTGGCATTACGCCCGCGCGTGCTGCTGCTCGACGAGCCCACGTCTCAGCTTGATCCGGTTGCGGAGAAGAATTTCCTGCACGCGCTGTTTCGTGTGAATCGCGAGCTGGGCTGCACGGTTGTTGTGGCGACGCATCAGCCGCGCCCAATGCTCGAATACGCGACGTGTGCGTACCGGATTGAGGATGGCCGCGTGCACGAGGCGGCGGATATGGCTTCTTTGGTACGCCGAGAATCGCTGTTTTCCGATGGCACGTTGGGGTGGGGTGCCATCCGATGTGCAAAAAACGGAGTATTCAGCAGGCGTGAGGACAATTTGGGCTCTCTGGAGCCGCCCGGGGACGTATCGAGCGCGAAAAAAAGTTCAGAATTGGACAAATCGTCCGAATTTGTGGCGCAAACGTCGCTCGAGAATGGCTCGGAAGCCTTCCCGCGCACGGATGGAAGCAGAATACTCCAAAAAATGCACGGCGGGTCGGCTACCACCCTGTCGGAAGGTTGGTTTCGCTACGATCGAGCGTCCGGCTGGGTGTTGCGTGGGCTCGATGCGTCGTTTTCGGCCGGTGCGGTGCATGCGATCGTGGGCGGCAACGGATGCGGCAAGTCGACGATGCTCTCGGTGCTGGCGAAGACCGCCAAGCTGCAGCGCGGCCGCATGGTGCGCGGAGCGGCCTCGGCGGCGTTGCTGCCTCAGAATCCCAAAGCATTGCTGGTTGCCGAGACGGTGTGCGACGAGCTGATGGAATGGGCTTCAGCCTGCGGATATGACGAGACCGTGGCGCGGGAGCGCGCGGCGAGCTTGGGGCTGGACGGCCTGGAGACGCGCCACCCCTACGACCTCTCGGGCGGACAGCGCCAGCTGCTCGCACTGGCAAAGCTGCTGCTGATCGGCCCCGAGCTGCTGCTGCTTGACGAGCCCACGAAGGGCTTGGACCTGGAGAGTCGCCGCACCATCGCCCGCGCCCTGCGTGACCATGCGAAGGCTGGCGGCACCGTCATCATGGCTACGCACGATTTGGACTTTGCCGAGCAGGTTGCCGATGACATTGCCATGATGTTTGACGGTGAGATCGCCTGCATGGAGCCGCCGGCCGACTTCTTTGCCGACAACGTGTTTTATAGGGCGTGATGGGATGACGGATTATCGCGTCGCGCGCCTGCTTACAAAACTGGAGATCCCGCTGCTGCTGGCGGTGCCAGCGGTGATGGCTGCGGCGTTGCTAGCGGGCGTTGAGCAGGCGGCACTTGCCATGCTGGTCGTGGTGGCGCTGGTGCTCGCGCTGTTCTTTGCGGGTTATGAGGCATCTCGTCCGGGTTTGCGCCAGATTATGCCCACGCTGGTGCTCGCGGCGCTGGCGGCGGCGGGGCGCATCCTGTTTGGGCCCATTCCCGACTTTAAACCGGTGAGCGCCATCGCCATTATCGCGGGGGCGACGCTTGGTCGCCGCAATGGTTTCATGGTTGGCGCGCTGGCGGCGCTGACCAGCAATTTCTTTTTTGGGCAGGGCATGTGGACGCCGTGGCAGATGTATGCCTGGGGCCTGGTTGGCTATGTTGGCGGCGCGCTGGCGTACGCGGGTGCGTTCGACCGCGCCGACGGCACCGTGCGATTGCCGGCGCTGCTGGCGTACGGTTTTGCGTCGGGCTTGCTCTATGGCGTCGTGATTAACGCGTATGACATCATTGGATTTGTACAGCCGCTTACTTGGGCGGGTGCCGTGGCGCGTCTTGCCACGGCAGTGCCGTTCGATATTACGCACGGCCTTGCGACCTGCGTGTTTTTGGCCGCCTTGTACAAGCCTTGGTGTCGCCGCATTAACCGTGTCGTCGTGAAATACGGGCTGTAAGGCATTTCGCGTTCCCTCACGAACTTGCGGTGGAATAGTTCTCGTTTTTGGCTATTTGCTGCCCAAACAGGAACTATTCCACCGCAACTTATAGGGGGAGAGGGGTCACATGATTTGTTTTCCTCTGTCCCCCAGGAATTACTTGGGGCTAGAGCTCTAGCGTGAGGGTGACGGGGCAGTGGTCGCTGCCAAAGATGTCGCCGCGGATATCGGTGTCGCGCACGGTATTGGCGATTGAATCACTTACCAAGAAGTAATCGATGCGCCAGCCGGCGTTGTTCTTGCGGGCATTAAAGCGATAGCTCCACCAGCTGTAGACGCCCTCGACGTCTGGATTAGCCGTGCGCCAGGTATCGGTAAAGCCGGCGTTGAGCAGCTCGGTAAACTTACCGCGCTCTTCGTCCGAAAAGCCTGCGTTGCCGCGGTTGGACTTGGGGTTCTTAAGGTCGATCTCTTCGTGCGCCACGTTAAAGTCGCCGCAGGTTACGACGGGCTTGCCGGTTTCGTGCTCAAGCGCGCCCAAAAAGCCGCGATAGGCATCGTCCCAGGCCATACGCACGTCGATGCGCGCGAGCTCATTTTGCGCGTTGGGCGTATAGACGTCGACAAACCAAAACTTGTCGAACTCGAGCGCACAGACGCGGCCCTCGGTTGCGGCTTGGGCAACGAGCTCGGCGGCCTCGCCCTCGCCGGCGTAGGGCAGCAGCGCGTCGGCGCGCAGCACGCGTAGCGGCTCCTGGCGGCTAAAGACCGCGGTGCCCGAATAGCCTTTGCGCTCGGCGTAGCTCCAGGTTTGGTGATAGCCGGGCAGGTCAATATCGACCTGGCCCTCCTGCAGCTTGGTCTCTTGCAACGCCAGGATATCGACGTCGAGTTCTTGCGCGATCTGGATAAAGCTCGGGTCCTTTTTGAGCACGGCGCGCAGGCCGTTTACGTTCCACGAGGCGAAAGTGTAAGTCTGAGGCATGGTGTCCTTTCGACGGGGTTGGCAGGCTTAAGATTAGCGCAACAGGGGCGGTGGTGGGCACCGCGCGTGCTGACCCAAAGGCCGCATGCTGGGACATCGCCCGACGCTGCCCGACCAACAAGGACGGAGGACTCATATGACGCAGGCGATAACGGACTCCAAACAGGCCTCCGCCGCGCTGGCGGAGCTGTTCGGCACCCACAAGCGCGTGGTCTTCTTTGGCGGCGCGGGCGTTTCCACGGCGAGTGGCATCCCCGATTTCCGCAGCGTGGACGGCCTATATCACCAACAGTTTGCCTACCCGCCCGAGACCATGCTCTCGCATGGCTTTTACGAGGTGCACCCGGCCGAGTTCTTCGACTTCTACCGCACCAAGATGATCGCGCTTGGCGCCAAGCCCAACCGCTGTCACACCAAGCTGGCCGAGCTGGAGCGCGCCGGCAAGCTAAATGCCGTGGTGACGCAAAACATTGACGGCCTGCATCAGATGGCCGGCTCACAGCGCGTGTTCGAGCTGCACGGATCGGTCCATCGCAACATTTGCCAGTCGTGCGGCGCAGTCTACAGCGCCGAATGGATTTGCTCGCGCGAGCACGAGGACGCCGCGGGCGTGCCCGTGTGTCCTGCGTGCGGCGGGCGCATTAAGCCCGATGTGGTGCTCTACGAAGAGCCGCTCGACGAGCATGTGTTGACCGGTGCCGTTGCCGCCATCGCCGCGGCCGATGCCCTCATCGTGGGCGGGACCTCGCTCGTGGTGTATCCGGCGGCGGGCCTTACGCGTTACTTTACCGGCGATACGCTGGCCATTTGCAACCTTGCTCCCACCGATCAGGATGCAAATGCCGACCTGCTGATTTCTTGCGACATCGCGGCCGCGTTTGCGTTCTAGCCCGCGCGCGCGGATACAATAGAAAGACTGAGTGCAAAGCGACCCCGCCGCCAGCTCCCCAAGCTCGGCGGCGTGGGCATTTTAGGAGGATGTTCATGGCGAACGACAGCAAGACATGGCGGTGCGGAAAGTACGAGCTCAGCTTTGACCGTCCGCGCATCATGGGCGTCCTCAACGTGACGCCCGATTCGTTTAGCGATGGCGGGGAGCACTTCGACCCGGATGCCGCCATCGAGTACGGCCTGGCGATGCTCGACGCCGGCGCCGACATCATCGACGTGGGCGGCGAGTCCACGCGCCCCGGCTTTACCCCGGTCAACCCCGACGAGGAGGCTCGCCGCGTGCTGCCCGTGGTACGCGCGCTGGCCAAGGAGGGAGCCATCGTCTCGATCGACACGCGTCATGTGGCGGTTGCCAAGGCGGCCGTGCGCTGCGGCGCCTCGATCGTCAACGACGTGACCGGCTTCACCGATCCCAAGATGGTCGAGTTTGTTAAGACGAGCACCTGCGGCGTCATCGTGATGCATGCCGGCGAGGTCGCCGCGCCCACCCGCACGCACGCAACGGTGCAGCTCGATACCTCGGCAGCGGCGTTTGTTGCCGAGAAGGCGCGCGAGGCGGCTGCCGAGGCCGCGCGTGAGGCCGAGAAGCCGGCTCGCCGCCGTCGCGGCAAGCTGCTGGGTGAGCCCAAGGTTGAGGCCAAGCTTCCGGGCGGCGTGGTGCAGCCCTCGTTGCCGTTTGGCGAACCGGAGCCCACGTCCGAGCCAGCAACCGAGCTGGGGCAGGAGACGCCGGCCGCCGAGCAGGTTGCTGCCGCCGAGACCGTCGCGCCCGCGCCCGAGGCCGCGCCCGCAGCCACCGAGGCCGCATCGGAGTCCAATGACCGCCTGGCCGCCATGATGCGCCGCAGTGCCCGCCGTGAGGAGGCCTATGTGCCCACCTCGCAGCTCCGCCGCTTTACCCTGCCCGATTCGGCGCCCATCATGCGCCGCGTCATGGGCTTTCTGTCCGACCAGGCCCGCACGCTCATCCATGCCGGCGTGTCGCGCGACCGCATCTGCATCGATCCTGGCCCGGGCTTTGGTAAGTCGGCTAACGAGGACATCGTCATCCAGCGCGAGACTGCCAAGATGGCGTCGCTGGGCTACCCGCTCATGTGCGCCGTGTCGCGCAAGCGTTTTGTGGGCGCTATCTCGGGCGTGACCGAGGCCGCCGAGCGCGATGCCGCCACGTTTGGCGTGTGCCTGGGCGCCATCCAGGCCGGTGCCAACATCGTGCGCGTGCACGACGCCGCGGGTTTTGCGCAGTTCCTGAACGGTTACTGGGCGGTTGCCAAGCCGCAGCCGCGCCGCGCGTTTGTGGCCGTGGGCTCCAACCTGGGGCATCGCTGCGACAACATCCGCGCCGCACGCGAGATGATCGCCGAGATTCCACTCACCTGCGTGTCCAACTCCTCCAAGATTTACGAGAGCGAGCCGGCCTACGAGACGCGCCAGGACGCGTTTGCCAACGCCGTCATCGAGATCAAGACCGAGCTGGCGCCGCTGGTGCTGCTCGATGAGCTCATGAAGATCGAGGCCGAGCTGGGGCGCGACCGCTCCAAGAAGGCCAAGGCCAACGGTCCGCGCACCATCGACCTGGACCTGCTGTGGATGGATGGCGAGACCCACGGCGGCAAAAAGCTGCGCCTGCCGCATCCTCTCATTGGCGAGCGCGACTTTGTGCTGGTGCCGCTCGAGGACCTGATGCACGACCCGGCGCGGTTCTTCCGCTACAACGGTGTCGAGGTCAAGGAGCCCGAGGACCGCGTGGGCCATATCGTTGGCGAATTGGGGCGTATGTAGATGATCGAGATGAATGCTGTTGCCGCCGGCACCGAGCTCGACGCGGCGCGTAACGCGGGCCGCGAGGGCGTGTCCGCGGGCTGGTGCGCGTGGAGCGCGGGCGATGCTTCGCTGACGTTTTCGCTGATCGTGCGCCCGGACGTGAACATGCATGCCTTCCACGGCCTGCCGTTTGTGGCTGCGATGGGCATGATGGACGCGCTCGTGGGCACGGCTTCGACGCCGGGGTTGGGCCTTGCCGGTAAGGTGGGTATCCAGTGGCCGAGCGATATCGTGTGCGGTGCGCCTGCGTTTGAGACGTCGCTCGCGCGTGTTGCCGTGAACGGCGGTGCCGCTGCTGCGGGCATGTTCGGTGCCGTGACGGTGGATATTGAGCGTTCGGCGCTGGGCGAGCTTGGTGTGGACGTGGCTGACGAAGCGCTGGTCGAGACGCTGGCCGCCGCCGTGCTGGCCCGCGTGGGCGCTTGGGCGGTTGTTGCCAACACGCCGCAAGGCGCCGCAGGGCCGCTGGCTCCCGTGCTGGGCGAGTACTTCGACATGGTGCCGCTGCTGGGCCGCCAAGTTGCGGCGGTGTCGCCCAACGGCCTGCCGCTTGCGGTCGGTGTGTTTGCAGGCCTGGACATCTGGGGCCGCGCGACCATTAAGACCGATGCCGGCGAGCAGGAGTTTCCGCCCGAGGCCGTACGAATTCGCGGGCTGTAGCGCGGGGCGTTCGCGCCCAAAGATAGACATGACAACAAGACCCTCCTCGGCCTGTGCCGGGGAGGGTTTCGCCTGTCTGAGGAATAGGCTTGGCGAGCATTTGCGGGGACTGTGGCATCGGGCGCGCTCGACTTAAGCCCCTGCTCTATCCCAGCTTCTGCATGCGGCGGTAGATTTCGCAGATACCCTTGATGGTGAGCTGTCCGTCGACCACGTCGAAGGCATCGGTCGAATCGGCGACGATGCTGGCGAGACCGCCCGTGGCGATAACGGTGGCATCCTCGCGGCCCAGCTCGCGCTTCATGCGCGCGACCAGGCCCTCAGCCATGGCGGCGGCGCCCGTTACGGCGCCGACCTTGATGCACTCCTCGGTATCGCGGCCGATGGCGTGCTCGGGCGCCTCGAGCGGCACGCTGGCGAGCTTGGCGGCACGGGCGGCAAGCGCGTCCATGGAGATGCGAATGCCCGGCGCGATCGCTCCGCCAATGTAATAACCGTCCTCATCGATGACGTCGATATTGGTCGCGGTGCCAAAGTCCACCACGATCGCCGGCGCGCCATAGAAGGTCTCGGCAGCGACGGCGTTGGCGATGCGGTCGGCACCAACGGCCTGGGGGCGCGCCGCCCGCAGCTTGGTTACGGCGGCCGTCTGCGGCCCGATGACGATGGCGTCCGCGGCAATGCGGTCGGCCACGGCGTGCCACTCGCGCGAGAGCTGCGGCACCACGCCCGCAAAGGCGATCGCGTCGACCGCATCGAGCGAAAGGCCGTACATCTTAAAGAAACCCATCAGGCGCACATGGATCTCGTCGGCGGTATAGGAGCGGTCGGTGGGCATGCGCCACGACTGCACCAGCTCGTCTCCGTCAAACAGGCCCATGGCCGTCTGCGTGTTTCCCATATCGATAGCGAGCAGCATGTCTACTCCCGGTGTCGGCATAAAAGGACGCGCACCATTGTATACGTGCCGTCGACGGCGCTCGGCTGCGATTCGTTTACGGTGATAGGGGCTGAGTGGTTTAAATATGAAGGAATTATGCTCTACGAGATTTTCCTTGCCGTTTACCGAACTCCCGCGTAATATTCTTACTTGCGCACATGAGGCGCCCAGACATTGCGGGGTGGAGCAGTCTGGTAGCTCGCCGGGCTCATAACCCGGAGGTCGTAGGTTCAAATCCTGCCCCCGCGACCAAGACTTTTAGCAGCTCAGAGGCATTGTTTCTCTGGGCTGTTTCTTTTTTGACTTTCAATCTTGGTCGAATTTTGGTCGAAATCAATTAATAACGGCATTTTTCGAACAGGATGCCTGCTTGAACCATCTCCACACTGGTTGACGCCGGTTGGCGACGAGTTCAGCAGGACCGTTCGGCGCTCCTCCACACTTTCTGCGCTTTATTTGAGAGTTACCAGACAAGAATGACGAAGTCCCTCTAGCTCTGGCGGGCCTATGCCGTGGGCATGGGTGGGGCCCCACCGGGGGCGGGCCTTATTTGGAAAGAGGCAGTTACAAGACCGTAGATTGCTCTTGGTCGAATTGGCCTGAAATGAGATTCGGGTCGCTACGCCCATTATCTAAAATGGTGACATCTGAGCTGTAACAAAGGCGCCGCTATATGAATACGGTCTACGATGCTCTTGACCCTATCGTTAACGGGTTGGTATCGAACAATCTGGCGCGATGTTGGGGATGAGCTGCGGCAGTACGACGCTTTTGGCCGACCGGCTGATAAGTGGGCTGATAGGCCCTCTCGTCTCTACGCTATCTGCCACGAGTTTTCGGGAGCGCGCGAGATGCCGATGACGTTCGAGGAGGCCGAGGAGGAGCAGGAGCGCGAGCCTTGGGAAGATGAGCTCATCAGTTTCGTCTTCACGGACAGCGGCATAATCGCCGCGGCGTTGACGAACGGCACCTGATAGCGCCTCTCCGCGGATCGAGTGGTTCGTTTTTCAAGGGAAGGGAAACCGCATGGCTAAGAAGAGATATATTTTGCTATTCGTGTACCCGTACGAGCTGAAGGACGTCGACGAACGTCGTGGGCTCCTGCTACGGTCGTTTGATGGCGAGAGGCTCTACAATGGTGCCAGATTATCGGTCGAGAGGGTGACGGATGAAGACTTATAACTTGGACACCATTCAGAAGGTTCCCCTGCGCGAGGTGTGGCCGCATGAGGCCCACGACTTCACCAAGTGGCTGGCCGAGGAGCAGAATCTCGCAACCCTCGGGATGGCGGTCGGAATCGAGCTCGAGCTAATAGAGACGGAGTCGTCGGTCGGCTCGTTCAACGTGGATATCTACGCGCAGGAGTCCGGTACGGGCCGCAAGGTGATCATCGAGAACCAGCTCGAGGACACCAACCACGACCATCTCGGCAAGGTGATCACGTATGCCGCCGGCAAGGGCGCCGAGGTCGTCATCTGGGTCGTGACGCACGCCCGCGACGAGCATCGCCAGGCCATCGAGTGGCTCAACCAGCACACCGACAGCGACTTCGGGTTCTTCCTGGTCGAGGTCGAGCTCTGGAAGATCGGGGGCTCCCTGCCCGCCCCGCGCTTCGGCGTGGTCGAGCAGCCGAACGAGTGGACCAAGACCGTGAAGCTCTCCGAGGGGCTCAGCGAGACCGAAAAGGTCAAGCTGGCGTACTGGACGGCCTACCGCGATGTGGCGGGCGGCCATCCGGAGTTCCTCAAGGAGTTCAGCCCGCAGAAGCCCAGCAAGGACCATTGGTCGACGCTTCGCCTGGGGGTCTCGGCATACCATCTCGCCCTGCTCATCGATACGCAAAAGGGCCGCACGGGCATCGAGCTGTACGTGGACGACGACAAGGAGATCGGGCACCGCGCCATCGCCAACAGCGGGGTCTTCGAGGATCACCTCGGGCTGACGGCGGTGACCTTCGATGCGAAAAAGGCATCGGGGCTGCGCTTCTACAAGGCGGGCCACCCCATCAAGGGCCACCGGGACGCATGGCCGGGGTACATCGAGGAACAGCTCGGATGGGCCCTCGAGATGAAAAAAATAATCGCGGAGATCGAGCTCTAAAAAACGCCCCGGCAGTAAAATGCAGGGGCGTTTTCTATTGACGGGATTCAGCGCCGGCCCATTTCGGTCCGGATGCGCCGCTCGGCCTCTTCGAGGTCCCTGACAATCCTTCCCAGCGCCATGTAGTAATGCGCGAAGACCGGGTCCTCCTTGCCGGACCGGTTCTCGCAGCAAAAGAGCATCGACTCATGAAGGCAGGCGAGCTCGTAGACGATGTCTTCGAGTTCCATATGGCTCCTCTCGAAAAGTGAATAGCGGTTCAGATGGTATCGATGTTGGGCGTGGGCTGCCGGCGTCCGCCGTGAATCGGCCACGGCTCCGCGGCCGGGTGGCACCTCCGCTACGCCGCGTCAAGGGGGCCCATGAGACCCCGCACAAACCTCCGCTCCGCTCCGGTTGGTGGAGGTCGTCATGGACCTCCCTTGACCCGTCTTCGCTCCGGTGCGGCTTTGCAGGGAGCAAAGCCGACGACGACGCACGGCGTCGCCATTCGGCTTTGCTCGCAGGGGCGAGATGTTGAGGGCAGGTTGCCCGGAACGGAGGAAGACATGCAGCAGCTGATGACCGAGGAAATCGCCAAGACGGTGCCGAGGCTCTACGAGCAGGACGGGGCAGAGGACCCCACGGTCTATGCCCACTACTTCTCGTGCGTGAACGGATGGGACTGGTGGCTGCTCGAGTTCGACGGAACGGACGAGGCGTTCGGCCTCGTCGAGGGCTACGACGACGAGCTCGGCTACTTCAGCATCAAGGAGATGGCCGAGCTGAACCGCCAGATGGGGTTCGCCGCCGTCGAGCGCGACGAGCACTTCTCCCCGAAGCCGCTCAGCGCCGTCAGGAGGAGGTAGCCGCATGGTCACGGTCGAGTTCGACTCCATGGGCGAGGCGGTCCGCCTCGCCCTCGTGGCCGGGGAGTACGTGGGCGGCGGCCTGGCCGTCCTCCTCCTCGACGCCACGGACCCGCGCTCCGAGGGCTACATGGCCGAGTGGGGCGTGCTCACGGCGAACGTGCCGGCGGCGGCCGAGTGGTGCCGCGGACGCGGCAACATCGCCATCGACGCCGACGTGCCCGCGGCGCTCCTCGAGGCGCTCGAGGCCGCCGGCTTGCTCCGCATGGCCGGCCGCTCGGCGGCGTCCGGGATGGCCCGCTACCCGCTGGCCACGGTCGCCGGGCACGTCCTCGCCGACATGGGCGGCCTGCCCGAGACCCTCGAGGAGGCTCTCGGCTCGACAGTCGTCATCGAGTACGAGTCGGGCGGCGACGGCGGCGCGTTCGAGGTGGGGACCGCGCCGGCCGGATCGGCCGAGCTCGAGCGACTCATCGCCGCCGCGAGGTCCGAGGCCGATGCGTTGGCGGGCGCCGGCGGATGGGCTGCCGTCCGGGTTGGGTTCGGGGATGCCGAGACCATCGACTGCGAGACGGGCCGGACGGTTTACGTCGCGGGGTGAAATGGGAGGAGGGCGCGGGCGCGGTCCGGATGGGCCGCGCTTTTCCTTTCCCGGGGATGCGGAACTCCCACCGTCCAAGTGCCTCGGACGGTGGGAGCTGGATACGACGATATACTGCGCGTGCAACGGGGACACGCGCCTCCTTTTCGGTTGACTCCACCAGTTCGTACAGAGACTTTTCGATTTCCCGCTTTGATTTGGAGGGCTGTAATTCCATATTTCTGGAATACGGCACGAGGCTGAGCTTCGAAATCGCGTCTTGCGTCGGTAGATTGTTCCGCGTCCGCGACCAGTTTTTCAAGGGTGCTAAGCTGGGACTGTATTGAGAGCTCGTTTAGGTGGTTCACATTGTCCATAGCGGTGACCACCAATGTTGAATAGCTGTCTTGAAAGACTGTGTCACGCTAGTGTCGGTATCGATTTGATACTACGAACAAATTAGAACTAAATGGATATAGTTTCCATACTAATTAAAACAAATTTGCATTCAAGTTTTTATTTAAACTTGATTTAAGGCGGAGTGGAATGTGAGCGCGCAAGGAGATGCGGAATCGATGAGAGCCTC
>DBEZDO010000034.1:0-3142 GCA_048187355.1 Collinsella sp.
ACCTCTGCAAAGGGGTCCTTTTCTTTTATACAGCCCCCACATGGAATCGAACCCCGTGAGGGCGCGGAGCTGAGTAAACGCGTAAGCGTTTGCCAGCGCAGCTCGCAAGGCGCGTAAGCGCCGCAGCGGTCCGTCCGCGCAGCGCGCGGACGCGATTCCCTTCCCCGCCACCTTGAATTGACTAGGACCTCTGCAAAGGGGTCCTTTTCTTTTATCGAGGGCTCTGCGGAAATTGCGTCCCGGAATTTGGCTTCAGAGTGGGATGCGCTTTCCGGCGCTTACTTCCGACGTGCGTGCACATCTCGGGCCCGCCCGCTCAGACATTCCTCCCACTTTTGCGCCACTTTGTAGACCGTTCGGTCGCCTGTCTGCATGCGCGGGTATACTCAAATCGATAGATATGTCATGCAAGAGCGATGCGGGCTTAGCCCGTATGATTCAAAAGGGGGCAGTGATGGAGAGGATACTCGGCGTTAATCTCTCTGGCTGGTTTATTCCCGAGCCTTGGGTGACCCCGTCGCTATACGCGGCGACCGGTGCATCCAACGCGGCCGAGCTGCAGGAGGCCATGGGCACCGCCGCCTATAACGAGCGCATGCGCCGTCATTACGAGACGTTTGTGAGCGAGGACGATTTTCGCCGCATGGCGCAGATCGGTCTCAATGCCGTGCGTCTGCCGGTGCCCTGGTATGCCTTTGGCTCGCAGGAGTCCGATGCGTCCTACATCTCGGTTGTCGACTACATCGACCGTGCAATTGAGTGGGCTGCCAAGTACGACATCCGCGTGCTGCTTGATCTAGCAACTGTGCCCGGTGGCCAGGGCGATTCCAACGATTCGCCCGCCACGCCAGAGGCTGTTGCCGAGTGGCATTCGTCCACTAACGGCCGTCATGTCGCACTCGACGTGCTCGAGCGCTTGGCTGATCGCTACGGCGAGGCCGAGAGCCTGCTGGGCATTGAGCTGCTGGATACGCCGCAGATGAGTGTCCGCAAGAGTCTCTTTTCCATGACGGATGGCATTCCGGCGCACTACCTGCGCAACTTCTATCGCGATGCCTACGAGCTCGTCCGTTCGTATATGCCCGAGGATAAGATCGTCGTCTTTTCGTCGTCGGGGCATCCCAGCGAGTGGAAGCATTTTATGCGCGGCGCCAAGTACAAGAACGTCTACATGGACCTTCACCTGTACCATTACCGCGACGAGTATGCGCTCGATATCACGAGCCCCCGCGGGCTGACGACGGCGATTTCCCGTAACAAGCGCGAGCTTAAAGAAGCGATTTCGACTGGGTTCCCCGTGCTGGTGGGCGAATGGTCGGGCGCGGCGATCTTTGCCAACTCGTCGGTTACGCCCGAGGGCCGCAATGCCTACGAGCGCGTGTTTATCGCCAACCAGCTGGCTTCGTTTGCGCCGGCTGCCGGTTGGTTCTTCCAAACGTGGAAGACCGAGAAGCGCATTGCAGCATGGGACGCCCGCGCGGCGCTCGGTACGCTCGAGCGCGGCATGATTGAATAGGTTGATATGACGCAAAACAGCGCCCATACGGGCAAACTCTATGTGGTCGGCACGCCCATCGGCAACCTGGGCGACCTATCCCCGCGCGTTGGCGAAGCCTTTGCCGCTGCCGATGTCATCTGCTGCGAAGACACGCGTGTGACGTCAAAGTTGCTGATGCACCTGGGCATTTCCAAGCCGCTTGTCCGTTGCGACGAGAATGTGATCGCCGGCCGCGCCGCCGGCCTGGTCGACCGTCTGCTGGCGGGGGAGACCCTTGCCTTTGCCTCGGACGCCGGCATGCCGAGCGTGTCCGATCCCGGCCAGGCGCTGGTCGAGGCGGCGCGTGAGGCCGATGTGCCCGTCGAAGTTATTCCCGGGCCCTCTGCTTGCGTCACGGCGCTCGTTTCGTCTGGCATTCCCTGCGAGCATTTTTTCTTCGAGGGCTTTTTGGGCCGAAAGCACGGCGACCGTGTGCGCCGTTTGCAGCGTCTTGCCGTGGTGCCCGGTGCACTCATCTTCTACGAGTCTCCACATCGCATCGTGGCGACGCTCGAGGCCGTGGCGGAGGTCTTTCCCCAGCGTGAGGTTGCCGTCTGCCGCGAACTCACCAAGCTGCACGAGGAGGTCTTGCGCGGGCCCGCTGCCCAGCTCGCCGAGGAGCTGCGTGCTCGCGGCGAGGTAAAGGGCGAGATTGCGCTGGTCATCGCGCCGCCGAGCGAGGATGAGGAGGCCGGTATCGTGCCGGTTGGCGCCGTGGCAGCGGATCCCGACGAGGCCCTGCGCGAGGATATCCGCGCCGCGCTCGAGGAGGGGGAGCCCGCCTCTGCGGTGGCCAAGCGCCTGTCTCAGAAGTATTCGCGCCGCAAGCGCGATGTCTATGCCATGGTGCTCGATATGCAATAGATGGAGGATATCCAGCCCTTGCGCTAGAATCATCCCCTGTATGCAACGTTTTTCTGGAGGACAAACCCCATGGATCAAAGCAAGCCTTCGTTCTTTATCACGACGCCCATCTACTACGTCAACGCCGATCCGCACCTGGGCACGGCTTATTCCACCATCATCGCCGACGTTCAGGCTCGCTATCGCCGTTCCGCCGGCTATAACGTCAAGTTCCTGACCGGCATGGACGAGCACGGCGAGAAGGTCGCCGAGGCAGCAGCTAAGCATGGCATGACGCCGCAGGAGTGGACCGACAGCCAGGCTCCGCACTTCAAGGAGCTTTGGAGCAAGCTCGAGATTTCCAACGACGACTTCATCCGCACCACCGAGCCGCGCCAGCATCATGCCGTGCAGTACCTGTGGGAGCGCATGAAGGAGTCCGGTTACCTGTATAAGGGCAGCTACGACGGTTGGTATTGCGTGCCCGACGAGACCTACTTCACCGATACGCAGGTCCAGAAGGGCGACGAGGAGTACGGCAGCGTCGGCCAGCATCTGTGCCCCGACTGCCACCGTCCGCTTGAGCGCGTGCAGGAGGAGTCCTACTTCTTTAAGCTTTCCGCCTTCCAGGACAAGCTGCTCAAGCTCTATGACGAGCACCCCGACTTTGTCGAGCCTGCGTTCCGCATGAACGAGGTACGTAGCTTTGTCGAGGGCGGCCTTAATGACCTTTCCGTGAGCCGTACGAGCTTTGACTGGGGC
>DBEZDO010000035.1:0-2815 GCA_048187355.1 Collinsella sp.
CTGCTGTACCTGCAGCTGTGCCCGGGTGCGAATCGGCACCAGAGGCCTATTCCGTACAGCAAGATTCATATGCGCAGGAGCTCGCGTTCGACAAGCGTCGTGCGCGTCGTCGCCGCGTGGGCCAGCGCCTGCGCACCTTGGCGATGATCGTGCTCATCCCGTTAGGGCTTGTGGCCATATTTCTGGCGTCGTATGCCCTCACGTGCATCCTCAACGGTGCTTCGCCCGGCGAAGTGCTCCAACATCTGTCAGCCCTCGGCCAGCGCCTAGGTGATGTCATAACAACAATCCGCGCCGGCTGGGAGAGCTAGCGTTTTAGCGCCCGCGGCTCTAAGAGAAATTTGTCTGCAAGGCAGTGAGTGATCCGTGTGTGTGGCGGGGTAAGATTGATCGCGGTTTTGATTGGTGCTCGATTGGGTTTGTTGGGCGGAGTTTATGTCTGCTATTGATATTGTGCTTGTTGTGATCGCCTTGGTGGCGGTGGGGGTTGCTGTGGCTTGCGCCCTCCAACTCAAGAGCCTGCGTGCCGAGTTGCGGGAGCGTGGCGACAGTAGCGCGGAAACGCTGGCAGCACTCGAGCAGGCTAACAAAGCGCTCGATGCCCTGAACGTCGCGCTGGCCGAAACCCGTCGCACGGCCAATGCCATCGCGCAGCAGCAGACGACCGATGCGGCCGTAGAGCAGCAACGTTACCTGACCATCGCGCGCGAGTTCTCGCAAGCCGGTGACCGGATGGATGATCTGCGCCGCGAGACCGCCCAACAGCTCGGCGCCAATCGCGAGGGCATCGAGCATCGCCTGGACAAGGTGCGCGAGACGGTCGATGCTCAGCTGGGTGCCATCCGCGAAGACAACAACGTGCAGCTCGATCAGATGCGCGCGACGGTGGACGAGAAGCTCTCTCGCACGCTCAACGACCGACTTTCGGCATCGTTTAAGCAGGTGAGCGACCAGCTCGAGGCCGTGTACAAGGGCCTGGGCGATATGCAATCTATCGCCACCGGCGTAGGCGACCTCAAGCGTGTGCTGGGCAATGTAAAAGCGCGCGGCATTTTGGGCGAGGTACAGCTGGGTGCGATCCTGACGGACATCCTCACACCCGACCAGTATCTGGAAAACGTTGCCACCAGGCCCGGCGCCTCGGAGCGCGTTGAGTTTGCCGTCAAGCTGCCGGTAGACGAGGGCGATCCCGTGCTGCTGCCGATCGACTCCAAATTCCCGGGCGACGCGTACGAGCATCTGCTCGACGCCCAGGAGTCGGGCGATGCGGAGGCCGTTGCCGCAGCGCGCAAGACGCTCGATATGATGGTGAAACGCGAGGCAAAGGACATCTGCGAAAAGTACCTGAGTGTGCCGGCAACGACCAACTTTGGCATCATGTTCGTGCCGTTTGAGGGGCTGTACGCCGAGGTCGTCAGCCGACCCGGGCTCATCGAAACCCTGGGCCGCGACTATCATGTCAACGTTGCCGGTCCCAGCACTATGGCCGCCATTCTCAACAGCCTGCAGATGAGCTACCAGACGTTTAGGCTGCAAAAACGTACCGACGACGTACTGCGCGTGCTCTCCGCCGTCAAGGCCGAGCTGCCGCGCTATCAAAAGGCGCTGCGCCGCGCCCAGCAGCAGATCGAGACCGCGGGCAAAACGGTCGAGGGCATCATTACCACGCGCACCAACGTAATGGAGCGCAAGCTCAAGGACATCGACGCACTGGAAGACGCCGACCAAGTCGATGAGATCTTGGGACTCACGCCCGCGGGCCTTCCCACAGACCAAGAAGACGAGGACTAATTGCAACAAGACGGCGGGGCACCGGTGCAAACGCGGGCGCCCTACCGCTTTTCGTATCGCACTTGTCTGGAGCGTGCTCCAATGTGCAACAATGGCGTTTCGCCCTATCAGATGCGAAAGGAAGCCCATGTCTCAGAGAAGCACCAGCCCGCTCAGCCGCTCCACCGTGCGCCGCACGCTGCAGCGGTTTTGGGGTGTCACGCGCACGCAGCCGCTGATTGTCTTTCTCTCGGTGTTCTCGTCGGCGGGCTACATCTTTTTGCTGACGTTTGCCAATACCTATGTGATGGCCCTTATCGTCGACCGCGTCCAGGCCGGCCCCGTGGCGGGCGACCAGGTGTTTGAGGTCTTTGGTCCCTACATTCTGGCACTCGTGCTCGTTAACCTAGTGGGCCAAATCCTCTCCAAGCTGCAGGACTACACCGTCTACAAGCTCGAGATTGCGGGCAACTATCACCTGGCACGCCTGTGCTTCGACACGCTCTCCAATCAATCCATGACATTCCACACCAGCCGTTTTGGCGGATCGCTTGTGAGCCAGACGAGTCGTTTTATGAGCGGCTACACGGGGCTGGTGGACGTGACGGTGTATTCGCTCATCCCCACCATCACCTCGGTCATCTGCACCGTGGCGGCGCTCGCCCCGGTGGTGCCCACATTTACCGTGATCCTGGTGTGCATCATGGCCGTCTACATCGTGTTTGTCTGGCTTATGTACAAGCGCATCATGCCGCTTTCGGCCGCGACGTCCGCCGCGCAGAACAAGCTCTCGGGCGTGCTCTCCGACGCGGTCACGAACATCTTGGCCGTCAAGACCTGCGGGCGCGAGGACTTTGAACGCGATCTGTTCGACGCCGCCGATCGTGCCGCGCGCGACGCCGAGACGGTCTCGATGCACGCCATGATGCAGCGCAACTTTACGACCTCGGGCCTTATCGTCATCACCATGGCCGTGGTGAGTGTGTTCGTGGCGGGCGGCAACGCGTGGTTTGGCATCTCGGCCGGCTCGCTCGTCATGATCTTT
>DBEZDO010000036.1:0-65443 GCA_048187355.1 Collinsella sp.
TGCTCTTTGCCCTCAACAGCAAGGACCAGGCCGAGGCCTACCTGGAGCTCTACTGCGACCGCGCCGACATGCCCATGCAGGTCGTGCGTCAGTGGACGAGCATCGTTGCCGCTTCCGAGCTCGCTCGTAAGCGCAACGTGAACGATGAGTTCCTGAAGAACTGGATCGACGTCGTCGATTATCAGTAATATCTGAGCGATTTATTTCGCATCGGAGGCACAAGGAAAACCCCGCAGCTCGCATGGGCTGTGGGGTTTCCTTTTAGCGATTGAGTACGTCGACAAGATAAAAGGACGGCCCCGCATCTCCCCTATCTGGAGAAATGCGGGGCCGTCCCGTATATCGAACTACAAGCGAAATCGCCGATTAACGGCGTGCCGCCTTCACAAGCTCGGCGACCTTGGCGACGACCTCGTCGATCGCCACGTCCTCGCGCTCACCCGTGGCACGGTCCTTGAGCTCGACGGTGCCGTTCTTGAGGCCACGCTTACCCAGAACGACCTGATACGGGAAGCCCATAAGGTCGTTGTCGGCAAATTTAAAGCCGGGACGCTCGTCACGGTCATCGACGACGACCTCGATACCCTCGGCGCACAGGCCATCAACGATCTGCTCGCAGACGGTAGCGCACTCCTCCTTCTTGGGGTCGAGCGGAATCACAGCAACCTCGTACGGGGCAACGGAGACCGGCCAGACGATGCCGTGCTCGTCGTTGTGCTGCTCCACGACGGCAGCGAGCGAGCGAGACACGCCAACGCCATAGCAACCCATGATAAGCGGCTTCTCCTTGCCGTCCTCGTCCATAAAGATGGCACCCATGGCCTCGGAGTACTTGGTGCCCAGCTGGAAGACCTGGGAGACCTCGATACCGCGAGCAGCAGACAGCGGCTTGCCGCAGTGCGGGCAGGGATCGCCGGCGACGACGGTAACCAGGTCGGCCCACTCGTCGACGGTAAAGTCGCGCTCGGGGCAGGCGCCGGTAAAGTGATAGTCGACCTCGTTGGCACCGCAGGCCCACTGTTTGGACTCGCGCAGACTCTCGTCGCACACCAGACGGATGCCCTCGGGCAGGTTAACCGGTCCGATAAAGCCCTTATGCAGCCCGTAGGTCTGGAGCTCCTCGTCGGTCATCATGCGATAGCCCTTGCCAAAGACGTGCTCGGCCTTACAGTCGTTGAGCTCGTGGTCGCCCGGAACAATGGCCACGACCGGCTTGCCCTCGGAGTCAATCAACGCCAGCGACTTGCGCGTGCCGTTCTCGGGGAAGCCGAAGAACTTGGCGACGGCCTCGATGGTGCCCATACCCGGAGTCTCGACCTTGGTGAGCGTGCCGTCGCCGGGACCCTCGGTCACAACGACCTTGGTGCTTGCAGCCTCGTCATCGGCAGCAAAGCCGCAATCGTCGCAGTAGACGAGCGAAGCCTCGCCGGCGTCGGCCAGCGCCATGTACTCGACGGAGGTGTCGCCGCCGATTTCGCCGGAGTCGGCGACAACGGGCAGAGCCTTGATGTAGCAGCGCTCGCAGATGTTGGCGTAGGCCTGCTTCATCTTGTCGTACTCCTCCTGCAGGCTCTCCTGCGTGGCAGAGAAGCTGTAGGCGTCCTTCATGATGAACTCACGGCCGCGCATCAGGCCAAAGCGGGGACGGAACTCATCGCGGAACTTGTCCTGAATGTGGTACAGGTTGACGGGCAGCTGCTTATAGGAGCGCAGCTCGTTGCGCACCAGGGCCGTGACGGTCTCCTCGTGCGTGGGGCCCAGCACAAACTCGCGACCATGACGGTCGTCAAAGCGCACGAGCTCCTTGCCATAGGCATCGATGCGGCCGGACTCACGCCACAGCTCGGCATCGACCATAATGGGCATCATGAGCTCCTGGGCGCCGGCGGCGTCCATCTCGTCGCGCACGATGTTCTCGATCTTACGAATCGAGCGCCAAGCGAGCGGCAGATAGGAATAGAGACCGGCGGCCTCCTTGCGGATCATACCGGCACGAAGCAGTAGACGATGGCTTGCGAGCTCGGCGTCGGCCGGATCCTCTTTGAGCGTCGGCGCATAGAGCTTTGACATATACATTGCTCGGGTCATTTATTTCTCCTCAATAAGCTTGTCGACCTCGGCCATAAGCGCGTCGACAATTTGGTCCTCAGCTACTTTACCAATGATCTGGCCATGCGAAAAGAGCAGGGCCTGACCACGTCCACAGGCAACGCCCAGGTCGGCATCAGAAGCCTCACCGGGGCCATTAACGGCACATCCCATGACGGCAATCGAAAGCGGCGCGGAATAGTTCTTAAGCCGCTCGGTTACTTCCTCGGCGATAGGAATCAGGTTAACCTGACAGCGGGCACACGTGGGGCACGAAACAATCTCGGGACCGCGGCGACGCAGGCCCAGCGACTGCAAAATGCCCCAGGCAACCGGCGGCTCCTCAACCGGATCGGCCGTGAGCGAGACGCGCATGGTGTCACCGATACCCTCAGACAGCAGGATACCAAGGCCCACCGAGCTCTTGATGGTGCCCTGTAGCTTGGTACCTGCCTCGGTTACGCCCAGGTGAAGTGGAACGTGGGGAATCTCACACGACAGCGCTCGATAGGTATCGAGCGTCGTTTGCACGCTATGGGCCTTGGCCGAAAGCACAATGTTCGTAAAGCCGCGGTCTTCAAAATGCTTGACGAAACGCTCGCTCGACATCACGAGCTTTTCGGGCTGCGTGAGGTCGTCGCGCTCGGCGATATCCTGCTCAAGCGAACCGGCATTGACGCCGATACGAATCGCACAGCCCGCGGCGCCCGCAGCATCGATCACCGCGTCGACCTTGGCCCAATCGCCGATATTGCCGGGATTGATGCGCAGCTTGGCGGCACCGGCCTCAACGGCACCAATGGCGAGCTTATGGTTAAAGTGGATATCGGCGACAATCGGCACCGGAGACTCGGCACAGATGGTGCGGAAACCCTCAAGCGCGGCCTCGGTGGGCACGCTCACGCGCACGATATCGCAGCCAGCCTGCGCCAAAGCACGCACTTGCGCAAGCGTTGCCTGGGCATCAGCGGTATCGGTGCAGGTCATGGACTGGACCACCACCGGCGCGCCGCCACCGATCTGCACGCCGCCCACATGCACGGGACGCGTCAGCTCGCGAGGCAAAGGATGGGATAAAGACAATCCAACCACTCCCCTACAGAATAAATCGAAGGACGTCGGAACGAAGCATATAGACAAACAACAGCGCAAAGAGCGCGATGCCCACATAGCTCACAATCGTCTGGACCTTGAGCGGAAGCTCGCGGCCCGCAATCTTTTGAATGATCTCGATGACCAGCTTGCCGCCATCGAGTGGCGGGATGGGCAGCAGGTTCATAAAGCCAAGCGAGAACGAAATGAGGGCGGCAAACGAAAGGAACGTGGCAGGGCCGGCAGCAGCAGCCTGCGAGGACATAACGCTAATACCCACGATCGAAGAGGACTGATCGAGAATCTCCATCGTATGCTGCGGCTGGAGCAGGCGCATCACGCCCTCTGCTGTCTGCACGACATAGGAGAAGGACAGACGAGCCGACGTGATGGGGTCTAAACGGACCACCTGCGTAGAGGCATACACACCTAGGCGCTCGTCCTCTTTGAGTGCAACCGTGGTCGAATGCTGCTTGCCGTCACGCTCGTACTCGATGGCGATATCGTCCTTACCGGCAGCCTTGCCGATGGCGTCGTAAACGTCCATCCAGGTAGAACACGACACTCCGTCGACCGAAAGGATCGCGTCGCCGCCCTCGATTCCCGCCGCGGCGGCAATCGAGCCTTCGTCAACCTGGCCAATCACATTGGTATCCACCGGTACCGTGACACCTGCGATGGAATAGATGCTCATAAGGAGCAAAAAGCCCGTCAGGATATTGACGATAATGCCCGCAAGCAGCATAAAGGCACGCTTAACAAAGCCCTGGCCCAAATAGGTGTGCGAGCGCTCACGTGCAAGGAATTCGGCCTCGCCGCACGGCAGTTCCCATACATCGCCCTCGGCAGTCGCATGCTCTCGATCGAATTTGCGACCGTCAAAGGTGGTATATCCTGCAGCATCGCGCGGCAGGGTCTGGTACTTGGTGGGATAGTAACTGGGCGAAGGCTTTTCCCCTTCTTCATACCAGGGGGCGATGGAGCCCCAGCCTAACAGCAAAGCACAGGCCTCGAGAACATCCTCCTCGGACAGCTCGAGCTCGACAGCAAGATCGGCCACCGTCACACGGCCGTGGCGATAGATGGCCGCGAGCACGCGATCGGCACAAGAGACATCGGTCGGATCCATGCCGCAGATGGCAGCATACCCACCCAGCAACAGCGGGGTCACGCCAAACTTGGTGCCGATACGACGAGACGTGTGGTGGATATCAAAGCGACACGGCAGGCCCAAGAAGAACTCGGTCACCCGGACGCCACAGGCACGCGCCGCCAAAAAGTGGCCGCCCTCGTGCAAAAACACAAGGACGGAAAGCATCAGCAGGCCCCAAAAGACCGATGAGAGAACGCTCAGAACAGTATCCATAAAACGAAAAAGCAATCCTTATGGGTTAAGAACGGGTTGCGGCGAGCACCTGCGCGGCCTTTTCACGCGCCCACGCATCGATGTCGCGAAGTTGTTCAAACGAATCGACCGTCTGGACATCGTGAGCATCCATGCAGGATTCCACAATGCGGTCGATATCGGTAAAACTGCAGCCATCATGCAAGAAGGCATCGACGGCGACCTCGTTGGCGGCATTGAGCACGCACGGCATGGTGCCGCCCGTCTTGCCGGCACGCTCGGCCAGCGCAAGGCAGCGGAAGGTATCCATATCGGCCGCGTCAAAGGTAAGCTGCCCCAACTCGCGGAAATCGATACGCGGAGCCGGCGTATCCCAGCGCTCGGGATACGAGAAGGCAAACTGGATGGGAATGCGCATGTCGGAAGCGCCGAGATGCGCCATCACAGAACCGTCGGCAAACTCGACCATGGAGTGAATCTTAGACTGGCGCTGCACGACCACGTTAATGAAATCGAGATCACAGCCAAACAGATGCATGGCCTCGATACGCTCCAGACCTTTGTTCATGAGGGTGGCGGAGTCAATCGTGATCTTGGCACCCATAGCCCACGTAGGATGCGCCAGGGCATCGGCGCGCGTCACGCGATCGAGCTCGTCACGCGTGCGGCCAAAGAACGGGCCGCCCGAGCAGGTAAGCCAAATGCAGTGAGCCTCGCGCGGATTCTCGCCCAGATAGCACTGGTAGATGGCAGAATGCTCGGAGTCGACCGGGATAAGCTGGCCCGGCTGCGCCAACGGCATAAGCAGATCGCCACCGACAACGAGCGATTCCTTGTTGGCCAGGGCAAGACGCTTGTTCGAGGTCAGGGCAGCATGGCTCGCCTCGAGACCGGCAGCGCCCACGATGGCCACGAGCACGCAGTCGACATCATCGCGGCATGCGAGCTCGCACACGGCCTGCGCGCCAATTCCGAGCTCCGTGCCCTCGGGCAGTTCCTGCAGCACGGCGTCGGCGCCATGGGAGGCGTCCGCCACGGCAACCGCCGGAACCGAGAACTCACGGGCAGCGGCAACGAGCTCGGAGGTGCTGGAATTAACAGACAGCGCCGTCACCTGCAGGCGATCGGCATGCTGACGGCACACATCGAGCGCCTGAGTGCCGATAGAACCAGTACAGCCCAGAACGGCAACACGAAGACGCCCGTCGGGACCGTAGGTGGTCTGATAAGCCATTACAGCACGCCTCCGATCATCAGCAGCAGCTGCGCGGTAATGCAGCCAAAGATGAGCGAATCGCTGCGGTCGAGCATGCCGCCGTGGCCCGGGATGAGATTGCCGGAATCTTTGACGCCCACGCCGCGCTTGATACGCGACTCGATGAGGTCGCCGATAACGCCCAGGATGGAGACGACCACGCCGCACAGCAGTGCATAGGGTAGGCTCAGCTTATAGAAGTGCGTTGCCCACAGGATGAGCCAGATCAAGACAGAGCCCAAGATGCCGCCGACAAAGCCTTCCCAGCTCTTTTTGGGAGAGATCTTGGGAACCATCTTATGCTTGCCGATGCGGCTGCCCACGATGTAGGCAAACGAGTCGGAGACCCAAAGGGACGCGCAAACGCCCACCGAAAGCAGGGCGCCGGCAAAACCGGGCACGGCATCGCGCAGCAGCACGATAGCCGACAGCATAAAGCCAGTGTAGATAGGGCCCATGAGCGTCACGGCAACGTCAGAGATGCGAGTGCGCGGAGACCAGACATACCAGATACCAACCGCAAGCATCAAAGCGAACAGCAGGGCGTTCAACAGCAGCGAATCGCCCAGAGCCGAGAGCGGAAAGAGCACGGCGGCAGTGATACCAAGGCGCTCGTTGGCAACCTTGCCGTCGAGCCTCGTCATGCGGAAGAACTCATAGCAGCACAGACCGCTCATGACGGACACGAAGATGGCCGTGGGCACAATACCCAAAACCAGGCACAGGATAAAGACAACGGCATAGACGATACCGGCGGCGGCACGGGTGATAAAGCCCGCCAGCCACGAACCGGAGCCGCTCTTCGCTGCAGGGGCGCCTGCAGCGGAAGCCTTACGCGCGGGCTTCGCGGAAGTAGGCGCCTTGGGAGCGGATGCCTTGGGACGTTCGGACACGATTAAGCCTCCTCGGTCTTGCTCAGTCCACCAAACCTACGGTCGCGACCCTGGTAGGCCAAAATGGCGTCGACAAGGCCCCAACGATCAAAGTCAGGCCAATAGGTATCGGTGACATAGAACTCGGAATAAGCAACCTGCCACAGCAGATAGTTCGAAAGACGAAGCTCGCCAGAGGTGCGAATCACGAGCTCCGGATCGGGAAGGCCGGCGGTGTACAGGTGCGAAGCAACCATATCATCGTCGATAGCGGCGGGGTCGATCTTCCCAGCGGCGGCATCAAGCGCGATCTGGCGGACAGCGCGGGTGATCTCAGCACGGGCGCCGTAGTTAACGGCCAGCGCCAGCGTCATACCGGTATGGTCGGCGCACTCGGCAAGGCCGCGCTCAAAGACGTCGCGGGTCTTCTTGGGCAGCGCAGAAATATCGCCCAAAAAGACAACGCGGACGTTCTCGCGCTTAAGCAGCGGCAGCTCATCGATAAACGTCTTGGCAAACAGGTGCATCAGAACGTTGACTTCGTGCTGCGGGCGATTCCAGTTTTCGGTTGAGAACGCATAGGCCGAAAGCACGTCGACGCCCAGGCGCACGCAGGCGGTAATGATCTCGCGCAGCGAGACGATGCCGGCCTTGTGGCCTTCGGTGCGGGCAAGACCGCGCGACGTGGCCCAACGGCCGTTGCCGTCCATGATGCACGAAATATGATGCGGAATGTTATTGAGGTCAAGGTCGGAAAAACCGACGCCCGCAGGGGCGTCGGCAAAGTACTCGACCAGTTTATGCTCGTCGTATTGCACCTTAGATCTCCATGACCTCGGCTTCTTTTTCCTTCAGAAGCTCCTCGACCTTGGCAACATACTCGTCGGTATGCTTCTGAACCTTGGCCTGCTCGCGACGAACATCGTCCTCGGTGAGCTCCTCGTCGCGCTCGAGCTTGTTGTTAAAGTCGCGGCGGATGTTGCGGATGGAGACCTTGGCCTGCTCGGCGTACTCGCGGCACTCCTTAACGAGCTCGCGACGACGCTCCTCGGTGGGAGCCGGGAACGGCAGACGCACGACGGTACCATCGGAGTTGGGGGTAATGCCCAGGTCGGAGGCACTGATAGCCTTGACGATGGCATTGATGAGCGCCTTATCCCACGGCTCGATAAGCAGCATGTGGGCCTCGGGGGTCTTAACGGCGGCAACCTGCGTGACGGGCGTGGCAACACCGTAGTAGTCGACGGTGATGTCGGACAGAATGTTAGCGTTGGCGCGGCCAGTGCGGACCTTGGAGAAGTTATGCTTGAGGGACTCGAGTGACTTGTCCATGTGGGCGGTGATGTTCTCTGCCATGCTTAATCCTCCTGATAGACGAGCGTGCCGACGGGCTCACCCGCGAGCGCGCGCTTGACGGTGTCCTCGCCATCGATGTTGAGGACCAAAATGGGCATACGGTTGTCCTGGCAAAGAGCCGTAGCCGTGGAATCCATAACCTGCAGGCCGCGAACGAGCACCTCGTGATAGGTGATCTTGTCAAAGCGGACGGCGTCAGCGCACTTGACGGGATCCTTGTCGTAGATGCCATCAACCTTGGTGGCTTTAATCAGAATCTCGGCACCGATCTCACAGGCGCGAAGGGCCGCGGCGGTGTCAGTCGTAAAGTACGGATTACCCGATCCGGCGGCAAAGATAACGACGTTGCCCTTGGACAGGTGGTTGATGGCGCGACGGCGAATATAGGGCTCGCAGATCTCGTTCATCTGGATAGCGCTCATCACGCGGCAGGGAACATCGTTGTGCTCGAAGGCATCCTGCAGGGCAAGCGCGTTCATAACGGTAGCGAGCATACCCATGTAATCGGCCTGGGCGCGGTCCATACCACCGGCGGCACCGGCCATGCCGCGGAAAATATTGCCGCCGCCGACAACGACGCCGACCTCATGACCAACGGCGAGCAGCTCCTTGACCTGCTTGGCAAGATGATCGGTAACCTTGGGGTCGATGCCGTAGTTGCCATCGCCCATCAGCGCTTCACCGGAGAGCTTCAGAAGCACGCGTTTATATCGGATGTCGGACAAAGCGATCCTCCTTTAATTAGACTCATAACATAATATCAAAGGCTTAACGGGGAGCCATGAAAAAGCAGGCTGTGAGTAAAACCCACAGCCTGCTCATTACCAGCTACAAGAGCTTATTTACTCGCCACGCACCAGACGGTCAAAGGCAACGACGGTAATGGTGTCGCCGAGCTCCTTGGAGACCTGCTCAGCGTACTTCTTGATGGTGAGGGAGCTGTCCTTGATGAACTCCTGCTCGGTGAGCACGGACTGCTTGTAGAACTTCTCCAGACGGCCAACAGCCATCTTCTCCTGGATAGCCTCGGGCTTGCCGGACTCGGCAGCCTGAGCCATGTAGATCTGTTTCTCGTGCTCGACGGTCTCGGCCGGAACCTGATCGCGGGTAGCGCAAATCGGGGCGACGGCGGCAACCTGAAGGGCAACGTCATGAGCAAAGGTCTTGAAGGACTCAGCCTGAGCGGTCTCGGCCTTCTCGAAAGCGAACTCGACGAGAACGCCGATCTTACCACCCATGTGGATGTAAGAAGCGAGAGCGCCGTTCTCAGCCTTGCGGGCGGCGAAACGGGAGATCTTCATGTTCTCGCCCATGATGTGAATCATCTCGGTGAGCTCGGAGGAAACGGTCTCCTCGCCCATCGGCTTCTCGAGCAGAGCGTCGACGTCAGCAGGCTCGGTGGTAGCGACAACCTCAGCGACCTTGGAAGCAAAGCCGGTGAACTTAGCATTGGAGCCGACGAAGTCGGTCTCGCAGGAGAGCTCGAGCAGAGCGCCGGTCTTGCCGTCCTCGGAGACGAACGCGGCGACAGCGCCCTCGTTGGTCTCACGGCCAGCCTTCTTGGCAGCCTTGGCGAGGCCGTTCTTGCGCAGAACGTCGACAGCGGCGTCCATGTCGCCGTCAGCCTCGACGAGAGCCTTCTTGCACTCCATCATCGGGGAGTCGGTCATCTCGCGGAGCTGCTTGACCATAGCGGCGGTAATCTGGGCCATTGTGGTTCCTTTCAAAGAGATGAAAAAGAATTAACTAAGACTGATTTACTCGGCCTTGGGCTCAGCGGCCATCTCGGCCTCGGAGACCTGCTCCTTGCCGGAGCCAGCGAGACAGGCGTCAGCCATGAGCTCGCACATAAGGGTGACAGCGGAGATAGCGTCATCGTTGCAGGGGATGCCGTACTCGACCTCGTCGGGATCGGAGTTGGTGTCGATCAGAGCGACGACGGGGATGTTCAGGCGCTGGGCCTCCTTGATAGCGTTCTCCTCGCGCTTGGTGTCGATGACGAAGAGCGCCTGGGGCAGACCCTTCATGTCGCGGGCGCCACCGAGGTTGGTCTGGAGCTTGGTGAGCTCCTTACCGAGCACAGCCTGCTCCTTCTTGGGGAGCACTGCCATACGGCCGTCCTCGACCATGGCCTCGAGCTCCTCCATGCGGTTGATGCGGGAGCGGATGGTGACGAAGTTGGTCAGCATGCCGCCGAGCCAACGCTGGTTGATGTAAGGCATGTTGGCGCGCTCAGCGGCGTTCTTGACGGCCTCCTGAGCCTGCTTCTTGGTGCCGACGAACAGCACGTTGCCGCCCTTGGCGACGTTCTTGACGAAGGTGTAGGCCTGGTCGGCGTCGAGGATGGTCTGCTTGAGGTCGAGGATATAGATGCCGTTGCGCTCACCGAAGATGAACGGCTTCATCTTGGGGTTCCAGCGACGGGTCTGGTGACCGAAGTGGCAGCCGGCCTCGAGCAGGGTGCGGATATTAATCTTGGTAGCCATGTTAAACCTCCTGTGGTTTGCCTCCGCGCGGGGTCATCCTCCAAAACCAACCCGGACATGTGCTACCAAAGCCCGGGCACCACGGTATGAAGTAGCCGCGCGTGCGTGATAAAAACCTGTTGCCGTGAAGCAACCCGATGAATGATAGCAGGATTGCCTCTTTCTGCCAACCCGCAATCAAAACCACACACCTAAGCGCAACGCGAGCCGTCCAGCTTACTCGCCCCGGGGATGGGCCTGGGTCACGGCACGCTTAAGCCGGTCGGGCGTAAGATGCGTATAGATCTGCGTCGTGGACAGGCTCGCATGCCCCAGCAGCTCTTGAACCGAACGCAGATCCGCGCCGCCCTCAAGCAGATCGGTCGCAAACGTATGACGCATCGCATGAGGCGCGATGTCGGCCGGAATGCCGGCGCACGTCGCCAGCATATGGAACCGTCGCCTGAGCATAGCGGCACTCATGCGATTACCGCGCGCAGAAATAAACAGCGGATGCAGACCGGCTGCGGCGTCGCGGTGCTTTGCCTGGGCGAGCAGCTCCGGTCTCCCCTGCTCGACATAGGTGCGCGTCGCCTCGAGTGCGCGACGATACAGGGGAACGATACGCTCCTTGCTGCCTTTGCCCCAAAGGCGAACCACGCTCTCCGACCAAGCGATGGATTCCACGTTAAGCGCCGCAAGCTCCGAGATGCGGGCACCTGAGGCATAGAGCAGCTCAAGCATTGCCGCATCGCGCAGTCCCGCGGGCGTCGAGGTATCAGGCGTCTTGAGCAGCGCCTCGACCTGCTGAGTCGTAAGGACGCCCGGCAGGTCGCGCGGCAGCTTGGGCGACGCGATCGCCGAGACCGCATCACCCTCGACAAACCCCTCGGCAGCCATCCAGCGATAGAGCGACCGAATAGCCGACAAATGTGCCGCAATGGTGCGAGGTGCCACCTGTTCGCGCGAAAGCTCGGCCAAATACGCGCGGACGGTACGCACGTCGCCCATACGTGCATCGACACCCGCACGCTCGCACCAGGCAGCAAAGCGCTCCAACCGCGATCCATAGGCAGTCACCGTATTGGGAGAGAGCCCCTCGACACGTGCGATGTAGGCGATAAACGAGTCGACGGTATCGTACAGGTCAAAGGCTATGACCGGTCGCCTCCAAACAAGTCGGAACGCGAGGCCAAGTAGGCATCGAGGGCCTCGAGGGCGCGATCCGCATAAGCCTGGTAGCGGTCGCGCTTACTGCGGTGCTTGCCGTCCTCGAGCGGCGGCACCAAGCCAAAGTTAACGTGCATGGGCTGATAGCCCACGGTTGCCGGATCGGTCGCATAGCCCACGAGCGCACCCAGGGCGCCCACTCGCGGTAACTCAACAGGCTCCGCCTCGATTGCCTCGGCATAGGTGTTGATTGCAGCGAGCAGACCGGTCGCCACGGCCTCCATATAGCCTTCGGTGCCGGTGATCTGACCGGCGAGGCGCACACCCGTGCCGGGCACGGCAAAGGTGCCGTCAAGAACGTGCGGCGCATCGACAAAGGTATTGCGGTGCATGACGCCATAACGGAAGAACTCGGCATTCTCCAGACCGGGAACCATGTGGAAGACACGCTTCTGCTCACCAAAAGTCAGATTTGTCTGGAAGCCCACCAGGTTATAGGCGGTCTTTTCCTTGTTCTCGGCGCGCAGCTGAATCGCCGCCCAGGGACGACGTCCGGTACGCGGGTCGGTGAGGCCGACGGGCTTCATGGCGCCAAAGCGAATGGCATCCTTGCCGGTACGGGCGACTTCCTCGGCAGGCTGACAGGCCTGGAACAGGTCGCCACCCTCAAAGTCCTTGAGCACCACGCGGTCGGCGGTTGTGAGTGCCTCGATAAAGGCCTCGTACTCCTCCTTGTTGAGCGGAGCGTTGAGATAGTCGCCGCTCCCCTGCTCCTCATAGCGCGACTGCGAGAACAGCACGTCCATATCGAGCGTGGAGGCATCGACGATTGGCGCGGCAGCGTCAAAGAACGCCAAGGCGTCGCCACCGACGAGCTTCATGACCTCTTCGCTCAATGCCGGAGAACACAGCGGGCCCGCGGCAATGACCACGTGGCCCTCGGGAATCTGCGTGACCTCGCCGTGCACAACCTCGATATTGGGTCGGGAGGCAACCTCGGCCTCAACAAGCCCGGAAAACTTGACGCGGTCGACCGCCAGGGCACCGCCAGCGGGAACGGCCGCACGATGGGCGCAATCAAGCAGAACCGAACCCATGCGCTCGAGCTCGGCCTTTAACAAGCCCGCAGCAGAGTCCGGACGGGTTGACTTAAACGAATTTGAGCAGACGAGCTCGGCCAGGTGGTCGGTATGGTGGGCCGGAGAGCTCACCTGGGGGCGCATCTCGCACAGCTTTACGGCAAACCCGCGATCTGCCAGCTGGATCGCACATTCCGAACCCGCCAGACCGCCACCGATAACCGTCACCTGATCGAACTGCATCTGCAAACACCTTTCTAATTGACACGCTTTCCATTGTGACCGAAGGGCGTCTGGGCGTGAAGCGCAAACTTTGAGGGCGCATACCTTCCATCCATCATGCGCTCAATAAGACCCTCGAGCTCGAGCGAGCCCAAAAGCTTGAGCACGCCGACAGCATCAAGCGAGACGAGCGCGGCAATGTCGTCGACCTTGAGCGGCGAGGCGATAAGCGCGTGCATCACGGTCTGCTGTGTTGGGTCCAGATCGGCAATGCCAGGTGCATCGGGACGCGAGTAGCGCAGCGTGCCGTAGATGCGCGAGATGGCCATCTCGATTGATTCCTCATCGATGATGCAGCAGGCTCCGTTAGCGATGAGATAGTTAGTCCCGCGCGACTCGGGCGAAAGGATAGACCCCGGCACTGCAAGAAGCTCTCGCCCCAAGTCCATAGCGGCCTCCGCCGTGGAGAACGTACCCGAGGGCATGCCCGCCTCGGAAACAAAGAGTGCCTGCGACAAGGCGGCGATTACACGATTGCGCCGCGGAAAGGCGAACTTACGCGGTCCCATACCCCACGGCGAAATCGAAACGACCGCGCCGCCCGTATCGAGTGTGCGCGTTATGAGGCCGGCGCTCGAGCGCGGATAGACAACATCGGCGCCGGTCCCCAGTACCACGATGTGTTTGCCCCCGGCGTTGACCGCGGCCCAACCCGACGCCTGGTCGCAGCCGACCGCACCGCCCGAGACCACCGTCACCCCCGCCTCAACCGCCACCTTGGCCGCAAGTTCTGCCACGGCGAGACCGTACGGCGATGCCTTGCGCGCGCCGATGATGGAGAGCGCGGGCGTCGAAAGCACCTCGGGGTTGCCGCGCACATAGAGCGTCTGGGGTACATCAGAAAGCTCCAATACGGTCTCGGGATACAACGCATCACCTAGATGCAGCTCGAAGGTCCCCTCGGCCATCATTGGTCCCTCCTTCCCTGATACATCGCCGCCTCGAGCACGTGATCCTGCGTCACCCGTTCGCTTTCGGCAACATCGGCGATCGTGCGTGCAATGCGTACCAGGCGCACGATGCCGCGACCCGTCAGATGCGTGCGCTTCGACAGGCCGAGCACGCATTTCTCGGCAGCCTCATCAAGCCCAAAGGTCGAAACGACGCCGTCAATGGACCGCGACTCATCTTCCTCGGCCTCGGTGTCCGCATCGTCCATACGGGATTCACGCCAGGCGCGAAAGGCGCGCCCACGCACGACGTAATCGCGCAGCTCGGCCGATGACATACCCTCCGCGCCCTCAATGATCACCTGGGGATCGGGGCGGGTCACGTCGATCATCATGTCGATGCGATCAGCCAAGGGACCGCGCAACTTGCCCCGATAGCGCTCGACCATCGCCGCCGAGCAGCGACACGGCACTTCGCGATCGCCCAAAAACCCGCAGGGGCAGGGATTGCTCGCGGCCAGCAGCTGAAAGCGCGACGGAAACGTAAAGGCCCCGTCAACGCGCACGATCCTCACGTACCCGCGCTCGATGGGCTGACGCAGCGTCTGCAGCACGCCGGTGGGAAACTCGGCGAGCTCGTCCAAAAAGAGCACGCCGCCATGAGCCAAGCTAATTTCGCCCGGATGCACCGGACGCCCGCCGCCGATAAGTCCCGCGGTCGAAATACTGTGATGCGGACTGCGGAAGGGGCGATGCCCCGCAAGCAGTCCATCGATGTTCTCGCCCAAGACCGAATGGATGCACAGCGCCTCTTGCTGATCCTCGAGAGAAAGCTCGGGCAGGATGCCGGTCATGCGCCGCGCAAGCATGGTCTTGCCCGAACCGGGCGAACCGATCATGAGCAAGCCGAGCTCGCCGGCGGCCGCAAGCGCCATGCCACGTTTGGCGACCTCCTGCCCCAGCACGTCGGCATAATCGAGCTCGGGCTCAAAGGTCGCCTCGAGCACTTCAGAATCCAGGTAATGCCGTGCGGCATCCCCCATGCCATGGGCAAGCTGAGATAGGTGGTCGATAAACCCGCAGTCAACGCCCGCAAGCGGGACATGCTGATCGGACCTACCGGCGATAAAGGAAAGCCCCATATCGCGCGCCAACAGCTGAAACGCCACCTCGCCCTTGACGGGTAGCACCGTGCCGTCCAGGCCAAGCTCTCCTGCGATAAGGCAACGATCGAGGTTGTCACGGGGAATCTGCCCATCGGCCGCCAGAACCGCGATGGCAATCGGCAGGTCAAAACCGCTGCCAGTTTTGCGGATATCGCCAGGTGCCAGGTTGACGGTAATGCCAGACCGAGGGATCTCGAAGCCGGCCGAGCGCATGGCGCACCGGATACGCCCGCGCGACTCCATCACCTCCATACTCGGAATGCCGAGCATCTGGATGCCCGGAACGCCACCGGCAAGCGAGACCTCGACGGTAACGGGAATTGCCTCAACGCCGCGGATGCAGGCCGCATGCACGGCAAACGTCTCGAACGCCATCACGACACCTGCCAATCGAACGCATTGTACTGATGCTCGATCTCGGCGACATGCCCGCCGCGGATGGTGACGCCCACGGCATCGAAGCGAATCGACCTGAGCGGATAGTGCTCCATGAGATAGCAACTTGCGATACGGCGATACCGACGCTGCTTTTGGGCGTCCACGGCCTCCTCGGGAAAGACCCGCGTGGTGCAATCCAGGGCGACGCGTCTCGTCTTGACCTCGGCCATCACAACGACATCGTCGAGCTCATCGAGCAGCACCAGATCGGCTTCACCCTCAATGCAACGATAGCCCTGCTCCAACAAGGTGTATCCACGCTCGTTAAAGTAATCGATGGTGATCAGCTCGCCCAGCATGCCGAGCTCGCGGGGACTGAGCCCCTTGATAAACTCGGGCGTAATCGCCCCGCAGTCGAGCTCGCCGTCTTCCCAGCGCTCCTTGAGTTGCTGCGTCTTGCTCTTTTTGCTTGCGGCACACATGGGGTCTCCTTTCCCGCACACTGCATTGCCCCGATGATGAGGGCACCTTTCATGCGGGTAAGTACCGGAAGCAAACCAATAGCTGACCAAATGCCGACAAAAAACGGACCGTACGCAACACTCACGTTGCACACGGCCCGCTACCAGCAGGTTTATAAAACGCCAGAGGTCCCTGTCTCCACAATTGACCTAGAAAAGACGCTCAGTCTGCAGAAAGTTTCCGCAAAAGCTCACACGATGCAGCGGACAAAGTCCATGTTTGCGAATGGCCTCGATGTGCTCGGGGCTTGCGTAGCCCTTCGACTCGGCCAAATGATACTCGGGATACTCGGCGTCGTACTCGACCATCATCTCGTCACGCGTGACCTTGGCCATGATGGACGCCGCGGCGATACAGGCGATTTTGGCATCGCCCTTCACCACGTCGCGCTCGTTGGGAACGGCGCCCAAGGGGTTACCGTCCATAAGCACGCAATCGGGCTCGAGCCCCGTATCGGCCACGGCGCCCGCGACGGCAGCGCGGATGGCGCGGGCCATGCCCATATCATCGATATCCGCAGGCGCAATATGGCAAAAACCAATCGCCGTCGCGACCTCGGCAATCTTCACCGAGAGCAGCTCGCGGCGCGCCGGCGTGAGCTTTTTGGAATCATTGATGCCCCAGACGCGCGGTTCCATGGGAAGGCACACGGCGCACACCGTCAAAGGACCGGCCACCGAGCCGCGACCCACCTCGTCGACACCAACGACCACGCCATCCCCACCGAGCTCGTGCATCAGCTCGTACATGCCGTTGACGCGCTCGCGCTCGGCAAGTTCCTTGGCATGGCGCTTAAGAGCGCGCTCGCAAGCCTTGATCACTTGCTGGCGCGGATCCTCACGATAATGCTCCACGAGGGCGGGGATCTCCTCAAACGTGGCGCTCGCCAGCTCGCCGGCAACCTGCGATGCCGAAACCGAACTCGTCATGTTGGCCATATCGGGGCCTCCTTGCATGCAAATCAGATAAAAAGAAGGGCCACCCGAAGGTGACCCTTTTGTCCAAACGAGTGGACAGACGCTGCGATCTTCTTAGCGCTTCTCGGGGATGCGAGCAGCCTTGCCCACCTTGTCGCGGAGGTAGTACAGCTTGGCGCGACGGACGCGACCATGACGGACGACCTCGAGCTTGGCGATCTTGGGGCTGTGAAGCGGGAAGGTACGCTCAACACCGACACCGAAGGAAATCTTGCGGACGGTGAAGGTCTCACGGGCACCGGCGCCGGCCATGCGGATGACGTCACCCTGGAAAACCTGGATGCGCTCGCGGTCGCCTTCCTTAATGCGGTAGTGGACCTTGACGTTGTCGGCAACGCGGACCTGCGGGATGTCCTCGCGGATCTGCTGACGCTCGATTGCGCGGATGTAATCCATGTGCAATTCCTTACTCTTCTAGAGGTGCCGTACCACCTTGGCCGGCACGTAGTTGAACAAACGTATTCGAGTATACACGCCACAACCTTGGCTGCAAGAACTATTTTGCCCGTGCGCAAAAAGACAAAAACACGCACTCTTTCTGCACTTATGCGCCGGCCGCAGCATCAGTCGTCGGCGTCGTCACGGTCGTTCCGGGCGCAATATGGCCGTATTCGAGCAACACCGAAAGCGCATGCTGCTTCCAGGTGGCAAGCTCTTCGTCATTATAGTTGTCATGGACCCATTCGCTCATCGCGTCCTCGGCGTCTTGGGGCACCAGGTCCTGGCTGTCCGCCATCAGGTACAGGATGCCTAAGATGTCGAAGTCCTGCTTGGTCATCTCTTCCTTGTTTGATGTGCTGATGAGGCCGTGATCGATGCCGTAGCGGCAGATATCGGTCAAAACGGTAACGAGGCCCGTAGGAATCGGCGAGGCATCCTTCGCGGCGGTGGGCGCGGTGTCGCCAGTCACTGCAGCGGCATCGTCGCTCGCCGGAGCAGACTCGGCCGCGTTCGCATCGGAAACGGCCTGCTCTCCCTGGGCAGGGGGCGTGCTATCCGTCGTTGCCGAAGAATCCCCCGAAGAAACGGACGTAACGCTCACCGGTGTCTCGACCACGGTCGTCATCGGGTCGACCGGTGCGGGCGCGGCGACGACCTCGGCCCAATCGGAATACACGCCATCAATAAAGGCGCGAACATGGAAGGTGCCCGGTTGCGAGATGGTCATCGTGCCGTCTGTCGCGACCGAAATGCCCTTGCTCTCGAGCTCCTGGGCCTCCCAGCTGCAGACTCTATCGACTTCCTTGCCCGTCGTGTCATAGACCGTAGCCGTCAGGCCTTCGATGCCGTTGAGATTTTCCTCGACGCCGACGACGGCCTGTGCCGAGCCCTCGAGTTTGATACTGCCGTTAAACGGCTCGGGCGCCACGTCGCTTACCTTATATTTGTAGGCCGCGGCGTCGATCTCGTCATTGGTCGAGACATGCCCGTTCACGTCCACATAGGTGTCCTCGGGGATAAAGTACTTTACGTAGGCGGTGCCGGCCTTTTTACCCACCACGACTTGCTCGTGGGTGACAGGGTCGGTCTGGATCTCGATGACGTCGGACTTGCACTCCTTGCCCTTCTTGTCCACCACGCGCCAGTCGCCCGACGACTTCACAAAGCCGTAGTAGTCAACATCGTCCTCGTCCCTTGCACGCACGCGATAGGAAGAGATGGGGTCTTCCTCTCCCACCGTAAGCCTTCGGGTCTTATCGGTCTGCAGCGACACGAGAATCTTGGAGATGGGCTTAATGGGCTGCGGCGTGCCCAACTGCGTATCGACCGTCACCGACTCAAACGACAGATTGGAACCCGTAATGGACATGGGATAGGTCGCGGCCATGTCATTGAGCACGTTGCACGTGCGCGGGGCGCCACCGTTGCGCGAAGGCACCTCGCGATCGGCCAGGACCGAATTCCAATCGATGGCGCGCACCATGTGGTTGTTGGTGCGATGCGACCAGCTCGTGACGTTTCCGGCGGTGGTATCGTAGCCATCGTCGCCACGATGAGCGATTGAGCGCAGGAACAGGTTCTGCACGGCGTCGGTCGACTGATCGCCAAAGGTGGTGTAGAACGAGCGCTGGTCATAACCGGCGGTATGGAACTCCTGCACGGCGGCGTTGTCGTCGTAGCACTCGCCGTTCATGTTAAAGATGATCACGTCGAACTTCACGCCCACCGGCTGGTCATAGTCCTCGGACAGCGTCGTGGTAGAACTCGTCTGCTTGCTATTGACCTGCGTGTGCGCCGGGATCGTCATATTGACGGTGACCGACTGATTGTCCGTTGTGGTGATCGACTGTTCCTCGGTCTTGCTCGCCTCCCACAACTGGGACATCGTGGTTTCGGCCGAAAACGAAGTCTCGATCTCCTCGCTCGCTGTTGCGGGCACGCCCAGCGACTCCTTGAGGCTCACCGATGCGCCCCACGAGCCGCCTTTGGAATACGATGCGGATTCAGAAGTGCTCGTGCCGACCGTCTCCTCGGTACCGCGGGCGAGCGTGATGCTCTGCGAGGCGTCCTCATAGCCGACGTTAAGTGCCGAGGTAACGAGCTCCTGCTCAGTCTTAGAATCGACAAAGGAATAGCCCGGCGCGTCCTCGGGCGCACAGTTAAGCTTGTTCACGCTGTTGAGCTGCTGAACTCTAAAGTTATAGAACGCGATGCCAAAGCCATTGAAATCGTACTGATAGGTGCCGCCGAGCTTGTCGACACAAGCAATGGTGGCATAGATGACGTCCTGCTCAGTCGTGTCTTTCGACAGTCCGTCGAGCGGCACGTTTTTACGGAAATCGGAGCCCTTCAGCTTGTGACCGATACAGCCGGCGATATCGTCGGTCAAGCGCTCGTAGACCGCATTGAGGCTTTTTGCAGATGTCAGACCACTCTGCTTCGATTTGTCGGCACCATCGGAATGCTCACCGTTGCCGCCCGAAAGCGCATCATACAGATAGATGTAGTGACCCTTACCGAAGTCCTTCTCAAAGCCCTTGCCGGCGTGGTCCCAGTACAAAAAGTCCTTGGAGTCGTCGCCTCCGCCATAGCCAAGGATGTTATAGGCAAGCGATGCCCAGTTGGGCAGCACCTTTTTGACGGCGGCCGTGTAGAACGAGACGTTGTCATACATCGAGGTACGGCCCTCGAGCTTGCCGTCATCGATATCTACAAACGTGCAGTCGCGATCGTTGACCGTAATGGTGAGCGGGTTGACCACGTCGCCATAGAGCTCGTCCCGCGAATCATCCTGAAGGGCAAAACCGGCTGTCGGCATCCCGCAAAGCGCCGTGACCGCAACGACCACCCAGCACAGGGTCATCCGTGCTCCCCGACGCGCTCGTTGCAAATACCTGGTGAGGTTTTTCATCGCAGTCCTCCCGTCAGTTGCCAATGTATTGAACCAACGTAAAACGCCGCCGCGTCCACAAGGGGCGCGACGGCGCGAAGGGGAACTTAAAAGGCGCAAATGGAACGCGACTCAGTTAAGCGGAGCGCTTGGCCTCGAGCTTGGCCTGAGCGGCAGCCAGGCGCGCGAGGGGTACGCGATAGGGCGAGCAGGACACATAGTCCACGTCGGCCACGTTGAACAGGTCCTTGATGGATTTGGGGTCGCCGCCGTGCTCACCGCACACGCCAAAGTGCATGTCGGGGTTGGTGGCGCGACCTTTCTCGACGGCCATGCGCACGAGCTCCAGCACCGCCGAGTCGATGGTCTCGAAGGGGTTATCCTTCAAGATCTTCTTGTGCATGTACAGCGGAATGAACTTGGCCTCGGCGTCGTCACGCGAGAAACCGAACGTCGTCTGCGTGAGGTCGTTGGTGCCAAAGCAGAAGAAGTCGGCGTGATGGGCGATCTCGTCGGCGACCATGCAGGCGCGCGGCAGCTCGAGCATCGTGCCCACGGGAATGTTGAGCTCGACGCCCTCCTCGGCGGAAACCTCGGCGATCACGCGCTCGATGACCTCGCGGGTCTGAACGTGCTCGGCCGTAATGGAAACGAGCGGGACCATAATCTCGGGACGCGGGTCGACGCCTTCCTTGATAAGGCGGGCGGCAGCCGTTGCCACGGCACGGACCTGCATGAGCGGCAGGTCACCGAAGACGACAGACAGGCGCACGCCGCGCAGGCCGAGCATCGGGTTGGACTCGACCATGCCGTCGATGCGACGCAGGCGGGCACGCAGGGCGGCGAGCTCTTCCTCGCTGGCGCCGGCGGCCTCCTTCTTGGTGATGGCGACCTCGAGCTCGCGAGGATTGTCCAGGAACTCATGAAGCGGCGGATCGAGCAGGCGAACGACCACATCGCGGCCGGACATGGTCTTGAACATCGCCAGGAAGTCCTCGGTCTGAACCTTGAGCAGGTCGACCAGGGCCTGCTGCTTCACGGCCTCGTCGTCGGACAGGATGAAGCTCTGGATAATGTTCTTGCGATCGCCCAGGAACATATGCTCAGTGCGGCACAGACCGATGGCCTCGGCGCCAAACTCGAGCGCGAGCTCGGCATCCTCGGGGTTGTCGGCGTTGACGCGCACATGGTTGGCGTGACCGTCGGTCTCGTCCAGACGGATCTCGTCGGCCCAGGACAGGATGGTGTCCAGGTCGCCGGTGAGCTCAGCGGAGACCAAATCGACAGCACCATCGACGACGATACCCTGGGTGCCGTCGATGGAGATGATGTCGCCCTCGCGCAGCACGCGATCGCTGCCCTCGATACGCACGACCTTCTCGGCCGCGTCGATGTGGAAACGCTCGACACCGCAAACGCAGGGGGTACCCATGCCGCGGGCGATAACGGCGGCGTGGCTTGTCTTGCCACCATGGCTCGTCAAGATACCCTCGGCGGCGACCATACCCTTCAGGTCGTCGGGGTTGGTCTCCCAGCGGACCAGAATGACCTTATGGCCCTCGGCAGAACGCGCAACGGCGTCATCGCTCGAGAACACGACCTCGCCCACGGCGGCACCGGGACTGGCGTTAAGGCCGCATGCGAGCGCCTCGTACTTCTTGGAGGAGTCGAACTGCGGGTGCAGGAGCTGGTCGAGCTGCGCGGGGTCGATGCGGCTCACGGCCTCCTCACGCGTGATGAGGCCCTCCTCGACCATCTCGATAGCGATGCGCAGAGCGGCGGTTGCGGTACGCTTGCCCACGCGGGTCTGGAGCATCCAGAGCTTACCCTGCTCGATGGTGAACTCGATGTCGCACATGTCGCGGTAGTGATCCTCAAGCGTCAGGAAGACACGCTCAAGCTCCTCACCTGCAGACTCGAGGCCCGGGGTGGTCTTGAGATCGGCGATGGGCTCGGTGTTGCGGATGCCGGCGACGACGTCCTCGCCCTGGGCGTTGACCAGAAAGTCACCGTAGAACTCCTTGGTGCCGTCGGCCGGGTTGCGCGTAAAGGCGACACCGGTCGCCGAGGTCTCGCCCTTATTGCCAAAGGCCATGGCCTGGACGTTGACGGCGGTGCCAAGGTCATCGGAAATGCCGTGCTGCTTGCGGTAGATGCAGGCGCGCTCGTTCATCCAGCTGCCAAAGACGGCCTGGATAGCAAGGCGCAGCTGAAGCTCCGGATCGTGCGGGAAGACGGGCTTGTCGTCGGTGACTACGAGCTCGGGATACAGGGTGGCCTCGACGTTGTCGGAGAAAATGCCCTTGAAGGTCACGACGAGCTCCTGCAGGTCCTCGGCCGAAAGCTCGGAGTCGACGCGAACGCCGGCGACCAGGCGGGCCTGGGTCAGGGCATTCTCGAACAAGTCGGCATCGACACCCATGACGACGTTGGAGAACATCTGGATAAAGCGACGATAGCTGTCCCAGGCAAAGCGCGGGTTCTGCGTCTGGGCGATAAGGCCCTGGACGGAATCGTCGTTGAGGCCCAGGTTGAGGACCGTGTCCATCATGCCGGGCATGGAGAACGGAGCACCCGAGCGCACCGAGACGAGCAGCGGATCACGGGCGTCGCCGAGCTTCTTGCCGCAGCGGGCCTCGAGGTCGGCCTCGGCGGCAACGATCTCGTCGAGCGCGCCCACGGGCCACACGTTGCCGGCACCAGAGTACTCGACGCAAGTCTGGCAGGTAATGGTAAAGCCACCGGGAACCGGCAGGCCGATACGGCTCATCTCGGCAAGGTTAGCGCCTTTGCCGCCAAGCACGAAGTTCATGGACTTGTCGCCCTCGGTGACACAAGTGCCCTGGGCATCGGTTCCAAAACGGTAAACCCTCTTGCAATCGCTCACGATACTTCCCCTTCCATGCGCTCTCGCGCGCGACCGTGGTGACGAATCGACCCGCCGGATGCGGGCCGTGAGGGAACTATACGGCGGGATTTGAACGGGCTTAAGCAGAGGATATGCGGTTTGGTAAACGTGCTAAAACTAGCGGTAAACGGTAGGTAAAGGTGGTTACCTTATGAAGATACCACTACAAGAAACTCGCAAGTCAAACGCAAGTAATTTGCTAAATCGCTTTACCATAAGTAGCTAATTTGGGACGGGGCTTTTTTAGCTGCCCCGTCGGCAATCGGCCAAAAAGCTCGCGGCCTCAGCCGGAGTAGCTAAAAAAGCCCCGTCCCAAATTAGCTACTTTTGTCGGGTGCGGCGAGCGGCGCGGCGGGCTCTTGCCTCTTGAATCTCTTCGAGGTGAGCGATGATCTCGGAGGCACTCTCCTCGATCGCCTTGCCGTCGGTGCGCACCACAAAGCAGCCCAGGCGCTTCATGAGGGCACGAGCCTCCTCGAGCTCACTGCATACACTCTCGGGCTCGGCATAGGAGCCGGCAACGGCACGGGCATAGTCGTCGCCCAGGCGGCTATCGCGAATCTCGGAAATCACATCGACGGTCGAAATCAGACCGAAGAGACGCATCGGATCGACCTCGTAAATCGACTTGGGCGGCTCCATACCGTGCGCCAACGGAACGTTGGCGACCTTGTAGCCCTGATAGGCCAAATACATCGACAGCGGCGTCTTGGACGTGCGGGATACACCCAGCAGCACGATATCGGCATCCGACAGATCGTCGCAGCCGCGCCCGTCATCGTGCTCGACAAAGTACTCCATGGCCTCGATGCGGCGGAAATACCGGTCATCGGTCTTATGGATCACACCCGCAACGCCCTTGGGCGGCACGCCAATAAGCGACGACAGCACCGCAAGCGTCGGGCCGATCAGGTCGACCGAGCGAACGTGCAGCATGCCCAAGTAGTCGAGCACGTGAGCACGAAGCGCCGGGTCGACGATGGTATGGAACACGGCGATATCGCGATGGTCGGCATCGACTCGCGGGCCCACAAACGATTTGACCTGCTCCACTGAGTTCACCTTGGGCAGGCGCAAGAGACGAAAAGCCCCTTCATCAAATTGCCCGGACGCCGCAAGCACCACCTCACAAGCGGTATCACCGAGCGAGTCGGAGATAACGATAACGGTGGGACGAGCGGTGACCGGGCAATCCATGCGGGGCTCCTTTTACGCTTATGCGCAGGCTAGCTTACTTTTTGCGGGCAAGCTCACCAATGTTGGCGATGCCGGAGAAAACGGCCTCGAAGCGGTTGAGCAGCTTAAGGCGATTATCGCGGAGCTGCTCGTCCTTGTCCATGACCATAACCTCGTCGAAGAAACGGTCGATGGGCGCGCGCAGGGCGGCCAGAGCGGCAAACGCGGCAGGATAATCCTCGGCGGCGAGAGCGGCGTCGACGGCGGTCTGAGCGGCCTCGGAGGCATCGGCAAGCGCAAGCTCGACCTCGCCCATCAGGGCGCGATCGTACTCCGCGCCCAGCTCGGGCTTGGAGATGTGCGCCGCGCGGGCGTAGGCGGTTGCCAGGTTGTCGAAGGTCTCGGCGTCGTTCTTGCGGGCCTCATCGAGGGCGGCACAGCGAGCGAAGAAGACCGACGGGGCAATGATGTGCACCGCGGAAACGGCGGCAACGGTGTCGGCCGGGATCTTCTCGTCGCGGGCCATGCTCACCAGACGGCCGTGGAAGAAGTCGCGAACCTGCTGGGCAACCTCAGCGGCGTCGAACTCAATGCCCTGCTCGCTATAGAGATCGAGCGCAAAGTCGATGAGCGAAGTGGGGTCGATCGGCAGACGGTCGCGCAGGATGTTGATGATGCCGATGGCGGCGCGACGCAGCGCGTACGGGTCGGAAGAGCCGGTCGGGGGCTCGCCGATGGCAAAGATGCCGGCAATGGTATCGAGCTTGTCGGCGCAGGCCACGATGCAGCCAGCGGTGCCCTCGGGCAACTCGTCGCCAGCAAAACGGGGACGATAGTGATCGCGGATAGCATGAGCGACCTCGTCGTTCTCCCCCATCGCGGTAGCGTAGTAACCGCCCATCACGCCCTGCTGGCTCGTGAACTCGACGACGGCGTTGGACACCAGGTCGGCCTTGCACAGGTGCGCGGCGCGAGCGGCGTCGGCGGCCAGGTGGGCACCCAGGTGAGCCTCACGGGCAATAGCGAGCGCGAGCTGCTCAATACGCTCGGACTTGGCGAGCACGCTGCCGAGCTTCTCCTGGAAGGCGACCTTGGCCAGACGCTCACGGAACTCGTCGAGGGAGATCTTCAGATCCTCCTCGTAGAAGAACTTGGCGTCGTCCAGGCGGGCGCGCACGACACGCTCGTTGCCGTCGATCACACGCTCGGCATTCTCGGGCTTGCTGTTGGAGACGACAACGAACTCACGCGTGAGCTTGCCCTCGCCGTCATAGATCGGGAAGTAGCGCTGGTTGGTGAGCATGGACTCACAGATGATCTCGTGCGGGACCTTGAGGAACTCCTCATCGAAGGTGCCGACGAGCACCGTCGGCCACTCGCAGAGGTTGATGACCTCCTCAAAGACCTTCTTGGGCGTATCGACGTGGCAGCCGGGGCGCGCAGCCTCGACCTCGGCGATACCGGCAAGGATAGCCTCACGACGACGCTCGGCAGAGAGCACGCCGGCGTCCTCGAGCACCTGCTCGTAGACGGCGGGGCTGGCGACCGTATGGTCACCGGGGCCCAGAACGCGATGTCCGCGCGTGGTGTTGCCACTCGTCACGTCGGCAAAGGACACAGGCACAACGTCCTCACCCAGAAGGCAGCAGATCCAGCGGACCGGACGCACGAACGTGGCGTGCTCGTGACCCCAGCGCTGAGAGCGGTAATTGGGCCACTGCAGGCCGGCGATGGTCTTCTCGCACAGGGCCGTCAGGATCGGGGTGGCCGGGGCGGAAGGGATGTTCTTCTCGGCAAAGACGTACTCACGGCCGTCGGTGTCCTCGCGACGGACCAGGTCCTCGGCAGCCACACCGCACTTGCGGGCGAAGCCCTGGGCGGCCTTGGTGGCGTTTCCGTCGGCGTCGAAGGCAATGTTGGCCGCGGGGCCACGCTTGACCTCGTGAACCTCATCGGTCGCGGTGGCGACGTCGGCAACGAGCGCAGCCAGGCGACGCGGGCTCGAGACCACGCGGACCTCGCCGTGGGCCAGACCGGCCTCGTCGAGACCCTTGGCAATCATGGTGCCAAGCTGCTTGACGGCATTGTTCAGCGGTGCGGAGGGCATTTCCTCCGTACCGATCTCAAACAGGAAATCCTTAGCGTCTGCCATGGCTTACGCCACCTCGCCTTCCTGGTCGGCATTCTCGTTGACTCCGGCGACCTCGGCCATATAGGCCTCGCAGCACGCCTTGGCGACGGCGCGGACGCGCAGGATGTAGTTGGCACGCTCGACCGCGGACAGTGCGCCGCGGGCATCGAGTAGGTTGAAGGCATGGCTGCACTTCATGACGCAGTCGTAAGCGGGCAGCGGCAGCTTGCGCTCAAGGCAGGAGTGGCACTCGGCCTCGTAGTCGTCAAACTTCTGACGCATCATCTCGACGTTGGCGACCTCAAAGTTGTAGGCGCTAAACTCGCGCTCGTTCTCCAGGAACACGTCGCCATAGGTCATCGGCGTGCCATCGGGCAGATAGCTCCACACCAGGTCGTAGACGGAGTTGACGCCCTGAGCGTACATGGCGATGCGCTCCAGACCATAGGTAATCTCGACGGGCACAGGATCGACCTCGATGCCGCCCACCTGCTGGAAGTACGTAAACTGCGTGACCTCCATGCCGTTGAGCCAGACCTCCCAGCCAAGGCCCCAGGCGCCCAGCGTCGGGCTCTCCCAGTCGTCCTCGACAAAACGGACGTCATGGTCGTTGGGGTCCAGACCGATAGCGGCAAGAGACCCCAGGTAAAGCTCCTGGGCGTTGACCGGCGAGGGCTTGATGAGCACCTGGAACTGATAGTAGTGCTGCATGCGGTTGGGGTTCTCGCCGTAGCGGCCGTCGGCGGGACGGCGGCAGGGCTGCGCATAGCAAGTGCGCCACTCGGCGGGACCGAGCGAGCGCAGCGTGGTCGCGGTATGGAAGGTACCGGCACCGACCTCGGAGTCATAGGGCTGCATAATGACGCAGCCCTGCTCGCCCCAGTACTGCTGGAGGCGCAGGATGATGTCTTGGAAGGAAAGCGATGAAGCGTTCATGCCTCTAATATCCCCTCGTCGAAACGATTACACGGTTAGGTACTGTACTATAGCGGTTTTTAGCCGATAGCGCCGATACGGTTGAGCGGCCAGTAGCGCACAAGCGCCACGGCGATTAATTCGGAGCGGTCGACCGGGCCAAAGTAGCGGGAGTCAGCAGAGTTCTCGCGGTTGTCGCCCATCACCCACACACAGTCGTCAGGGACGGTGTAGGGATAGCTCACCTGGGCAGCGGGCGCCTGGACGGAAAGCGGCCAGCTCATGCCGGTCGTATAGTCCTCATCGAGCGCCTGGCCGTCGACGACGACCTTGCCGTCCTGCAGGTCGACCGTCTGGCCGGCCGTGGCGATGACGCGCTTGACAAGAACATCGTGCTCAGAGGTGCCGTCGGGGTTGTGGAACACCACGATATCGCCCTGTTTGACAGGCTGACCGAGCTCAAGGCTCACCTTTTGCGCCAGGATCTGATCGCCGATCTCGATCGTGGACTCCATGGAACCGGTGGGTACCACAAAGGGTTCGACCACAAATGAGCGAATCAAGAAGGTGGCGACCAGTGCGATCGCGACAACCACGACCCACTCAAACGCACCCTTTAGCACGGAATGCTGCGATGGAACCATTCTCACTCCTCGCTCTGCGAATACGAAGCGTCCAGGATCTCCTGCGCGTACGCGCGCTCCTCGGGCGTAAGGTGAGCCGTCTCGATAAGATCGGGACGCCAGCGACAGGTACGCTCGATGGCGTTCTTACGACGCCAGGCATCGACCTTGGCGTGGTCGCCGCTTACGAGTACTGGAGGTACGCCCTCACCATTGAACTCGGCGGGACGGGTGTACTGCGCGTACTCGAGCAGGCCACCGTCCTCGGCGGTCGAGAAGGACTCGTCCACATTGCTCATCTCGTCGCCCAAGGCTCCGGGAATGAGCCGTACGACGGCATCGGCCACGACCATAGCGGGCAGCTCGCCGCCCGTAAGCACGTAGTCGCCGATCGACAGACGCTCATCGGCATACGCATATGCGCGCTCGTCGACGCCCTCGTAACGGCTGCACACAAACAGCAGGCGCTCGCTTTTGAGCAGGCGCTCGGCCACATGCTGCGTAAAGGGCTCGCCGCAGGGGGTGAAGAACACCACGGTGGGCTTGGGACCCTCGGAGCTAATAGCCTCAATTGCCTCGGCAATGGGCTCGACCTTCATGAGCATGCCCTGCCCGCCGCCATACGGCTCGTCATCGACGGTGCGATGGCGGTCGTGCGTCCAGTCGCGCAGGTTATACGCCTTAAAATCAAAAAGGCCGGCCTTGCGGGCACGGCCCAAAATCGACGTGGACATGACGGGCTCAAACATCTCGGGAAAGACCGAAAGGGTCTCAATCAGCATGCTGTCCTCCCTACTTGTCCATATCGATCAAGCCGTCCATAACGTGGACGGAAATTGTTCCCATGTCGGGAAGATCGAGCACAACCTGCTCGATCACGGGAATCAGCACCTCGCCGTACCGATCGCTCTCGACAACCCAAACATCGTTGGCGGGCGTCGACATGATCTCGACAATCGTGCCGAGCGAGCCAAAGCGCTCGTCGACCACCTCGCGACCCATCAGGTCGGTGTAGGCAGCGTCGAGCGAATCGAGCTCAAAGTCGTCACGATTTGCTAGCACGTAGCATCCGGTGATGCCCTCGGCGGCCGTCAAGTCGTCTATGCCCTCAAACGAGACCAGATCGCCATCGCCCGTATCGGTGACGGACACGACCGTGCAAAAGCGGTCGCGCTTGAGCGCCGGCGGCGTCAAGGCGACACGCATACCCGGCTCCAATACAGAAGGAAGCCCCCGCAGCGGCTGCGCGAGGACCTCCCCCTTCCTTCCGTGCGGCTTGACCACACGGGCGATGTTTTTGTACTGGGACCTCAAGGTCCTAGCCCAGAACCTCTACCTCGACAGCAGTGTCGAGGCGAGCGGCCAGTGCACGGGCGAGCGTGCGAATGGCCTTGATGGTACGGCCACGACGGCCGATGACCTTAGCGACGTCATCCTCGGCAACCGAAACCTCAATCGTGGAGGCGTCGTCGCCATCGATGACCTCGAGGCTCACGGAATCCGGGTCGTCGACGATCTGAACAACGAGATATTCGACGAGATCGGCGATGCGATCTGAGAGCATTGCCTCACCCTCGAGCTGTGCAGCGTCAACCTCAGGCACGATTTACTCCTCGGCGCCCTCAGCGGCCTCAGCGGCAGCCTTAGCGGCCTCGGCCTCTTTGGCGAGCTGCTTCTTGGACTTCTTGACGACGGTCTCGGTCTTCTCACCCTCGTTGGCGGCCTTGACCAGAGCGGCGACGGCGTCGGTGAGCTGAGCGCCCTTGGACTGCCAGTCAGCAATCTTCTCGAGGTCGAGGTTGATGGTCTTGGGGGCGGTCATCGGGTTGTAGCGGCCAACCTCCTCGATGATACGACCGTCACGCGGGGCGCGGGAATCGGCGACGACGACACGGTAGTACGGACGCTTCTTAGCGCCGTGACGAGCAAGGCGAATCTTGACTGCCAAAGGAAACTCCTCCAACCAAGCAGCTTTAGGCTGCAACTACAAACAAACAGTTGAACATAATACGCCATCGACGCGGGCAGGTGAAGTCCGTGAGACCAACTTCTTCGGTGTAGTCGAGGGCAAATCCATATCTTAGACAAGAATTCGCGATTTGCAAGCACATACACGCACCCCACATGAGCTGCGCGGTATACTCATGACATGGAAAGACGCGAACATACATACGGTTATGAGGATGCTGCGGGCGTCACGCCGCCGCCCTGGACGGGTCCGGCGGTGGGCCTGATGGACCTCGATGCATTTTTTGCGAGTGTGGAGATGCTCGACCATCCCGAATGGCGCGGAAAGCCGCTCATCGTGGGCGGAGACGCCGAGTCACGCGGCGTCGTGTCCACGTGTTCGTACGAGGCACGTCGCTTTGGCGTACATTCTGCCATGGCCTCGGCCGAGGCGCGGCGCCTGTGCCCGCAGGCCATTTGGACGCACGGACACTTTGATCGCTACCGTGAGGTGAGCGCGCAGGTCATGGCGATTCTTGCCGATGAGACACCGCGCGTGGAGCGCGTGTCCATCGACGAGGCCTTTATCGATATCACACCGGGCCGCTTTGCGCCCGAGGATCCGCTGCTGGTTGCGCGGCGTATAAGCGACCGCGTTGCGGCGCTGGGGGTGACGTGCTCCATCGGCGTTGGGTGCAACAAGACCGTGGCCAAAATCGCAAGCGAGCGCGACAAGCCGTTTGGTTTGACCATTGTGCGCCCCGGTACGGAACAGCGGTTTTTGGCCGCGCTGCCCGTGTCCGCCATGAGCGGAATCGGGCGTTCGGCCGAGGAGCGACTGCGTCGCATGCGCATTTATACACTCGGCGAGCTTTCACGCGCGCCAGAGTCCACCCTGACTGCAATCTTTGGCGTGAATGGCGAGTGCATGCGTCAACGTGCCTTGGGGCTCGAAGTATCCGAGGTCACCAGCCTGGATGAGCAACGTGAAGTTAAATCGGTGAGCAATGAGCGCACCTTTGCGAAGGATTTGACTGAGCGTGGGGATATCGAGGCGGCGATCGCGCTGCTCGGCGAGTCGGTTGGGCGCCGCCTGCGCCGTCAGGGACTGACGGGCGGAACCGTAACTCTCAAGCTCAAATACTCTTACGGCAGCGGACGCACGGCACGGCGCCGCTTGCCCCACCCCACCGACGACGAGAATATCTTTGTGGCCGTAGCGCTCGAGCTGCTCGACAATATCTGGCAAGAAGGCATGCACGTGCGTCTGGCGGGTATCGGCATGAGCGACTTCAACCACCAAGGCGGCATCCAAACCGACCTGTTCTGCGAGATCGATGACCGCGGAGCCCAATCCAGCGACCGCCGCGACCTCTCCGTCGCCATCGATGCCGTCCGAGACAAATTCGGCGACACCGCCCTATCCTTCGGCCGCCAATCCCGCTTCAACGATTAACCGCCTTTGGTCAAAAGGAAACCGGGCAGGTGCGGAAAACCGCAACTGCCCGGCAAACGGATAAGGGTAGCTAAAAAAGCCCCAGCCCAAATAAGATCCTAGAGGAGGTTGAGGGGGAGCTGGGGGGCGTCGCCCCAGAGCTTCTCGAGACGGTAGAAGTCGCGGGCCTCGGGGGTGAAGACGTGGACGACGACCGAGCCGTAGTCCATGAGCATCCAGGTCTTCTGCTCGCGGCCCTCGATGGAGAACGGGTGCTCACCGCAAGCCTCGGCGACTTTCTCCTCGATCTCGTCGACGATAGAATCGACCTGACGGTTATTGGTACCGGTAGCGAGCACAAAGTAGTCGCACACGTCGGAGAGCTCAGTCAGATCGAGCACCTGAACGTCCTCGCCCTTCTTGTCGTAGGCGGCCTGCGCAGCGGCGCGGGCGACATCCTCGGCGGCGACACCGCTCGCGGACAGCGAGGCGGCGGTGCGGTCGGACGTGGCAACGAAGCTCTTGTGCTCCACACCTTCAAGAATCTGCTCGTCGGTCATGGTCTCGTCGGCCATGGAATACCTCTTTCTAGACGCACCCGAGCTAGCGCAGCTGGGCGTAATGGTTGTAAATCGTAATAGCCGTGGGATAAAGATAGCGCCCGGACTGGATAACGTAGACCAGACCCTGCGCAAAACAGGAGAAGAACAACTCGTCGAGCGTCGACTCCCCCACCATCTTGCGCAGCGCGTGGGCATAATCACCATGGCGGTTGGGTTCGATGGCATCGGCCACAAAGACCACCATATCGAGCGGCGTCATGTCGCAGGCGCCCACGGTGTGACGGTCGACAGCTTGAAAGACCGCCGGCGACAGCTCGGGAAAAAGCTGCGGAAGCTCATAGGCGGCAACCGGGCCATGCAAAAGCGGCGTCGCAGCAGACGGAGAGCCGGCAATCTTAATGCCGTAATGCAGAGCGCGCGTGACCAGCTCGTCGTCGGAGAGCACTTTGTCCCAGTCGTGAATCAGGCCGGCGGCGGCGGCATCAAAGCGGTCGACGCCATACACCTCGGCCAGATGGAGCGCGGTCTCGGCAACACCCAGCGAATGCATGTAGCGCTTGCGCTTATCCTTCATACGCACATCGAGCAGCTCTTGAATGCGCTTGAGCAGCGCGCGCTCATCGCCCTCAAACTGATCCTCTACCGACAACGTAGACCCCCATCACTCAAAATCTTCTTGACCCAGATCGGCATACAACCCGCGTTTGCGAATATAGCCGAGCACGGACTCGCTCGTAAGATAGCGCACGCTCATGCCACGGGCAACTCGCTTACGAATGTTGGTCGAGCTAATCGCCAGCGCCGGAATCTGGATATACCGCACGTCAAACGGCAGGCCCGACTCTTTGATTCGCGCCCGGGCCGTATCGATATCAAAGCCCGGTCGCGTCGCCGCAATAAAGGTAGCAAGCTCAGCGATTCGTTCGGCATCATGCCAAGTCACAATATCGATAATCGCGTCGGCGCCCGTAATAAAGTAGAGCTTTACCTGCGGCGGGTAAAAGTCGCGAAGGGCATGAAGCGTATCGGCCGTATAGGTTACGCCCGGGCGGTCGATCTCGAACCGGCTCGCCAAAAAGGCCGGGTTCGCAGCGGTGGCGAGGACCGTCATGGCATAACGGTCCTCGGCAGGCGTCACCGGCTTGTCAAGCTTAAAGGCAGGAGAGCCCGCCGGCATAAAGAGCACAGCGTCCAAGTCGAGCGACTCGCGCGCCTGCTCGGCGGTCACCAGGTGCCCGTAATGGATGGGATCAAAGGTGCCACCCATAATACCGAGCCTAAACTCCTGCCCGTCCTCTAGAGGAAGCTCGGGCAAACCGATTCCACCGCGCAGCGACATGGCTTACTCGCCCTCCGGTGTCTCGGTATCGTCCGCGGCATCCGCCGCATCAACAACCTCGACGCCCTCATCCGCAGCATCGGTCACGTCAATGGCCTCAACGGCAACGTCCTCGCCAGCATCCTCGAGCTCCTCGTACTCCGAGAAGTCCTCAGCGCCCTCAAAGTCAAAGGCGCGCTGGCAAATGCGAACCTCGTCGCCCGCACGGCAACCGGCCTTCTCGAGCGCATCGTCAACACCCATACGCGCAAACTTATGCTGCAGGTAAATGACGGCTTCCTCGTTTTCCCAGTCGGTCTGAATGACCATGCGCTCAATGGCACGACCGACCACGCGGAAGGCACCGGGCTCTTCCTGGACAATGCGGAAACGCTTCTCGCGCTGCAGGCGGCGGCGCTCCCATTCATCGTCGCGCAGAACGACCGGCTCATCGGAGACAGCCAACTCGGCGCGCAGCTTAGCCACCTGCTCGCCCACGGCAAGCATCAGCGTGTTGAGGCCGGCGCCCGTCACGGCAGACACGGCAAAGAACATATGTCCATCGTCGAGCGCTGCGCGCTTGAGGTCGGCAATCTTATCGGCCGTGCCCGGCGCGTCGCACTTGTTGGCAACAACGATCTGCGGACGCTCCGAAAGCTCGGCGCCATACTGCTCGAGCTCGCGGTTGATGATGCGATAATCCTCGACCGGATCGCGATCCTCAAAACCACCCGTCATGTCGACGACATGCATGATCAGAGCCGTACGCTCAATGTGGCGCAGGAACTGGTGACCCAGGCCCTTGCCCTCGCTCGCGCCCTCGATCAAACCGGGAACGTCGGCAACGACGTAAGAATATTCGCCGGCACGCACCATGCCGAGATTCGGCACGAGCGTGGTAAACGGGTAGTCGGCGATCTTGGGGCGGGCGGCACTCATGCGCGCGATGAGAGATGACTTACCCACCGAGGGGAAGCCCACGAGCGCGGCATCGGCCATGAGCTTCATCTCGAGCTCAATCCAGTGCTCCTCGGCCGGCTCGCCCAGCTGGGCGAACGCGGGCGCGCGGCGCACCGACGTCACAAAGTGCGTATTGCCGAGACCACCGGCGCCACCAGGGGCCACGACAACGCGCTCGCCATCATGCACCAGATCGGCAATCTCGAACATCGGGGTCTGCGTCTCGGGGTCGAGCTCGCGCACCACGGTACCCATAGGGACCTTGAGAATCAGGTCCTCGCCGCTCTTGCCGTTACGACGGGCACCCTGCCCGTGCGTGCCGCGCTCGGCGCGAAAGTGATGCTTAAAGCGGTAATCGATCAGCGAAGACAGCTGAGCATCGGCCTGGATGACGACATTGCCGCCACGACCGCCGTCGCCGCCATCGGGGCCGCCCTTGGGGACAAATGCCTCGCGCCTAAACGACATGCATCCGGCTCCGCCGTCGCCGCCGCACACGTTAATGCGGCTGATATCGGTGAACTGTGACAACAGAATCGCCTCCTACAAAAAAGAGGGAGACCCTTGAATCCTAAAACTCAAGTGCCTCCCACATATGTGCTCTATGAAGGGTGAATTACGCGTTCGCGAGCGGGCGTACGCTGACCCTGTGCTTGATACCCTTGTGGAACTCAACGGTACCGTCGACCAGCGCGAACAGCGTGTCGTCCTTACCACGGCCAACGTTCTCACCCGGGTGGATGTGCGTGCCGTGCTGACGGACGAGAATCGTGCCCGTGGTTACCGTCTGGCCGGCATAGCGCTTCGTGCCAAGGCGCTGACCGCGGGAGTCACGGCCATTACGGGAGGAACCGAGTCCTTTTTTGTGTGCCATTGTGTATACCTACTCTTTCGTTACGAGTGTAATCTACTCGGCGACGGGAGCCTCGGCAACAGCCTCAGCCTCTGCCTTGACAGCCTTCTTGGCGCGGGAGGTAGCCTGAACCTTCACGATCTTCAGCTTGGTGAGCTGCTGACGGTGACCCTTCAGACGACGATAGCGCTTGCGCTTGTGGAACTTGAAGACCAGCTGCTTCTCGCCCTTGAACTGCTCAACGATCTGAGCGGTAACCTTGGCCTTGGCCAGCTTGTCGGGATCGGTGACGATCTTCTTACCATCGTTGAGGAAGATAACCGGCAGGGTGACCTTGTCGCCCTCATTGCCCTCGATCTTCTCGACGGTGATGACATCGTCGGTGGCGACCTTGTACTGCTTGCCGCCCGTGTTAACGATTGCGTACATGTTTACTTGCCCTTCATGCATCAGTTAGTGCAACAGCCGAATATAGTAGCAGGCGAAAATACCCCCGTCAACGAGTATGTGGAGCAAATCCACAAGTTCGCACAGGTATGGGGCTGACGAGTCGGCCCTCGTCGTCCTCGCATGCTTGATTCTGACGCTCGACATCGTAGGAGCAGATGGTCACGAGGTCTTGCATACCGGTGGAAACGATAGGTGCATCCACGCCCGGGGTCAAGCCCTGCAACAAAACATCAGCAGCAGAAAGCAAAATTTCCGGACGCATGGAGCCCTCGTTGTCGGCATGGGTGTCGAGCATGAGCACCAAATGGTCCGGGCGCTCCCCCGCCGTGAGCTCATAGCCCACGAGCGTGTGATCCAAATCCAAGCGCTTGCTCTTTTTGCCGCGCGCGTAGTCGATGCCGTGGCCCGCGCGCAGCGTGTCGATCGCACGACGCACCTCGTCGGCGCTTACGGGCGCCTCGGGATCCAAGTGCAGGTCGATGCGATACGACAGGCGCGTGAGCTGCGCCGTCAACGCCGGCGTGCGCACGTCGATGTACGCCGCCTCGATGGGCGCCAGATCGGCCGGAGACGCCGCAGCCAGGCGCCCAAACGCCTCGTCGAGCGCCACGAACTCGGTCATAAACAGGTCATACCACTCGCAGGTCGACGACGTACCAACCGGCAGCGCCGAAGAGAAGCCCACGCGCATGTGCGGAGAGAAGCCCTGCGTGACGGCATAGGGAAGTCCCGCACGGCGCACGATGCGCTCAATGGTATGGATCACTTCGAGATGGCCCAGGTACTTAAGGCGATCGCGCTTGCCATAGCGAACACGAAGCCTAAAGAGCGAGGGGTTGTCGGTCAGGCGCTCACTCATGCGCGATCACCCATCAATACATTCTTGGCGTGGAGCGTGGGGCAGATCCCGCAGCCGGTGCACGACGTGCGGGTGCAGTCGGGAGTCGTGACGCCCTCGAGCGAGCGACGGTACTCGCGCTCGAGGAAGCCGCGCGTGCAGCCGGGGCTCACGTGCTCCCACGGCAGGCGCCAGTCCAACTCGTAGGGCAGGTGCACGAGCTCATTGAGGTCGATGCCGTTTTTGGCAGCAGCCTCCTTCCAGTTATCGAGCGAGAAATGCTCTACCCAGGCGTCAAAGCGAGAGCCCGAGCGCCAAGCGTCGATGATGACGGGCGTCATGTCACGACCGGCGCGGGACAGCGCGGCCTCGATGAGCGAGGTCTCGGCATCGTGGTAATGCACGCGGACGGCACGGTTGCGAACGCTCGTGATAAGCAGCTTCTGGCGACGCTTGACGTCGTCGTAGTCGAGCTGCGGGCACCACTGGAACGGCGTGGCAGCCTTGGGGATAAAGACCGAAACCGAGATCGACACCGAGATCGAGCCGCGACGAGCCTTGGGCACCACGGAACGACCGAGCTCCAGCACGTGATCGGCCAGATTGGCGATGGCCACGATGTCCTCGTCGCGCTCGCCGGGAAGGCCCATCATAAAGTAGAGCTTCATGCGGTTCCAGCCGGCCTCGAAGGCCGCCTTGGCCGCACGGTCCAGGTCCTCCTCGGTCACGTTCTTGTTAATGATGTCGCGCATGCGCTGGCTGCCGGCCTCGGGTGCGAACGTCAGGCCGCCCTTCTTTTCGCCGGCAACCGACTCGGCCATATCCACGCCAAACGAATCCAGGCGCTGCGACGGAATAGACACGCGTATACCCGTATCCTCCAGGCGACGGTTGAGCCTGCCGAGCACGTCGCGAATGCAGGAGTGGTCGGTCGTGGAAAGCGAGGTCAGCGACACCTCGTCATAGCCGGTCTTTTCCAGACCCTGAATCACCGACGAGACGATCTGGTCGGCCGAGCGCTCGCGCACCGGGCGATACGTCATGCCGGCCTGGCAAAAACGACAGCCGCGGGCGCAGCCGCGCAGGATCTCGATAGACAGGCGGTCGTGAACCAGCTGTGCATAGGGCACGCACGACTGCGACAGCGGATTCGTGGCGCCGAAATCCTCGACGACGCGCTTGTAGACCACGGTCGGCGCATCCTTGCCCTCACGCGGCACGGTGTAGCCATGCGGCGAGCAGGGCTCGTCGTGACGAACCTCATAGAGCGACGGCACGTAGTTGCCGGCAATGGATGCAAGCTGCTCGACAATCTGCGCGCGCGGGACCCCTTCGTCACGCAGGCGGCGATGCAGCTGGCAGGTCTCGAGCAGCGATTCCTCGCCCTCACCGATGAGGATGGCATCGAAGAAGGCCGCGTACGGCTCGGGGTTGTACACCGAGGGGCCGCCGGCGATGATAATGGGGTCGTCCTCGGTACGGTCGGCCGCTAACAGCGGAATGCCAGCGAGGTCGAGTGCCTCGAGGAAGTTCGTCACCGCCATCTCGTGCGGCACATGCAGGCCGACGATATCAAACGAAGCGACCGGCGCTGCACCCTCGAGCGACAGCAGCGGAATACCCGCCTCGCGCATGGCGTCACCCATATCGGGCCACGGCACATAGCCGCGCTCGCAGGAGATGCCCTCGGCCTGGTTAAGGATGTTGTAGAGGATGGCGATGCCCTGGTTGGGCAGACCAACCTCGTACACATCCGGGTAGATCAGGCAGCAACGGTAGTCGGCATCGGCCTTGGAAAGCGTGCCCCACTCGTGATCGATATAGCGGCTCGGCTTCTCGACCTTGGCGAGCAACGGCTCAATTAAATGAAAACAATCTTGGTGCGGAACGCGCAACGGAAAACCCCTAAGCAGCGAGATCTGATGCGTCCTGGTAGGACGCCATAGGACGGGTAGCGCCCGCGACCGTGGTCACAAGATCGCGAACGCGGGAAAACATGGCAGTGACTACCTCATTGGCACGGCTGTAGTCGACATCGCGCTCGTAGAGCGAAACGAGCGCACGGCCCATGCCATAGGTGCCCGCGGCAGCAGTGAGCGCCTTGACGGCAAACCCAATATGCGGCGTCTGCTTGACGAGCGCGCGGGTGACCGCACGGATCACAAGACCGCCGGCAAGCACGCCGGCGACCTCGTAGCCACGCTCGGGTTTAATGCCGCGTCCAAAGACGGCAGCGAGCTCAAAGAGCATGCCCACCTGCGCCAGCGCCATAACGGGATAATCGGCGCCCGGCAAAAACACCAGTGCACCGGTCGCCATATTGGTGAGCGCGCACGAGGTGATGATACGGTTGGCCGCCGCGATGCGCATGAAGGCAAAGTTCGCCGCAAAAGCCGTTTCCTTGTCGGTGCGATCGAGAATCCAGCGGGCAAGCGTCTCGAGCAGATACGTCTTATCGGTTGCCGCTACCACGCCGAGCATGGGCGTGGACTCCTCGATAAACGGCACCTCCACAGCAGACTCGGCAAGCACGCACACGGGCGCGCCGGCGATCACGAGCTCCTGCACGGCACTCTCCAAGCGGTCGGAACCACACGAGAGCACCAGCACCACATCGGTATCGGTCTTTGGAGCAATTCGCTCCTCCCCCAGACGCTCGACGCGCACAATGCCCGAGGTCGTCTGCGGCACAAAGGCGTCACGCACCGTCTCGGCCAGAAAGCGCGAGGCGGACGAATCCAGATAGACCGAGACGCGCACCGGCGTATCGGAATCCTTCTTAACGGACGCGCCCATCTTAAAAGCGCGGGTCAGCTTATCTACGGGAATTTTCATAGCAAACCCCTCCAGCGGTTACGCGGCGCCCGAACGATGCCGCCATATGGATTGTACGATACCCACCGTCAGCAGCTGAATCATCATCGAAGACGAACCGAAGCTAATAAACGGTAGCGGAATACCGGTAATCGGCATCATGCCGATGCACATGCCGATGTTTTCGAAAGTCTGGAACGCCCACATGCCAACGATGCCCACACACGAAAGACGCAAAAACAGCGACTCGCACTTAAAGGCGACGCGAATCGTCGAAAAGATCAGCAGCACGTAGAGGCACAGGAGAAAAAAGGAACCGCAAAAACCAAAGGTCTCGGACAGGAAGGCGAAGACGAAGTCGGTGTGGAACTCAGGCAGAAAGCCGCCGGCCGACTGCGTCGCATGGCCCAAACCCTTACCAAAGAAGCCGCCCGAGCCAACGGCGATAAGCGACTGCTGCAGGTTGTAGGCATCGTCCGAATCGGCATTATCGGGGTCGATAAAGACCGTCAGACGGTTCATCTGATACTGCTTGATGAGCACATCGTGGCCGAGCAGCGAATCAAAGACCGAATCGAGCGCCAGGACGAGGGCCACCAGGCCCACGAGCAGGGCCAGGGTCGACAGCACCCATTCGCGGCGTGCACCGCTCATGCAGATGACGATGGCGCCCGAAACCAGCACGACCAGGCCCGAGCCCAGGTCACCCATGGCAACGACGGCCAAAAACGGAATGGACAGCATGCCGCAGAGCTTGACGTAGTCGCGAACGGTATCGATGCGACCGTTATACTGCGAGCCAAGCGTAGCAATAAAGAAGATGGTGATGAGCTTGGCAAGCTCAACCGGCTGGAACGTCAAGCCGATACCGGGAATCTTGATCCAGCCCGTCATGCCCAGACCGCCCGTATAGGACAGACCCGGAATCTTGGGCGAGAAGATCACGATCAGGTCGATGACGAGCAACGCCGTCGAGAAATTGGAAATACCGCGCAGGTCGGAGCGCCAGACCAGCACCGCCAGCACCGTGCCGATGCCAATTCCCAGCAAATGGCGCGAGAACGAAGCATCGGCCTTAAACTGCGAAGCCGACCAGATAATGATGGCACCGTAGGCGACGAGCGCCACAGTAGCCACGAGCACACCGATATGCACCTTTTGGCGAAACGTGCCGCGCGAGGCCGAAAGTTGCTTGTTGACGCGGTCCAGGCTGCTGCGAGAGCCGGTCTTGGTTGAACGGAACAGATCCGCCGGAGAAAAATCCATCGCAACCTCCTATCGAACCGAAGAATCGCCCGAGGCCGAAGAGGTATCGGGCTCGTCATAAATCACGCCGAGCACGTCGCGCACGACATGCATCGCGGTATCTGAGCCACCGCCGCCCTGCTCCAGGACGGTAGCGATGACATACTTGGGATCATCGGCCGGTGCATAGGCGCAGAACCACGCGTATTCGTCCTCGCCACTTTTCTCGCCCGTGCCCGACTTGCCGTATACCTGCGGCGTCAGGGTGCCAAAGTGCGCCGCCAGGGACGTCGATGCCGTGTAAATCACGTCGTGCATGCCGTTGCGAACAAGAGCCAAATCCGAATCGCTGTTGATCTTGGCCTCCAGGCGCTTCTTCTTGCCCTTGCCATTGTACTTATAGGCATCGCCGTCGCCATCGCGCGACACGGCAGACAAAAATACGTGAGGCACGTACTGTTTGCCGCCGTTGGCAAGACCCATATAGGCGCACGCCATCTGCAGGGGCGTCACCAGGATGTCGCCCTGGCCGATAGCAATGTTGGTCATATCGCCGGCATTCCACTTGCGGTCCTCGGCAGAGGCGTCGGTGAAGTATGACTCTTTCCACTCGGCATCGGGAATACGACCCGCGCCCTCACTCGGCAGATCGATACCGCAGGTCTTGCCTAGGCCCCAGCGACGAAAGACCTCCTGCAGGCCCTCGGGATGTTGCTCGTCATAAAAGAACGCCTTACCCATGTCGTAGAAGACGGGGTCGCACGAGTTGGCGATACCCGACTGCAGCGTCATGGTGCCGTGGCCAGACGTCAGCCAGCAGCGCTTGCCCCAAGCCTTGCCCAGACCCGTCCAATAACCCGTGCAGTTGGTTGTCTGCGTTGAAGTGTAGGTTCCAAACTCAAGACCGGCCAGTGCCGAGAGCGGCTTGATGGTCGAGGCCGACATGTACTGTCCGCTAATGGCGCGGTTGAGCAGCGGGTGCGAACCCTTGTCATCATTGAGCTCGGTCCACACGTCATTTGAGACGCCGCCGATAAAGACGGACGGATCGAACTTGGGCTGGCTCGCCATGCCCAGGATCTCGCCATTGTTGGGATCGAGACACACCACAGCGCCGTTGCCGGCATTGCTGTAGCCAGTGGTCTTGGCAAGCTCGATAGCGCTCGCCAGCGCCGTCTCACAGGCCTGTTGGATCTTAAGGTCGAGCGTGAGCTTAATGTCGGAGCCGGCCTTCGCGGGCACGGCGCCGGCCTGACCGGTCACATTGCCCGAGGCATCGACCTTGACGGTCTGCTCGCCACGAATACCCTGCAGCAGGTTTTCGTAGTAGCTCTCAACGCCCGCCTGGCCCACGATATCGCCCGACTGGTACGTAATCTTGCCAGCAGAAGCATCATCATCGCCAGAGGTTTTCTTATTCTGGGCCTCGAGCTGCTCTGAGGTAATGGTGCCGGTATAGCCCAAGATATGGCATGCCGTCTCGCCGTATGGATACTGGCGCTCGGTACGCTCGGCAATCTTGACGCCCGGGAACTCGCCGGCGTGTTCCTTGATATAGGCAACCGTGGAGCGACGGACGTCCGTCGCGATGGTATGCAGGCTCTGAGCGCCCTCTGTATTGTCCTGAATATTGCGAAGGACCGCCACATAAGGCATTCCAAGCACGTTGGCAAGATGGCGAACCAGAACCTCATCCTCGGCAAGGTCGCGGTAGGCCACGACAGCAAGTGAGGGACGGTTCTGGACAAGCGCCACGCCATTGCGGTCGAGGATGCGGCCGCGCACAGCGCGTGTGGTAACGGTGCGAGTCTGATTACTATTGGCCTGCTTCTCGTAATAGTCCGACGAGACCATCTGCATGCCCCACAGCTTGACGGCAAGTGCCGCAAACATCGCGCCCACACCCGTGGTGAGGATGGAAAAGCGGCCCTTAAAGGCGGTCGCCGCGGTATTGCCCTCGCCCTCGGTGGCGCGCGGAGCCGTTCCATGCTGTGTATCGTAGGTAAAACGGGAATCGCCTCGACGCATGATGACCAGCGCGACCACGATGGCCACAACCAGCACGATACCGGCGATAATAACCGTCATCTGGGAAGACATCTACGGGCCTCCCCTATTTGAGCTTGCGGGTCTTGGGCTTAAAGCGCATACCCGTCTGGCGTCCGCCACGTGCGGAGAATCCATAGCCGGACTGCGGCACGACGCCGGACATCAAAAACGGAATGGCAACCAGACCCGTCAGGATCGAGGACGGCAGCGCATGGCCGAAGATCGCCACGACAAAGCTCGTCTCCAAACCCATAAACAGCAAGATGATGCTGTAGATAACATTAATGACGAGCGCGAAGGCGCCCACAGTGACGCCGCGCGCACTCGGGGTACCGCCCGTCTGACCGACGGCGCTGTGCACCAGGGCAAAAGAACCCACGGTCAGCAGGAGCGACATAACGCCCACCGGCACGGCAGCGGACAGGTCATAAAACAAGCCGCTGCAAAAACCGCACACGACGGCACGGGTCGGGTCGCCCGAGAACACGCTTAGGCACACCAGGATAATCATGAAGTTGACGCGACCGCCCGCAATGGAGATCTGCGGTGCCAGGCCTGCCTGCAGCAGCACGCATACGATGGCGGCGATTACAAACGTGCGGGAGCTCATCCCCTGCTCGTGTAGATCCATGGACATGCCCCCTATTCGTTCGAGCCGGAATCGGTCGTCTCGGACGTGTCGGAACTGTCATCCGAGCTCTCGTCCTTCGTCTTGGTTGCAGCATCGCGCGACGTTCCCTGCGGCGTGCTGTTGGCCGTGCTCACGTCCTCATCCGAGGCCGACTGTTCGTCGGTCAGCGAGGTAATGACCAGCACTTCCTCGTTGTTCTCGGCCGTGGTCTGAGCGCGCACCACAATGGTGTAGTACACGTCGTTTGCCGATTTCTCAACCGACGAGACGGTGCCGAGCGGTAGACCCTTGGGGAACACACCGCCGATGCCCGAGGTCACGATGATGTCGCCGACTTTAACGTCGGAGTCGACGCTCACATACTCAAGACGCAGCGTGCCGTCAGCCTGACCCTGCAGCATGCCCTGGGCGCGCGTGTCCTGTACCATGGCGGACACACCCGAGTTCTCGTCGCCAATCAGGCGCACGGTGGACGTCTTGGCCGAGACTTCGATGATCTGACCGATAACACCGGCCGAACTCGTCACAGACATGTTGATGGTAAGGCCGTCGGCAGAGCCTTTGTCGATGGTTACGGTCGAGGTCCAGGCATCGCCCGAGGCACCAACGATACGAGCAGCGGTCGATTTGAGGTTGTAGGTCGACTGCAGCCCGACCAGCCCCTCCAGACGCTCGGCGGTCTTTTGAGCCTCGGAGAGCTCAGCAACCTTAGAGGTCAGCTCCTCGTTTTGCTTCTTAAGCTCGTCAAGCGTGTCCTGCGACGCCGTAAGGTTAGAGAACACGTTGCCGATCGCATTGAAGGGAGCCGCCACGGCCGAGCCCACAAAACGCACCGGCGAGGTAATCGTCGTTACGCCCGAACGCACGGCATGAATCGGCCCTGCCTCGCCCTCGCGGATGTAAAACGTGAGCAGCAACACCGAAATCAGGCTGAAAACAATCAACGGGCGCATACCCGTTGATTGTCGCTTGGTATTCAGATTTGTGGAGAAACCCGAAGATCGTGCCAAATGGAATCCACCTTTTGGAAATTAAGCATTGGTCTGGACGAAGCCGCCATCAAACGCATTGGCCTCGAGCACGCGGGCACAGCCGTTAACGACGTTATCGAGCGCCGTGGGGCTGACGTTGACCGAAACGCCGGTCTCATCGCGCAGACGCACGTCGAGTCCGCGTAGCAGAGCGCCACCACCGGTCAGCAAAATGCCGTAGTACATAAGGTCAGAGGCAAGATCGGGCGGCGTGGCATCGAGGGCGTCCTTGACGGCCTTGGCCATCTCGTCGAGCGGCTTGTTGAGCGCGCGACGAATCTCCTCGCTCTCGATGCGCACGGTCTTGGGCAGACCGGTGATCACGTCGCGACCGTTGACCTCGACGTCGAGCTCGTCCTTGAGCGGCACAGCGGAGCCGACCTTGATCTTGATGTCCTCTGCCGTACGCTCGCCGATGGCAAGGTTGTAGGCATCACGAACGTGCGTGAGGATGGCCTGATCGAACTCGTCGCCTGCAATACGGATGGACTGCGAGACGACGATGCCGCCCATAGCGATAACGGCAACCTCGGTGGTACCGCCACCGATGTCGATGACCATGGAGCCGGTGGGCTCCTCGACGGGCAGGTCGGCGCCGATAGCGGCAGCCATGGGCTCCTCGATCAGATAGGCCTGGCGAGCGCCAGCCTGGATCGTGGCCTCAAAGACAGCACGCTTCTCGACCGACGTGACGCCGGAGGGAACGCAGACGACAACGCGCGGACGCGGGGTCCACGGATAGCGCTTCTCGGACGCCTTATCGATAAAGTAGCGAAGCATGGCCTCGGTAACATCGAAGTCGGCGATGACGCCGTCCTTCAGGGGACGAACGGCCACGATGTTGCCGGGCGTACGGCCGAGCATGCGCTTTGCCTCGATACCGACCGCCAGGATGCGCTCGTCGTTCTTGTCGATGGCGACAACAGAGGGCTCGCGAATGACGATGCCCTTGCCGCGCACGGAGACAAGCGTATTTGCGGTGCCGAGGTCGATGGCAAGATCGCCCGCATAGCTACCGAAGAACATATCCATCAAAGAAAACAACGCAACTCCTGATGTGTTGGATGATTGCTGGAAAACTACTAGCACATCATACTAGCGCAAGCCCGGCACCTCACTTGCGGTGAAGCGCCGGGCAAAGCTAAATCCCATAAGGTCACTACTGGTTGTCAGCAGCCGAGAAATCCATATCGAGCGAGGAAACGGCCCAGCCGATATGGTTGTCGGAGCGCACGAATTTGACGGTGTACTCCTGCTCGCCGCCCTTGGACAGCGATGCCTTCACCTTAGCGGTCGTCTCGGTCATGGACTGATCCATGCCCTCGACGGACACGGTGGCACCCTGCGGAATCGAGGAGATGATCATCGACTTAGCGTCCTCGGACAGGCTCGATGCCAGGCAAGACTCGGCCTTTGCGGTGTCACCGTCGCCGGCAGCCTGGAACAGATCGGTAACGACAGACTCCTGAGACGGGAAGCCAAAGCCGCGCGTGTAGGCAAAGCCCAGACCGCCCGCGGCGATCAAAATGAGCAGAAGCAGCACGATGAAGACTTTGAGACCCGTGTGGCGATGGCGACGACGTACCTTGGCCTGCTTACGATCCTGACGGTCCTGCTGGACCATCTCGGACTCGGACAGCGTAAAGAAGCCGGTGTCCGAGGGATCGGGCATAAACTGACCGGTCGCGCCCGTAGGATCGAGCGGATCGACGGCAGGAGCGTCCATCGCGGGCGCCGGAGCCGTGGCCATAGCCGTCTGGGCAGACAGCGCGGCAAGCGAATCGTGCACGCGGGCAAGCTCATCGGCCTGCTCGGAGGTGAGCTGGTAGATGCCATCGGCAGTAGCGGCGTTAAAGGCGTCGAGTGCGTCGGAGGGACGGCCGGCGGCAGAAAGCGCCTGACCCATGCCGGCGTTGAGCGCACGCGTGTCGTCGCGGGGGCCGGCAAAGTCGATAGCCGTGCGGTAGGTCTCCACGGCATCCGCCGGACGGCCGAGCTTGATGAAGCAACGACCGAGCTCGCCGAGCGCGGCGGCAGGAGCCGGATTGGCGCCATCGATGGCAGCCTGACGGAAGGCAGTACCCGCGTTGGCATAGTCGCCCGACTGGAACAGCGCGTTACCCAGGCCCAGATAGGCCTTGAACGGCGTGGCATAAGAAGCGTCCTGCGTAGCAGCAGAGAACGCCTGAGCGGCCGTCGTGTAGTCGCCCACGGCGGCGAGCGCCTTGCCGCGGTTGGTGAGCAGCGCGCCGCGCTTGCCATAGGTGCCGTCGTTGAGGGCGGCGGCGTAGGCCTCGGCGGCCTCGGCATACATGCCCAGGTGCATCAAGGCGTTACCACGAAGGTGATCGGCCTCGCCCATAATCTCATCGGGAGTCTTTGCCGCCCCAAGCATCTGGGCTGCAGCGGAAAAATCACCCGCGCGGTAAGCGGCGCGGCCCTGTTGGATCAGCTGGCTATTCAAGGAAATCCCCTTTACTCGTGAACGATCTCGACATGGACGATCTCGTCGCCGGCACGCAGCTGCGAAATCACATCGAGACCCTCGACCGTGGTACCAAAGACGGTGTAACCGGAATCGAGGTTATGCTGGGCGCCCAGGCAGAAGTAGAACTGCGAACCCGCGGAATCGGGGTCCATGGAGCGTGCCATGGCAAGGGCGCCATCGACATGGCTGTTGCGCGGATTGGTGGCAAACTCGCCCTTGATGCAGTAGCCGGGGCCACCGGTACCGGGCATGCCGTCGGGGCCCTCAAGACCGGCAGCGACGTCGGCGCCGGACATATCGCGGGTATTGGGGTCGCCGCCCTGAATGACGAAGCCGGGAACATAGCGATGGAACTTAAGGCCATCGTAGAAACCCATCGTGGAAAGCTCGCAGAAGTTCGCGACATGAATGGGAGCGCCCTCGCCGTCAAACTTGACCTTGATGGTACCCTTCGACGTCTCGATTACGGCGCACTCGTCGCCGGCAAGCTGATACTCGGGCGTGTAGAGCTCTTTCTTAAAACCAAACATGTGGTTCCTTCCTCGTGCGTTTAAAGCATATTTGTACGAATTGTAGCAATAAGCACAGGCTTACATCAATTGCGCACGTAGGTTATGCCGACTATGGCGAACTAATTTTAGGAACGCTGCTGCGGCTTCCAGGAGCCCACGTTGGCGTCGTACTGATTCAGCGCGCTGTTGCCGCCCCGTGCGATGGGCGCCAGGATCTCGCTTTGGTGGGAACTCATCGACTCGCCATCGGGAATGGCCAGCGAGATGTCCCAGCTCTGGCAGATCACGTCGACGCGCTCGTACATCCACTCGGCAAGCTGCTTTAAGTGGGCGATGTCATCCGCATAGACCGTATCGTCCTGGTACTTAAGGTTGTTGAGCTCATCTTGCGTCTTTTTGATCTGGTCGCGCAGGGCGTAGGCACTCTGCGACAGCTCCTGACGGGTGGACAGCGGCGTTCGGAGATAACCGTTGTTAAAGGAATCGATGACCTCGCCGATCTGGTCCTCGTCACCGTAGGACACGATGGTCTGATACAGACCGTCGAGCCTGGAATAGAGCTGATCATCGGCGAGCACGGTTTCTTCCTGGACCACCTCGGCAGAATCGTCCTGCTTGGTATCGTCCTCAGTCGCCTCGCCCTTTTGGCGCGTGGGGAAGGTCGTCTGCGCGGCCTGGCCAAACTGGTCATAGAAGCCAGGCATGACACCCATGGGATCGGTCGTCACGAACCAATAGGCGCCACCGCACACAAAGGCAAGGATCGCGATGACGATGAGCGGCTTAGGGATATGACGCTTGTGCTTGTGATAGGCGTCCTCGTCGGGATGCACCTTGCGCTTGGGTTTTTGAGCATCGTCACGCAGGGAAACGGGCGTGGGGATATCGACCTCAGGAATACCGAAATCCTTATCGAAAGCCGGCAGCACGCAGGTCTCGTTAGGATCGGCGGCGTCCGAAAGAACCGCGGCAGCCGAGGCAGGCGCATGCGGCACCTCGGTATCGATCTGCTCTTGCGTTAGGCGCGGAAAGCCCGCCGTGCGGCCCGCTGCCAGGTCGGATGCGGCCGCGTCCTCGGAGAGGATACCCGGAGCAGGGCGTCCGCATTTTGGGCACGTGCGATCATGCGGAGAAAGACGGGCACCGCAGCCCTCACAGAACACGAACTCGGTGTGCTCGGGGCCATCGCCCGGACCCACATAGGCGTTGCAGTAGGGGCAGAACGAGGCGCCGTCCTCGATAGTCTTAAGGCAATGCGGGCAGATCACGGCATCCTCTTTTCGAAGCAATTCAAACAATCGAGGTTAGAGCATAACATCGCCACGGCCCCACAGGAACAAGGCACCAATTCAACATCGCCAGGGCGCGTAGCTACTTCTTCTTTTTGCTTGGCATCGAGACTTTGATGCCTTGGGCGGACTTGGTCACGCGAGAGCGCTTGGCTCCGGCACTCCTCTTTTTCTTGGGCTGGGCCTGGGCCACGCCCTCGAGCGCGCGGGCCTCGGCCTCGCGAACGGTGCGATCTTCGCGGCGCTGCGCCATGTCGGCGGCGACGCGCTTGGCAAAACGCTCGGCCGTCGAACCCGTCGAGCTCACCTTGCCGCCACCGCGACCCAGGCGGACGCGCACACCGCGGCCAAAACCAGTTGCGGCATGACGACGACGCGGCTTGAGCGAATCCATCATCGTGGCGAGCTTAAAGAACACCGAGCAGGTAAAGACCACGATGACAGCCAAGATAACCATCTGACCCATCGTCAGGTTGGCAATAGACAGCAGCTTCGGGAATCCGATAACCCCCGTCAGGATGCCGGCGACTACAAACACAAAGAGCACCACACGTAAGGGCGTGAGAGGCTGCGAGATGCGCCAGATCAGGCTGACGCTCGCCGCACACGACGTAAGCAGGCACATCGTAGACAGCGTGAGCTGGCTAAAGCCAAACACGCGCGCCACAAAGATATCGAGCGCCGCAGCCAAAATGGCCGCAATCGACGCCGGCAGTGCCCGCTTGAGCACGTTCGTCAGGAACGACCCCTTCACGCGAGCATTGTTGGGCTCCAGGCCCAACACAAAGCCCGGCGCGCCGATGCAGAAGAAGTTGATGAGCGTCATCTGGATGGGCTCGAAGGGGTACGGCGGCAGCGCGATGGACAGCGCCGCCAGGCCCATCGAGAACAGCGTCTTGGTTAGGAACAGCGAGGCCGAACGCTGCAGGTTATTAATGGAGCGACGGCCCTCGGCCACCACGGCGGGCATCGAGGCAAAGTCGTTGTCGACGAGTACGATCTCGGCCACGTTGCGCGCGGCATCGGAGCCGGCCGCCATGGCGACGGAGCAGTCGGCCTCCTTGAGCGCCAGCACGTCGTTGACGCCGTCGCCCGTCATGGCCACGGTGTGCTCGCGGCGCTTGAGCGCCTGCACGAGCTCGCGCTTCTGCTGCGGGGTCACACGACCAAAGACATGGTAGCGGTCCACTGCGGCATCGAGCTTGGCCGGCGTATCGAGCGTCGTGGCGTCCACATAAGCGTCCGCCCCCGGCACGCCCACCACGCGCGCGATCGACGACACCGTACGCGGGTCGTCGCCACTGATCACGTTGAGGGTCACGCCCTGCTCGTTAAAGTAGCCGATGGTCTCGGCCGCCGAGGTACGAATCTCGTCGCGGATGGTCACAAAGCCCACGGGCTCGGCCTCGCCCACCATATCGCCATCGGGCGTAAAGCCGTCAACACGGGCCACCACGAGCACGCGGCAGGTATCGGCAAGCTCGGCGACACGGTTCTCGACCTGGGCAAACACACGATCAGAGAGCACAAACTGCGCGGCGCCCATCACATAGGAGCCCTGCGTAAACGACGCGCCGCTCCACTTTTTGGAGGACGAGAACGGAATGACCGACAGCGGCTCAGACACCTCGACCGGGCGATCGGCGTAATAGTTGAGCAGCGCCTGGCAGGTCTCGTTGGCATCGGCCGAAGTCGCACGTGCCACGTTAGCCAGCGCGAAATCGAGCACCGTGGTATCGACGGGAACAGCCGCCTCGTCCGAGCTGGCGCCTAGGCTCACGCCCTCAACCGGCAGCGGATACGTGCCCTCGACCTCCATACGACCCGAGGTAATGGTGCCCGTCTTGTCCAGGCACAGCACGTCGACGCGCGCGACCGTCTCGATGCAGTAGAGCTGCTGTGCCAGCACCTTGCGACGCGCCAGACGCACCGTGGCAATCGCGAGCACCGACGAAGTCAGCAGCACCAGGCCCTGCGGAATCATGCCCAGCAGGGCGCCCACCGTGGACAGCAGTGCCGACGAAGGCACATGACCAGCCAACAGCTCGGAGAAGCACCACGAAAGCGCGCTATCGCCCGGGGTTCCCGCGGCATCCCACAGCTCGCTCACACTCGAGGCAAACAACGCCAAACCGAGCGGGATCATGATGATGCTCGCAAAGTGCACGATGGCATTAAGCGCGTTCATGATCTCGGAATTGACCTTTTTGACGTACTTGGCCTCGTTATTAATTTTGGCCACGTAGTTGTCGGCGCCGACATGGATCACGCGAGCGCGCAGCAGGCCCGAGTCGATAAAGCTGCCGCTCATGAGCTCGGAACCGGGCTGCTTCTTAATAAGGTCGCTCTCGCCCGTCAGCAGGCTCTCGTTCACGAGCGCCTCGCCCGAAACCACCACGGCGTCAGCGGGAATCTGGTCGCCGCGCCCCAGGCGGATGATGTCGTCGAGCACGATCTGGTCCAAGTCGAGCTCCACCTCGGCACCGTCGCGCACCGCGATGGCCTTCTTGGAGGTCAGAAGTGTGAGCTTATCGACCATCTTCTTGGAACGCATGGACTGAATGACGCCAATAGCGGTATTGAGGAACACCACAAACAGGAACGTCAGATTCTTAAACGAACCGGTCAAAATGACCAGGAACGCCAAGATCACGTTGATCAAATTGAACAGCGTGCAGAGGTTCTCGATGATGAGCTCTTTGACCGACTTGGTCTTGAGCTCCATGTTGCGGTTGATCTTACCGGCGGCGATGCGCTCCTCGACCTCGGCGGTCGAGAGTCCGCGCTCGATATCCGTTGCTTCCATACCACGTCCCATCACGTCGCGTCGGTATAAGAAAAACCGCCCGGACCATGCGAGGTTCGGACGGTCTTACGTTCGATGGTGCCCCATGTTGGATTCGAACCAACGGCCTTCTGCTCCGGAGGCAGACGCTCTAATCCCCTGAGCTAATAGGGCCAACGTATGGCATTATACCCAAGTGCACCACGGGCTATCAAAATAAAAGAAAAAGCTTTGCAATTCCGAGGAAGACGCGGTGCAACGGCCCACTTTAGAAGGCAAAAGCGAGTCAGATAGTATAAACTCTCATGCACCATATATACACGGCTCGCGTTGCGGGCCGTTTTTGCAAGGGTTATCCATCGAGGTGAGAGGCACACCATGATTGCTATTTTAAAGCAGAGCGCCAGCGACGAGGCAGTCAGCCATATCGTCAGCTGGATTGAGAAAAAGGGCCTGAAGACCGATGTCTCGCGCGGCGAGAATGAGACGATCATCGGCCTGGTGGGCGATACGACCAAGATCGACCCGTTCCTGCTCGAGTCCATGGACGTCGTCGAGCGCGTGCAGCGCGTCTCCGAGCCGTTCAAGCGTGCCAACCGCAAGTTCCACCCCGAGGACTCTGTCATCGACTGCGGCCACGGCGTCAAGATCGGCGGCGATCAGTTCCAGGTCATCGCCGGCCCGTGCTCCGTCGAGGGCGAGAACCTCATCCGCATCGCCCGCCGCGTGAAGGCCGCCGGTGCCACGATGCTGCGCGGCGGTGCCTACAAGCCCCGCACCTCCCCCTACGCCTACCAGGGCATGGGCCCCGCCGGCCTCGACCTGCTGTGCGAGGCGTCTGCCGAGCTCGACATGCCGATCGTCACCGAGATCATGGATCCACGCGACGTGCAGGTCTTCTTGGACAAGAAGATTGACGTCATGCAGATCGGCGCCCGCAACGCCCAGAACTTCCCCCTGCTCAAGGAGGTCGGCAAGACCCAGACCCCGATTCTGCTCAAGCGCGGCATGTCCGGCACGATCGACGAGCTGCTTATGGCCGCCGAGTACATCATGAGCGAGGGCAACGACAACGTCATCCTGTGCGAGCGCGGTATCCGCACCTTCGAGACCCGCACCCGCAATACCTTCGACCTCAACGCTGTGCCGGTGCTGCACCACCTGTCGCACCTGCCCGTCGTCGCCGACCCCAGCCACGCCACCGGCTACACCCGCTACGTTGAGCCCATGGCGCTCGCCGCGACCGCCTGCGGTGCCAACGGCCTGGAGATCGAGGTCCACGACGAGCCGAGCCGCGCCTGGTCCGACGGCGCCCAGGCCCTCACCCCCGATCAGTTCGACGACACCATGCGCCGCATCCGAGCCATCCGCAAGGTTGTCTGCCAAGAGACCATGGAGTAGCCCATGGGTACGGTGAGAAACGCGCGCGTTAACCAGGGCGGCCCCAAGTGCGCCGGCATCGTCGGCCTGGGCCTCATCGGCGGCAGCTTTGCCCGCGGCTATGCGCAGGCGGGCGTCCGCGTGCTGGCGTGGGACCCCGATGGCGATGTCATGACGGCCGCCAGCATGGGCACTGTCGCCGGAGAGCTCAACGACAAGACACTCGGCGAATGCGACATCATCGTCCTGGCTTGCTACCCCGAGGCCTGCATCGAGTGGCTCGAGGCGCACGCACAGGCGCTCGCCGACGCCACCGACACCGAGGCCATCATGGGCCCCGTGGTGATCGACACGGTGGGCGTCAAGGGCATCGTGTGCGAGCGCGCCTTTGAGCTTGCCCGCGAGAACGGCTTTTACTTTGTGGGCGCGCACCCCATGGCGGGCACGCAGTTCTCGGGCTACGCGCACTCCCGCGCCGACCTGTTCCAGGGCGCTCCCCTGGTGCTCGTTCCGCCCGCGGTAGACGATGCCCTTAAGCTGGAGCTCTTGGGCCAGGTGCGCGAGATGGTGCGCCCCTTGGGCTTTGGCAAGTTCAGCGTGACCAGCGCCGCCGAGCACGACCGCGTCATCGCCTTCACGAGCCAGCTTGCGCACGTGGTGTCCAACGCCTACGTAAAGAGCCCGACCGCCCAGGTCCACCACGGCTTTTCAGCCGGTAGCTACCGCGATCTCACCCGCGTGGCGCACCTCAATCCTCAGATGTGGTCCGAGCTTATGATCGACGACGCCGATGCGCTCGCCTTCGAGATCGACCATCTTATCGAATCGCTCGGCGCCTACAGCCGCGCCCTTAAGGACCGCGACCAGCGCTATCTGGAGAATCTCCTTGCCGAGGGCGACCGCATCAAGCGCGCGCTCGACGACGAGGCCTCCCACTAGACCACCTATCACGCCAGGTCGAAAGGACCGAAGCTTATGGCGATTACCATCGATATCGACACTGCACGCCCCTACCAGGTGCATGTTGGCACGTTTTTGCTGGAGCAGGCGGGACCGCTCGTGCGCGCCACTGCCGGCGGCACCAAGGCCGTCATCGTGACGGACACCAACGTGGGCCCGCTCTACCAAATGCCAGTTAAGCAGAGTCTGGAGGCATCAGGCTACGAGGTGAGCATCTGCACCTTCGAGGCCGGCGAGGCCCATAAGCGCGCCGAGACCTATGTTGCCATTTTGGAGTTTGTGGCCGAGCACGAGCTTTCGCGCTCCGACGTGATCGTAGCACTCGGCGGCGGCGTCGTGGGCGACGTGGCGGGCTTTGTGGCCGCCACCTACATGCGCGGCTGCAAGTTTGTGCAGATCCCCACGAGTCTGCTCGCCATGGTGGATTCGTCGGTGGGCGGCAAGACGGCCATCGACCTGGCTGCCGGCAAGAACTTGGCCGGCGTCTTTTGGCAGCCGAGCGTGGTTATCGCCGACGTGAGGTGCCTGGCCACCCTCACGCCCGAGCAGTTCGCTGACGGCTGCGGCGAGGTCGTCAAGCATGCCGTGATTGCCGATCCGGAGCTTTTCGCCGAGCTGGAGAAGACCCCGCTCACGCTGGAGCTGCTCAACCAGGATGTGGCCCGCGTGGCGCTTATCATCGCCCGCAACATCGACATCAAGCGCGCCGTGGTCGTTGCCGACGAGCGCGAAACCAACCAGCGAAAGCTCCTCAACTTTGGACACAGCGCCGGACATGCCGTCGAGGCCTGCGAGAACTTTGAGCTGGGGCACGGCAACTGCGTGTCAATCGGTATGGGCATCATCACGCGCGCCGCGGCCTTGCACGGCATTTGCGACGCCGAACTTCCCGCTCGCATCGAGGAGCTCTGCGCGCGCCACGGCCTCAAGACCCGCTGCGAGCTTTCGGCCGACGCCGTCTTTGCCGAGGCACTCCACGACAAAAAGCGCGCCGGTGACACTATCGAACTGGTAATTCCGCACGACATTGGCCGTTGCAGCATCGACCGCACGCCGCTTTCCACTTTCCACGAACTCATTGCCGAGGGCCTCGGCCAGAAGGGAGACGCATCCGCATGCTAGCCCGCATCACCCCGTCCCCGCTCAAGGGCACCGTTCCCGCCATCGCGTCCAAGTCGATGGCGCATCGCCTGATCATCTGCGCTGCGCTTGCCAACGGCGAGACACACGTCACCTGTAACACCACCTGCGCCGACATCGAGGCTACGGTGCGTTGCCTTACGGCCCTGGGTGCTCGCATTGAGACCGTCGAGGACGGCTTCCAGGTCCACCCCACCATGAAGAGTATTGAGTTTGGCCTGCTCAAAGCACTTGCAGGCGGCACGCTCGACTGCGGCGAGAGCGGCTCCACGCTGCGTTTTATGCTGCCCGTCGCCTGCGCGTTAGGCGCAGAGGCCACCTTTGTGGGCCAGGGTCGTCTGGGCGCCCGCCCGCTCTCTCCGCTCTCGGACGAGATTATCGCCGCCGGTTGCGACCTGCAGGGCCTGGGCGGTTTTCCGCTCAAGACGAGCGGACGCATGCGCCCGGGCACCTTTGTGCTGCCGGGCAACGTGAGCTCGCAGTACATCTCGGGCCTGCTGCTGGCAGCCCCGTTGCTCGCCCAGCCCTCCTGCGTGCAGGTGACCGGCCTCATTGAGAGCCGCCCCTACATCAACCTGACGATCCAGGCCATGAAGGCCTTTGGCGTCGAGGTCAACGTCGAGCGCATTCCCGCCAAGGACGGTCAGCCCGAGGTCACGAACTTCCGCGTGAGCAGTGGCTCGTACCGCACGCCCGGCAGCGTGGCCGTCGAGGGCGACTGGTCCAACGCCGCCTTTTGGTTGTGCGCTGGCGCCATCGGCACCGACCCCATCACCGTGGAGGGCGTGTCGCTGAGCTCCGCGCAGGGCGACCGCAACGTGCTTGCCGCGCTTTCGCGCTTTGGCGCCCGCATCGTGCGCTCCACCAACGCCGCCACCGTGCAGTCCGACAAGCTCGCCGGCTTTGAGATGAGCGCCCACGACATCCCCGACCTGGTGCCCGTTATCTCGGCCGTGGCCTCGCTGGCTCAGGGCCGCACGTTCATCCGCGATTGCGCCCGTCTGCGTATCAAGGAATCCGACCGCCTGGTCACCACCACCCGCGAGCTCACCGCGCTGGGCGCACAGGTGCGCATTGCCGGCGATGACCTCATCATCAGGGGTGTCGATGCCTTCACCGGCGGCGAGGTCGATTCGCACAACGACCACCGCATCGCCATGATGGCCGCCATCGCTGCGAGCCGCGCCACCGGCGAGGTCGTGATCCACGGCGCCGAGGCCGTCAACAAGTCCTATCCCGATTTCTTCGACCACTACCGCCTGCTGGGCGGCAAGGTCACGCTCGAGGAGGAATAGCATGTCCTCGACCTTTGGCAACGTCTTGCACTTAAGCATCTTCGGCCAGTCGCACTCCCCCGCTATCGGCTGCTCGCTCGATGGCATCCCGGCGGGCATCGCCGTGGACCAGGAGAAACTGCAGGCCTTCCTCGACCGTCGCGCCCCCGGTCGCGACGAGACCGCGACCAAACGCCGCGAGGCCGACGCCGCCCACATCATCGCCGGTGTTGTCGATGGACATACCACCGGCGCGCCCATCGCCGCGATTATCGAGAACACCAACACGCGCTCCAAGGATTACTCCGAGCTGCGCCGCAAGCCCCGCCCCGGGCACGCAGACTTTCCGGCGCGTGTGAAGTACCACAACATGCACGACGTCGCCGGCGGCGGGCACTTCTCCGGCCGCCTAACGGCCCCCTTATGCATCGCCGGCGGTATTGCGCTGCAGGCACTCGAAGCCCGTGGCATCAAGGTCATGGCGCACGTCGCGCAGATCGGCGGCATCTCCGACCTGCCCATGGACGACATGGTCTATCGCGAGGCCGACCGCAAGGCGATCCTTACGAACGACCTGCCCTGCATTGACGCTGCCGCTGCCGGTCGCATGCGCGAGGAGATTCTGGCCGCGCGCGACGAGCTCGACAGCATCGGCGGCATCGTGGAGTGCGGCATCTACGGGCTTCCCGCAGGCATCGGTGACCCCATGTTCGACGGCATCGAGAACCGCATCGCGCAAATCGCGTTTGGCATTCCCGCTGTAAAGGGCGTGGAGTTTGGCATGGGCTTTGCCGTGGCCGCCATGCGCGGCAGCGAGAACAACGATCCGTATCGCATCGACGCCGAGACCGGAAAGATCGAAGTCGAGTCCAATAACGCCGGCGGCATCCTGGGCGGTATTTCGACCGGCGCGCCCGTCATGTGGCGCATGGCCGTAAAGCCGACGCCCTCAATTGGCCGCGAGCAGCAGACCGTAGACATGGACGCCATGGAAAATGCCGAACTCTCGGTGCACGGCCGTCACGATCCCTGTATCGTCCCCCGAGCTGTCCCCGTAGCTGAAGCAGCAGCTGCCCTCGCGATTTGGGACGCCCTCCTTGAGGACGCCGCCCAGCGCTAAAAATCTCCGGGGGCCAGCTCCGGCCCCCACGCCCACCCAGTGATTTTTCTGGGACGGGGATTAAAAAATCATTGTGTACCTAATGATTTTTTAATCCCCGTCCCAGAAAAATCACCGACACGTGAAAGGGGTCTCCATGGACCTTGCCGATATTCGCCAGGCCATCGATGCCATCGATACCACGCTCCTCAACAGCTTTGTCGAGCGCATGGACATTGCCACCGAAGTCGCCAAGTCAAAAATCGAGATGGGCAAGGCCGTCTTCGACCCCGCCCGCGAGCGCTCCAAGCTCAACAACCTCGCCAGCCGCGCGCCCGAGCGCTACGAGGCGCAGACCATCACCCTGTTCCGTCTCCTCATGAGCATGAGCAAGGCCGAGCAGCAGCGCTACATCAACGAACTCAAGGGCATCACTGTCTCGCAAAAGGCCCACGCCACGGCTGCAGCCTCCGACACGCCCTTCCCTCAAACTGCCACCGTCGCTTGCCAGGGCGTTGAGGGCGCTTACAGTCAAATCGCCGCGTGCAAGCTCTTCGACGTGCCCGACATCGCGTTTTTCGAGACCTTCGAAGGCGTTATGCGCGCTGTGCGCGACGGCTTCTGCGAGTTTGGCGTGCTGCCCATCGAGAACTCCACCGCCGGCTCGGTCAACGCCGTCTACGACCTGCTCGCCCAGTTCGACTTCCACATCGTGCGCTCGCTTCGCCTCAAGATCGACCACAACTTGCTCGCCAAGCCCGACACCAAACTCGCCGACGTGCGCGAGGTCTACAGCCACGGCCAAGCCATTGCCCAGTGCGCCGGCTTTATCGAGGGCCACGGCCTGCATGCCACCAAATACCCCAACACCGCCATGTCGGCCGAGATGGTCGCCAACTCCGAGCGCACCGACGTCGCCGCTATCGCCTCGCGCAGCTGTGCGGCGCTCTACGGCTTGGAGGTACTGGAGCCTAATATCCAGGACTCGGACAACAACTACACGCGCTTTGTCGTCATCAGCCGCGAGCCGCGCGTCTACCCCGGCGCCAACCGCACCTCGCTCATGATCACCACGGCCAATGAGCCGGGCGCCCTCTACCGCGTACTCGAGCGCTTCTACGCGCTCAACATCAACCTCATCAAGCTCGAGAGCCGTCCCATCCCCGGGCACGACTTTGAGTTTATGTTCTACTTTGACCTGGACTGCCCCTTTGGCAGTAAGGCCCTCGACGACCTGCTCGATTCCATCGACGACGTGTGCGAGAGCTTCACCTACTTTGGCAGCTACACGGAGGTGCTCTAGATGACCGATACCGCCGCAACCCGTCCCTACGGCGTGCTGGGCCGTGTGCTGGGCCACAGCTACACCCCGACCATCTACAAGGAGCTCGCTGGGCTCGAGTACGTGCGTTTTGAGCGCGAGCCCGAGGACCTCGCGGCCTTTATGATGGGCGACGAGTGGGAGGGCACCAACGTGACCATCCCCTACAAGCGCGCCGTCATGGAGTATCTGAACGAGCTGAGCCCGCTCGCCGAGCGCATGGGCAACGTCAACACCATCACGCGCCTACCCGACGGCCGCCTACGCGGCGATAATACTGACTACTTCGGTTTTCAGTGCCTAGTCGAGGAGCTGGGTGTGGAGGTTGCCGGCAAGAAGGCTCTCGTACTCGGCGCCACTGGCGGCGCCGGTACCACGGCAAGTATGGTGCTGGAAGACCTGGGCGCCATCGTTGTGCCCGTGGGTCGCACGAGCGAGGTTAACTACGACAACATCGCGCAGCAGTCCGACGCCGCCCTGCTCGTCAGCTGCACACCTGCCGGCATGTTCCCCCATTGCCCCGACGCGCCTTGCACGCTCGAAGGGCTCGATGCGCTCGAAGGCGTTATCGACATTGTCTACAACCCCGCCCGCACGGGCCTGATGCTCGAGGCCGAGCGCCGCGGGATCCCCTGCATCGGCGGTCTGCTCATGCTTGTTGCCCAGGCAGCACAGGCCGTCGAGCGTTACACCAGCCAAGCCACCCCGCGCGAGCGCATCCTGGACGTAACGGAGCGCTTGTCCCGCCGCGAGCAGAACATCGCGCTAATCGGCATGCCGGGCTCGGGCAAGACCCGCGTGGGCGAGCAGATCGCCCAGCTCACGGGACGCGAGCACATCGACCTCGATCGCGCCCTCGAGGAGCGCCTGGGCATGCCCTGCGCCGACTTTATCGTCGAGCGCGGCGAGGCGGCCTTCCGCGAGCAGGAGACGGCGGCGCTGGCCGACATCTCCAAGCGCAGCGGCCTGGTGCTCTCCACCGGCGGCGGCGTGGTCACGCGCGACGAAAACTATCCGCTGCTGCACCAGAACAGCCAGATCGTGATGCTCAACCGCAAGCTCGACGAACTTGCCCACAAGGGTCGCCCCATCACCGCCCGCGATGGCATCGATAAGCTGGCGGAACAGCGCATGCCGCGCTACCGCGCCTGGGCCGACTACATCATCGACTCACGCGACTGCGCCGCCAACACCGCCCATGCCCTCCTCGACACCCTCCCACCCGCTCTCTAACCAAAACCACCACAAAGGGGGCAGGCACCTTTGTGGTGGTTTTTCAACCGCAAAGGAAGCAACCATGAAAGCACTCGTCATTAACGGCCCCAACCTCAACATGCTCGGCATTCGCGAGCCAGGCATCTACGGCAGCGACAACTACGATCGCTTAGTGCAGATCTGTCAGGAAGCGGGTGCCGCACAGGGCTTCGACGAGGTCGAGGTCTTCCAGTCTAACCACGAGGGCAGCATCGTCGACAAGATCCAGGAGGCCTACGGCAAGGTCGACGGCATCGTCATCAACCCGGCTGCCTACACGCACACCAGCGTGGCCATCCTGGATGCCCTTAAAGCCGTCGCCATCCCGGCTGTGGAGGTCCACATCAGCGCTGTCGAGACCCGCGAGGACTTCCGCCAGGTAAGCTACGCCCGCCTGGCCTGCTTCGCCACCATCACCGGCGAAGGCCTCCAAGGCTACGCCCATGCCCTGGAGCTGCTGAGGGAGCGTCTCGAAAAGTAAGCAAACGGTGACAATTCACGAACGCTGATTCGCGTGACTACAACGCCAGTGCCGGCAGCAGCAATCTCGCTGCTGCCGGCATTTTATTACTGGCATATAATCGTTGCAGTCACACAATGTCTGGAGACCCGCATGCTGAGCATTCATCTGGGAGATTACCCCGGCTCCATCTACGATACCAAGACCTACTTTAGGAACTCGTACTTGGATTCATGGTTCGAAGACCCCATGGCTGCGCAAATTATTAAAGGCGTTAACGGATCGGAGCTCATCGGCTCTCACAACATCATAAGCAAGCAGCTGGGCTCGATCAGCCCGCTCGAGTTATCCGGCGGAGTAAAGACGCTCCTGCTTGTCCGCAATCTCCCCAACATGATCTTTAATGCTTCCACCTGCGGCGATAACTGCGCCCGTTGGCTGCTCAAAATTGGCAAAGAACAGGATGTGCTGGTAACCCTTTACCACATCATGAAGTTCCCCTGGAAGCGTTTTGAGATTCGCATCGATAACGATGGCCGCATCGTCAGGAACATGCAGGAGTTTGTTGGTGCCACGAATGATTTTCTGGATGTTGAAGATGCGACTAGAATGCCGCACTAAGTTCTATTGCCGTAATCGCTGAATGCGGTTGCGAAAGACTTATCGGAGTGTTCGAGGGCAGAGCAGTAAGCCACGCAAAACGTTTAAAACCGAGGCTACGCCCATGCGTGGAGTCGCTGAAAGGCCAATCCACATCAGCAAGATGAAAAAAGCCCAGACCACCAAGCGGTCCGGGCTTAACAAACGATGGTGCTCCATGGCGGATTCGAACCGTCGACCTTGGGATTAGAAGTCCCCTGCTCTATCCAACTGAGCTAATGGAGCAAATAGCCGCACGCCCAAGCAAGCGCAAGCCTGTCAGGCGCAAGTAATTATAACCTAGTTGAACTGCTCGCGATACGCCTTGCAGACCTCATCGACCGGGCCGTCCATGCGAAGGTCACCCTTCTCAATCCAAACGGCACGCTGGCAGATGCGCTCAACCTGCTCCATAGAGTGCGAAACGAACAGAACCGTCACGTCGCCGCTCTGAATAAAGTGCTGGATGCGGGCCTCACACTTTTGCTGGAAGAACACATCACCGACGGACAGCGTCTCGTCAACGATCAGAATATCGGGCTCGGTAATCGTCGCGATTGCAAAGGCGATACGCGCCACCATGCCCGAAGAGAAGTTCTTAAGCGGCATATCGACAAAGTTCTGCAGCTCAGCGAACTCGATAATGCCGTCAAAGTTGGCGTCGATGAACTCCTTGGTATAGCCGAGCAGGGCGCCGTTCAGATAGATGTTCTCGCGGGCGGTCAGCTCGGGGTCAAAGCCGGCGCCAAGCTCAATCAGCGGCGCGATGTTACCGTGCACCTTAACGCTGCCCTCGCTAGGCTCAAGAACGCCAGCGATAATCTTGAGCATCGTAGACTTGCCGGAGCCATTGGTGCCGACCAGACCCACAACCTCGCCGCGATGAATATCAAACGAGATGTGCTTAAGCGCCCTAAACTCCTCAAAGAACAGCTCGTGCTTGGCAAGCTTAATGAAGTACTCCTTGAGGTTGGTCAGCGACTCGGACGCCATGTTAAAGATCATGGTGACGTCGTCGACCTCGACAGCCAGAGGCTGCTCGCTGTAATCAACAACAGATTCAGTCATCACAGCACTCCTTAGATGTAGAGGATAAATTTGCGCTCGGACTTATGGAACACGGTATAGCCAATAATAAGCGCAAGAACCGCCCAAGCGACGCACATACCAAACGTCATAAGCGAGGGCGTAGTCTGGAACAGGAAGATATCGCGCATAAACTGCAGGTAGTTGAACATGGGGTTCGCATACATCAAGATACGCACGAGATGCGGCATTTGCGCAATATAGTCAGTCGTCCAGAAGATGGGCGTAATGTAAGTCCACGCCGTAATGACGACGCTCCACAGATGCATAACGTCGCGGAAGAAGACCGTAAGGGCAGAGAGCATCATGCCCAGGCCCATGCAGAAGCACATAAGCAGCAGCAGGCAAACCGGCAACAGAATCAGGTGCCAAGAAGGCATAACGCGGAACCACAGCATGACGATGGCGACGGCGACCAGCGAGAAGGCAAAGTTGACCAGCGAGAAGAGCACCTTCTGCACCGGGAAAACCCAGCGGTGCACCTTAACCTTCTTGAGCAGAGGGGCAGCGCCCACGATCGACGTCAGGGCCTGGTTAGTAGACTCAGACATGACAGCAAAGGTGATGTTACCCACGATCAAGTACAGCGGGTACATCTCGGGCGTCATTGAGCCATTGCGGCCCTGGCCAAAAATCGTCGAGAACACGATGGCCATGACGATCATCATCAGCAGCGGGTTGAGCACCGACCATGCGACGCCCAGAACGCTACGGCGATACTTGATCTTAAAATCCTTGGTAACCAGCTGACGAAGGATAAACGCGTCCTTCTCAAATTCGTTCTTAGCAAACGTCGCAGGCAGACTGCGAGTTTCTTGTTGCTTTGTCTGATCCGACACGGATGCAACTCCTTTACTCGTAATCGTTGACAAACGAACAGTATAGACCCGACGGCCATGCAAACGATTCGCGCAACAAAACTGGAGAACTAACCCACATCTTAGGATGCCAGGCCCAAACGGCTATACTTTCTAGGATTGAATGTATAAGGAGCATTAAGTGAATTCTGAATCCATCGCCGTCATCATCCCTTGCTACAACGAAGCGCTCACGATCGGCAAAGTCATCGACGACTTTCACCGCGAGCTTCCGCAGGCGACGGTCTATGTCTATGACAACAACTCGTCGGACGATACCTCACGCATTGCCACCGAGCACGGCGCCACAGTCCGCTTTGAGCCCCGTCAGGGAAAGGGCAACGTGTGCCGCCAGATGTTTCGCGATATCGACGCCGATTGCTACCTGATGGTCGACGGAGACGACACCTACCCCGCCGAGGCGGCCAAGGCCCTCTGCGAGCCCATCCTTAACGGCACGGCCGACATGACCGTAGGCGATCGCCTTTCCAACGGCACCTACGCCGAGGAGAACAAGCGTGCCTTCCACGGCTTTGGCAATAATCTGGTCCGCGCCATGATCAAGTGGATCTATGGCTACAGCTTCGATGACGTCATGACAGGCTACCGCGCCATAAGCCGCCCGTTCGTTAAAACCTTCCCAGTGCTTTCCGAGGGCTTTCAGATCGAAACCGAGCTCTCGATCCACGCCGTCGACCACCGCTGGCGCATCAAAGATGTGCCCATCGAGTACCGCGACCGTCCCGAGGGTTCCGAGTCCAAACTCAACACCGTGAGCGACGGCATTAAAGTCGTTGCGATGATCGGCACGCTGTTCAAGGACTACCGCCCGCTGAAGTTCTTCAGCCTCGTTGCGCTTCTGTTCGCGGTATTCGGCCTCGCCCTGGGCATGCCCATCGTTGTCGAATATTTCCAGACCGGCCTCGTCCCGCGCTTCCCCACCGCTATGCTCGCCGCCTCGTTTATGTTCCTGTGCGGCCTGAGCCTTGCGACCGGCTTCATCCTAGATTCTGTAGCAAAGGTCGAAAAAAAGCAGTGGGAGGTCAACGTGTACAGCAAATACGCCTACGACGACCAGCCCGGCCACCCTACTTCCATGCCAAGCGAGAGGTAGATCTTCCGCAAAATACTATTGGCACCACTGCGCAGATAGCCACCAACAAGAAAAGCCGCCGTTAAAGAACGGCGGCTTTTACTCTCGAAAAGTTAATAGCGGCTAGAGCGTCTTGATGTACTCCCCCAGCTCTTCCTCCCAGTCGGGCATGTGGAAGCCGGCAGCCTCGAGCTTGGACAGGTCGAGCGCGGAGTGGACCGGGCGCGGGGCGACGGGGCCCTCGGCGCTCGCGTAGTAGTCGGCGGTCGATACCGGCACGACCCTGTCCCCGTTGCCGTTGGCGGCCTCGAAGACGGCGCGGGCGATATCGGCCCAGGACTTGACGGTGCCGGAGCCGGTGCAGTCGTAGGTGCCGTAGGGGGCGTGCGTCCCCAGCACGTGGAAGATGGCCTCGGCCATGTCGCGCGTGAAGGTCAGGCGGCCCAGCTGGTCGTCAACGACCGTGACCTGCTCGAGCCCGTCCTCGGGGTCGGCGACGCGGTCGGACAGGCCCTTCATCGTCTTGACGAAGTTGCGGCCCTCGCCGATGACCCAGCTGGAGCGCATGATGTAGTGGCGCGGGCACCCGGCCACGGCGATGTCGCCGGCGGCCTTGGTCTGGCCGTAGACGGACAGCGGGCTGAGGGGCTCGTCCTCGTCATGCACCTCGGCGGTGCCGTCGAAGACGTAGTCGCTGGACACGTGGACGAGGGTGATCCCGTGATCAGAGCATGTGCGGGCGAGGAGGGCGGGGCCGGTCGCGTTGGCCTTCCAGGCGGTCGCGCGGCCCTCGGCGGTCTCCGCCCTATCCACGGCGGTGTAGGCGCCGCAGTTGATCACGGTGCCGTAGAGCGACCAGTCGTACTGTGTGTAGGCGTCCGGGTCTGACATATCGAAGGTGTCGATGTCGCAGAAGTCGAAGTCCTTGGCGACGCCGCGCTCCTCCGCCAGCCTGCGCACAGCATGGCCCAGCTGGCCGTCGCAGCCGGTGACGAGGGTGCGCCTGGGCGCCATTGGGACGACGTCCTTCAGCATCGGGTGGTTGAGGTCGGCCTCGGAGACGGTGGCCTCATCGAGCGGGATCGGCCACTCGATGGCGAGCTCGGGGTCGGCGAGGTTCACGAAGGTGTACGTCCTCTTGAGCTCCAGCGACCAGTGGGCGTCCACCAGGTAGGTGTAGGCGGTGCCGTCCTCCAGGGCCTGGAAGGAGTTGCCCACGCCGCGCGGGACGTAGATGGCCTTGGACGGGTCGAGCGTGCAGGTGAACACCTTCCCGTAGGTCTCGCTGCCCTCGCGCAGGTCCACCCAGGCGCCGAAGACGCTGCCGCGCGCCACGGAGATGAACTTGTCCCAGGGCTCGGCGTGGATGCCGCGGGTGACGCCGCGGCTGTCGTTGTAGGAGATGTTGTTCTGGACGACCCTAAGGTCCGGGATGCCCAGGGCGGTCATCTTGGCGCGCTGCCAGTTCTCCTTGAACCAGCCGCGCGAGTCGCCGTGGACGGCGAGGTCGACGACCTTGAGGCCCTCGATGCCGGTCTCGGCGACGGAGAGGTCCTTCTCGAATGCGATGTCTGCCATGTGGGAAAAGCTCCTATCGAAGAGGTTGTATAACCGGGGGCGCCCGCGCGGGGCCGCAGGGTCATCCCCATGC
>DBEZDO010000037.1:0-32760 GCA_048187355.1 Collinsella sp.
GTGAAGAACCGCACATTCAGATGCCCGGACCTGAACGCGATTCAACACTTCCAAACAGAAACTACGCACCTGCGTATCTCTCAAGGAGGATGTCATGAGGGTTGTAATCGCTTCCGATGCCGACGGTATGTCGATGAAGGAGTCCATCAAGGAGATGCTCATCGCCGACGGTCACGAGGTCGTCGACTATTCTGAGACCCCTGCCGCGGACTTTGTCGATTCCGCGACCGCCGTTGCCAAGGACCTGCTGGAGCACAAGGATTCCCAGGGCTTCGCATTCGATAAGTACGGCGTCGGCTCCTATATGGCCGCCGTCAAGATTAAGGGCATGGTCGTCGCCAACATTTCCGACGAGCGTTCCGCTTACATGACCCGCGAGCACAACGGCTCGCGCATGGTCACCATGGGCCCGGGCGTTGTGGGCACCGAGGTCGCCAAGAAGATCGCCCGCGAGTTCCTGCGCGCCCAGTACGCCGGCGGCCGTCACCAGATCCGTGTCGACATGCTCAACAAGATGGCCTAACGAGAGCCACCGAGAACTCGAACTTCTACCTCAACTTGTGAATTCAGACGAAAGGACGTTCTGATGAAGAAGACCATCGCAATCGGTTGCGACCATATCGTTACGGACGAGAAGATCTATCTGGCCGACCGCCTGGAGCAGGCTGGCTACAAGGTGCTCGATTGCGGCACCTACAGCCACACCCGTACGCACTACCCCATCTACGGTAAGGCCGTGGGCGAGGCTGTTGCCAGCGGCAAGGCCGACTTTGGTGTGGCCCTGTGCGGCACCGGCATTGGCATCACCAACGCCGTCAACAAGGTTCCCGGCGCCCGTTGCGCCCTGGTTCGCGACATGACCTCTGCCCTGTATGCCCGTCGCGAGCTCAACGCCAACATCGTGGGCTTTGGCGGCAAGATCACCGGCGAGTTCCTGATGGCCGACATCATGCTTGCCTTCCTGGAGGAGCCCTACGAGAAGACCCCCGAGCACGATGCCCTGATCGCCAAGATCGATGCCTGCAACAAGGCCGACGCCGAGGCTCAGGCTGACCCGCACTTCTTTGACGAGTTCCTCGAGAAGTGGGACCGCGGCGAATACCACGACTAAGGGGTTCCGGCGTTCTACCGAACGCCGGACCGGCCGACGCTGCGAAGCCATCTGGCGGGCAATCTGCCGTTCAGCTTCGGCGGCATGACCAGAAGGTCAATGCCGCCTCGCTTCACGGCACCTTGCCTCGCCAGCTGACTTCTCGCTGACGTTGGGGGTACCTGTGGGGTTACCGCTGTTGTTGCGAAGTGTTCTGGTACGGCGAGCTGCTCCGATAACACGTTTGCTTGCTTGGCTTGAGTGCTTCGCTCTTGGCTGTACTTGGCGATTTGCAGCTTTTCAATTGACGGCTCGCGTTTCTGTGAGGGGGCGCGGGCCGGTTTTCTATCAGCCCTATTGACTTGGTGGGCTGTCGTAAGAAAGGGAAGGCTCCTATGGAGTTTGTTCTTGATAACGGTTCTATCCGCGTGGCACTGAGCACGGCGGGCGGGTCGTTCACTTCTATTGCGGCCAACGGCCGTGAGTACCTGTGGCAGGGTGATCCGGCGGTCTGGTCGGGGCAGGCGCCCATTTGTTTCCCGATCTGCGGTGGCCTTCGTGACGGTTACGCAACGACCATGGGCGGCCGCGAGGTAAAGCTCGCCCGCCATGGCTTTGCGCGCAAACAGGAGTGGAAGCTCGAGGAACAGAGCGACAACATGGTTGCGCTGAGCCTAAGCTCTACCGACCATGCCGAGTTGCTCGAGCAGTACCCGTATCCGTTTAAGATCGTTGCTCGTTACACGATTGATTCGGAAAAGGTGGCCGTGTCGTACGAGGTGACCAATGAGGGCACCGAGGACATGCCGTTCTTTGTGGGCGGTCACCCTGGCTTTAAGTGCCCGCTCGACGAGGGTGAGTCCTATGACGACTACGAGCTCCGTTTTGAGCAGCGCGAGGCCGCCGAGCTCTGTACTGCCGTTCCCTCGACGGGCCTGATTGATGTTGAGCATCGCAGCAAGAACCCCATGATCGGCCAGAACCTGCCGCTTACCCATGAACTCTTTGACTTCGCGGAGACCATCTTCGACGTGCTCGAGAGCCGCGTGGTTACGCTGACCAAGAAAACCGAGGACAAGGGCGTGCGCCTGACGTTCCCCGATATGCCGTACCTGATTGTGTGGAGCAAGCCCGAGGGCGACTTTGTGGCTGTTGAACCGTGGGGTGGTCTGTCCACCTGCTCCGACGAGGACGATATCCTGGAGCACAAGCGCGGCTGCCTGGTGGCTAAGCCGGGAGAGACCGTCACCCGCGGCTTTGAGATCGAGATCCTTTAACGAGTTATCGTATGTTTGGGGCGGGTCATGCCGCCCCGGAACAGGAGTTCAACATGATTCTGACCGTTACCATGAACCCGTCGATTGATACGCGCTATCAGCTCGACAAGCTGATCATCGACGATGTTAACCGTGTGACGCCCGAAAAGACCGCTGGCGGCAAGGGCCTCAACGTGAGCCGTGTGCTGCTGCAGTTGGGCGACGATGTGCTCGCGACCGGTCTGCTCGGCGGCCACATGGGTGCCTATATGGCCGAGCTTATGGATGCCGACGGCGTCAAGAACGACTTTGTGCCCATCGCCGGTGAGACGCGTATTTGCCTGAATATTCTGCACGAGGGTAATCAGACCGAGCTGCTGGAGAGCGGCCCGCAGATCGCCCCGGCCGAGCTCAAGGCCTTTACGGCCAAGTTCGCCGAGCTTGCAGCGAAGGCGGACGTCGTGACGCTTTCGGGCTCGCTGCCGCGTGGCGTCGATGCCGGCTACTATGCCGAGCTCGTCAAGATCGCCGAGGAGGCGGGCGCCAAGGTGCTGCTCGACACCTCGGGTGCATCGCTGGAGGCCGCACTGGAGTCCGACGCAAAGCCCGAGCTCGTAAAGCCCAATCTGACCGAGATTAACGGCCTGCTGGGTACGTCCTTTACGACCGATGATGTCGATGCCCTGCGCGAGGCGCTTGCCGCCGATGACCGTTTTGCCGGTATCCCCTGGGTTGTCGTTTCGATGGGCGCTGCCGGTTCGGTGGGCTTCCATGAGGGCCGCGCGTTCCGCGCCAAGACGCCCGCGATTGCGGCTGTGAACGCGACGGGTTCCGGCGACTCGACCATCGCCGGCTTTGCGCATGCCATTGCTGCTGGTGCCGACGACGTCACCGTGCTCAAGACCGCCAATACCTGCGGCAAGCTCAACGCCATGGATCCCAAGACCGGCCACCTGGTCATGGACTGCTGGGACGAGGTCTACAACAGCGTTGAGGTCGTAGAGTTGTAGCGGTTGCGACTCCCAATAGAATGAGCGTGGATAATCTCCCGCTTTTGGTGCCCATACGAGCTCAAAGTGGGAGATTTTCCACGCTCAAGTCATTAGTTGTTGGGGACGTTCTTGTTTGACTAGTCGTTTAAGAGCGTCCCCAATGACTACACTCAAAAACGGCGCCCGTCGGCGATGTTGCCGGCGGGCGCCGTTGTCGTGTGGGCGGTTATGTCGTGTGGACTGCCGTTGAGCGTTCGGGTCTGTGCTCTACAGTGAGTCGATAAAGCGCTGTTGGGCGGCGCGGCCGGCTTCGTCCCACTTAAAGACGCCGGCGTTGTCGAGCACGTGGCCAAACACCACGCCGACCTCCTCGTGCAGGATATCGATGGCGTTGTCCGCCGTAAGCTCGTCGGAACGGCGGGCATAGACATCCTCGGCCCACGCGGCATGGCTGCGGCAAAGATCATCGCCCTCGAGCGCGCCGGCAAGGTCGTAGCTGGCATCCGCCTTGGCCGCCAGCAGGTGCTCGCGGACAGCGCCGAGCTCGGGAACCAGGCGCGGCGGAAGAATGGCCAGGCCCATAACCTCGATCAGGCCGATGTTCTCCTTCTTAATGTGGTGATACTCGGCATGCGGGTGGAAAACGCCCAGCGAATGCTCGTCGGTCGTGATGTTGCAGCGAAGCGCCAGGTAGGCCTCGTAGATCTCGCCGCCGGCGTTGCCGCGGGAGTCGACGCGGCGGATGACGGGCGTCACGGTGTTGTGCGCTACGCCGTCGGCCGTGTGCGCGACGACGCCAACCGACTCATCGGTCCACTCGCGCCAGGCGAGGATAATCTTCTCGGCAGCGTCGAGCAGCTGAGCGCGGTCATGCGAGCGCAGGCGCAGCACCGAGAGCGGCCACCGCAGCACGGTACCGCTGACCTGGTCAAAACCGGGCACGCTAAACTGCAAGACCTCGGCGGCATGCATCATGGGGAACTCGTGTGCGCCACCCTGGAAGTGGTCGTGCGACAGAATCGAGCCGCCCACGATGGGCAGGTCGGCGTTGGAGCCGATAAAGTAGTGCGGGAACAGGTCCACAAAGTCGAGCAAACAGGAGAGGCTCTTGCGATCCACGTGCATCGGACGATGCTCGGAGCTCATGGCAATGCAATGCTCGTTAAAGTACGCGTACGGGCTGTACTGGAAGCCCCAGCGCTCGCCGTCGAGCTGGATGGGGATAACGCGCAGATTCTGGCGGGCGGGGTGAGCGCCGCCGTCGGCTGCGGCGGAGCGTCCGGGGTAGCCCTCGTTTTCGATGCAGAGCTGACAGGCGGGATACTTCTCGCCCGTGTTTTTGGCGGCACCGGCTGCGGCAATATCGCGCGGGTCCTTTTCGGGCTTTGACAGGTTGATGGTGATCTCCAGGTCACCCCAGTTGGTGGAAGTGCTCCATTTGATGTTGCGCGCGATGGCGGCGCGGCGCACGTAACCGGCGTCACAGCACAGGCCGTAGAACCAGTCGGTCGCGGCGCGGGGCTCGTTGACGCCCATGCGGCCGTTGAATTCCTCGTTTACAACCGAAGGTCTCGGCATCAGCGCGCCCATGATGCGCATGGCGATGCGGTCGCGGCCCGATGCCGTGTCCTCGGCGGCACCGCTGGCAACGGCGACCTCGGAAAGCGCGGCAAGCGTGCCCTCCAGGTCAAAATCGGGGAGCGTATCGGGGTGCAAGAGCGAGAGCTTCTCGTTCTGCAGCGCCCAGGTCATGTTGAGCGCGGGACCCGTGGCGCCTATGCACTCCAGAATGGTGTTGTATGCCCAGATGCGATCGTCCTGGCCGATCATCGATCGGTGGATAGCGTATTCGATCAGGTTCTGCGCGGCCTCGCGCACGTCAGTCATTACAGCCATGCCGCGTAAGCCCCCTTGTCAGATATGGCGTAGTGACGGGCAGAGCCCTTGCCCAGCCAGCCGTTCATCTTGGTAATGAAGGTGTCGACCAGATCGAGCGGCACAAAGGCCTGGATGGTGCCACCAAAGCCGCCGCCGTGGATGCGGACGGCGCCGCGGCCGTCAAGCACATGCTCGGCAAGAGCAAGCGCGTACATGGAAGGTTGCTCGGCACCCAGTTTGGCAACAACGTTCTGCAGGTACATGGCAGAGCTGGCGCCGGACTCGCGCGTCAGGACCAGGAACTGGTCAATGTCACCGGCGTTCAGGGCCGCCCAGCGCTTATCGACCAGGCCGTTCTCGTACCAGTAGTGAACGGCGCGCAGGCAGGCACGGTCGCCCAGCTTGGCGCGCAGCTCGGGGAGCTTGGCGTCAAAATCGGCAACGTTTACCTCGCACAGGCGTGCCTTGCCAAACTCGGCGGCGACGTCTTGCATCTCGCGCGGAACGGCGGCGTAGTCGTCGGTGGCTGCCACGTGGTCGGCGCCGACCTTAACGAGCACGAGCGCATAGCCGTGATCCTCAAAGTTGAGCTCGAGCTTCTGGGTCTTAGGCTGAGCCTGGTCCTCAAAGTCCATGTAGGCAAGGCCGCCCAAGCAAACGGCGGCCTGGTCCATAAGACCGCAGGGCTTGCCATAGTAGTTGTTCTCGGTGCGCTGGCTCATCTGGGCGAGTGCGACGGGCTCAATTGCGGGTGAGCCCCAGAGGGTTTCCATGGCGCGGCCGTATGCCGCCTCGACAGCAGCAGAACTCGAAAGACCGCCGCCCGAAGGGACGGAGCAGGTAAAGGCAAAGTCGAAGCCCTTGGGCTCAACACCAAGCGCTGCGACCTCGTGGGCCATACCACGCACGAGGCTTGCGGACGTGCCCTTCTCGGACTCCTGAACATCCAGCGTGTCGAGCGTGATCTCAAACGTAGGATAGCCCTCGTCGGCGACACGGACCTTGTTGGAGTCGGTTGCCACGGCGATGCCGTCGACGGCGACATCGAGCGAGCCGGCGATAACGTGACCGCCCTCGTGATCGGTGTGATTGCCGCTGATCTCGGAACGCCCGGGCGCGTGTACGTAGAGCACCTGGCGGTCGCCGATGGGGCCAAACTCCTCCTCGAACAGCCTGGTGAGCGTGGTGAGTGTCTTTTCGTCGGGGGCGGTCATATGGGTCCTTTCCTTGACGCGGGAGAGATTGGTCCGTGTCATTATGAGTACGTTAACAATTTTGAGCACCACAAACCAGACGGTCGCAGCGCTGCACGTTAATAGGTATGTTAACGTACTCATAACACAACGCATATCTATTTCTGAGAATCTGGTAATCGGTAGATTTTCGGCCGTGAACGGTGTAGCCGTATGGACATATGGAGCAAAAGAACCGCTGATAGAAAAAGTAGAGTACGTTAACATGCGTCCGACGATAGCGGGCCTCGGTGCGGGGCGTGCTTCCGCTCGGGCCGACATTCACGCTATTCAGATCTTGCGAGAGCGAAGGTGATTTTGTGGCAAGGCGCCCTTCCAACGATACAGGTACGCGCCCGGTTTCCATGGCCGACGTTGCCCGCGCTGCCGGTGTTTCGCAGCAGACGGTTTCGCGCGTTGCCAACGGCCTTCCTAACGTCAACGAGCAGACGCGCCAGCGCGTGCAGGCCGCTATGCAAGAGCTCGGATTTCGTCCGAGTTATGCCGGTCGCTCGCTGCGCGACGGCCGTTACCATTCGGTCGGTCTGTGCGTCAACGATGTCACCAAGTTTGGCAACCTCTCAATGATCGACGGGATCGCCAGCGCTGCTCGCGAGCATAATTGCGCCATCACGCTGGTCGAGATGTCCAAGACCGAGGAGTTTTCGCTTGCCGAGGCCACGCGTCGTATGGCCGCGCTGCCCGTGGACGGCATCATTATCGGCATGAGCCGTATGGCTCCCGATTTTGAGACGTTCAATCCACTGCCGGGCATTGACACGGTTATCGTCACCATGTACGCGCATCCGCGCGTGACCACGGTCGATTCCGACCATTACGGCTGCTCGCTATTGCTTATGGATCACCTGTTTGAGCTGGGACACGAGCAGATTCGCTATATCGGTGGCCCGTCGTTCTCGGTCGACGAGCAATTTCGTCGCGCCGGTTGGCAGGATGCACTCGAGCGTAAACACATCGAGCCGGCAGAGCCGCTCGAGGGCGACTGGTCTGCCAACAGCGGTTACGAGGCCGGCAGATATCTGGCCGAGAACGACCGCACCATGACGGCGATCTATGCGGCAAACGACCAGATGGCAAATGGCGCGATTGCAGCGCTGCGCGATAGCGGTCTGCGCGTGCCCGAGGACGTGAGCGTGGTGGGCGTCGATGACTCGCTCGACGACTTTGTCGCGCATAACGAGCTCACGACTGTGCGATTCGATCTGCATCAGCGCGGACGCGAGGTATTCGAGCATGCGGTTCCCGAGGCAGGTACAGCGGGCAAAACCGTTGCTATTCGTATTCCCGGCCAGCTCATCGTTCGACATACCACGGCAGCTCATCGCGTATAGTTTTTGCAGGTCAACGGCGGTATATTCCGCCTAAATAACAATCGGTAAGGTTGCCGGCAGATAGCTGTGGCTCTAAAGACGAGTGCTATGATAGACGAGCTCTTTTGTCTATCTAGGAGGCTTTGCCTGATGGAGATCACCAAGGATATCCGCTACATTGGCGTCAACGATCACGACATTGACCTGTTCGAGGGCCAGTACGACGTGTCCGAGAACGGTATGGCATATAACAGCTACGTTATCTTGGGCGATAAAATCGCTGTCGCCGATTCGGTCGACGCTGGCTTTGTCGACGAGTGGCTCGGTAACCTCGAGACCGTGCTCGATGGCCGCACGCCCGACTACCTGGTTGTCCATCATATGGAGCCCGATCACTCCGCCGGTATCGCCGCCTTTATGGAGCGCTATCCCCAGGCGCAGATTGTGGCCAGCATGGGTGCTTTCCGCATGATGGTCAACTACTTTGGCACCGACTTCCCCGAGCGTAAGATGGTCGTCAAAGATGGCGACGTGCTCGATCTGGGCGGTCACAGCCTGACGTTTGTCGGCGCCCCCAACGTGCACTGGCCCGAGGTGCTTTTCTCCTACGAGTCCACCGACAAGGTGCTCTTTAGCGCCGACGGCTTTGGCAAGTTTGGCGCCAACGACATCGAGGATCCCGAGGGCTGGGCTTGCGAAGCGCGCCGTTACTACTTTGGCATCGTGGGAAAGTTCGGCAAGTTTGTGCAGGCCGTGCTTAAGAAGGCCGCCAATCTGGACATCCAGATTATTTGCCCGCTTCACGGTCCTGTTCTTAGCGAGAACCTGGGCTATTACCTCGACACCTACAACACCTGGTCGAGCTATCAGCCCGAGGACGAGGGCATCACGATTGCCTATGCGAGTGTGTATGGTCATCTGAAGGCTGCCGTTGAGGAGCTCGCTTCTGCGCTCGAGGCCCGCGGTCAGAAGGTCTCCGTCTTTGACCTAGCTCGCGACGATATGGCCGAGGCGGTTGAGGATGCGTTCCGCTATGACCGTCTGGTGCTCGCTTCCATTACCTATCAGGGCGAGATCTTCCCGTTCGTGAGCACCTTTATCCATACGCTTGCCGAGCACGCCTATCAGAACCGTACGGTGGCACTCGTCGAGGCCGGCTCCTGGGCGCCCACCGCTGCCAAGGTTATGACCAAGGAGCTCGAGGGCATGAAGGACATCACCCTGGCGCAGAACAAGGTGACCGTGCTGGGTTCGCTCAACGACGCCTCGCGCGCTCAGATCGAGGTCCTTGCTGACGAGCTGTCCAAGTAGCGATATCTCGCTTTTAACGAGCAAAACCACCACAAAGGTACCTTTGTGGTGGTTTTTGTTTAAGCGCCGGCGATGAGGAGATTTGGGCGGGCGTTGTCGACGATCTCGGCGATTGAGGTGGCGACGGCATTATCGGGGTCACGGTCCATCACGATGGAGTCGACGTCGGCGAGTTCGGCAAAGCGGTACATGCCGCGTCCGTTAACCTTGCTGGCGTCCATGAGGGCGACGCTTTGACGGGCGGCACCGACCATAGCCGCTTTGGTCTCGGCCATCTGCGGAAAGTCGGTCGTAAAGCCGCAGCTGGGGACAAAAGCGCCAGGGCACATGACGGCAAGATCGGCATGGACCATTTGGAGCGCTTGCATAGTGAGCGGTCCGTACAAATAACGATGGCCTTTGCGCAACGCCCCGCCCAGCATGACGACATCGACTGAGGGCATGCTCTCGTCGATGTAATCGGCAATGGTAATGTCTGCTGTGATGACGGTGATACCGTCGCGTTGATCGAGGAGCCGGACGAACTCGAGCGCCGTGGTGCCCGAGTCGACGAGCAACGTGTCGCCGTCATTGACGAGCTCGATGGCGCTTTGCGCGATGGCCTGCTTGGCGGCGACGTTGACGTTGATGCGGCGATCCTGCGTGGAGACGGTCAGGCGTTTGTGGAGCGAGACGGCACCGCCGTGCGTGCGGCGCAGCTTGCCTGCTTCGGCGAGCGCGTCCAGGTCGGCGCGGGCGGTGACGGAGGACACGCCAAAGGTCTGGGCGATTTCTGCTACCTGCACCGAGGCATTATGATCGAGCATTTCCAAAATGGCGGTACGGCGTTCGTCGGCGAAGGCACGGTTGGTGGCTTGGGCCATGCTTGCTCCATTCTCGGCTAAATTTGCAGGAATTGTGTTGACTCTATTTTCGTTCATTTTCTTTTTGAGTAAGAAAACACCTTTCGATTACTTATCTTTTCTATAAAAGAAAGACGCTGAACGCCCAAAATTCAATATCGAACATGTCCACTCGGCTCATATTCCTTCCGTTTACTTTTCAAAAACGACGGTATTGACCTGCATGGGCTCAATATCTCGCGCGTGTAAAGCCGCTGAATTTCATACAATGGGCGCAGCAAAACGCAAGGTAAAACGCCTTGTGAACAACTACGCCCGATGTCCAGATGCGGGCGAGGGAGAGGAGCAAACGCTCATGGCACTTGTTACCACCGAAAAGATGCTCAAGGACGCTCAGGCCGGCCACTACGCCGTCGGCGCGTTCAACGTCGAGAACCTCGAGTTTGTTATGGCCGTCCTGGCCGCTGCCGAGGAGACCAAGTCCCCCGTCATCATGCAGACCACCCCGGGCACCATCAAGACCGCTGGTCTGGACTACTTCTACGGCATGGTCAAGGCTGCCGCCGAGCGCGCTTCCGTGCCCGTCGCTCTGCACCTCGATCACGGCGATGGCTATGACCGCTGCATGCAGGCTTTCCGCACTGGCTACACCTCTGTCATGATCGACGGCTCGCACGAGTCTTTCGAGGACAACATCGCTCTGACCAAGTCCGTCGCCGACGCTGGCCGCGCCATGGGCGTGCCCGTCGAGGCCGAGCTCGGTAAGGTTGGCGGCAAGGAGGACGACGGTCCCGCGGTTGAGGGCGAGAGCCCCTACACCGATCCTGCCGAGGCCAAGGAGTTCGTCGAGCGCACCGGCTGCACCTCGCTGGCCATTGGCGTTGGCACCAGCCACGGCGTGTACACGAGCGATCCGCACATCGAGCAGTCCGTGGTCAAGGCCATCCGCGACGCCGTCGACGTGCCGCTGGTTCTGCACGGCACCTCCGGTGTGCCCGATGAGCAGGTTGCCGAGGCTGTGAAGAACGGCATCTGCAAGGTTAACTACGCCACCGAGCTGCGTCAGGCCTACACCAAGGGCTTCATGGCCTACATGGCCGAGAACCCTGCCTGCTTCGATCCCAAGAAGCCGGCCAAGGAGGGCATGCGTGAGATCACCGAGCTGGTTAAGATCCGCATGACCAACCTTAACTCCGTGGGCAAAGCAGAGTAACAGCAAGGGTACTCCGACTCGCTACATATCCCGGGGAGGGACGAGGGCTTAGTTCCCCAATCGTCCTCGGGCATGCAAAAAGCCTCGCTGCGCACTTCGTGCGGCGAGGCTTTTTGCCCCCTGCGGAAAGATTGGGGAACTAAGCCCTCGTCCCTCCCAAGTTGACCTTCTCGAGGTCGTCGCCCTTGTGGCGTTAGGTCTGAAAATAATAAGAAGCCTTCGCGCTGTGGAATGATTTTGGAAACTAAGTACGGGGACCCGCCCAAACCGTCCTGCTCAATCGCCCTTGTGGCGTTGGGGCTGAAAGGGTGGGACGCGTGGGTTATTTGGTTGTTAGGGTTAGCAGGTCGTTGGGGGTTTCGAGGTTGTAGGTGGCATTTGGGATGTCTTGGTGTGATCCCCATGCCGCTCTGGCAAAACTGACCCCTGCCGAAGTTGCGCATTGTTCGTCGTAGACAGTGTCGCCAACGTAGACGACGTTGCCAGGATTCGCGCCCGTACGCCGGAGATATTCGAGCATGGGTGCGGGTGCGGGTTTATGTTCGGTTGTGTCTTCGACAAGGATGATGTGCTCAAAATACCTATCGAAACCAAGGGGTGCAATTTCTTTTGCGTATTCGTCGCGCGCACGTGAGGAGACGATGCCAAGTTTGCAGCCGCTATCGGCGAGTGTTGCGATGACTTCAAGCAAACCTGGAAACACGCTGATGGTGCTTTTAAAGCTGGCGGCAACTTGGCACCAGCGATCCAACGTTGCCTGCGAGTAGATCCCAAGTTTCTCAAGGGCATCCTTGCCGGGTATGCCGAGGGCAAAGTCAAGCTCGTGTCGGGGAAGCGTTTTGCCGGTTTCTTCTTGGACAATCTGGACAAGCGATGATAGAACGCTTTCTTCTGTATCTGCCAATGTCCCATCAACGTCAAATGCGATATGGTCAAAGTGCTTCATATGATTGCTCCTCTCTGTTGTTTGCCTGCAAGTTTGATGCAGTGACAGAAGAAGGGCTAGCGGGATTTCTGCCTGGTGCTATCGAGATTCTGCCTCGCTGCTCGATAGCTCGAAGGAGTGCACCCCATTTGTTCTTTAAATACCTGGCCAAGATGGCTTGCTGTTATAAAGCCGCATTGGCGCGCGACTGTCTGGACCGTTCGCGTGGTGTGTGCCAAAAGTTCGCAAGCACGGTTTACGCGGTATGCGCGCAGATATGCCGCCGGGGTCGTTCCTGCGCAAGCTTCGATAATGCGGTAACACTCCCTTTCGCTTACGCCGGCTGCAGATGCCATCTGGGGCACATCTATAGTGGCTGCATAGTTTGCGCGGATATAGTCCAGGATTGCCTTGAACTGTACGTCGCGGTTGGTCATCCAAGAGGCGTTGTCGGAGGAAAAGAGCGGTTCGGCCTTGGCGTAAATCTGAATCCAGAGCTCTGACAAGCTATTCCGAAGCGCCATCTCGTTCTGCGGCCGTTGAAGGTCGTGGTTAAAGGAACTCTTTAGCAAATCGATAAAGGGCATATCGTCGGGGTTGGTGGGCGACCATTTGAGCACATCGACGCCTCGACATTGAAGCAATGGGTTGATGTAGCGCTTTTGGAGACGTCCCGCGGGATCGCCGAGCATCGACGGCTGAAAGATATGCAGCATTTGAATGGCTGGCGCCGAATTGGGTGATTGCAGCGTGCTGTGCAAAACGCCGCCGTTGATAAAGCCGGCGGACCCTTCCTCAAAGCGTACGTGCTCATGAGCCGCGCGCGTTCGATAGTCAATCGCTCCCTGCTCCATGTAGAAAAGCTCAACTTCGGAATGCCAGTGCCAGGGGACGGAATTGCCCGGATAGCGAGCGAATTCTGCGCGTTCGGCAATATAGGGCCAGTCTTCGGCGGTCTCGGGAAACGCTTCTTCGCGTCCTCCGCGGTGCAATTCTATGTGATCCATGTTTCGCATGGCATCAGTATAAAGCGCGATGGGCTTAGATTGCTCTTGCCTGTTCGGGGAACGCCTTGTCTAGGGATGCTTGGAGCCTTTCGAACGATGCTCGCAAGTTGTGGCTCTGGTCGGTTGAGCGTTTGGCTTTTGTGGTGGGGGAGTCGAGGAGGCCGTTTCTCTGTGTCGGGGGGAAGGAGAAAAGGTTTGCATGATTTAGGGATGGCTGCTGTGCTGCGCCGTTGGAAGAATGCATGCTTATGCGGCCTCCTCGATGTCCACCAAAAGATTGCGCACGGGGTGTGCTGCTAGGTCCCGTGCGCTGGCAGTATTATGCCGCGGTTGCTGCAAAGAAGCGCTAAAGAAAGGCTTAACCTGGTTTGGTGTTACGATGAAACCGCAGGTCAAGGCTATTGAGTAACACTCTTGAAAGGTTTTGAGCTTAAGGGCTTTCTAAGGTTTGTGGCGTAGACGTGGCGCGGACGTGCGGAGCGTGTGAATGCTCGCTGTTAGCGCTGCGGCTCTGCAGCCCGTACCTGCTCGATGACCTTTTCCATGGTGGCATCGATGCGGTCTTTCTTGAGCTCGCATTCCCAGACGGTGATGGGCGTCCAGCCCATTTGGGTAAGTGCGTTGATGGCAGCGCGGTCGCGCTCGACGTTGCGACGGAACTTTGCCTCCCAAAACTCAACGTTGCGCTTGGGCTGGCTAGGGTTGCACTTGGGGCAGCGATGCCAAAAGCAGCCGTTGACGAAGATGGCGATCTTGCGCCCGGGAAAGGCGATATCGGGTTTGCCGGGAACCTTCCATTCCAAGCGATAGCCCGTAAGGCCCGCGGCGCGCAGGCGCTGGCGTACGAGCAGCTCGGGCTTGGTGTTGGCGCGCTTGTTACCCTTCATGGACTTTTTTATAGCGGCGCGACGGCGCACGAGTTCACGTTCGTCGGCGGAAAGGTCCGAGGTGTCGATGCCGTCCAGCAGGCCAGGCTTGGGACGCTTTTTGCTGCGGCGCTTCGGTGCGCGCTTGGGTTTGGTGGCGGGCTCGTCGGCCGTGGTGGCCTCGGCGTCGTTGGCAGTGCCGTTGGTCTCAAGCCGATCTTCCTTCAGCTCAATCAGAGCATCGATAAGCCCCTTATCGGCGGGCATCCATTCCACCGTGGCAAGCGAAGTGCGCGGAATCCAGCGGATATCGAGCTGGCGGTCGTGCTTCTGGGGCTCGTCGGACTCTTTAGCCAGCGAGCAGTAGTAGCACTCCATGGAGAGATGAAAATCGGGGTAGTCATACTCAACGGTGTAGAAATCGCGCAGGTTGTTGACCTTCACCTGCAGCTCTTCCATGAGCTCGCGGCGCACGGCGTCCTCGGGCGTCTCGCCGCGCATGAGCTTGCCACCTGGGAACTCCCAAAGTCCCTGCATGTCGCCATAGCCGCGCTGCACGGCCAGTAGCTCGTCGGATCCTTCCTTGCGAATGATCCCAGCGGCAACATGAACAGTCTTCAACAGGAGTCCTCCCTCAACATCAACAAGTGGCAGGGTAGTCTTTTTGGGACGGGGCTTTTTAGCTGCCCTATGTCAAATGCCGCCTCATGCTTCGAAGGTTTCAGATGGGGTAGCTAAAAAAGCCCCGTCCCAAAAAGACTACCCGTACCTTACACAACGGTAAGGCAAGCGTAAGCCATATCGATGGTAGCCGACTCGTCTTCTTGCGACTATAGATGCCGTAGACTAATTGCAAGAAAGGACTCGGTATGCAAACCACGCACATGGCGACCCCGGTACTGGAGGTCGCGCATCTCGAAAAGGTATACGGCGCGTTGGGCAACGTGACCCGCGCGCTCAACGACGTCAGCTTTACCGTCAACCGCGGCGAGTTCGTTGGCATCATGGGCGCTTCGGGCTCGGGCAAGTCGACGTTGCTCAACTGCGTGTCGACCATCGATAGCGCCACAAGTGGCACGATCCGCATCAACGGGCAGGACGTGACGCGCATGAAGCAGGCCAAGCTCTCGCAGTTCCGCCGCGAGGAGCTGGGCTTTATCTTCCAGGACTCCAACCTGCTCGATACGCTCACGGCACGCGAGAACATCGCTCTGCCGCTCACCATCGCCCGCACAAACTCGGCAGAGATCTCGACCCGCGTGCAGGATGTGGCAGCGCGCCTGTCCATCAGTCAGGTGCTCGACAAGTATCCCTACCAGATGTCCGGCGGTCAGCAGCAGCGCGTTGCCGCGGCTCGCGCGCTCGTTACCGACCCCACCATGATCAGGGCCGACGAGCCCACCGGCGCCCTCGATTCCAAGAGCGCTCGCCTGCTGCTCGAGAGCCTGGAGGCCCTTAACCGCCGCCTACGCGCCACCGTGCTCATGGTCACGCACGACAGCTTTGCCGCCAGCTACACGAGCCGTGTGCTGTTCATTCGCGACGGCAAGATCTTCACCGAGCTGCGCCGCGGCGACACCGACCGCCGAGAGTTCTTCGACCGCATTATGGAGGTCGTTGCCATGATGGGCGGTGAGGGCTCCGATGCTCTGTAAACTCGCTTGGGGCAACGTCCGCCGCGCCGGCCGCGACTACCTCGTCTACCTTTTGACGCTCACCCTGGGCGTCACGGTCTTCTATGCTTTTAACACCATCTCGATGCAGGTCGACATCGCCGGAATCGATGAAGAGGGCTTGGCGCAGGTTATGGGCAGCATGCTCGGCGACCTGACGTACTTTTTGGCCGGTGTCATGGCCTTTTTGATGGTGTACGCCAACAACTTCATCATGAAACGCCGCAAGAAGGAGTTTGGCCTGTACCAGGTGCTCGGCATGGGGCGCGGGCGCGTCGCCACTATCATGGCGCTCGAGACGGTGATTGTCTCGGTGGTGGCCTTTGTCGCCGGCATTGTGCTGGGTGTGGGACTCTCCCAGCTCATGACGTTCTTTACGGCCTCGCTCTTTAAGACACAGATCGCCAATTTCCACTTCTTTTTCTCGATGCATGCGTTCAATCTGACCCTTGCCTGCATGCTCGTAATGTTTGTGCTCACGCTACTGCTGAACCTCCGCGCCGTGCGTCGTACCAAACTCATCGAGCTTATGGGTGCCGAGCGTCGCAACGAGAGCATCAAGACACGCAACCCCTGGATCGCGATTGCCATCTTTGCCGTGGGCGCGGTGCTGGTGGGCGTGGCCTATTACCGTCTGCTACGTGATGGGTTCCCGCTAACCGCGACGGACAGCAAGCTGCAAGAGGCCATGAACCAGTTTGGTATTACGACCGCTATGGTTACCGTGGGCACCTTTGCCCTGTTCTGGGGACTCTCGGGCATGCTCATCAAGCTGCTGCAGAGCCTGCGCGGCGTGTATTGGCGCGGCCTCAACATGTTTGCCGTGCGCCAGCTTGCGGCCAAGGTCAACACGGTGTGCTTTTCGATGGGCGTCATCGCGATGCTCCTGTTTTTGGCCATCACCTCGGTGACGTGCGGTATGTCAATTGCCAACGTGATGAATGAAAACCTGGAGCGCTATAACCCTGTTGACGTGTCTCAGACGTATGTCTATTACACGCCCGATACGCTCGACTACTACAAAGGGTACAAAGGGTATGCCAATCCGTCTGAGGTCGATCGCATGGTGTTGGCCGATACAACGGTCGATTTGTACCCTGCATGGCACGGCAAGGGCAAGTCGGCGGACAACAACGACGAGACCGGCAAGAAGGTCGATATCGCCGATGTTGCCGGTGAGCATGTGCAGATCGATTCGTATCTGAGTTACCCATTTGGCGGCTCGAATCCTTCGGTGACCCCAGGTGAGATGTGCAAGATCATGGGCGAAAAGCTTCCCAAGGCGTTCGGGGGTAGCAATGCCGATACGATGGGTCTGTTTGTGACGCCGGCGAGCCAGTACAACAAACTGCGTCAGATGATGGGCGAGGAGCCGGTGCACATCGGTCACAACCAGTATCTGCTCACATGTGATATGGGCGGCGAGCTGGTCGACCTGTACACCAAGTATATGGCTGGCGGCCATGCCCTTACCTTGGGCGGGCATACGCTCAAGCCCGCAACCGATAAGTCGGACGAAGATACGGCGCCATCGCCAACTCGGCGATGGGCAGTAATCCGGGTACCGTCGTCGTTGCCGACGAGCTGTTGTCCCAGCTTAATCTGCAGCCGTATTCCAGTAGCCTGCTCGTTAACTACAAACAGGGGATGGATACGACCGAGGCAGACGAGAGCATTAAATACACTCTGCTCGACAATCTGCTCGTTGACGGCAAGGAGCCGGGGTCGTGGGGAATCTTTATCACACGCTCCGAGATGTACACGCAAGCAGCGCAAATGAACGGTCTTATTAGCTACCTAGCCATCTACATCGGCTTTGTATTGGTCGTTGCATGTGCGGCGATTCTGTCGATCCAGCAACTCTCCAACGTGGCCGACGGCAGCCGCAGCTATCGTGTGCTGGCACAGATCGGCTGTGAGGACCGCCAGATTCGCCATTCGGTGATGGCGCAACAAGCGGTATTCTTCCTGTTCCCGCTGGCAGTGGGCCTGGCGCACTCCTTTGTGGCACTTAAGGTGATCATCGAGATGGTGAGCATTTTCGGAGCTATGAGCATCGGCGGCACCGTGGGCCTCACCTGTGCAATCTTCCTAGCGGCATACGGTGGCTACTTCTTGGTGACCTACCTCATGAGCGCCGGCATGGTACAAGCTGCCATCGCCACCCGCTACAGCGAATAGCCGACTCAAAGCAAAACAATCGCAGGTTGAGCATAAGTCAGCGAAAGCGCCCCTAGACGAGCAAGGTGACGTGAAAGAGGAGGGAAGCGTACTTCGGTACGCGACCGACGATTGAACGTCAGATTGCCGCCTAGGGGCGCTTGCAGCGTCGAGCCGTTACGCGGTTTGGCAAAACCGCGTAACTTCATCGTAGAAGCGCGTTTGCGGGCGGCGGATGCTCGTCTCCTGTCGCTCGCTCACCGAGGCTTGGCAATTGTCTTAATATCTTAAGGGTCTCGATTTGTCCAAGACTGAGCGAAGGAGCTCATCATGAGCGACGGAAAGAAGAAGCTTTCCTTCTTGACGGTCATTTCGACCATCATCTGCGTCGTCTTCGTTTGCGAGGCCGCTGCACCTGCTGCTGCCATTGGCAACCAGCAGTTCTTCTGGTGGATCTTCCTGATTCTGACCTTCCTGCTCCCTTATGGCATGGTCGTTGCCGAGCTCGGCACTACCTATGACGGCGAGGGTGGTATTTACGACTGGGTGCGCGATGGCCTGGGCGACAAGTGGGGTGCTCGCATTTCGTACTACTACTGGGTTAACTATCCGCTGTGGATTGCCTCGCTGGCCACCATGTTCCCTGACATTTTGGGCATGGTCTTTGGCGTCGAGTTCAATCTGATTGCCAAGATTGGTATCGACCTTGCCTTTGTGTGGATCGTCTATCTTATGGGTCGCTCCAAGGCTGCCGACTCCGAGTGGGTCCTGAACGGTGGCGCCATCATCAAGGTTGCCGTTGCCGTTATCGTCGGCGCTTTGGGTATTTGGTATGCCATGGAGAACGGTTTTGCGAACGACATGTCCGCTGCCACCTTCCTGCCCGAGCTCACCAACACCAACGCGCTCGGCTACCTGTCGATCATCATCTTTAACTTCATGGGCTTCGAGGTCATCTGCACCATGACCGACGATATGGCCGATCCCGCTCGCGATATCCCCAAGGCTATCATCGTTGGCGGCCTGTCTATCGCCGTGATCTACCTGTTCGCTGGTTTTGGCATCGGCGCTGCTGTGCCGGCCGATTCCATCGATCCCGACTACGGCATGATCTACGCTGTCCAGACCATGGTGGGCGACTCCATGATCTTCAAGGTCATCTGCATTGCCTTCCTGATCACCCTGTTCGCCAACATGGCTGCCTGGTCCTTCGGCGTCAACTCCGTTGCTCGTTATGCTGCCGAGCATGGCAACATGCCCAAGGTCTTCGCCTCGATGATCTCGGATGACGACATGCCCAACGGCGCCAACCTGGTCAACGCCATCGTCGCCTCCCTGGTGCTGTGCCTTCAGCTCGTTCCTATCGACGCCATCTCCAACGGTGTCTTCTGGATGCTCTTCGGTACCTCCGTTGTATTCCTGCTGCTCACCTACATCCCGATGTTCCCGGCATTCCTCAACCTTCGTAAGAACGACCCGAACCGCGAGCGCATCTTTACGTTCCCGTTTAAGGGCGCCATGATGAAGGTCATGCTGGCTATTCCCTGCATCGAGCTGATTCTGGCTATCGTTGCAACGCTGATTCCGTTCTCTGTCGATGAGATTGGCGATAAGGTCCCGATGATCGTTATCTTCATCGTGCTCTTGCTTATTGGCGAGGTTGTCCGCGTCGTCAGTGCTAAGGGTCGCGAGACCGAGTATAAGGGTCTCACCCCTGAACTAGCTGCTCAGCGTCTCGTTGAGGAGACCGCCGAGGCCGAGGAGAACTAGAGCATCCGGATTCGGGGCTCCAACCCTCCTCGCCACTTGACCATTCCTCGGGGTGGGTGTGAGCGATAGCTCTGGTAACCACCGCCCGCCCCAATCTCTCTTCCGTATCCTTCGTGCGTTTTGTCTCCGCGCGCCAGGTTACGTCGTCGCTTGCCGGTGCGACTCCGTGAAAACCGGCGCCGGGCGCCCCGACCTTTGCCGGGGAACGGGCGTCCGCCACCTCTTGGTTTTAGGCTGCGGGTAACCCGCCTGCAGCAAGCGATCGTTCGATTTGGAGGAAATCTTATGCGTACGATTACCGAGTCCGAGTCCACCCCCAAGGCCGACGGCTTCTTTATGCCCGCTGAATTCGCCCCGCAGGATCGCGTGTGGATGGGCTGGCCCCATCGTACCGATACCTGGGCCCATGGCGCCAAGCCGGCTCAGAAGCAGTATGCCGCCATCGCCCGCGCCATTGCCGAGTTCACCCCGGTTACCATATGCGCCAACCAGGCCGACTACGCTAACTGCAAGGCCGTCTTTGAGGAAGACGAAAACGTTTCCGTTATCGAGATGACCACCGACGACGCTTGGTTCCGCGACACCGCTGCCACTTTTGTTATCAACGGTAAGGGCGATAAGCGCGCCAACCACTGGCACTTCAACGCTTATGGCGGTCTTGTCGACGGCCTCTATTTCCCGTGGGACAAGGACGAGCAGATCGCCCTTAAGATGGCTGAGCTTTCCGGCTGTCGTCGTTATCGTCCCGATGACATGATCCTCGAGGGCGGTTCCATCACCGTCGACGGCGATGGAACCGTGGTCGTGACCGACCAGTGCCTGCTTTCCCCGGGCCGCACCTGCTCTGCGGTTCTGGAGGAGGAAGAGGATTCCGAGTCCATCTGGCCCAAGTTCAAGAGGAAGTTCGAGCCCTGGAGCGAGGAACTTCGCGCCTATATGGACGAGCACCTCAAGGATTACCTGGGTGTCGAGAAGGTCATCTGGGTCAAGGAGGGCATCGACCCCGAGGAGACCAACGGTCACATCGATGATGTCGCCACATTCATCGCTCCGGGCGTCATGGCCTGCATCTGGACTGACGATCCCGAGTATCCGTTCTACGAGCAGTGCCACGCCATCTACGAGACCCTCTCCAACGCCGTTGACGCCAAGGGCCGCAAGATGAAGGTCTACAAGCTCTGCATGCCCGTGAACCCGCTGTTCATGGATCAGGCTTCCTGCGACACCATCGACGCCGGCGAGAACGCCGAGCCGCGCGTCGCCGACGAGCCGCTGATCGCCTCCTACATGAACTACCTGGTCACCAACCACGGCGTTATCGTCCCGCAGTACGGCGACGAGAACGACCAGCTTGCCGTTGACACGCTCCAGAAGATCTACGACGAGGTCTGGGGCGAGGGCGTCTACAAGTGCGTCGGCGTTCAGTCCGAACAGGTCGTCTTCGGTGGCGGCAATATCCACTGCATTACGCAGCAGGAACCCTCGGCGTAACTGTCTGTCTTCCCGAGGCACGGCACCTTGCCCTTCAATCGTCGGGCATGACCCCTAAGGTCTATGCCCTCCTCTTTCAGGGCAATCTGCCGCACCTCGGAAACCCAGCCGATCAATCGGACCGACGTAGCTTGTTACCGCATTAGTCATTGGTGCCAACCCTGGCAACGATGCAGGTCGAAAAACGTCAGCGAAAACCCGCCAGAGCGAGCAAGGTGCCTTGAAGCGAGGCGGCATTGACCTTTTGGTCATGCCGTCGAAGCTGAAAGGCAGATTGCCGTTCTGGCGGGTTTGCAGCGTCGAGTCGTTACGCGGTTTGGTAAAACCGCGTAACTAAATACGTTCCGCGATCTCGTGGATGAGGTAGTCGGTCTTTTCCCAGCCCAGGCACGGGTCGGTGATCGACTTGCCAAAGACGCCGCCGTCGACCGGCTGGTTGCCGTCCTCCAGGTAGGACTCGATCATAAAGCCCTTGACCAGCTTGGAGATGGACTCGTTGCGGCGGCAGCTGTCGAGCACCTCCTTGCAAATGCGGTACTGCTCCAGCGGGCGCTTGCCCGAGTTGTCGTGGTTGCAGTCGATGACCGCTGCCGGATTGGCGTAGCCGGCATGCTCGGTATAGCGCTCGGCCAGGCGCTCCAGGTGCTCGTAGTGGTAGTTGGGGTAGGTGCGACCGTCGAGGCCGATGTAGCCGCGCATGACAGCGTGCGCAAGCGGGTTGCCGTCGCACTCGACCTCCCAGTTGCGGAAGATGAAGCTCTGGTGCGCCTGCGCGGCGTAAATGGAGTTGAGCATAACGGTGGTAGAGCCGGCAGTGGGATTCTTCATGCCGACGGGCACCGAAATGCCGCTCGACACCAGGCGATGCTCCTGGTTCTCGACCGAGCGTGCGCCCACGGCAACATAGCTCAGCAGGTCAACGAGGTACTGGTAGTTAGACGGATAAAGCATCTCGTCGGCGGTAAAGAAGCCCGTTTCCTCAATAACGCGCAGGTGCATATGGCGGATGGCCTTGACGCCCTCGAGTAGGTCGTCGGGAGCCTCGGGGTTGGGGTTGTGCAGCAGGCCCTTGTAACCGGTACCCTTGGTACGCGGCTTATTGGTGTAGACGCGCGGAATGATGACGAGCTTGTCCTTGACCTCCTCGGCGGTCTTGGCCAGACGATTCATGTACTCAAGTACCGAGTCCTCGCGGTCGGCAGAGCACGGGCCGATGATGAGCACCTTGCGTGCGTCCTCGCCGGTAAAGATTTTGGCGACCTCGGCGTCAAATGCCTGCTTTTTGGCGGTAAGCTCGGCTGAAAGCGGCATTTCCTCGCGGATCTCCATGGGGATCGGCAGCCTGCGTTTGAATTCCATGGCCATAGGGGCCTCCTCAATCTACAGAAAGAGCAATAAGCGGATTGTCGAATGCTCGGCATTATCCGCTGTCGCACGCTAAAGTGCAAGCCCTTGTCACCCCGAAACCTGCCAAAAAGGACAGGTTTATTTTGGCAGGTTTTATCTGGGGAAACGTCAGCTGGACCTGGAATGGAATGATGCCACGTTGCTTGGAAGGGGCTGTCAATCAGGTCCCAGGGGGAGGCGGTTCGAGGGCCGCAAAATAAAAGCGGGGGCGCAGGTTGTCCTGCGCCCCCGTTCTCGGGCGTCATTCGTTCCCTGCGGCCGAATCTACGCCGCCTCGTCGAACTGCGAGTTGTACAGGTCGGCGTAGAAGCCTCCTTGGGCGAGCAGCTCGTCGTGTGTGCCCTTCTCGACGATGTCGCCGTCGCGGATCACCAAGATTACGTCGGCGTTGCGGATCGTGGACAGGCGGTGCGCGATAACAAAGCTGGTACGGCCCTGCATCAGCGCATCCATGGCGCGCTGGATGAGCTCCTCGGTGCGGGTATCGACGTTGGAGGTCGCCTCGTCCAGAATCAGCGCCGGGCGGTCGGCCAAAATGGCACGGGCGATGGTCACGAGCTGGCGCTGACCCTGCGACAGGTTAGTGCCCTCCTCGTTAATCATAAAGTCGTAGCCGCCGGCGAGCGTATGGATAAAGTGGTCGCAGCGTGCGGCGCGTGCTGCGGCTTCGACCTCGGCATCGCTCGCGTCGGGGCGTCCGTAGCGGATGTTCTCGCGGATGGTGCCGTTAAACAGCCAGGTATCCTGCAGCACCATGGCAAACTCGCCGCGCAGCGCCGCACGGTCCCAGTCGCGCACGTCGACGCCCTCAACGCGCAGCGAGCCGCCGTCCACATCGTAAAAGCGCTGCAGCAGCTTGATGAGCGTGGTTTTGCCGGCGCCGGTGGGGCCGACGATGGCGATGGTCTGGCCGGGCTGCGCCTCGCAGCTAAAGTCGTGGATGATGGTCTTGTCGGGCGTGTAGCCAAACTTGACGTGGTCAAACTCCACATGGCCAGGGCGCTTTTCGGGAATCTGCGCGTCGGCCTTCTGCTCCTCCTCGGGCGCGGCCAGGAACTCAAAGACGCGCTCGGTGGCAGCGGCCATCGACTGCATCGTGTTGCTCACGTTGCCCAGCTGCTGCACCGGCTGCGTAAAGTTGCGAACATACTGGATAAAGCTCTGGATGTCGCCGGGCGTGGCATTGCCGGTCAGCGCGAGCTGCGCGCCCACCACGACGACGCCCACGTAGCCCATGTTGCCCACCAGGCTCATAAGCGGCATCATCAGGCCCGACAGGAACTGTGAGCGCCAGCCACTAATAAAGAGACGGTCGTTTTGACGGTCGAACTCCTCGATTGAGGCCTCGGCGCGGTCGAACACCTGAATGACATTCTGGCCGGCAAAGTCTTCCTCGATAATGCCATTGACGGCGCCCAGGACTTGCTGTTGCTCGCGGAAGTACGGCTGCGAGAAGTGAATCATCACGGTCAGGATAATCGCGGCGGCCGGCAGTGTGAGCACGGTGACGCCGGTAAGCGGCAGGCTGATCGACAGCATCATGACGAGCACGCCGATAATCTGCGTCACCGACGTGATAAGCTGCGTCACGCTCTGGTTGAGCGACTGGCCCAGCGTATCGACATCGTTGGTGATGCGGCTGAGCACGTCGCCCTTGCTGTGTCCGTTAAAGTAGCTCATTGGCACGACGGCGATCTTGGCGGCGATCTCCTTGCGCATGCGATAACAAATCTTTTGCGTGACGCCGGTCATGAGCCAGCCCTGGATGAGGCTGCAAACAGAGCTTGCCAGATACAGGCAGAGCAAAAAGCCGAGCGTCTTGGCGATCCAGTTAAAGTCGACATCGCCGGTACCGTTGACTTTGGCAACCAGGCCCTCGAACAGCTTGGTCGTAACCTGGCCGAGCACCTTGGGCCCCACAATGTTAAAGACGACCGAGCACACGGCAAAGGCGACGGCGGCAAACACGGCAACCTTGTGCTGACCGATATAGCCGAGCAACTGCCGCATGGTGCCCTTAAAGTCCTTGGCCTTTTCGCCGCGGCCCATGCCACCCATACGGCCCATAGGACCGCGCCGGCGGGTGGGCTTGGGAATCTGAGTCTTGGTCTCGTCTGCCATTAGTGCTCGCCTCCTTCCATAACGGCTGCAATTTCTTCTTGGGTGAGCCCCAGCTCCTCGGCGGAAAGCTGCGACTGTGCGATTTCCAGGTACGCCGGGCAGCTGTGCAGCAGCTCCTCGTGCGTGCCGGTGCCCACCACGTGACCGTCGTCGAGCACGATGATCTGGTCGGCGTGCATGATGGTCGCAATGCGCTGGGCCACGACCACGAGCGCGGCGTCGGTAACGTTTTTGGCCAGCTCCTCGCGCAGGCGAGCGTCAGTCTTGTAGTCGAGAGCGCTAAACGAGTCATCGAACACCACGACCTCGGGCTTTTTGGCCAACGCGCGGGCGATGGCCAGGCGCTGGCGCTGACCGCCCGAGACATTGGAGCCGCCCTGGCTGATGGGGGAGTCGTAACCGCCCTCACGCCCGGCGATAAAGTCCTCGGCTTGGGCGATGCGCGCGGCCTCGTGCATGTTCTCGTCGCTTACCATGTCGCCGGCAAACTTAAGGTTGCTTTCCACGGTGCCCGAGAACAGAAGCCCCTGCTGCGGGATGTAACCGATGCGGCGGCGCAGCTCGGAAAGGGTCATGTCGCGTACGTCGATGCCGTCGAGCGAAATGCTGCCGCCCGTGACGTCGTACAGGCGCGGAATGAGCTGTACGAGCGTGGACTTGCCCGAGCCCGTGGAGCCGATGATGCCGAGCATCTGGCCGGCATGCGTGGTGAAGTTCACGCCGCTGATGACATCGGCGCGGGCATCGGGATACTGGAAGCTCACGTCACGGAAGGTGAGCTCACCGCGCGGCGCGCTGGCAGCAGGCAGTTTGGGCGAGGCAGGGTCGTTGATGCTCGTGGGGCAGGTGATGACCTCTTCCACGCGCTCGGCTGCGACCTCGGCGCGGGGCAGGATGACTGAAACCATGGTGAGGATCATAAACGCCATGACGATCTGCATGGTGTAGGAGATAAACGCCATCATGTTGCCGACCTGCATCACGCCGTCCGAGACGCCCTGCGCGCCAAACCAGACGATAAGCACGGTGATGCAGTTCATGACGAGCATCATGAGCGGCATCATAAAGCTCATGGCTCGGTTGGTGTAGAGCTGCGTGGTCATCAGGTCGAGCGAAGCCTTGTCAAAACGCTCGAGCTCATGCTCCTCGCGGTTGAACGAGCGGATGGGCATAAGACCGTCGAGCAGCTCGCGGGCGGTAAGGTTCACACGGTCCACAAAGCTCTGCATCTTCTTGAACTTGGGCATGGTGAGGCCCATAAGCACGCCGACGACGGCCGAGACGGCGATGATGGCCACGGCGATGGTCCACTCCAGGCCGGTGTGGTTGGCCAGGACGCGCATGACGGCGACGATGCCCATGACGGGCGCCAGTAGGCACATGCGGATAAACAGGGTTGCGGCCATCTGAATCTGCTGAATGTCGTTGGTGCAGCGAGTGATGAGCGAGGCCTGGCTAAACTTGCCCACCTCGGCCGGCGAGAAGTGCATGACCTTGTTGAAGGTCTCGCGGCGCAGGTCACGTGCGATGGAACAGGCGGTGCGCGACGCCACGGCGCCGGTCAGGATGGTGGCGACCAGTGAGATCAGGCACAGGCCAAACATCGTGGTCGCCATGCGGCCCAGGTAGGCGTTCTGCACGTCGGCGGGGTCGATGCCCTGCGCCTTGTACTCTTCTTGCACGTAGGTCACGGCGCGCTGGGTGACGATGGAGCCCGACATGGAGCCCATTTTGTCTGCCATATCGTTGGCGCCCTCGACGAGCTTGCCCTGGTTGATTAGGCCGCCTTCAACGCCTAGACGCAGGCTCTTCATGGTGATCTTGCCGCCGTCGGCATCAATCTGCTTTTGCATGTTCTGCGCCGCTGCGGCCTTCTGCTGCATCTCGGCGAGCTGCTCGGGCGTCATCGCCGCCATCTGCTCGGGGGTGGGCATGGCCTGAGCGGCGGTGTTGTCTTTCTCGCTGGACGTGCCGGTCATGTCGCCCATGGAGTCGGCGTCGATGCCTTGGTTGAGCGAAAGGACGACGGTCTCGGGCAGGCTCATAATGTCGGCGAGCTTGCTGCCGTCGGCGCGCTCATCCTCGGTTCCCTTGTACGTGCGAATCCCGTTTTTGTCTGCCTTGCCAAACGCAGCTTCTACCGTCTTGGCGTCCTTGGTGCTCATAAAGAGTTCGAGGTCGTCGAGCGATTCGGCGCGGATGGTGTCGGGTACGGGCGAGGCGATGCCGCCTTGTTGCACGCCCACGTCGACGATGTCGCTCATATAGGTAGGCAGCGCCAGATCGGCGTTGCAGCTGATTACGATAAGCACGATAGCTGCGAACAGTGCCAGGACATGCTTTTTAAAGAGCTTGAGAATCCTCACTCGGCATCTCTCCTTTCTTGATTGCGGTCGATAATTTCGTTGGCACGTCTTAAAAGGCGCACCATCTCTTGGGTATCTGTTTCGCCGAGCTGCTCGAGGAAAGCCGTGGTGCGGTCCTCGAATTCCCGACGTTTGATTTCGAGATCCTGGAATCCTTTGTCGGTCACCGTGACGTGCACGCGACGACGGTCGGTCTTTGAGTGCTCGCGCTCGACCCAGCCCTTGGCTTCGAGAGCGCGTAGGATATTGGCGATGCGGGCACTCGAGACCCAGGCGCGATCAGCGAGTTCGCTCGGCGTGAGCGAACCGCCGGCGAGTATGAGGGCGCGCATGACGGCCATCTCGCCGCCGAGGGCTTTGTCCGCAAAGCGCGAAATGCGCTGATGCATGCTGCCGAACTCGGTAAGGAGCTGGCGCCCAAGTTCACGGAAATCGGTATCTTCCACCGAAAACCCCTAACACTAGAAACTATTTTCGGTGAAAGATGATACCACCGCTCAACCATCCTATTCGGTGGATTTCTAGGCATGTCCCAAAAATCTACTTGGCCGCTAGGCAATATTAAGAGTGCATTAAGACTTAAAATCATTCAATTGCTGAAGCGTTTCAAAGAACTATTATGCACGCGGTTAGGCGAGGGGTTGTCACCACCATGACGACTGGGACTCATATAATCGCCACGTGCGATGCTCCAACTTCCCGCAAGGAGACACCTTACATAAAGGGGGATGGAGTCATGGCATTTGACTTCACGGGTAAAACCGCGATCGTTACCGGTGGCACTCAGGGCATTGGCCTCGAGATCGCCAAGGGTATCGTTGCGGGCGGCGGACACGTCGCGCTCATCGCAAGGAACGCTGCTAAGGGCGAGGCCGCTGTGGCCGAGCTTGGCGAGGGCAACAAGTTCTATCAGCTCGATGTTGCCGATGCGCCCAAGGCGCGCGAGACCGTCGAGCAGATTTTTACGGACCTGCCGCAAACCAACATCCTGATCAACTGCGCTGGCGTCATCAGCACCAAGAAGTTCGACGAGATCGATGACACCGAGTGGCGTCGCACCATCGACATCAACCTCAACGGTACCTTCACTATGATGAACGCCGTGTACCCGCACTTTAAGGCGGCCCATGCCGGCACTATCGTCAACGTGAGCTCTGTTGCTGGCAAGATCGGCGGCGGCCTGCTCGGCACCGCGGCCTACGCGAGCTCCAAGGCCGGTGTCAACGGCCTGACCAAGGCAGTCGCCAAGGAGGGCGGCAAGTTCGGTGTCCGCTGCAACGCTGTATGCCCGTCGCTCACGTTGACCGATATGACCTCGATTCTCTCTGACGAGAACTCTCAGCGCATCATCAACGGTATTCCTCTGGGCCGCGCCGCCCAGGCCAGCGAGCCTGCGCAGATGGTGCTGTTCTTCGCTTCCGACCTCGCCAGCTTCGTGAACGGCGAGATCGGTGACTGCGACGGCGGCATCGTCCTGGACGGGTAATACCCCGCGGTGATCGTTTGGCGGCGACCCTGGCGACTCGGGGTTGTCGCCTTCTTTCTGATATAGGCGCGTGCGGCTTCGATTCGCATGCATCCAAAGGAGATATATATATGAGTGAATCGACTGCGGTGGAGGCGCCGGCGGCAAAGGAGCCGTTCTTTAAGATGTCCTCCATCCCGGGTGCCAATATTTTGGTGCCGCTTTTGTTGGGCTGCCTGCTCAACACGCTGTTCCCTGACCTGTTCAAAACGCTCGGCAGCTTTACGCTTGGCATGACCCAGCAGGGTGCAGGCCCGCTCGTGGGCGCATTTTTGCTCATCGTCGGTACGACGATTTCGTTTAAGAGTGCTCCTGCCGCCGCTGCCCGCGGCGCCATCATCATCGCCGTCAAGCAGATCGTGGTCGTTGCCGTGTCGCTGCTCATCCTTTATGTGTTCAACGACAACCTGTTTGGCATCTCGGCCATGGTGATGCTGGCCGCTTGCACGGGTGCCAACAACGCTATGTACGCTGGACTGATGGGCACCATGGGCAACGAGGCCGAGCGTGGCGCCGTCGCCATCACCACGCTCGTTGTCGGCCCTCCGGTCACGATGATCGTGCTCGGCGCCGCCGGTCAGGCTCCGATTGGCTGGTCGCTCGTGGGCGCCATCCTGCCGATCGTCGTCGGCATTATCCTGGGCAACCTGTTCCCCAGCTTTAAGAAGATGATGGCACCGGCACTTTCCGCCATCATCGTGCTCGTCTTCTTTGCCATGGGCTCGACCATGACCTTTGGCCAGCTCATTAATGGCGGTCTTCCCGGTATTCTGCTCGGCGTGATCTGCTCGGTGGTCTTTGCAATTCCCGTCATCGCGGTCGATAAGCTCACGGGCGGTACGGGTGTCGCAGGTGCGGCCATTTCGAGCTGCGCCGGAGCCAATGTGGCCACGCCTGCTGCCATGGCAAGCGTCAACGGGGCCATGTACGGCGGCGCCGTGCTCGCGACGGCTACGGCACAGGTTGCTGCCTGCGCAATCGTGACGGCTATTTTGACCCCGCTGGTCACCAGCTGGTGCTACAAGCATTTTGAGGGCCAGGGTCACAGCAAGGCAACGACCGACAAGGCCTCCGCAGCCGCCTAATGCCAAGCGGCAATCAAAACTAAAAACTAGTCACGCCACAGGGCGGCCACGGGGGATCCTGTGGCCGCCCTGCAGTCTCTGTAGGGTCTCTGTGACACTTTACCCTGCTAAAGCTGGCATAACAGCTAGAGCGAACGTCGTACAAAGGCAAGGAAAAATAACATACAAATCGGTGAACGGTAGTTGCTCTCGCTCGCATTTCCTGCGGATTTGTTAAAAACGCCCTTATGATATAAAAAAAGAAACATATAACAGCCCAGATGGAGAGGGTCGCTATGTTATCCTTCTCAAACGGGTGAAATCTTGGGTTTTGGGTTGCAGTTCCAAGGTGGACAAACGTTTTTCCCTGCACCAACGTGTGATGAAGAACGGAAGAAGCCGGTAGTGCAAACCGAAAATTCAAGAATTCAATAAGCAGCGGTGTGAGAGAGCGCCGCATTACACGTAACTAGGAGCGTGGTTACACAATGCAGGAGGCATGGGAAGGCTTCAAAGAAGGCATTTGGACGGGAGAGGTTGACGTCCGAGACTTCATCCAGAAGAACTACACCCCCTATGAGGGCGACGAGTCGTTCCTCGCCGGCCCGACCGAGCGTACCAAGGAGCTGTGGGGCGAGGTTCTCGACCTGCTGCTTAAGGAGCGCGAGCAGGGCGGTGTCCTCGATATGGACACCAAGACCGTTACGGGTATCGTGAGCCACCCCGCTGGCTACATCGATAACGCCCACCGCGAGAAGGAGACCATCGTCGGTCTCCAGACTGACAAGCCGCTCAAGCGCGCTCTGCACGTCAACGGCGGTATCCGCATCGCTTGCCAGGCTGCCAGCCAGCACGGCTACAAGGTCGACGAGAACGTTGTCGAGCGCTACACCTTCGAGCGCAAGACTCACAACGCCGGCGTCTTCGATGTTTACACCCCCGAGATGCGTGCTTGCCGCTCGGCTCACATCATCACCGGTCTGCCCGATGGCTATGGCCGCGGCCGCATCATCGGCGACTACCGTCGTGTTGCCCTGTACGGCGTCGACTACCTGATCAAGGACAAGGAGGCCCAGAAGGCTTCCACCCCGACGGTCATGACCGCCGACAACATCCGCGACCGTGAGGAGCTGCAGGAGCAGATCCGCGCCCTCGGCGAGCTCAAGATGATGGCCGAGACCTATGGTTTCGATATTTCCAACCCTGCTACCAACACGCAGGAGGCCATCCAGTGGATGTACTTCGCCTACCTCGCTGCCGTTAAGGAGCAGAACGGCGCCGCTATGTCCATCGGCCGTACCTCCACGTTCATCGACATCTACGCTGAGCGCGACCTTGCCAACGGTACCTTCACTGAGGAGCAGATCCAGGAGTTCGTGGATCACTTCATCATGAAGCTCCGCATGGTCAAGTTTGCCCGTACCCCCGAGTACCAGGCCCTGTTTACCGGCGATCCGCAGTGGGTCACCGAGTCCATCGGCGGCATGGGTGTTGACGGCCGTACGCTCGTTACCAAGATGAGCTACCGCTATCTGCACACGCTCGAGAACATGGGCACCAGCCCCGAGCCCAACATGACCGTTCTGTGGTCGACCCGTCTGCCCGAGAACTTCAAGAAGTTCTGCGCCAAAACTTCTGTCGCCAGCTCCTCGATCCAGTACGAGAACGACGACCTCATGCGCGTTTACCACGGCGACGACTACGGCATCGCCTGCTGCGTGTCCTCCATGCGCATCGGCAAGGAGATGCAGTTCTTCGGCGCTCGCGCCAACCTGGCTAAGTGCCTGCTCTACGCACTCAACGGCGGTGTTGACGAGGTCTCCAAGAAGCAGGTCGGCCCCAAGTACCGCGCCGTCGAGGGCGATACGCTCGATTACGACGACGTTGTGGCCAAGTACAACGACATGATGAAGTGGCTCGCTGGCGTGTACGTCAACTCGCTGAACATCATTCACTACATGCACGACAAGTATTGCTACGAGCGCATCCAGATGGCTCTGCACGACAAGCACGTGCACCGCTGGTTCGCTACGGGCATCGCTGGCCTTTCCGTCGTGGCTGACTCCCTGTCCGCCATCAAGTACGCCAAGGTCCACCCCGTCCGTGATGAGAACGGCATCATCGTCGACTTCGAGACCGAGGGTGAGTTCCCCAAGTACGGTAACGACGACGACCGCGTCGACCAGATCGCTCACGACGTTGTGCACCAGTTCATGGAGTACATCCGCATGAACGACACCTACCGCAACTCCGTGCCCACGACCTCGGTTCTGACCATTACCTCCAACGTCGTGTACGGTAAGAAGACCGGCTCCACGCCCGACGGCCGCAAGGCTGGCCAGCCGTTCGCCCCGGGTGCTAACCCCATGCACAAGCGCGATAGCCACGGCGCCATCGCTTCGCTGTCTTCGGTTTCCAAGCTCCCGTTCCGCGATGCTCAGGACGGCATCTCCAACACCTTCTCCATCATCCCGAGTGCGCTCGGCAAGGAGGACCAGGTGTTCTTTGGCGATATCGACCTTGATCAGCTGGGCGAGTAACTATTGTTAGTGCTATACTAACAATAACGATTACTGATTAGTGCGCCGGTTTCGGCCGGCGCCTATTAATCGAAGGAGACACATTATGAAGGTTTCTGAAGTTTCCGAGACCCAGGCCGATAACCTGGTCCACATGCTCGACGCTTACGCCGAGAAGGGTGGCCACCACCTGAACATCAACGTCTTCAACCGTGAGACGCTGCTCGACGCTCAGGCTCACCCCGAGAAGTACCCGCAGCTGACCATCCGCGTTTCCGGCTATGCCGTGAACTTCCACACGCTCACCAAGGAGCAGCAGGACGAGGTCATTGCGCGTACCTTTCACGACAAGTTCTAAAGGGACTCAACTCCCACCGGAGACCCGGTAAGGCCTACGCACTTTGCCTCTCAAACGTCCTCGACGCTTCGCGGCTGCGGAATGTTTGCGAGACAAAGTGCTCCCGGCCTTGCCGGGTCTCCTGCGTTGTCGTCCTTTAGGGAACCACGCTAAATTAAATTGGTGTCCTCGGACATGCAAAGAGGCTCGCTGCGCACTTCGTGCGGCGAGCCTCTTTGCGTCCTGACGCTCCTATTTGGCAAGGTGTTTTTTAGAATCCATTTTGCGCTCGGCCTCGAAGGCCTGCCTGTCCCAATCGAGCGGAAGTCCGGCCTCGACCCATGCCTCGTAGGCCCTCCTTATGGGCTTGAGCTCCCTTTGGCC
>DBEZDO010000038.1:0-4861 GCA_048187355.1 Collinsella sp.
GGCCAAAGGGAGCTCAAGCCCATAAGGAGGGCCTACGAGGCATGGGTCGAGGCCGGACTTCCGCTCGATTGGGACAGGCAGGCCTTCGAGGCCGAGCGCAAAATGGATTCTAAAAAACACCTTGCCAAATAGGAGCGTCAGCGCGAGGCCCGTCTTTCCGTTGCTCCGCAGGAGCAGGAAAGACGGGCCTCATGCGCGAGGACGTTTTCAAAACCAAGCCCGGCCCCGACCGGACAGACCACAAACGCTACAGGTTCTTGACACCCATCGCGCGCATGGCGTTCAGGATGGCGATGATCGCCACGCCTACGTCGCCGAACACGGCAAGCCACATGTTGGCGATGCCCAGTGCCGCAAGCACCAGAATCAGCAACTTAATGCCCAGCGCAAAGATGATGTTCTGCCAAACAATCGACATGGTCTTGCGCGCCACGCGGATCGCGCGGGAGATGTTGGACGGTTTGTCGTCCATGAGCACCACGTCGGCGGCCTCAATCGCGGCGTCGGAACCCATAGCGCCCATGGCAATGCCAACGTCTGCGCGGGTGAGCACGGGCGCATCGTTGATGCCGTCGCCGACAAAGGCGAGCTTGCCCTTGCCCGATTCGGCTGCCAGCAGCGCTTCAACACGCTCGACCTTGTCGCCCGGCAGCAGCTGCGCGTGGAACTCGTCGAGCCCCAGCCGCTTGGCCACCGCAGCAGCCACTTCCTCGCGGTCGCCCGTGAGCATGACGGTGCGCTTGACACCGGCGGCGTGCAGGTCGCGAATCGTTTGCTCAGCATCGGCCTTGACGGTGTCTGCAATCACGATGTGGCCGGCGTACACGCCGTCAACGAGCACATGCAGAATCGTTCCGACGACCTCGCAATCGGGCGCTTCGACTCCGGCCGCGGCGAGCATCTTTGCGTTGCCAACGACGACGTGCTTGCCGTCGATGGTTGCCTTCACGCCATGGCCCGCGTCGTTGGTGGAGTCGCTTACGCGCTTGGGGTCGACCTCGCCCTGGTAGGCGACACGTACGGACTGCGCGATGGGGTGATCGGAGAACGACTCAGCAAGGGCTGCGACTTCGAGCAACGACTGCTCGGTATAGCCGGCCTCGGGGTGTACCACGACCACCGAGAACGTGCCGTTGGTGAGGGTGCCCGTCTTGTCAAAGACGACGGTGTCCACGTCGGCGAGCGTCTCGAGGTAGTTAGAACCCTTGATGAGAACGCCCAGCTTGGACGCGCCGCCGATGCCGCCAAAGAAGCTGAGCGGGACGCTGATCACCAACGCGCACGGGCAGCTGACGACCAGGAAAGTCAGGCCGCGCAGGATCCAGTCGGACCAGGCGCCGGTGATTAGGCCGCCGCCGAGCGCGAGCACCGCGGCCGCGCCGGTGACGGCGGGCGTGTAGACGCGGGCAAAGCGCGTGATGAAGTTCTCGGTACGCGCCTTCTTTTCGCTGGCGTTTTCTACGAGCTCCAGGACGCGCGCGACAGTGGACTCGCCAAATGGCTTGGTGGTGCGCACGTGGATGAGCCCCGTCATGTTGATGCAGCCGCTGATGATATCGTCGCCGGACTTGGCGGGGCGGGGGACTGACTCGCCCGTGAGCGCGGCGGTGTCGAGTTGCGTCTCGCCCTCGACGATGACGCCGTCGATGGGCACGCGCTCACCGGGCTTGACCACGATCACGGTGCCGACGGCGATGTCATCGGGGAAGACCTGCTCGAGTGTGCCGTCGGGCTGCTCGACGTTAGCGTAGTCGGGCGCGATGTCCATCATGGCACTGATCGACTTGCGGCTCTTGCCCACGGCGTACGCCTGAAACAGCTCGCCGACCTGGTAGAACAGCATGACGGCGGCGCCTTCGGCCATGTGCGGGTCGGTATCGGGGAAGAGCACCATGGCAAACGCGCCGATGGTCGCGACGGCCATGAGGAAGCTCTCGTCGAAGGCCTTGCCGCGGCGGATGTTATTGAATGCCTTTTGCAGTACGTCGTAGCCGGCAATCAAAAACGGCACGAGGAACAGCACAAAGCTGGCGTAGATGTCGCCCGGGGTGCCGAATGCGGCAGTGAGGGTGCCGAGCTCATCGAGGGCGTACACCACGGCAAAAATGCCCAGCGCTACCAGGATGCGGTTGCGCTTATGCTCGAGTGATTCTTTTTTCTTGCGCTTCTTCTTTTTCTTTTTGGGGTCGGCGGTGGCCATGACTCGTATCCTCCCATTTGAATGTATGAACACTCGCTCATATAATTTCGCGAGCAAAGGCCGCGGCAAGCGCGGCCTTGCGGGTTGGCGTAAACCTTGGCTAGAGAATGATCTCGCAGTCCGGCTCGGCGTCGGCGGTGAACTCCACAACGCGGTCGAGGACCTCGTCGAACTCGGCGTCATCGGCCTCGAGCGTCAACTTCTGGGTCATAAAGTTGACGGACACGGATTTGACGCCCTCGAGCTTGGCCAGCTCGTCCTGAAGCTCGCGCGCACAGTTGGCGCAGTCGATCTCATCGAGCTTAAACTGCTTTTTCATGGTGGGTTCCTTTCCCTGTATTTGCGGCTTGGGTGCAGGCCGCGCTGGTACCGTGGTTGGTTGCTATTCGCAGATATGGCTCATGCCCTGGTTGAGCATGGTGTAGACGTGGTCGTCGGCGAGCGAGTATAGGATATTGCGCCCGTCGCGCCGGAATTTAACCAGGTGCGACTGCTTGAGTGTGCGCAGCTGGTGCGACACCGCGGACTGCGAGGTTTCGGTCGCTTCGGCGATGTCTGCCACGCAGAGCTCGCGGCCCATGAGGGCGTAAAGGATCTTGATGCGCGTGGTGTCGCTGAAGACCTTGAACAGGTCGGCGAGGTCGTAGAGAAGCTCCTCGTCGGGAAGGTCCTCGGGCGAGCAGGTGGTGGGGATCGCGGGTTCGGTGGCCTCGATGTCGGGTTTCGTTTCATCAACGCGGATGCTCATTGCAATATCCTTTCATATGAACATGCGTTCATATAACTTGCTTTCGATTATATGAGTGTATGTTCATATGTCAATACAATTTGCGTTAATTTCGATGACTGCTTGCCGCCTCTGCGATTTTCTGTGGGTTGGGAGACATCGACGCAATGCTCGCCAACATATTTCGAGATGTTCGGCTAGCATGCTAAGAAAGCCACCTTGAGAAGCATTAGAACTGTTCATATTTGTACTTTATCGTGTCAAATACCGCGAGAATCAGTTCTTCCTCTACGGGAGTTCCTGCAGAATCAGTTTTATCTAAAGTTATATTGAGCATTGCTGCAGCCAATCTGGCACATCGGTGGCCGAATAAGTCGAAAAATGTAGGTGGACATCCGCAGAGATCGCCTTTAGAAGAGCGAATTCTCAATTAGATCAATAATCGTGTCGTCTTCCGTGCGGTTTTCATCGATTTTTGCGAACATGTCGCATTCCCAAGCCCCATTGATTTCCTCAGCAAGGGCCCCGACGTGTTGCATGTCGTCGGGTTCGGGCACATCGTTGATGCTCGGGTCATCAGCTTGCGGATATTGGCTTGCAATTTCGCGCTTGGCGGCCTCTTCTTCTTTGAGTGTCTCCAGGACGCGGCGACCGTATTCGAAGTAGCGCCGCAAGACAAATTGACGAAGAGTTTCTTGCAGGATGGCGAAGTTATCCGGGAGTCGACCGGGCCATATCTTCTCGCGAATGCGAATCGCTTCCATGACCCGTTTAAAAGCGGACTGCTTGAAAAACGAATGACGATTAACTGTGATAACGGCATATCCCATGTTTCGCAGCGTGTTTCGGCGCTCCTCGTCAATTGATTGCTGCTCGGGTTCGTCGTGGTAAAAGCCGTTGTATTCGATATCGGTCATCGAATTTTCGAGCAGCGCGTCGAGGTAGAAAACCGTCCGTCGCGTTAGGGCGGCGTATCTTTTGGGGACTGGGATCGGATAATCCGTTTTGATAGCGCGTATGGCTAAGCCACCCATTGACTTGGGCATTGTCAGCATCATGACAAACGCCGTTTCGAGTGGGGAGCGACAGCCTTCGTGTACATAAGAAAGTGCCTTAAGTGCTTTATTAGATCCACGATACCCCGGTGCCTCTGAAAAGAAGGCTCTGAGCTCTTCAACGCTGGTTAGGGCTGGGCGCTCGCGATATTGAGTTTCGTCGGACGTTCCAAGCGCGTAGGAGCCGCAGATTTCAAAGTAATACTCAACGAGCTCCGAAAGGTTGAGGTCGGCTGTTGCTTCTAACGCGCACAGCTTGATATCGACGATGTAGACGTTCGGCTCGAGTTCTAGGTAGCTTTCTGCATCAAACGTATAGCGCGTGCAGTGGCAGATGCAGCCCTTGCGGTGCCTTTTGGCATTATTGGAAAACGTCAGCACATGGATACGTTCAGAATCGACATTCTTTCTGTTGAGCCATGCTCGTGCCGCTTCCAGGTCGGACGTGGTCGGCGCAGACACCCTGATCTTTTCCATAGGTATGGGACCGGTCGCGTAGCTTGCGAGCGAGTTGGCTGTTTGGTATACAGCGCGTGCCGTGGTATGTGACAGAATGATTCCCATACGCGCATGATGGCATAGCGGACGCCGCATACGCCCGAAACTTCGGGCAACGGTATTGGGGCGCGGCTTATCTTCTGCGAACGGTGGGTTTTTGAGCTGTCGTATTGAGGGAGCAGCTTTGGCTGGGGAGGTTTCTGCCGGCTGCCCCTTTTTGATGAACTTTAGTTGCGGATTCGGTGGCGCGCGCAGACGTGGTGTAAGAGTGTCCTGAGGTCCGTCGCTGCAAGCCCCGATGTTACTCCTTCTTGAGGCCGCGCTTCTCGACTATCTCGTCCACTATCTCCCTGGCGCGCCGCCCGAGCGCGCGGCGCCTCC
>DBEZDO010000039.1:0-62090 GCA_048187355.1 Collinsella sp.
CGGAAAACTCGCCCTGCCCCTCCCGGCCGGAGCTGCGGTAACTTTGTTGCGAATCCTCGTGTCCGTTGAGCGACGCGCCCCACGCATAACTCTTATGCCGGTGGGCTGATGTGTTGCGTCCCTGAGGACTACAGGGTCGAAACGAAGGTTGACAGGCGGTGGAGGCCTTCGTCCAGGTCTTTGTCGGAAGCGCAGTAGCTGAGGCGGATGTGGCCTTCGGTTCCGAAGCAGTCTCCCGGGACTAGGGCTACGTTTGCTTCTTTGATGGCTTTGATGCAGAAGTCTTCGCTGGTTAGGCCGAACTTTTTGATGCTCGGGAAAGTATAGAAGGCTCCTGCGGGCTCTACTACGTCGAGGCCCATGGCGTTTAAGGCTTCGAGTACGCGCTCGCGGCGGGCTCGGTAAACTTTGAGCATGGGGGTTGGGTCGACGGTGAGGGCTCGGGCTGCGGCGTCCATTTCGAAGGAGACGGCGCTCGATACTAAGTATTGGTGGGCCTTTGCGATCTCGGCGATGACGGGGGTTGCCGCTGCGAGCCAGCCCAGGCGCCAACCGGTCATAGCCCAGGGCTTGGAAAAGCTCTCGATGACCACCGTCTGCTCGCGTAGCTCCGGGTGGCGCTGGGCAAAACGCTCATAGCCATCCACATAGACTAGGCGGCTGTATACGTCGTCGCAGACCACGTAGATGCCCGACTGTTCTGCTACGCGCGCCACGGCGTCGAGCGATGCCGCGTCGAGGATGCAGCCCGTAGGATTGTTGGGCGTGCAGATGACGATGGCCTTGGTCGCCGGCGTCACGCAAGCACGAAGTGCGTCCTCGTCAATCTGGAATTGCGCAGGCTCCGTATCCAAAAAGACCGCTTTGGCGTGATTGGCCACGACGATGCTCTCGTACAGGCCAAAGGCCGGCGTGGGGATGATGACCTCGTCGCCGGGGTTGAGCATAGCCATGAATGTTGCCGACAGGGCTTCGGTCGCGCCGTCGGTTAGGATGACCTCGTCGGCCGAAAACGTAAGGCCCGCGTCCCCCATGTAGGCAGATAACGCCTCACGCAGGGCGGGGCGACCGTTGTTGGGCGGATAGTGCGTGTCACCGCGGTCCAGTGCGGCGGTCACCTCGGCACTAATCACATCGGGCGTGGGAAAATCGGGCTCGCCAAGCGCAAGCGCGATGCACCCCGGGTGCTGGGCGGCGAGCGCGTTAATCCGGCGGATACCGGAGGGCTTGAGCATGGCAAGCGAGGTATTCATGGGCAGACGCATGGCGTTCCTTTCATAAGGGTTGCACTAGGATAGCGCGGCGGGGCGCCGCCGGACGGTGTAACCTAAACGGAAACCAACCGGAAAGGAGGCAGCATGGAGCCGACCGCGCGCAGCGATGTACCAAAAACGCTGCAAACCATTGCGTATATCAGCATTCCCAATAGTGCCGATCTTGAGTTTTTGCTCTGGGACTTGCAGGATGCCATCGCCGCCTATGCTCAGCTTTCTGGCACCGCGCTCCCCCGCCCAGTCGACTTGAAGGCAAATGACGCCGGCAGCGTTGCCGATGGCATCGTGCTGGCCATTGAAGATGTGGCTGACGATGAGGCTATGATCGCCGCCGAGCAGATACTCGATCGCCTTGGAAATACAGAGACACGCATCTATGTCGTCGTCCAGGCCGCGTCCAAAAACAACAAGCAGGCGGACGAAGTTCTCGACCGCCTGTATCGGGCATGTCTTCTACGTGACCTGCCATGGTGCGACGGCGTTGTCATCTGTGCCGGCAGCGGCATCGCAGCGCTTCGTCGCTCCCCGCGCATGGGCCTCTTGCGCCGACCGTTTTCGGAAGCGATGGACAAGCTCGTGGGCGCTGTGCGCATGGGGTGTTCCGTCGAACACGCGCAGAAGCTCGGTGGCGCCGCAACGGGTGGCGTCGACACCGACGGCATGGTGCGCGCCACGTCTGCGCTGCCCACACCGATCTGGCACGCCGTTATGAGGCATCTTGCCGAGCACTCAAACTGCTAAATCGAAAAAGCCTGCCAATCAACGGCTTCACTCCAGCGCTCGACAAGGCGTTCCAGACGCCACGCCGCATTGGCGGGACTTGTCGACGGCAGAACGATGGCCGGCAGCCCGGTGCGCTCTTGTAGATAGCGCTTGTAGAGCCGGCCAGCTGTACCACCGTTGCATATCACCTGCTCAATGGGAGCTGCGCCGGTAATGCGCTCGATATGTGCCGGCACAACGTTACGAATGCTCGCATCGCTCGAGCCCTTAATGTCGCAGCTCTCGATCACGTCCCACAGGGCCACGCCGCCGTTCAGCAGCATAGCCCGCTTGGCGGCAATCGAGGCGTCAAGCGTCACGGGCTCGCCGCTCGCCAAAGAGTCTCCCTCGTTGGGCGGCACGGGCGCACCAAGGCACGCGGCCATCACGCGCCAAAAGCGGTTCTGCGGATTGCCATAGTAGAAGGCATTGGCACGCGAGAGCACCGAGGGAAACGACCCCAGCACCAAAACGCGCGAGCGCTCGTCAAACACGGGCTCAAACCCATGCTCAATATGCTGATAGCCCTCGTCCGGCGCAGTCATGAATTAGGCCCTCAGCAGATAACGCACCTCATAGGGCGCAAGTTCAAGGGAGCCTGTCAGCTCGACCGTGGGCGCATCGTCGGCAAGCAGGTCGACGAAGGAGCCGTTGAGTTCGCCGGCTCCAAAGGTATAGGGCTCGTTCACGGCATTGACCGCCACGAGCACCGTCGCGTCGTCGCAGGCACGCTCGAACAGCAGCTGCTTGTTCTGGATCACCACGTTGCGATAGGCACCGTAGTTGAGGGCACGGGCCGCCGCGTCGTTTGCCGAGCGTAGGTGCGCAAGCTGCTCGATGAAGGCCGTCAGCTCGTTGGGCGCAGGCTCATCGAGCGCAGGGCGCAGCGCCCAGTCGCCATCGGGGCCGCCCTTTTCGCCAGCAATTCCCCACTCGCTGCCATAGTAGACGCACGGGATGCCTGGCATGCCAAAGAGCATGCCGTAGGCGGGACGCAGACAGGACTTGTCGGTGAGGATGCTCGCCAGGCGCGGCACATCGTGGTTGTCGACAAACGACAGCAGATGTTTGCCGCGGTAGATGCACCAAGGGTCGCCGCCAAACTGACGGTGCAGCGAATGGGCGATCTCGAACATGTTGACCGAGTTAAAGCTGGAGTACAGGCCCTTGTAGCACTCGTAGTTGGTGCAGGAGTCGAGCATCTCGTCGTTGACGATTTGGTTGTAGTCGCCGTGGAGCGTCTCGCCGATCAGCACAAAGTCGGGCTTGAGCTCACGGGTAAAAGCGTGCAGGCGGCGCATGAAGTCGCGGTCGAGCATATAGGCAACGTCCAAGCGCAGGCCGTCGACGCCAAAGACCTCGGCCCAGCGACGCACGGACTCGAGCAGGTAATTGACCACGGCGGGGTTTTGCAGGTTGAGCTTCACAAGCTCAAAATGGCCCTCCCAGCCCTCATACCAAAAGCCGTCGCCGTAGCACGAGTCACCGTCAAAGCTGATGTGGAACCAATCCTTGTACGGCGAATCCCACTTGCGCTCCTGCACATCGCGGAAGGCCCAAAAACCGCGGCCGACGTGGTTGAAGACGGCATCGAGCACCACGCGGATGCCATGGGCATGCAGTGTGTCGCACACGGCGGCAAAGTCGACATCCCCACCCAGGCGGCGGTCGATATGGCGCAGGCTGCGCGTATCGTAGCCGTGGCTATCGGACTCGAGCGGCGGGTTGATGAGCACAGTGCCAACGCCGAGTTCCTGCAGGTAGTCGGCCCATTGGGCAATCTTCATGATGGGGGCATCGGGGTTTGGCGCGGCGTTGACAGCCTGGGCGAGCTCATCCTCGGCAACGGACGCGGCGTTTTCGCGCGGAGCTCCACAGAAGCCCAGCGGATAGATCTGGTAGAACGTCGTCTCGTATGCCCACATAGCAACCTCCCGGTAAGCGCAACACAACGACATCCATTGTATGCCCAGCGTGCACCCCCTTCCCCAAAATAAGTTGCGGTGAAATACGGACTGTTTGCCAGGTTTATTGGGCTAAACAATCCGTATTTCACCGCAACTGATGAGGGGACGTGATTAGGCGACGGGCTTGGCGCGGCGGATGGCCGGGAACATTACCGTGATAGCGAGGATGACGCCCACGACGGCGATCGCACCGCCCGCGTAGCCGATCCAGGCGATACCGGGGCCCGACACCACGGCGCCGCCGATCGCCGTACCGGTGCCGATCCCCAGGTTGAACAGGCCCGAGAAGATCGACATGGCGACGGCCGACGAATCTGCCGGCGTGTGCTTGATGAGCTCGGCCTGAAACGCCACGTTAAAGGCCGTGGCGCAGCAACCCCACAGTGCGCAGACGGCAAGCACTGTCACGAGCGACGATGCGGCCGGCCCCATGAGCAGCAGGGCCACCGGCACGCCGGAGAGCGTGATAGCCAAGAACGGGAAGCGATGCCCATCGAACAGGCGGCCAAACAGCCAGCTTCCGAGCAAACCAGAGCAGCCAAACGCCGTCAGCGTCATGGTAATGGCGCCCGCATCGACGTGCGCGACCTGCGCCAGGAAGGGCTCGATATAGCTGTAGCTTGCGTAATAGCCGGTCGCCATGAAGACCGTGACTGCGTAGAGCGCGATGAGGAGCGGGTTCTTGAGCAGCTCGGGCAGCTGTTTGAACGTAAAACGCTCGCCCGCTGGCATGGCAGGAAACACCGTGGCCTGGTAGACGACCGCGACAGCAGACAGCGCTCCGACCACGGCAAACGTCATGCGCCAGCCCACGGCCAAGCCAATGGCGCGACCGAGAGGCAGGCCAAAGATCTGCGCGATGGACGAGCCCGTAGCGATCATGCTGATGGCGAGCGCCCCGTGACGTGTGTCAACCAGGCGCGACGCCATAATCGAGGCGACTGACCAGAACACGGCATGTGCGCAAGCGACCACCAGGCGCGCGCAGACCAGGATGGGATAGGTGGGCGCCACGGCGGACAGGAACTGACCCAACGAAAACACGGCCAGCACGCCCAGCAGCATCCGCTTGAACTCAAAGCGCGAAGCGAACACCATAAGCGGCAGCGACAGCAGCATGACGCCCCAGGCGTAGACCGAGATCATGATGCCAGCTTGGGCCTCGGTGAGCGAAAACGATGCGGCGATGTCGGTCAGCAGGCCGATGGGCATAAACTCCGACGTGTTGAACACGAACGCACAGCAGGTGAGCCCGACGAGTGGGAGCCACTGCTTGAGCGTGATGCCGTCTTGCCTTGTCTGAGTCATATATAACGTCCCCAATCGTTTTGAGCGGAGGCGATTATATAGCAACAGCCCCGCATCCGTCAGCAACAGATGCAGGGCCGAAAACAATTCGATACACAAAGGTTGCGCCGTCAATAAATAACTAAGCCAGCCCCAGCAATATGCCCGCCGAATGCACGACAAACGCCACGATCCAGGCGACCGTCACTTGAAACGCGAATACGGCCACGGCATAGCGCGCGCCCAACTCGCTCTTGACAGCGCCGATAGCGGCCACGCAAGGCGGGTACAGCAGCGTAAAGACCAAGAACACGTAGGCGGTAAACGGCGAAAACATGGTTGACAGCGCCGCGGGCGACGTTGCGCCCAAAAGCACCGTGAGGGTCGAGATGACGCTCTCCTTGGCGATGAGCCCCGTGACGAGCGCCGTCGAGGCGCGCCAGTCGCCAAAACCGAGCGGGGCCAGCACCGGCGCGATAATGCTACCCAGACCGGCAAGTAGACTCTGCGACTGATCGGCGACCACGTTAAAGCGAATATCGAACGTCTGCAGGAACCAGATGACCACGGTAGCGGCAAAGATAATGGTAAAGGCCTTGGTAATAAAGTCCTTGGCCTTATCCCATGCCAGCATCACCGTCGTCTTGACGCTCGGCAGGCGGTAATTGGGCAGCTCCATGATAAACGGCACTGGGTCGCCCTTAAATGCCGTGCGGTTGAGCACCAGGGCGGCAATGCAGCCGACCACGATACCGATCAGATAGAGCGAGACCATGGCGGGAACTGTCGCCTGCGGGAAGAATGCTCCGCACAGCAAGCCGTAGACCGGCAACTTGGCCGAGCAGCTCATAAACGGCGTGAGCATGACCGTCATCTTGCGGTCGTGCTCGGATGGGAGCGTACGGGTCGACATGATAGCCGGCACGGTGCAGCCAAAACCGACGAGCATGGGCACAAAGCTGCGGCCCGACAAGCCAAAGCGACGCAGCACCTTATCCATGACAAAGGCCACGCGCGCCATGTATCCGGAGTCTTCCAGAATGGAGAGGAACAAGAAGAGCACGACGATAATCGGTAGGAAGGTCAGCACGCTGCCCACGCCCGTAAGCACGCCGTCGACAGCCAGCGAGCGCACCACGTCGTTGGTTCCGAACGCCTTGAGGCCCGCATCGGCCGAGGCGATGATGGCAGCGATACCGTCCTCCATAAATCCCTGCAACGCCGCGCCGATCACGCCAAACGTCAGCCAAAAGACGAGGCCCATGATCACCAGGAACGCCGGAATGGCCGTGTAGCGACCCGTCAGGATGCGGTCGATCTTGACGGAGCGCACGTGCTCGCGGCTCTCGTGCGGCTTGACGACGCAGCGCCCACACACGTCGCCGATAAAGCTAAAGCGCATATCGGCCAGCGCGGACAGGCGATCGGTGCCGGCCTCGCCCTCCATCTGGGTAATGATGTGCTCGATAGCGTCGAGCTCGTTGCGATCCAGGTGAAGCGCCTCGGTCACCAGCTCGTCGCCCTCAACCAGCTTGGTCGCCGCAAAACGCACGGGAATGTGCGCCGTCGCGGCATGGTCCTCGATAAGGTTGGCGATGCCGTGGATGCAGCGATGCAGCGCACCGCCGTCTGGACCATCGGGTGCGCAAAAGTCCAGGCGACCGGGGCGCTCGCGGAACCGCGCCACGTGCAAGGCATGATCAACCAGCTCGCCGATACCCTCGTTGCGGGCAGCGCTAATGGGGACAACAGGCACGCCCAACAGGCTCTCGAGCAGGTTGACGTCCACGGCGCCGCCGTTGGCCGTCACCTCGTCCATCATGTTGAGCGCGATGACCATGGGGCGGTCGAGCTCCATAAGCTGCAGCGTCAGGTACAGATTGCGCTCAATGTTGGTGGCGTCAATGATGTCGATGATGGCGTCCGGGCGCTCGTCGAGGATGAACTGACGGCTCACGACTTCTTCGCCTGTGTACGGCGACAGGGAGTAAATGCCGGGCAGGTCGGTAACGCTTGCCTCAGGATGGTTACGGATGGTACCGTCCTTGCGGTCGACCGTCACGCCGGGAAAGTTGCCGACATGCTGGTTGGAGCCCGTAAGCTGGTTGAACAGCGTGGTCTTGCCGCAGTTTTGGTTACCGGCAAGGGCAAAATGCAGCGGTGCGCCCTCGGGCACGGCCGTTTTTGCCGCACGGGGCGAATACGTCCCCTCGCCGAGTGCCGGATGCTCCGTCGTGCCGATTGCGGCGTTTGCGCGCGGGCCGGTATCGGTGTCGTGCACATCCACGAGCTCAATGCGTGCGGCATCGTCCTTGCGCAGCGTCAACTCGTAGCCACGCAGGCGAATCTCGAGCGGGTCGCCCATGGGGGCGTACTTCATCATGGTGACTTCGGTGCCTGGCGTTAGACCCATGTCCAAAATATGCTGTCGGAGTGCCTGATCGTCCGATGCCACCGATGCGACAACGGCGTCCTTTCCAATCTCGAGTGTATCGAGCTTCACGTCCGTGTTCCTCCCCCGGCGCCCGCAGGGCGTTGTATTTATGTTCACCATGGCTAACCGTTTGCCATGGCTAACCAATTTTGAACTTACATGATAGCGTGAACACACAACGACGTTCAATCAGCAGATTGGCGCAATGGGGACAGGCAGGAGAGTTCAGGGCCATAGTTTCCCGATGAGGCCTCTCGGGGAAACTACATCCCAGAATTCTGGCTCGAAACGGGATATGGTTTCCCAAACAGGCCTCTTACGGAAAATGCATCCCGGAATCCCCACTCGAAACGGGACGCACTTTCCCAGTCGAGGCCCTATGGGAAACTGCGTCCCACCTTGAAAGGCAAAACTGGGACGCAGTTTCCGGGCGGGTCATCAAAAACGAAGTTGCGGTGGAATAGTTCCTGGATGGACTGGTTGATGCCCCAGATAGGAACTATTTCACCGCAAGTTATTGAAGGGCTGGGATGCCCGTCCTCTTACAGATGGCGCTCGAGGAAGCGGAAGGCTAGGCGAATCCAAGGGCGGACCGCCACCTGCTTGTCCTCGTTGTCGACCGCGGTGTTGGCGTTGCCGAGCGAAAGGCCGTGACCGCCCTGGTCAAAGACGTGCATCTCGCAAGCGACGCCCTCCTCCGCCATGCGTTGGGCAAACGGATAGACCTGCGCGATCGGCGCCGTCTTGTCATCGGACACGCCCCACACAAAGGTCGGCGGCATCTGGCGCGAAACATGTGTGGTGGGGCAGATATCGGCCAGGTGCTCGTCAGTTGCCTCGCCACCCGTCACCATCGATAGGTAGTCGTTGAGCAGGTCGCGCCCCGTCTTGCCGCCCGTCTTGGGCACGCGCAAGTCAATGCGCGGATCGCGCGTCTGTATGTCGCGCACATAGGCAAGGTCGAGCAGCGGATAGCCCAGCACCACGGCATCGGGACGAATATCGTCCGGACGCGCCCCTGCCAGGCCCGCGAAGGGACCAGTCTTCCATTGCGTTGCCAGCGAAGCGCTGATCATGCCACCTGCCGAGAAGCCCACGACGCACACGCGCTTGGGATCGACATGCCACTCGTCGGCGTTGGCGCGCACCGTGGCGACCATCTTGGCAAGGTCTGCCTGCGGGTGCGGAAAGCTCACATCGCCCGTGCCACTCGTCACATAGTTGAGCACAAAGGCCTGGTAGCCGCGGTCCAAAAATGCAAACGCCACCGGGTCCTGCTCGTGCGGAGCGATATGTGTAAACCCGCCTCCGCCGCAGATGATCACCGCGGGGCGGCGGCCATTGGGCTTGTCGGGCAGCGGCTCGGCGCCCAGATACGTAAACGTCGCTGGATATTCCTCGGTCGGCTCCTCGCCCCACAGCGCGTGGTTCTCGACAATCATATGTGCTCCCTTCGCGCAAATTACGCGCCCTTGTTTTTCGCCTTCAAGCGTACCCCACTTGAACCCGTGGAGCAGAAACACTCCAGCAATTAGTTTCCCTTCAACTGATATATCACATAATCCCAGCTCAGAGGTATCGCTGAGCAGCGTAGAATAGGGGACGTTGACCAAGCCGCGAAACACATATGAAACGTTTCCGGCAAACCAAACGCGCGATATGCGCCTATTTAAGTTGGAGGCAACTATGGGTCTGCTCGATTCGCTTAAGTCCACCTTCACCTCGACGGGCGAGGCGTCCGTTCCGCCCGCAGCAAGCTTCGCCACCCGCGAAGGCGTCATCTATGCCCCCGTCAACGGCGTGCTCGTCAACCTGAACGAGGTCCCCGACGAGACGATCGCCTCGGGCATGCTTGGCCAGGGCTATGGCATCGAGCCCATTACCGGCACCATCTATGCGCCCGCCAACGGCCGCATCGGCGCCACCACTGTCACCAACCACTCCATTGGCATGATCACCGAGGACGGTCTTCGCGTGTTCATCCATGTCGGCCTGGGCACCGTGGAAATGAACGGCAAGGGTTTTGCCCGCTTTGTCGAGATGGGCGATGTGGTCAAGGCAGGCCAGCCGCTCATCAGCTTCGACCGCGAGGCCATCAAGGCCGCCGGCCACGATGACATCGTGACCGTCATCGTCTCCGAGCTCGATCGTCTTAAGAGCATCGACCATGTCGGCGAGTCTGGAACGCTTATCGGCGGCAACCCGCTCGTCAAGCTTGGCGACCCGCTGCTGGTGGCCAAGACCAAGTAGCCAAGTCCCGCGCCACACAGCCAAAAGGCACCACGCCAAGCGCCCGCGACCATTTGGCCGCGGGCGCTTTTCGTTTGAAAACCATCCCGCCAATGCCTTATCTGTATAGCCCAAATGAACCGAGCTGCTAGAATATCGAAATGTATGGATAACTATCATTCAACCGTTATGGGAGGATACGTGAACCGCACCAAAATCGCGCAGCTCTATGCCGATGCCGAGTCGCTCGGCGGCCAGACCGTCACCATCGCCGGCTGGGTCAAGTCCGTCCGCGACATGAAGAACTTTGGCTTTGTTACGCTCAACGACGGCAGCTGCTTCCGCGACCTGCAGGTCGTCATGAACCGCGAGGCACTCGACAACTACGACGAGATCGCCCATCAAAACGTCTCGGCCGCACTCATCTGCACCGGCACCGTCAAGCTGACCCCCGATGCGCCCCAGCCTTTCGAGCTTTCTGCTACTTCCATCGAGGTCGAGGGCGTCAGCGCCCCGGATTACCCGCTGCAGAAGAAGCGCGCAACCGTCGAGTTCCTGCGCACCCAGCAGCACCTGCGCCCGCGCACCAACCTGTTCCGCGCCGTGTTCCGCATCCGCTCTGTCGCGGCTGCCGCCATCCACCGCTTCTTCCAGGAGCAGGGCTTTGTCTACGTCAACACCCCCATCATCACCACGAGTGACTGCGAGGGCGCCGGCGAGATGTTCCGCGTGACCACGCTCGACCCCAAAAATCCGCCCCTCACCGAGTCCGGCGAGGTCGACTGGAGCCAGGACTTCTTTGGCAAGCACGCGAGCCTCACCGTGTCCGGTCAGCTCAATGCCGAGAACTTTGCCATGGCCTTTGGCGACGTGTACACCTTTGGCCCCACCTTCCGCGCCGAGAACTCCAACACCACGCGCCATGCCGCCGAGTTTTGGATGATCGAGCCCGAGATGGCCTTTGCCGATCTGAACGACTACATGGATAACGCCGAGGCCATGCTCAAGTACGTCCTTAAGGACGTTATGGCCACCTGCCCCGACGAGCTCAACATGCTCAACAAGTTTGTGGACAAGGGCCTGATCGAGCGCCTGGACCATGTCGCCAACTCCGACTTTGCCCGCGTCACCTATACCGAGGCCGTCGAAATCCTGGAGCAGGCCGTCGCCGCCGGCCACAAGTTTGACTACCCCGTGAGCTGGGGCATCGACCTGCAAACCGAGCACGAGCGCTTCCTGACCGAGGAGCACTTTAAGCGCCCGACCTTCGTGACCGACTACCCGGCAGAGATCAAGGCCTTCTACATGCGCATGAACGACGACGGTAAGACCGTCGCCGCCGCCGACTGCCTGGTGCCGGGTATCGGCGAGATTATCGGCGGCTCCCAGCGCGAGGAGCGCCTGGATCTGCTCGAGGCCCGCATCAAGGACCTGGGCATGAATCCCGAGCAGTACAAGTACTACCTTGACCTGCGCCGCTACGGTTCCTGCAAGCACGCCGGCTACGGTCTGGGCTTCGAGCGCTTGGTCATGTATCTGACCGGCGTGGGCAACATCCGCGACGTCCTGCCGCACCCGCGCACCGTGGGCAACGCCGACTTCTAATCGTCGGACGTTAGCTCGCGTCGCCACACGCCAACGCTCATCGCACAAGCGTCTCTCGACATCGGTCGAGAGACGCTTTTTTCAACAGCATCCGTCAAGCTTTTGGCAAGTTTTTGGTCAGTTGGGCAGGGCTGTTGAAAACTCGAACCGCCGTTTGCCGACGACTACCGACCGCCCAGAGCGCCCTGCGCCCCTGGGAAAACCCCGCGCCCTAGGCTCCATACCGTCGCCACCCAAAACGGAAAGGACGTGGGCACCATGACCGAAACCGCTGTTGAAACCTACGACACCACAACTAGGGGCGCCGCGTCGATGGCAGCCTATCGCGCCGTTCGCATCTTGCAGCTATTAAGCGAGAACACCGGCGAGGACAAGGCCATGCTTTCCGATGAGTTGATCCGGCTCCTCGCCCATCCCGACGACCCCGCCCGCATGCCCATCTCGGCGGCGCGGCGCAGCATCTACACCGCCATCTCCGCACTTCGCCATGCCGGATACGAAATTGAGTACAAACGCGGCGTGGGGTATCGGCTCTTGACCCGTCCGCTCACCGACGAAGAGATCATCCGGCTCCACGGCATGGTCATGCGTAACCGCTCTACGCCCATCGCCATTCGAAAAAGCATGGCGCAGCACTTGGTCGCCATGGCGAGTGCCGACGTTCGCGGCTACCTCGATGCGCCCGAGCCCGCTCCAAGCGCCGGTGGCAAATCCACCAAGGCCACGCGCACGCCCGTCAAGCGCATCGACACCTGCGAGCTCATCGAGCAAGCCATCGACCACGGAACCACGGTGAGTTTTGATATTTCGAGCGTCACGACACGTGGCGAAACCGAAGTAGCACGGATGACACTCCGCCCCTTTGCCATCAAGCAACGAGACGGCATCTCGTATTTGCTGGGAACGGTCTATGACGCCCGAGGCGCCGATGACACGCTGCGTACCGTAGAGATCGGGCGCATGAGAAACGTCACCACGCGTCTCCTCGACGGCAAGAAGCTCTTCGCCGCCCTGGAGGAGGACGACGCCTCCGCCGCATAAGAACCTCCGCCGTCCATTCGACTACCCGTACCGCCCATCCGGTTCTGTATAAAAAACCCGCCAGGTTATTGTAAAAATGGACATCCGCGCTACTATAGTTCCACTTGCACTTTGTTTGAGTGCAGTGTTTCCAGCCATTTCTATACTGGGGGTAACGATATGAAGGACATCACCATCAGCCGCAGGAGCCTTCTGGTCTCTGCTGGCCTGCTCGCGCTCGCTCCGCTCGCCGGATGCGGCGGCAACTCTGGTTCCGGCTCTGCTGCCGCCGGTTCCGACTACACCGTCGGCATTCTGCAGCTCACCGAGCACTCCGCACTCGACGCCGCCAACGACGGCTTCGTCAAGGCCATCAAGAAGAGCGGCCTTAAGGTCAAAATCGACCAGAAGAACGCCCAGAATGACCAGTCCACGTGTAAGTCCATCGCCGACAAGTTCGTGGGCGATGGCGTCGACCTGATCTACGCCATCGCTACGCCCGCCGCGCAGGCCGCCGCCGGCGCCACCGCCGATATCCCCATCGTGGGTTGCGCCATCACCGACTACGCCGCCTCGGGCCTGGTCCAGGACAACGAAAAGCCCGGCACCAACGTCACTGGCGCCTCCGACCTCACCCCGGTCGCCGAGCAGCTCGAGATGATGCAGAAGGTCCTGCCCGACGTTAAAAAGGTCGGCCTGCTCTACTGCACCGCCGAGTCCAACTCCGACGTCCAGATCAAGGCCGCCAAGAAGGAGCTCGACAAGCTGGGCCTGGACTACACCGACTTCACCGTCTCGAGCTCCAACGAGATCCAGTCCGTCGTCGAATCTGCCGTGGGCAAGGTCGACGCGCTGTACTCCCCTACCGATAACACCATCGCCGCGGGCGCTTCGCAGGTCGGCCAGATCTGCAAGGAGAATAAGCTCCCCTTCGTAACCGGCGAGGAGGGCATGTGCATGGCCGGCGGCCTGTTCACCCTCTCCATCAACTATGAGGACCTGGGCTACGCCGCGGGCGAGATGGCCGTTAAGATCCTGAAGGGCGAGGCCAAACCCGAGGATATGCCGATCAAGCACCTCTCGAGCAAGGACCTGGTCGTCGTCAAGAACGACGAGATGGCCGAGGCGCTGGGCATCGACCTTTCCGCTCTGGACGAGTAGCGCCATGCGCGGTAACGCGTCTAGGACCCGCACTCGCGCCATAGCTGCGTTATTCAATATCTGAGCCACAGGGGCGAACGCCAAAGACCGGCGTTCGCCCTGCTTGTTACGGATGAGACAAAACATCCGGCCGCAGCTCTTTTATGCATTGTTACCGCTATCATGGTGACTCACGTGTCCACCCTATCCTAGGAGGTATGAAGCATGCTTATTGCATTGCAGGGCGCCGTTTCGCAGGGCGTCCTCTGGGGCATTATGGTGCTTGGCGTGTTTATCACGTTCCGCCTGCTCGACATCCCCGATATGACCTGCGACGGCAGCTTTGCCCTCGGCGGCTGCGTCTGCGCCGTACTCATCGTCAATAACAACGTCGACCCGCTGCTCGCTGTTTTGGCCGGCATGTGTGCCGGTGCCATCGCGGGCGCCGTCACGGGCATTTTGACCACCGTCTTTGAGATTCCCGCGATCCTCGCCGGAATCCTGACGCAGATCAGCCTGTGGTCCATCAACCTGCGCATCATGGGCAAATCCAATACGCCCATCCTTGCCAAGGGCACCATCTTCTCGTCTGTCAGCAACATGACGGGCCTGCCGCAGTCCACCGTCGCCATCATCCTGGGCATCTTGCTCGCTGTGGCTATCGTCGCCATCCTGTATTGGTTCTTTGGCACCGAGATCGGCTCGGCGCTGCGCGCCACCGGCAACAACGAGTACATGATCCGCGCTCTGGGCGTCAACACCAACTCCACCAAGATGATCGCCCTCGTGCTCTCCAACGCCCTCATCGGCCTTTCGGGCGCGCTCATCTGCCAGAGCCAAAAGTATGCCGACATTGGCATGGGCACCGGTGCCATCGTTATCGGTCTTGCCGCCATTGTTATCGGCGAGGTGCTCGGCCGCCTGCTGCCCGGCGGCCTCACGCAGTTTAGCGTCCGTCTTGCCTCCGCCGTCTTTGGCTCCGTGGTGTACTTCCTCATCCGCGCCATCGTGCTGCAGTTGGGCATGGACGCCAACGACATGAAGCTGCTTTCCGCTGTGATCGTCGCCGTGGCCCTGTGCGTGCCCGTGGTTTGGGAGCGCTATAAGCTCCGCAGCTCCTACACGAAGGGGGATGAGGCAGATGCTTAAGCTCTCACACGTCAAGAAGACCTTTAACAAGGGCACCGTCACCGAGAAGCGCGCGCTCACCGGCGTCGACCTCACCCTTAACGACGGCGACTTTGTAACCGTGATTGGCGGCAACGGCGCCGGCAAGTCCACGCTGCTCAACATGATCGCCGGCGTGTATCCGCTCGATTCGGGCGTTATCGAGCTCGACGGCACCGACATCTCGCGTCTGAGCGAGTCGCAGCGCGCCAAGTACCTGGGCCGCGTGTTCCAGGACCCCATGCGCGGCACCGCAGCCGACATGCAAATTGCCGAGAACCTGGCCCTCGCCAAGCGCCGCGGCCAGCGTCGCGGTCTTTCGTGGGGCGTCACCAAGGCCGAGAAGGACGAGTACGTTGAGCTGCTCAAGCGCCTAGACCTCGGTCTGGACACGCGCCTCAACGCCAAGGTCGGTCTGCTTTCGGGTGGCCAGCGCCAGGCACTCACCCTGCTCATGGCCACGCTCACCAAGCCACGCCTGCTGCTGCTCGACGAGCACACCGCGGCGCTCGACCCCAAGACGGCCTCTAAGGTGCTCAATCTGACCGAGGAAATCGTCGACGAGCATCACCTGACCACGCTCATGGTCACGCATAACATGAACGACGCCATCCGTCTGGGCAATCGTCTGATCATGATGCACGAGGGTCACGTGATCTACGACGTGGCAGGCGACGAAAAAAAGTCGCTCACCGTTGCCGACCTGCTGCAGAAGTTCGAGGAGGTCTCGGGCGGCGAGCTCGCCAACGACCGCATGCTGCTGAGCTAACGACCTAGAAAACCACCACAAAGGGGACAGGCACTTTTGTGGTGGTTTTTGTTAAAGAGTAAGGAGACTGCCATGAATAGACTCCCCCGCCTTGCGTTAGCTGCCGCGTTGTTTGCCGGCGCGCTCACAGGCATCCCAAGCCTCGCTTTCGCGGGGAACCTGCCCGCCGCTATTGACGGCTCCGTGGCCGTCATGCACACCAATGATATCCACGGCAGCTACAAGTACAGCTACAACGCAAGCAAGGGTACCGGCACTGTCGGCTTTGACGGACTGGCGGTTCTCTATAGCGCTCAAGACAGTGCCCCCGATCTTCTGCTCGATGCGGGCGATACCTTCCACGGGCAGTCCTTTGCCACCATGAGCGAGGGCAAGAGCATCGCCGAACTCATGAACACCTTCTACGCAAACGGCTACGACGCAACCACACCGGGCAACCATGACTGGAGCTACGGCGCGGACAAGCTTCGCACGATGGCCGGCAATGGTGCCACCAGTACACCTTTCGCCATGCTCTGCGCGAATGCAACGTCCTCGAACGGCGTATGGAGCTCGAGCATCACCAAGGCGCTCAATCGCACTTGGAAGGACGGCGAGGGCAGCCCCACGTTTAACTACAAGATTAAGGTCGGCGTCGTCGGAGCCATGGATGAGTCGCTGGGCTCCTCGCTACGCGCGGACCTGGTCGCGGGCACGTCGTTCTCGGGTGCGGCGGACGCCATCAATGCCGAGGCCAAGCGACTGCGCGAGGATGAGGGCTGCAACGTTATCGTCTGCATCGCGCACACGCTCAACGCCAAGACCTTTGCCGCAAAGCTCGTTGGGGTCGATACACTGGTCGCGGGCCACGAGCACATCAACTTAGACGAAAACGTGACGGGGGCCGACGGCAAGCCGGTCCGCGTCGTCGAGGCAGGCAGCGCCTTTGCCGAGGTTGGTCTGCTTTCCATTCCCTATGAGTACGACACCAGGGGTACCGAAACCACCAACGACGACATGGTGACGGTCTCCGCAGGCGACAGCGACGAGAAGCTCTACACCGCCAAGGACGTCGACGACCTTTTGGCAGACCCTAACAACCAGAACATCCTTGACGAGGTTCGCAACAACAAAATCCAGCCACTCGACGATGCCTTTGAAAGCGAATCGAACAAGGTGCTCGGCACATCCTCCACCAACTATTTCTACGGCGAGGACGCCGCGGGTACGCATGGCTGGGAGATGGTGCGCACCACCGATCTGCGTCCCAGTAAAGCGGGCGACGCCACCAAAGCCCAGACCATCGGGCATGTTATCTGCGGCTCCTATCTTGCCCTGACGGGGGCAGACCTCGCCATCGAAAACGCGGGCGGCATCCGCGGCGGCATCGCGGCGGGCGATGTGACCGCCGGCAACGTCGTCGCCATCTCGCCCTATGGCAACACCGTGGAGACCTGGGGCATGACCGGCGCAAACTTCCTCGCAGCGCTTGAGCACTCACTGCAGATCAGCGACGATTGCAACGACAGCTACGAGCTTCAGCAAGCCTATGTGGCAGCCGGCCACACCGAGCAGGAGGCGCAAGACAAGTACAAGTGGCGCGATGACTCTGGCAGCGTTCTCTCCTTTGGCGGCATTAACGTGACGATTGATTGGACGCAGCCCGAAGGCAAGCGCATTGTGAGCGCCACGCTCACCAAGGATGGCAGCACGCTCGATCCCGCCAAGAACTACACCGTCGCCACCAACAACTACATCATTACCAACACGACCGACTTTCCCACTTTCGCAAATGCCGCCAAGCGCACCGAGTGGGGCACATGCGAGGCGGCGATCAGAGCGCTGATCGGGAAGAGCGACTGGGAGAACAAGATGGCCGGGCTCGCCGGCACCATCAGCTTCAGCTCCGCAGCCGTGGACCCCACGCCCAATCCGAATCCAACGCCTAAGCCCTCGCCCAAGCCCGGCACGACTACTACGACCACGAAAACCAGCGCCAAGAAGACAACCGGCAAGCTTGTCGCAACGGGAGACCGCACGCTGGCCGTGGTCGGCGCATGCCTCATCGGCGGCATCATCGTCATCATGCTCGGCATTATCTGGATGCGCCGCCGCTAAGCTACACCGCCGGGCCTTGCAGCCCCTCCGTGCAAACCTTATATCGAGCACAGAAGCCCGTCCGATGTGATCGGACGGGCTTTTTGGTGGGTATCATGGTTGAATGATCATGAGGAGGTTTTCCCTACATGGAATTGTTTGAGCCGATTCTTCATTTCTTTGAGCAACGGTGGGTCCACAACATCATCTGGGCCGTCATCTTGGCGATAGGCACCGCCGTCGCCGCCAAGGTCGCATCCAAGACTCTGCGTCACCTACTCAACCGCGACGATAACCCGCTTCCGGCATCGAGTATTTTCATCAATATCGCGCGCGCCGTCATCTGGGTGATCGGCGGCAGCTTTATCCTCGACAACTGCTTTGGCATTAACGCAAACGCGCTCGTCGCCGCTCTTGGCGTCGGCGGCATCGCCATCTCGCTCGGCTTTCAGGACACGCTATCAAACCTTATCGGCGGCATGCAGGTGACCTTTATGGGCATTATCAAGCCCGGCGACAATATCGAGGTCGGCGGCGTGTCGGGCGTGGTCCAGGACATCACTTGGCGCCACACGACCATCGAAGATGCCTGCGGGCAGACCGTCATCGTCCCCAACTCCAACATTTCCAAGAACACACTCGTGCATTTGATGCCCTTTGGGCGCGTGGCCGTCCCCGTCGCGGTCAAAGACCCCTCCAAATGGGCATCGCTCGATGTGCTAGCAGACGAGCTCGTCAGCGCCACCAAAACGGCCGTCTCACCCATCTCAGGCTTTGACAAGGAACCCTACGTGCTCTTTAGCGAGATCGGCGACTTTGGCATTAAGGGCAAAATCATCTTTATCGTCAGCGACGACAGCACCACCTTTACGGCGGCCGACGCCTGCATCCGCGCCATCGCCCCCATCATCGCCTAAACCACCACAAAGGGGACAGGCACCTTTGTGGTGGTTTTCATTCGTGATACCATGGTTCATATAGTTGTTTAAACGACTAAGGGAGCAAAACTATGGAAGAGGCCTATCGTCAAGCACGCAAGCGCGGCGAGCAAGGACGTCGACGCGCCATTAGTCAAAGCGAGCATCCGTATCTCACGGACCTCGATAGCTTGGTTGCCCAGCTCCCCTTAGGCCAGCGAGAGAATGTCGGCCTAAGGGACATTCCACTTGAAATGGTCGTCGGCACGGTTACCAAGGGCCGTCAGTCGGCCTTTTCATGCAACTTTATGCCCTTGCTGCCGTTTAGCACGGAGTTCGCCCGCAAGTGGTCCAACCTCTACGACATCCAGGTGACCGAGGGCTATCGCGATCCCGTCATCGTCACCGAGTTCATGCATCGGTTTTACGTCCAAGAGGGCAACAAGCGCGTCAGTGTCCTCAAATTCCTGGACGCCCCGACGGTTTCGGCCAAGGTCACCCGTCTCTACCCCGGCACATGGGATTCCGTCGAAAGCCGCCTGTACGGTGAGTTCTGCGCGTTTTGGCGCGTCTGCCCCCTATACGAGATCGAGTTCTCGCGCGAGGGAAGCTACGAGACGCTCGCCAAGATGCTCGGTCAGGACCTTATCGAAAAATGGCCGCAGAAAAAGGTCGACTACCTGCGCCACACCTTCCTACTCTTTAAGCGCGCCTACCTTCGCGCGGGCGGCGACCACCTGGACATTACGCCCGCCGACGCCATGCTCGTCTACCTCAATGTGTACAACCAGGACCGCCTGCTGGATACGCCGACGGATATCGTCGTAAACCGCCTGTGTAAGATTTGGCGTGAGCTGGTCATTGCCGGCAAAAATAACGAGGACAAGGTCGATCTTGTCGAAGCTCCGAGCGTCGATGAGGAAGAGTCGCCCGCCAAGTCCACCTCCGGCGTGCTCAACTTCTTTATGGGCAAGACCGTCTATTCGGCGGCCAACCCCCTGCGCATCGCCTTCATCCATGAGTTCCCCTGTGCGACGTCGAGCTGGGACAGCCTGCACGACCAAGGACGTCAGTATCTCGATGAGCACTTTGGCGGTATCGTGCGCACCGAAGCGTTCGAGGACTGCCACGATCCGGACGTGTTCTACGCCGCCGTGGAAACGGCTGTCAAACATGGAGACAAGGTCATCTTCTCGACCTCGCACCGCCTGATGGAATACACGCTCAGGGCAGCCGTTGAGTATCCCCAGGTTCGGTTCCTTAACTGTTCTATCGGCCTACCCCACCAAAGCGTCCGTTCGTACTTTGGAAAGATGTACGAGGCCAAGTTCCTCCTGGGCGCCCTTGCGGCCAGCATGGCGGACAACCATCGAATTGGGTACCACGCGTCGGTCTTTGCGTCTGGCGCGCTTAGCGAGATCAACGCCTTTGCCATCGGCGCCTCGCTGCTCGACCCCCGCGCGCAGGTAATCCTCACCTGGGGCGATGTGCCCGCCGGCGGTCTTGCCGAGGCCATGTGCCACGAAGGCGTGAGCGTCATGACCGGCGCCGACATGTCCAAGTCGCTGGAGGACCCCACGGCCTACGGACTCCACCGCCTGATCGATGGCAAGGTCGTCGGCATCGCCATGCCGGTATGGAACTGGCGCCGATACTACGAGCTTATCGTGCGAAGTCTGCTGCATGGCACCTGGGACGAGACCAGTGACGACAGCCGGGTCCGCGCCGTCAACTACTGGTATGGCATGAGCTCGGGCGTTATCGACATTCGCTACGCTCCGGGCCTGCCCTATCAGACGCGCAAACTGGTGCAGCTGCTCCGCAATGGCATCGTCGAGGGCTCCATCAATCCATTTGGCGGCGAGCTTCACAGTCAGGACGGCGTGGTGCAGATCGAGGGATTCCCTCCACTGCCGAGCACGCAGATCGTCGAAATGGACTGGCTGGCTGACAACGTAGTGGGCACCATTCCGCAGCTCGAAAATGAGCCGGGAGTCCGCGCCCTATGAAGATCCTTGCCATAGCCGATACCGAAGAACGATGCCTTTGGGAGTGCTTTCGTAAGGAACGCTTTGAGGGCGTCGACCTGATTTTGTCCGCTGGCGATCTGGACCCGGACTATCTTGAGTTTTTGGTTACGGTCATCAACAGACCGCTCATCTATGTGCGCGGCAATCACGATGACCGCTACGCGCGTCATGCACCAGGCGGCTGTATCTGTGTCGAAGACTCCGTTTACGTGTATCGCGGCGTCCGCATTGCGGGCCTTGGCGGGTCCATGCGTTATCGCGACGGCGCCAACATGTACACCGAACACGAGATGGCCAGGCGTATGCGCAAGCTGTCCCGCAAAGTGAGGATGGTCGGCGGCTGCGACATATTGCTCACCCATGCGCCCGCCGCTGGCATGGGCGATCTGGACGATCTGCCACATCGGGGATTCGAATGCTTTAACACAGCGCTCGAGTCCTGGAACCCCGACTACATGGTGCACGGGCATGTGCACCAATGCTATGGTCGCGACTTTCAACGTGTGCGTCAGCATGCATGCGGGGCAACGATCATCAACGCCTGCGGCTATACGCAGTTTGAGCTGGACGAAGCGCGCTACCCCATCCGTGGCTGGCAGGCAGCCTGGCTCAATTCGCAAACCATGCGTCGCGAACTCAAGCGCCACGAGGCTATCGAGTCCTCAACCGCTAGAACACCCTGGTAACCACCTTAAAGGGGGCACTGTCCCCTTTAAGGTGGTTTTAACGCGATAGCAAGAAACCCGGTCCTGCACGAGACAGAACCGGGTTTCTTTAGCAATGCTTGCTTTGCTCAGGCAGTAACTAAAAGTTACTCAGCCAGGAAGTCGCGCTGGATAGCGGGATCAACCTTGATGCCAGGGCCCATGGTGGAAGACACGGAGATGGACTTAACGTACTTGCCCTTAGCAGAAGAGGGCTTGACGCGCAGGATCTCGGTGTACAGGGCAGCGTAGTTCTCGACGAGCTGCTGCTCGGAGAAGGACTTCTTGCCCAGGGGCACGTGGCAGATGCCGTAGCGGTCGGCGCGATACTCAACGCGACCGGCCTTGAGCTCGGAGACCATCTTGGCGACGTCCATGGTCACGGTGCCGAGCTTAGGGTTCGGCATGAGGCCACGGGGACCAAGGATCTTACCGATGCGGCCAACCTTGGCCATCATGTTCGGCGTAGCGATAGCGGCGTCGAAGTTGATCTCGCCCTTCTGGATCTGGGCGACGAGCTCGTCGGAACCGATGATGTCGGCGCCGGCAGCCTCGGCCTCGCGGGCCTTCTCGCCCTCGGCGAAGACGGCAACACGAATGGTCTTGCCGGTGCCGTGGGGCAGGGAGATGGAGCCGCGGATGTTCTGGTCGGCCTTACGAGTATCGACGCCCAGACGGAAGTGGGCCTCGACGGTCTCGTCGAACTTGGCGGTGTCGAGCTCCTTGATGAGCTTGGCAGCCTGAAGGGGGGTGTAGAGCGTGGCGCGGTCGATCTTCTCGGCAGCGGCGTTATAGCTCTTACCATGCTTAGCCATGTGCATTACCTCCTGTGGTTAAACGGGCGTGAGCCCTCCCACATCGTATCGTGTGCCCTATTGCACACATTTAACGGGCGCCCCGGTTGGAGCACCCGTCGTTACCAAAAGAAATCGCTACTCAGCGATGGTGACGCCCATGGAACGGGCGGTACCGGCGATGATCTTCTTGGCGGCGTCAATGTCGTTGGCATTGAGGTCCGGCATCTTAATCTCGGCGATCTTGGTGAGCTGCTCCTGGGAGAGCTGACCAACCTTGTCGGCCTGGGGCTTAGCGGAACCAGACTTGAGGTTCAGCTCCTTCTTGATGAGGTGAGCCGCCGGCGGGGTCTTGGTGATGAAGGAGAAGGACTTATCCTCGAAGACAGTGATCTCAACGGGGATGATGTCGCCCTTCTTGTCCTGCGTCTCGGCGTTAAAGGCCTGGCAGAACTGCATGATGTTCACGCCAGCTGCGCCCAGGGCGGGGCCGACGGGAGGAGCGGGGTTAGCTGCACCAGCAGGAATCTGGAGCTTAATGACGTTGGCAACCTTCTTCTCAGCCATGGTCATTCCTTTCGAATCACGAGTGTGAAGTACTTGCTATATCGTAAGCACGCACGTGTTAGAAGCACTCCTGAGATGAGCAGTCACAGAAGAAGCACGCTCGCGCGAACGGACGAAAACTTAAGCGATGACAGCGACCTGGTTAAAGTCGAGCTCGACCGGCGTCTCGCGGCCAAAGATCATCAGCGTGACCTTGAGCTTGCCAGCCTCGGTGTTAACCTCGGAGACCTTGCCATCAAAGTCGGTAAGCGGACCATCGGTGACGCGGACGGACGTGCCGACCTGAATATCAACCGAGGTGCGCTTGGGCGAATCGCCCTTACCGGGACGACGAGTCATCTTGTTGTACTCGTCGCGGGAAAGCGGAGCGGGCTTGCCGTTGCCGCCTAGGAAACCGGTGACGCCGGGCGTGTTACGAACGCACGTCCAAGCATCGTCATCCATCTCCATGCGGACCAGAACATAACCCGGGAAGATCTTGGAATCCTTGGTCTCGCGCTTGCCACCCTCTTTAATCTCGGTAACGCGCTCCATAGGAATCTCGATATCAAAGATACGGTCCTGCATGCCCATAGTCTCGATGCGATGCTCGAGATCGGACTTAACGCGGTTCTCGTATCCAGAGTAAGTGTGAACGACGTACCAACGCTTAGACATGGTTTAGCCCCTCAATCCAGAGAACAGAGCAAGAGCCTCGCCAAAGCCAGCATCGAGCAGAGCGATGACGACGCCGACGACGACCAGAGAAGCGCAAACGACGACCGAGTAGTTCACGAGCTCCTTCTTATCGGGCCACGTGACACGCTTCATCTCGGACTTGACCGAAGCGAAATACTTCTTGGTGCGGGCGAAGAAACCAGGCTTCTCGTTCTTCTTGGACTTCGCAGCCTTCTCGTTCTTCTTGGCAACGGCCTTCTTGGCCTCAACCTTGGAGTTGGCGGCAGCGCTGTTGGCAGGTGCCGGCTGCTGAGCCTTCTTCTTGTTCTTCTTGTTGGCCATTTGGGTTACCTCCGCGCAATGCGCTTATACATGAGTAAACCGTAAGCCCCCAATTGGGAGCTTACGGAATAATGACTGGCACGCCAGGAAGGACTCGAACCCTCAACACTCGGTTTTGGAGACCGATGCTCTACCAATTGAACTACTGGCGTATGTGACTAGAGACTAGCGAGTCTCTTTGTGCAGCGTGTGGTGACGGCACCAGGGGCAATACTTCTTGATCTCCATACGATCAGGCATGGTCGACTTGTTCTTGGTGGTCGTATAGTTGCGGCGCTTGCACTCAGTGCACGCAAGAGTAACTAGAGTACGCATGTATCCTGAACCTTTCATTTCCGCCCCGTACGGGCACGAGTTGTTACTTTATCAGCTCCACGTAAGTGCTGTCAATGAAAACCTCGAGTCAATTGGTTCTCGGTGGATCCATTCATATTTGGAACACATCAATGAAGCCATCGAGAGCTAATCGACGGTGCATCCAGGACCATTATCGATCCTCTCGACACCAGCAACGGCTCAATATCCATTGCAGAAAAGAACCCGGCACCCATATAAGTGCCGGGTTCTCTAAGTCAGCTATATCAAAGAGCTAATTTACTCAATGATCGTGGAGACGATGCCCGAACCGACGGTGTGGCCACCCTCGCGGATAGCGAAGCGCAGGCCCTCCTCCATGGCAATCGGGTGAATGAGGTCGCCCTCGATGGTGATGTGGTCACCAGGCATAGCCATCTCGGTGCCCTCGGGGAGCTTGACCGTACCGGTAACATCGGTGGTACGGAAGTAGAACTGAGGACGATAACCATCGAAGAACGGGGTGTGACGGCCGCCCTCCTCCTTGGTCAGAACGTAGATCTCGCCGGTGAACTTGGTGTGCGGGGTAACCGAACCGGGCTTGCAGAGAACCTGGCCGCGCTCGATGTCCTCGCGCTTGATGCCGCGGAGCAGCAGACCGACGTTGTCGCCAGCCTCGCAGAAGTCCATGGACTTACGGAACATCTCGATACCGGTAACGACGGTGTTCTGGGTATCCTTGATGCCGACGATCTCGACGGGCTCGTTGAGCTTGAGCTCACCGCGCTCGACACGGCCGGTAGCAACGGTACCACGGCCGGAGATGGTCATAACGTCCTCAACGGCCATCAGGAACGGGAGGTCGTTGTTACGAGCAGGCGTCGGGATGTACTCGTCGACGGCCTTCATGAGCTCGCGGATAGCGTCCATCCACTTGGCGTCGCCCTCGAGAGCGCCCAGAGCGGAACCACGGATGACGGGGATGTCGTCGCCGGGGAAATCGTACTCGGAGAGGAGCTCACGGGTCTCCATCTCGACGAGGTCGATGAGCTCGTCATCGTCGACCATGTCGCACTTGTTCAGGAAGACGACGATGTAGGGAACGCCGACCTGACGGGCGAGCAGGATGTGCTCGCGGGTCTGAGCCATGGGGCCGTCGGTAGCGGCGATGACCAGGATAGCGCCGTCCATCTGAGCAGCACCGGAGATCATGTTCTTGACGTAGTCAGCGTGGCCCGGGCAGTCAACGTGAGCGTAGTGACGGGCAGCAGTCTCGTACTCGACATGGGAGACGGAGATCGTAATGCCGCGCTCGCGCTCCTCGGGAGCCTTGTCGATGTTCTCGAACGCAGTGAAGTCAGCCTTGCAGCCCTCGGTCTCGGAGAGAACCTTGGTGATGGCAGCGGTCAGCGTGGTCTTGCCGTGGTCGACGTGACCAATGGTGCCGATGTTAACATGCGGCTTAGTGCGCTCAAACTTCTCTTTGGCCATAAAGCCCTCCTCTAAACAGGTCGTCCCCGGACGGGACTTTGCCTTTATACCATAGTGGCCTCTCAACATACTATTGAGAAGCCACCGTGTTACCTATGGTAGCGGTGACTGGATTCGAACCAGTGACGCCACGGGTATGAACCGTGTGCTCTAACCAACTGAGCTACACCGCCGGATGGAGCCTGCAACCAGACTTGAACTGGTGACCTCTTCGTTACCAACGAAGTGCTCTACCGACTGAGCTATACAGGCACTTGACGGGTGGGAGCTATAGGATTCGAACCTATGTAGGCAGAGCCAACGGGTTTACAGCCCGTCCCCATTAACCACTCGGGCAAACTCCCAATCGTTCAAGTATCCGCAGGTTCTTTGGTCTTTTGGACCGCCGCCCCCGCGAACGAAGAAGATAATACGATGCCACCTTGGGGGCTGTCAACGAAAACCTCTAGATACACGGTGCCGGGCGTATCTATATAGCCGTGACCTGCGGTTTTATTGAGTTTGGATATGAAGGACAGTGGTTTTGGATACTGAGGTGACGTTTCCCAAGGTAACACTTTGCTGTAGTGGAGTACACCTTCAGTATCGAACTTCGATACCAGCTTATTTGCACCTATATATAGGTCGAGATCGGGGCTGCCCAGACAGAAGATTGCTCTTCCCAGGCAAAATCGAGCGTGGATTTTCTTCCGTTTGAAATCGAGCGTGGATAATCTCCCACTTTGCCGTGCCATCGAATCCAAAGTGGCAGATTATCCACGCTCATTCACTAGGCGGAAGATTTTCCACGCTCGTGTGTCCGATAATCCACGCTCGATGACGATGACCAACCTCGCCCCGGCCTATGTCTCGACCTATAACAGTAAGAGGGTTATTCCTCCCCTATCTGTTACAGATCGAGATGTTTCGCAGAAACCCCCGCTTACGTCTCATTCTGTAACAGTAAGAACGGTTTTCAGCCTCTTCGTGTTACGGATCGAGATGTTATCGGCCTTCCCTTGGCAATGTTTCGATCTGTAACTATAAGGAGGGTCTTCAGCCCACTCGTGTTACGGATCGAGACAAACCTGAAGCTTGGTTGGCGCCAAACACGCTGACTTATCGACATAAATAGAAACGGGCCCTGTCCCACAAGGAAACAGAGCCCGAAACTCTCATGGAGCCAGTGACAGGAATCGAACCTGCAACCCACTGATTACAAATCAGTTGCGCTACCGTTGCGCCACACTGGCACACTTGGCGCTTTCACGCGAAGCGAGTTAAGAATAAAGGAATTGCGGACGGGGCGCAACAGGCCGCACGGCGTTATACAAATATGCAAAATCCAGCAACAACGCGTACCAGGCCCGTTCATTTCTGTCAGTGCGCCCTCAATCTTAAAACCATTCGCCAGAACGAATAGTTTTAATTACAATTGCTATATATAAAACTATTCGTTCTGGCGAAGGGTTTCGCGATGCTTACTACCAAAGAAGCCGCCGAGCTGCTCGGCATCACTCCGCGCAGGGTGCAGGAGCTCATAAAAAACGGAGCACTTGAGGCCCGCAAGGCTTCTGGTGTATGGCTCATCGACAAAGACAGCGTCGACACGCGACTCCGCTCTGTGACCAAAACGGGGGGACGTCCCCGCCGCGGCCACGGTAAGAGCGAGATCGCGTTCACCCTCATGAACCGCACGTACGAAGTCGCTCAGCTGGTCTACAGTACATCGCGAAAAGACTTTACCCACATCGGTGCCGACATCGATTACGCCCACGCCCCTATTGGAGTATTTGGCCCTAATAGCCCCATATCGCTAGACTCCTTCCGCATCTGGTGGCGCGGCCGCGGTATCCCGCTCGCACGCATTGGGCTAGCCTCCCTGCTTGCAGAAGCCGCAGTCGATGTTCCCGATGAACTCGTCCAGCGAAATCTCGGCCTCTCCTTATCCGACCAGTATTGGATTAGGCCCCAAGGTTCCGGTCTCACCTGGGAGGATATCAACTTCTTCAATAACGCCTTTGATGACGTCTCGCTGTCCATTGCACCCTTTGCCCCAGAGGGAAAAGCGGCTGCCGCAAAGCCCGATAACACCTCGGACGGCAATCTTCAAAAGTACTGGACGTGCGAGGGCGAACGTCGAATTCTGCATAAGGCAGGAGCGCACCTGGACCAGGAACCTTATAACGAGCTGGTGGCGACCGCGCTCCACCGTCGCATCCTAAACGCCTGCGATTATGTGCCTTACTCGCTCGAGGGCACGGGCACTTCCGCCCTGAGCACATGCGATGTCTTCTTAACTGATGAAGAAGAGTATGTCCCTGCGTTCTATGTAAACCAGTACGCAAACGCAGATGAACGGCTAACCGACTACGAGCGATATGTAGCAAACTGCGAGGAGCTCGGGGTGACAGGCGTCAAGGATGCCCTTGACCGCATGATCGTATGTGACGACATCATTGCCAACTACGATCGTCATTGGCGCAACTTCGGCCTCGTGCGAAACGTAAACACGCAAGCTTGCAGACCTGCCCCCATCTTCGATTCGGGCTCATCGCTCTGGTGCAACATATCACTAGAGGAGCTTAGGGCGGGAGAGCACAGTTTTACCAGCGCACAATTTCATTCAAGCCCCGCCAAACAAATGTTGCTCGTCGAGGACATGGGCTGGTTTGACTGCGACAAACTCGAAGGCTTCGTTGACGAGGCAATCGAGATTCTTTCCAGAAACGACGCGCTCACGGCAAGGCTGCCATATCTAAAAGAGGCGCTAACGTGGCGCCTCGAAAGAATGATCGACATCGCTGAATGGAGTTAGCGAGGCAGCATTGCCCCGCCAACTTCCCTACCTCCCGCGCAGGGCCTTGAGCTTGGCCAGGGCATCGGGGCTCAGGCGACTGCCCAGAGTCATCTTGATTTGTGGAGCTTCCTCGGCCTCGTGCACGTCGTTGTCGATCTGTTTGATCTCGTCCACCAGCATACGGCTCGAGATGCGCGTAACGCCCTTGCCCATGACGACGGCCTGGATCGTGCCGTCGCTCGACACTACAGAACACGCGCGGCCTTCCTCGCGCGCCTCGATGCAGAGCTTCTGCACCACGGTATCGGCCGAAACACCCGTCGGCGAAAACTCAATGCGCACACCGCGGGCCGGTAGGTTGGGGCGCTCGCTGGAGATATTGCCCGCGCCGTCAAATACGATCACGGCCTCGTAGCGGCCCTGGGCAAACGCAGCTACGTCATTAATGAGCGCCGTGCGCGCCATATCGTGAACGTCGCTGGAATACGGATCGTCGGAATGGTCGTACACGAGCTTTTCGTAGCGCGGCGTGCAGTGGATCACGTTGTAACCGTCGACCACCAGCAGCTCGGGCTTGTTGGAGTGCACCGTCGAGACTGGGTCGGCGATAGCCTGCGCAAACGCATTGCCGCCCACGCCATAGGTCGCGGCCGAAACAATCGGCTTGGCCGAGCCCTCGCCAAAGCGCTTGGCCTTGGACTTGGCACGGTTCTTTTTGGACATGCGCTACTCCTCCCCCATCAGCTCGCCGGCGTTGCGGCGCAGCCACTCAAAGCACAGCGCCGTGGTCGCCTGGGCAACATTGAGGCTCTCGGTCATACCGCGCTGGGGAAGCTTGGTCAAAAAGTCGCATTTCTCGAGCACCAGACGCGAGATGCCGTCGCCCTCGGAGCCCATGACGAGCGCCACGCGGCCCTCGAAAGGAGCATCCCAGCAACTGCCTTCGGCGTGCTCGGAAGCACCGCCCACCCAAAAACCAGCGGCCTTAAAATCGTCGAGCGCACGGGCGATATTGGGAACCTGCGCGATAGGCAGATGCATGACGGCACCGGCTGAGGTCTTATAGCTGCCCACGGTCACGCCGGCGGCACGCTTATTGGCAATGACGACGCCCGCCGCGCCCACAACCTCGGCGGAGCGCACGATGGCGCCAAAGTTGCCGTCGTCAGTCACGTGGTCGAGCACCACGACAAGTGCCGGGCCCTCGCCTGCGCGGTCGAGAATATCGGCGACATCGGCATAGGGGAAGTTGCCAACCTCGAGCGCGATGCCCTGGTGAGCGCCGTGGCTCGACAGTGCGTCGAGCTGCGCGCGCGGCACATACTTAATGCGGACACCCACGGCGTTGAGGTCGTCGACCAGGCGCGACAAGGCGGCATCGCGCTCCCCGCCCTCGGCAATGAGCGCGCACTTGATGGGAAAACCAGTGCGCAGCGCCTCGGCGGCTGCACGACGACCTTCGATAAACTCGCCCTTGGGAGCCTGGACAGCGTCGCGGTTGCGATCGCGCTGCGGACGTGCGGCCTGGGTGCGATCGCGCTGGCCCTTGGGAGCGGCAGCGCGGTCATTGCGGCGAATCGGACGCGAGCCAGAAGCAGCCTGCTTGCCGCCACGAGGCGCACGCTTGCGATTGTCGGCCATAAAGTGACCTCCTAAATACAACTATCAAACGAAACAAAATAAACGACCGCCCATGAATATTAATTCGGGCGGTCGGTACGGGTTTTCCAAGTGCCCGAGATTGCCGTGAAAGAGGAGCGACGCGTACTTGAGTACGCGAGCGACGGTTTGAACGGCAAGGTCGGGTGCTTGGGAAACCCGCGGGGATTAGAGAGATTTGATACGAGTGCCGGCGGCGGTATCTTCAATCGTCAGGCCCAGGTCCTTGAGCTGGTCGCGGATGGCATCTGCCAGATCCCAGTTCTTGGCGGCACGGGCCTCGGCGCGGGCCTCGAGAATCTTGGCAGCAGCCTCGTCCACGTCGTCACCCGTGTAGGCAACCAGGCCGGCGGCAACGCCCAGCAGGCCCAGCGGCAGCTCGACCTTGGGCTCGGGAAGCTCGACGCCAAACGTATCGAGCAGCTCGGCCAGCGTATCGGCGGCAGCCAGGACTGCGGCCTTGTCGGCAGCATCGCCCGCCTGCTCCAGGTACTGGTTGCACTCGGTCACAAAGCCAAAGACAGCACCCATGGCACCGGCGGAGTTAAAGTCGTCGTCCATGCACTCCTTAAAGGTGGCACGGGTCTCGGCGGCCTTGGCGGCAAACGCCTTGGATGCTGCCTCATCGGCATCGGCCGTCGCATGGTTCGCGGCCCAGCGCAGGTTCTCGACCGTACCGGCGATACGCGTGAGCGAGTTCTCGGCACCCTCCAGGCGCTCCCAAGAAAAGTCGAGCGGCGAGCGATAGCTCGTCTGCAACATCAGCAGACGCAGGGCCGCGGCAGAGTGCTGCTCGAGGACCTCGGCCAGCGTAAAGAAGTTGCCGAGCGACTTGGACATCTTCTCGCCGTCGACCAGCAGCATGCCCGTGTGCATCCAGGTGTTGGAGAAACCCTGGTGCCAGGCGCAGGTGGCCTGGGCGCACTCGTTCTCGTGATGCGGGAAGGCAAGGTCGGAGCCGCCGCCATGAATGTCAATCGGAGTGCCCAGGTAGCGGTGTACCATGGCGGCGCACTCGGTGTGCCAACCGGGACGGCCCTCGCCCCAGGGGCTCGGCCAGCTGGGCTCGCCGGGCTTGGCGGCCTTCCATAGGGCAAAGTCGAGCGGGTCGTTCTTGTCCTCGTTCTCCTCGATGCGCGCACCCACCATAAGGTCGTCGATGTTGCGGCCCGAGACTTGGCCGTAGTTGGGATCGCTGCGCACGGCAAAGTACACGTCGCCGTTATCGGCGGCATAGGCATGGCCCTGCTCGATGAGCGTCTTGATCATGGCGATCATGGGGCCGATCTCCTTGGTGGCGCGAGGACGCACATCGGGATCGAGCACGTTGGCGGCGCGCATAACGCCGATAAACTTGTCAGAGAACTCCGTCGCAACCTCGGCGGCGGTACGGCCCTGCTCGTTGGCGCGCTTGATGATCTTGTCATCGACATCGGTGAGGTTCTGGGCGAATGTGACCTCGTAGCCGCTCGCGATGAGCCAGCGACGAATCACGTCAAAGCTGATGAACGTGCGGGCGTTGCCGATGTGGATGTTGTCGTAGACCGTGGGGCCGCACACGTACATGCGGACCTTTCCGGACTCGATGGGCTGGAACTCTTCCTTTTTATGGGTAGCGCTGTTGTAGATACGCATTCGTTACTCCTTAACGGTTTTCTGTAGCAGGCAGACGGCCCAGGCGCCGATTCCCTCGCCCTGGCCTTCCCAACCGAGCTTTTCGGTCGTAGTGGCGGCGACGCCCACGTTTTCGACGTCAACACCCAGGGCATGGGCAAGGTTGGCGCGCATGGCATCGCGGTGCGGGGTGATCTTAGGCTGCTGGCAGGCAATGGTGCAATCGGCATCGACAAACTCGAAGCCCAGCTCGCGCGCATAGTCCATCACGCGAGCGAGCAGCACCATCGAATCGGCACCCTCATAGGCGGGGTCGGTATCGGGGAATAGCTTGCCGATGTCTCCCCCGCGGCAGGCGCCCAGAATGGCGTCGGCCAAGGCGTGCGCGAGCACATCGGCATCCGAGTGGCCCAGCAGGCCGCGCTCGTAGGGAATGTCGACACCGCCGATGATACATCGACGCCCCTCCACCAGACGGTGAACGTCGTAGCCATGGCCAATGCGCAGGTTACTGAACATGGGGAAGGTCCTCTCCCTCGGCCATGCGACCGAGCAGAATCGCGGTTACGGGACGCAGGTCCTCGGGCACCGTCACCTTAAGGTTATCGCGCGGGCTCTGGACACAGCGGACGCGCCCGCCCATGCGCTCGACCAGCGACGAATCATCGGTGCCGATAAAGCCCTCGGCAATGGCTGCAGCGTGGGCGCGCTTCATAGCATCGACGCTAAAGATCTGCGGCGTCTGCGCAGCCCAGTACAGCTCGCGCGGCGGCGTCTCGACGATGTTGTCGCCATCGACGATCTTGAGCGTGTCGATCGCGGGCTGACCGCACACGACACCGTCGAGGGCGCGGTCGCCCACAAGCACGTCGATCGCGTGGTCGATGGCCTCGGTCGTAATGAGCGGACGAGCACCATCGTGAATGGCAACGTATTCAAAGCCCGCCGGAACCGCATGCACGCCGGCACGGGTGGAATCCTGGCGGATATCGCCGGCATCGGCAAAGCTGATGGGCGTGTCATAGTCAAACGGGTCGATGGCCAGGCGGCGCATCTCGGCACGACGCTCGGCAGGGCAAACCACGACGATGTGGCCGACCTTATCGCTCCGATCGAACGCGCGGATGGACCAGCTCATAAGCGGACGGCCCGCCACGTTAACGAGCTGCTTGCCACCGGGGTTACCAAAGCGCTGGCCGCTGCCACCGGCAACGACCACGGCGCATACGGGCGCCATTATGCGTTCCCCTGTTTGGTGCCCTTCATGCGGTACAGGGAGTCCGCAAGAATGGCAGGGTTGTTAACGCCAAAGTCGCCCAGGCGCTCCGGATCCTCGCTGATGTCGTCCATGAGCTCCTGCAGTGAGCCGTACTCGTCGACGATCTTCTCGGCCACGCCGTCGCGCACGACGGACACGCGCGAAAGCGTGCGCAGGCCCAGCGGCGTCATGACGGAGTCCTCGTCCAGGTCGTCATAGCCCAGAACTGCCGCCACGTGCTGCGGGTCGGACAGGTCCTTAGGCGTCATGCGGCTCAGCTCGGCGCGGATCTTCTCGGCGTTTGCCTCGGAGGAATCGCTTGCGTAGTCGCGGATCATCAGGTCGTATTCGGTATCCATGCTGGAGCCCGCGAGCTGCTCGAGCTGCATCTGCACGAGCTTGCCCTGGTTACCCAGCTTGACGATGCAATCCTTAAGCTCGGTCTTTGCCTGTTGCATGATCTCGAAACTCGAGAAGATGCCGGTGATGTCGGCGAGCGTAACGTAGTCGTCGAGCTCAAGGGCCGTCAGGCGCAACAAGGAGCGGTCGAGCGACTGACGGGTGGTCTGGAGCGTGGCGACGAGCTGGTTGACCGAGCTCATGATGGTGGTGACGGGCTGGATCTCGTAGCTCTTGCCGTGAACGTACACGTTAACGACGGCGCGACGGGCCGAGACCGAGATCACGATGGCATCGGTGAGCACCGACATGCGAGCGGCAGTACGGTGACGCATGCCCGTCTCACTCGTGGCAAGCGAGGGATCGGGATTGAGGTGGAAGTTGGCGCGCAGGATCTGGGTGAGGTCGCCATCGATAACGATGGCGCCGTCCATCTTGGAAAGCTCGAACAGGCGGTTCGAGGTAAACGAAATGTTGAGCGGGAAGCCGTCGTTACCGGCAGCAAGCACGTTTTCGGTGTCGCCGACGCAGATAAGGGCACCCAGGTGACCGGCAATGATCATGTCGAGGGCGGTGCGGATCGGCTGGCCAGGTGCCGTCAGGCGAATGGCCTGTTCCATACGCTTTTGCAGCTCGTTCTTATCCAAGGCATCGCTCCCATCGTATACGCTCCATAAACGTCAATAAGTTTCTCACGGTTTGCCCCTGTGACGCCCGCAAAATCCGATGCTTACAGAATGAGCGAACACAGCTGAGAGCCCCAATCCAAATGAGCTGCTTATGTGGTAGCATCGGGATTCGCATAAATGAGGGAGTAGTCGCGTGGCCGGTTTCGCCTCCGGTGGCGCGGCAAGTCAACATACTGGCCGATGCGGCCTGGCTTGCCTTAATGAACGAGACTCGTGGTTGTGCGCGCAACGCGTACGCCACGGGTCTTTTTGTTACTCCCCCAAAAGGTACACGCGGGCCCGCCCGCAGAGAGGGAGCCAGACTATGGGACTCGCAGAGCTCGTGTTGCTCGCCGTTGGCCTTTCGATGGACGCCTTTGCCGTTTCCATCTGCAAGGGCCTTGGCATGAAGAAGATCAACCTTAAAGTTGCCGTGGTGCTCGGCCTGTTCTTTGGCGGCTTTCAGGCCGGCATGCCCGTAATCGGATGGGCGCTCGGCAGTCAATTCATGGGCATCATCGGACCCATCGACCATTGGATCGCCTTTATCCTGCTCGCCTTTATCGGCGGCAAAATGTTGTGGGAGGCCTTTACCGAAGACGAGGATGAAGGCGACGGCAAGGATGCCGAAAAGATTGACCTGGGCGAGTACCTGATCCTCGCCATCGCCACCTCGATTGACGCCCTGGCCGTGGGCATCTCGTTCGCCGCGCTTTCCGTCGACATCGTTCCCGCCGTATCGCTCATTGGCATCACAACGTTTATCTTCTCCGTCGCCGGCGTAGCGATCGGCCACACCTTTGGCGCGCGCTACGAAAAACCCGCCACCATCGTGGGCGGCGTTGTGCTTATCCTTATCGGGCTTAAGATCTTGCTGGAGCACCTGGGGATTTTGGTGCTGTAAAACACCCTTCATAACTAAACGTCCGGGCAAGGCCTCATGCAGAGTTTTGCATGAGGCCTTTTCATGCAGACTTTTGCATGTCATACTAGGATGCAAAAGTCTGCACGTTAGGAGATCGCCGTGGATACCCTTCCCATCACCACACCGCGCCAAGCTGGCATCTACGTGCGCCAGGCACGCGAGGCGCAGGGAATCACCCGTGCGGCCCTCGCTAAAAAAGCCGGTGTTTCGGAGCGCCTGCTCGCATCGCTCGAGCTGGGAGATGCCACGGGCATTCGGCTCGACAAGCTGCTGGCAGTTTTCGGTGCTCTTGGACTGGCGCTCGCCGCTCAAGGGGATATAGGCGAAACGAAAAATGAGCAACCAGTCGACGCCCCGCATGCTGATCAACCTTGCAGCACCTCCAGACGCCATCACGCCCAACGTCTTCATCATCGCAACCGTCGCAGCACAACCATTCCGGCTCTTGCAGATGCCCCCTTTACATCCGCACTCTACGACGAGGTCTTCGCCGATTTCGCCATGTCCAATCTCGGAGTCTCGATTGCCACAAACGCATCTAGCCAAGCCATGCCCGAAGGGAAATAGCCAATGGCCAGAACATCACTTCGGACCATTATTTGCGGCGTGCCTGCTGGAACGCTCACGCAAGATGAGAACGGTCTTATCAGCTTTACCTACGATCATGACTATGACGGGCCAGCCCTATCGACCAACATACCCGTATCGAATCGCACATACGGACAACAGGTCATGAATCCGTACCTGTTTGGCCTTCTACCCGACAGCGAGGACCAACGAAAAGCGATTGCCGCCGAATTCGACGTTAGGCCCAACAATCCCGTTGCGTTGCTCAGCCATATCGGACTCGACTGTCCGGGCGGCGTGCAGTTTTGTGCCGAAGAAGATACCGACGCCGTCCTGCATCGCGCTGGCGAATACCGCCCTATAGACAACCACGAAATTGCTCTTCGTCTCAAGTCGATCAGAGATGACCGCGATGCATCGTGGATGGGTCTAGATGAAAGTTGGTCACTTGGAGGCAACCAGGGCAAGTTCGCGCTCGCGTTCATAAACGGCCGCTGGTGCGAATGCATGGGCTCCTCGCCCACGACGCATATTTTCAAAAATGGCGTTATCGGATTTAAACTCGAGGCTCTCAATGAGTTTGTCTGCATGAAAAGCGCCCAGCGCGCCGGTATCGCAACGGCAAACGTCGAATATCGTATGTTTGAGGACGAACCCGCCCTCATTGTTGAGCGCTATGACCGCATGAAAGTCAAAGACGGGACAATCAGGCGTCTACATCAAGAAGACCTCTGTCAGGCACTTGGGGTGATGCCCGCCCAAAAGTACACGGCAGACGGCGGCCCGACCACACGCGACATTCAAGAGCTCCTCGTAAATACGAGCCACCATCAACTTAACCTGTATCTGTTTACGCAGATACTGTTCTTCAACGCCATTATCGGCGCACCGGATGCGCACGCGAAAAACTATTCCCTGCTCCTTGGAAACGACGGCACAGCCATGATGGCTCGAATGTACGATGTCGCGTCGGGTTTGGCGTATGAGCGCATGCGCCGCCGGGCGCGCCTCGCCATGAGCGTTGGCGGCGAAAATCGTGTGGGGCGAATCGGTCCAGGCGCTATCCGCCGATACCACGGTATGGGCGATCCCGCGCTGGAGGCGGCGCTTACCGATGCCGGGCTATCCGAGAAGTTTTGCTTTGCGACCATGATGGACCTCGCCTACGAGGTACCCATTTGCATGGAAGAGGTCATGGACGAATACGCCGACCTGCCCGGCATGGCGGACCTGCGCGAGCATATGCTCGGCCCCGTCCGCGAAAACTGCCAGCGCACCCTCGACCTCATCAGGGCAGAAATGGACTAGGTGACCGTAATTTCGCAATTATCAAACAAAAGAGGGGGGGCACCCGTCGCAAACGCTCGAATGCCCCCTCTCGTAATGTCATTTGCAATCCGCTAGCACGTGACTCGGACTGCTGCTAGCGCAACCTTTACGCGGCAAGGCGCTTGAGGACGTCGATGAGCAGCTCGTAGAAGCGCTCGGCAGAAGCGAGCTCCATGCTCTCGTCCGGGGTGTGGACATCGGAGAGCGTCGGACCCACGGCGATGGCGTCCAGGCCGTGCAGGGCCTCGGCAAACAGGCCGCACTCAAGGCCGGCGTGAATGGACTCGATGCGCAGCTCGGAGCCAAAGAGCTCTCGATAGCTCTCGACAAAGACTTCGCGGACCGGCGAATGCTCGGCATAGCTCCAGCCGGGATACTCAAACTCAAACTTGGCGTCGAAGCCCAGGACATCGGCCAGCGTCTGCAGACGGTCCTTGAACTCGTTCTGCAGCGAGGTGATCGAGGAGCGCGGGGACAGCATGATCTTGACCTCGTCGTCAGAAGTGGCAACCACACCGATGTTGGAGGAAACCTCGACGGAGCCGTCGGTGGCGACGTTGCGGCGAATCACGCCGTTGGGGGCAAGACGCAGGGCGCGGATGAGGGCAAGCGCGGACTTCTGGTCCATGGCCTCGACCTCGGCGTCGTCGGCAATCTCGACGGTGCAGGTAAAGCCGGGGTCGAAGACCTCGAGCTCGGCAGTAACGTCGGCGATGATGCCCTTTGCGATCTGGGCCGCGGCCTCGGCGGCAGCGTGGTCGGCGTAGACCAGAACAGCCTTGCACTCACGGTTGATGGCGTTGTCCTTGGTGCCGCCGTTAAAGCTAACGATGGCGGGCTCGCCAGCGACCATCAGGCGGTCGATGATGCGGGCCATGATGAGGTTGCCGTTGCCGCGCTCCAGGTTGATATCGCTGCCGGAGTGGCCGCCCAGCAGGCCGGAGATGTCGAGCGTGAGGGTGCTACCGGTCTTGTGCTCGCGCGCGATCGGGCAGGTGTAGGTAACGACGACACCGCCGGCGCAGCTGACGGTAGCAACGCCCTCTTCCTCGGAGTCAAGGTTAATCATGGTGCGGGCGCTAATCTGGGACTTGTCGAGCGTCTCGGCGCCGACCAGGCCAGTCTCCTCGTCGGTGGTGAATACGCACTCGAGGGCGGGGTGAACGATCGAATCGTCATCGAGAACAGTGAGCATCAGAGCGACGGCAATACCGTTGTCGGCGCCCAGAGTGGTGCCGTTAGCGGTGAGGACGCCGTCCTTGACGACCAGGTCGATACCATCAGTCGTAAAGTCGTGCTCAACGGAGCCCAACTTGTCGCACACCATATCGATGTGGCCCTGCAGCATTACGGTCGGGGCATTCTCGGCGCCGGCAGATGCGGGCTTGCGAATGATGACGTTGTAGACCTCGTCCTGATACACATCGAGACCGCGCTCCTTGGCAAACGCGACCAGGAAATCGCTGATGCCTTTCTCGTTGCCAGACCCACGGGGGATCGCGCTGACCTCCTCAAAGAAATGGAACAGCTGGGCGGGCTCGTAGCCGGTAATCTTGTAGTCCATGGTGCCTCCTTGGCGCAACTGGTTAGACAGTAAGACGTGCGACTTGTATATTCCCAGACTTTGCGTGCATAAACCAGTCGAAAACGCCGAGCGCCCTCGCATCATCGGCTAACGGTGGACCGTATAGCGTAACGGTCACAACTTCCGCAGCTCTACAAATCGAGGCGCCCTTTCCGGAGCGCCTCGATTGCGCGTATCAAATTGTCGCCACGCCCTACAGCGCGCCGGAACCGGCTTGCATCATGCCGCCGGGGCCCGAGGTCACGCCGCCGCTCACGGGCGCGGCGTTGCCGGTGTGCGGTGCCGCCGGGGCGGTATCGCCACCGAGCGTGCCCACCGGACGCGGTGCCGGGATCTCGCCCGTGCCGTGGCTAAAGACAAACTTGCCATCGGCCACGTCGCACAGGACGGTATCGCCCTCGCCCCACTCGCCAGCCAGCAGTTCCTCGGACAGCGGATCCTCGATAAGCTTTTGGATAGCACGGCGCAGCGGACGCGCGCCGTTGGTGAGGTCGGTGCCCTCGGCCACGATCTTGTCATAGGCCGCATCGGTGAGCTTGATGTTCATGCCGTTGGCAATCAGGCGCTGACGCAGGTCGTCCACCAGCAGGTGCGCGATCTTGGTCAGGTTCTCGCCCGAGAGCTTCTGGAACACCACAATGTCGTCGATACGGTTGAGCAGCTCGGGGCGGAACAGGCGCTTGAGCTCGCCCATCGCACGGCCCTTGATCTCACTCGAGGTGAGGCCCTGCTCGCCGGTGGTGCCAAAGCCAACGCTCGCATCCTGCGCGATCTCGCGGGCGCCCACGTTGGACGTCATGATGATCACGGTATTGCGGAAGTCGACCGTCTTGCCCTGGCTATCAGTCAGGCGACCCTCCTCCAGCACCTGCAACAAAATGTTGAAGATGTCGGGGTGCGCCTTCTCGATCTCGTCGAACAGCACGACCGAGTACGGGTGACGACGAACGGCCTTGGTAAGCTGACCGCCCTCGTCGTGGCCCACGTAACCCGGAGGGCTACCGATAAGCTTGGAGACCTCGAACTCGCTGCCGAACTCCGACATGTCGAAGCTGATGAGCGCGTCCTTACTGCCAAAGAGGTACTCGGCGAGCGTCTTGGCGAGCTCGGTCTTGCCTGTGCCGGTGGGACCAAGGAAGATAAAGCTACCACCGGGACGACGCGGGTCCTTGAGCGGCGAGCGGCTGCGGCGCACGGCCTTGGCGACGGCCTCGACGGCCTCGTCCTGGCCGATAATGCGGGTCTTGAGCACGCTTTCGGTCTGCAGCAGGCGACGGCTCTCGCTCTCGGTGAGCGAGGAAACCGGCACGCCAGAGGTCACGGACACGATGTCGGCAATCTGACTCACGTCGATGGTGAGCGGGCTGGCGTCGAGCTCGGCGGTCCAGGCGGCCTTGGCCTCGGCGAGCTCAATCTCGGCGGCCTTCTGCTGCTCGGTGATCTCGGCGGCCTTGTTCATGTCGTCGCTCTCGGTGGCCTCCTGCGCGGCGGCCTTGAGCTCCTCTATGCGATGCTCGGCCTCGCGCACCGGCTCGGGCGCACGATTCGCGGCGATGCGAGCGCGGGCACCGGCCTCGTCGATGAGGTCGATGGCCTTATCGGGCAGGAAGCGATCCTGGATGTAGCGGTTGGAAAGGTTCGCGGCAGCCTCGATAGCACCCTGCGTGTAGCGCACATGGTGGTGCTCCTCGTAGCGCGGCTTAAGCGCGGTCAGGATCTTGACGGTGTCCTCGACGCTCGGCTCCTCGACATCGATAGTCTGGAAGCGACGCTCGAAGGCTGGGTCTTTGGTGAGGTACTTGCGGAATTCCTCGGCCGTGGTGGCGCCAATAATCTGGAAGGCACCGCGTGCAAGCACGGGCTTGAGCATGGAGCTCGCGTCGATGGAGCCCTCGGCAGAACCGGCACCGATGATGGTGTGCATCTCGTCAATAAACAGGATGACGTCGTCAGCCTCGGTGGCCTCCTGGATCACGTTCTTGAGGCGCTCCTCAAACTCACCGCGATACTTGGCGCCCGCAACGAGGCCCGGCAGGTCGAGCGTCCAGATGTTCTGGTTCATGAGATTCTCGGGCACGTTGCCGGCAGCGATCTGCTGCGCCAGGCCCTCGACGATGGCCGTCTTGCCCACGCCGGGGTCGCCCAGGATAAGCGGGTTGTTCTTGGTGCGGCGCGAAAGGATCTCCATCATGCGCTGGACTTCCTTTTCGCGGCCAATCACGGGATCGAGCTCGCCGTCGCGCGCCTTTTGAGTGAGGTTGGTGGCGAACTGCTTGAGCGTGTCGGTGCCGCTCCCCTTTTGCTGAGAGGCATCCGAGCCGCTAAAGAACGGCAGGCCCGCACCGGGACGACCAGCACCGGCGCCGGCGAGCGGACGCTTCTTGTCCTGGTCCTTGGCGGTGAGTTTCTCGATAGCCTTTTTGATGGAGGCGGACGACACACCCAGGCGCATGAGGATGTCCATGGCCATGCCGTTGCCCTCTTCGACGATACCGATGAGCAGGTGCTCGGTCGACACGTAGGTCTGGTTGTTCTCACGCGCCACGCGGAATGAACGCTCCATCACGCTAATGACGAGCGGCGTAAAGGCGAGCTTGGCCGCCTCGGTCTCCTCGCTGGGCTCGGGAACCGTGGTCTGGACCTCCTTGAGGGTGTCCATGATGTCGTCGTAGGAGATATCAAGCGAGCGCAGCGCCTCGGCAGCGATGCCCTCGTCCTCCTTGGCGAGTGCGAGCAGCAGGTGCTCGGTGCCCACCTTATTTGAGTGCAGATCGAGCGCCTCCTGTTTGGCCATCGACATGACCTTGCGCGCTCGATCGGTAAATCTATCTAACATGCTCGTTTCCTTACATGAGTTCATCGAAATCAAAACGCCCGCCCGTCGGCGGCGCTTTTGTCTCTTTACCCACAGGTTGTCTATGTTAACAGCTGGAGGAATATCTATAAACCCGGCTCACATGAATGCAGGTTATGACCGCATCGCGGGACTCACCGCGCGATGCGCGACAGGCGCCCCGCAAGAGAAACCCTAGGCGTCTTTCACCACGTCGGGACTCGTCGCACGCGATGCGCGATAGGCATCGGCCTCCTTGGAGACGCGTTCGAGCAGCTCGGATGTATCGACGCCCTCGACTTGCGCGACCGTTTCCACCGTCTGCATGGCGACCGCCCTCAGGTACGCGCACGCGCTGTCCCCCGGCTGCTCGAGGTCTATCTCCTCGCCGCCCTCCCGGGCAAAGCCGACCGCCATCACAAAGCCCATGATGCCCGAGACCAGAAAGCCCACCGCAAAGCTCGAATCTGCCTTGAGCTCTTCTCCGTCGGGGTGGACGATCTCTCTCACGCGGTCGATGATGATCGTATGGATGCCCTGCACGACCTGCTCGGCGGCACCCGCCCTCATGGTGATGACGATGCGCCGCAGCAGGCAGCGGACGTCGCGCCGGTCGAACGCCGAAAGGTCGCCCTCGCTCGAAAAATGCCAGAGGGCATCGGTGATGAGCTCGTTATCCTGCAGCAGCTGGGCTATGGCGATGGCGACGAGTTCATCGAAATCGTGAAAATAGTAGTAAAACGTTCCGCGATTGCACTGGGCGGCGCGGGTCACCTCGCCAACCGACAGCTCGAAGATGCTGTTGTTCTCGATGAGCTCCCAAAACGCCTCGATGATACGGGTGCGTGCATCGGGCGCATCGGCGTCCTTACGCGGTCTCGCCATGCGCCTCACCGCACCCCTGCGCCTTGGCGTTCATGATGAGCATCTGAAGACGGTTCTCCACGTTGGCGAAGCTCACGTCGGGATCGTAGTCGAGCGGCAGGAACTGCGCCGTGGGATACTGCTCCTTGAGCGCATGGATGAGCCCGCGCCCCACGACATGGTTGGGCAGACACCCGAACGGCTGCAGGATCACGAAGTTGCGGCAGCCGCGCTTGGCGTGCTCGAGAATCTCCGCCGGAATCAGCACGCCCTCGCCCGCATCGAACGTATGGTGCAGGATCTTATCGCTCGCGCGCACGAGCTCGGGCATGCGCGTCGGCGGCTCGTAGAGCGGGCTCGCCGCGCCCAGGCGGTCGCAACGGTCGTGCGCGAGCTCGAACAGGTTGTCCGCCGTGGCGTACCAGGCCTTTTCGGGCAGCGACAGGTCGACGTGGAACTCGCGCGACTGCGCATGCTTGTAGAAATAGGTCTTGCGGATCACGTCGGTCATGCGCGCCTCGATGACCTCGAGCCCGTTGTCCTCGAGGTAGCGCTCGATCTCGTGGTTGGCGCCGAGATGGAAATTGAGCAGGTACTCGCCCACGATGAGAACGGTCGGATGCGGGTTCGAGCGGTCGTACGGAACGGCGTCCATGATCGCAAGCGCGCGTTTGAAGCCCGTCGCCTGGCCTCTCAGCCCGGAGCGCTCCATGCCCTCGATAACCTCATCGAGCGCGCGGTCGAACGCAGCGTCCGCCGCGCCCTTCTCGAGCTCGTAGGGACGGATGCGCCTAAGCATGGCCTCGAGGGCATCGATCATGGGAAGACCGTAGGCGATCTGGATGCTCGGGCCAAGGCCGAGCTTGAAGCCCGGATGCGCATTGTGGGCATCGACGTCGTCGTTGGTGAGCACCGGGACATAGTCGTATCCCGCGTCGTCGAGCGCGCGGCGCAGCAGGGGCATGTAGTGCGTCAGGCGGCAGTCGCCGATATACTTGCCAGTCACCACGGCGACGTCGTGCGGGTCGTACTTACCGCTCTCGAGCGCCGCGAGCGCCTCGCCGATCACGATTTGCGCGGGGAAGCAGATGTCGTTGTGCACATAGCGTTTGCCCAGGCGGATGGCATCCTCGCGCCCGATATCAAGGGCCTCGGCGCGCACGCCCTGATTGCGCATCGCCGCGGTCATGAGCCTGCAGAACGCATGGGAGGTGTTGGGGACCAGCGCGATCTTGTCGTGCCGGTCGCGCTTGGTGTACTTGACCTTATACGGGTCGTCGAGCGGATGGACCGCGTGCACCCGGGCGCCCTCGGCACGCTCCTCCGCGCGACGACGGTTGACCGACTCGATAAACGAACGCACGCGAATGCCCATGGGACCGGCGACGTCGCTCTCATCGAGCTTGATCATCATCGGAACCTTGGAGCCCATCTCGCCCATCATGCGCGCGATCTCGTCGGTGAGATACGCATCGTGGCCGCAGCCGAAGCTGCCCATCTGCACGAGCTCGAGCTCGGGCGTCGATGCGACGATGACCGCGCACGACAGCATGCGCGCATGGTAGTTGTTCACGATGTCGATGCGGCTGTTGGAAAGATCGACGTTGCAGACCCCCGGCACCGCATCGGGCGTCAGCACGGGGATGCCGCGCTCAGAGAAGAGCTTGGGCAGCCCGTGGTTGACCAGCGGGTCGTTGTGGTACGGGCGCGAAGCGATCACCACCGCGTAGCCGCCGTCCTCGTGCACGTTCTCGAGCACCTGCCTGCCGCGCAGCTGCAGCTGGTTCTCAAACGTCTCCTGCGCGCGGTCCGCCTGCTCGGTCGCCTTGGCAACCAGGTCGGCATCGATATCGAAGGTCTCCTTGCACCACGCCTTGAGCTGGCGGTTTCGGTCGCCCTCGTCGTACCAGTGGAACAGCGGCGTATCGAACGGAACGCCGAAACGCTCCTCCGGGTTATCGGAATTGCGCATCACGTAGGGGTATCCCTTTACGACGGCGCACATCCACTCGCTGGTAGAGGCGGTGTTTTCGGTGGGCACCGTCGTGATGATGGGCATGAAGATGCGGTCGACGCCGGCGTCGACGAGATTGCGGATGTGCCCGTGGACGAGCTTGGCCGGGAAGCACACGGTGTCGGATGTGACGTGCGCCAGACCGCGCTCGTACATCGCCTTGGTGCTGCGTCCCGAGACGCGCACCTTAAAGCCGAGCGTGCTGAAGAACGTCGACCAGAACGGCATGGTGTCCCAGAACTCGAGCACACGGGGAATGCCGATCGTGACATCGCGCCCCCCGCTGACGGGAACCGTGGGGTACGACTCGAACAGCAGCTTCTCGCGGTCGACAAAGAGATTGGGGGCAGCCGCGGTCCGGTCGCGCCCCGTGCCGGGTGCCTGTGCCTCGCAAGCACCCTGCGGACGCAGCTCCTCCGCCGCGGGAACCTCGCGCACGAGCTCATCCCATGAGATGGCGCCGCCGCGCGGGCAGCGATTGCCCGTGACGTAAAGCGAGCCGTCGCCAAATGCCACGACCGCGCGCTGGCAGCGGTTGTTGCACCGACGGCAGGTAACGCCGCCGAACTCGCGATGCTCGAAGCGCTCCACGGCATCGAGCCCGATAAACGACGTGCCGGCGTCGCCCTTGCGGCATTCCTCGCGCGCGAGCAGGGCGATACCGATAGCGCCCATCAGCCCCGGGTGGGGCGCACGCGTGACGGGTTTGCCCAGATACTGCTCGAATGCGCGCAGCACCGCGTCGTTTCGGAACGTGCCGCCCTGGACGACGACTTTGTCGCCCAGACGGTTGAGATTTGAAACGCGAATGACCTTGGTGAACACGTTCTCGATAATCGAACGGCAGAGACCGGCCATGATGTCGCCCGGACCCTTACCGCGCCGCTGCTCGGAAACGACGCTGCTGTTCATGAACACCGTGCAGCGGCTGCCGAGAACGGCGGGGGCTTTGGACGAAAATGCCTCGGTCGCGATATCCTCAACGGCTATTCCGAGGTTTTTGGCAAAACCCTCGAGGAACGAGCCGCAGCCCGCAGAGCACGCCTCGTTGACGACGATATCGGTCAGCACGCCGTGGTTGAGCCAGATGGCCTTCATATCCTGTCCGCCGATGTCGAGCACGAAGGTCGCATCGGGAACGCATGCGTACGCGGCGCGGGCGTGCGCGACCGTCTCGACCGTATGGTAGTCGGCGTGGAACGCGCGCGCGAAAAGCTCCTCGCCGTATCCCGTGGTGCCCACGGCATCGATCGCAAGCGTGACTCCCGCTGTCTCCCAGCGGTTCTTCAAGCTGACAAGACCCTGTTGGGCGACGTCGAGCGGTCTGCCGTTATTAGACGCGTAGAACGAATCGACAAGCTCACCCGCCTCATCGACCAGGGCGAACTTGGTCGTCGTGCTCCCCGAATCGATACCGAGCGCCACACGCACCGTCTCTCCGGGCGCATACGCATCCGGACCCTTTGCCGGCGTCTCTTTGCCATGGCGTGCCGTAAAATCCGCCTGCTCGGCAGGTGTGGCAAAAAAGGGCTGGGCAAGACGTCCCTCCCCGCTTGCGGGCGCGACCGTCTCGAGCTTATCCAGCCGGACAAAAGCGTCGGGAAGGTCGATCGGTTGGGACGATGCGAACATGTCGGTCAGCGACAGGGCGGCACCGCGCGCGACCATGATCTGCGGATCGCGCGGGACGATAACCTGATCGTCCGATAGATTCAGTTGCTCCCGGAACACGCGGACCAGTGTGGGGTTGTAGGCGAGCGTACCGCCCTCGAAGATTACCGGCGGCTCGATGTCGATACCCTGGGCCAGACCGCCGATCGTTTGGCGGGCGACCGCGTGAAGCGCCGAAAGCGCCAGGTCGGTGGTAGGAATGCCCTCGTTGAGCAGCGGCTGGATATCGGTCTTTGCGTACACGCCGCAGCGGCCCGAGACCTCGTGGACGGTCGTTCCCCGGCTTGCGAGCTGCTCGAACTCGCCCGATTCGGTGCCGACCCCCATGAGCTTTGCCATCTCGTCGATAAATGCACCGGTACCGCCTGCGCACGAGCCGTTCATGCGCATGTCGGCAACCTCGATGTCTCCCTTATCGTTGGTGCGGAAGAAGATCATCTTGGCGTCTTGGCCGCCCAGCTCGATGGCGCAGCGCGTCTGCGGATAGAACCTGCTGATCACGAGCGCGTTGGCGACCACCTCCTGAACGTACGAGGCGCCCAGCGCGGTCGCGATATCGCGCGCACCCGAGCCGGTCACCGCAACGCGCAGTGACTCATGGGGAAAGCGCTCGGCGAGCTCGCCGAGCATGGCGCGCACGCTCGCTGTCTGACACGCCCCGTGGCGGCGATATCCCCACCACGCCTCGGTCATATCCTCGTGCATCGCGTAAACTTTGGTCGTCGTCGACCCTACGTCCAGTCCTACTAGCAACGCCATAATGCTCCGTCTCTCGCATTTTTCCCGCTAGAGATATACCACTCTACGTAATACAACAGACTGTTGTATTTAAACTCCGTATAAAAAGCGGCTGCCGAAACGCTTCAGCAGCCGCCGAATGCACCAACAGATTGTTCTGCGCGCTAGCACGTCGGGCAACGGAGCAGCACGGGCCCTCCGGTCATGTGCACCGCTCACGCCCGCGATGTCGCCGAGAGAGCTATCCACGCTTAGGGCTCCAACCAAGCAAGTCGCCCGCGCTCAGCAGATCCCTAAGCGAGCTACTCGCACTCAGGAGCCATAGCCTGCTCCAAGAGCTCGGCATGCTCCTCCTCGAAAACCGTCCCCACAGGGAAGGCGCGACGGAAGACGAAGCGGGAAATCGGACCGGCTACCAAAAGGTTCCACGGCAGCGCCATCACAAAATTATGCGGGATGTTGATCATCCAGATCGCGGGCACGGAATACAGGTTCGCAAGGATGCCGCCGGGCATGTGCGTCAGACCCTCACAGGCACCGTACAGCGACATGATGATGACCATGGGAACGACCATGCAGGAGCTGACGGCGAGCGTCATGGCAAGTGGCGAGCTCTTGCCCGGCGTGACCAAGTACTTAAAGGCGAAACCCTTGGCGAGCGGGCTGGCGACGAACCAGTCGCAGCACATGGCAAAAATGTAGGCAACGGGGAAGCCGAGCCACGCAGTGGCAACGACCTCGCCGTTGATGGCCCCGTGCTGCAGGGCAACGTTGTAGATGCTCATCCAGAGCACCATGCAAAAGCACATGATAAAGGTGAACAGCAGGCTCTCTCGTTTGTTGATAGGCATAAAGGGCAGATTCCTCTCTGTGTTGTACCGCGGCGCCACGCAACAAAAACGGGCGGGCAAGATGGAGCTGTTGGAACTTCATCTCGCCCGCCCGCGATACGTGCGTCTGCGACTACTTATGTGGTGGAACTACCCTAACACGAACGGCGCGCGCTTCGTAAGCGTTGAGTTTATGAAGATGCAGGGCACCGATAATCCCCCGACCCCATAAGTTGCGGTGGAATACGGACTGTTTTGACCCTTTAAGCAGCAATTCAGTCCCTATTTCACCGCAACTCATTTGGTGCAAAGTAACCTGTCCCCCTTGCGCCAATTAGCTGGTATGGCGCCAGCGAGGGTCGGTGAGGGTTCTCGCCACGCCCAAGCCAACGGGCAGAAACGCCACGATGAGCACTGCGCGCACAAACCAGCCGAGCATGTTGACCGTGTCGAAGGTGCACATGTAATACATAGAGCGATAGAGATACAGACCGGGCACCATAATGACAATCGAAGGCACCGTGAGGGCGATGCGCGGGTAGGTGAGCTTGACTTCGGCCAAGCTTGCCAGCAGACCCGATACCAGCGCGCCGATAAACGCTGCTGCCTCGGGAGGCATTCCCGTGCTGAGGCCCAGGAAGGGAATCATCGTCGGCGCATCGACAAGGGTCAGACGCAGGGTATTGGACACGGCGCCGATCAACCCAGCTGCCGCGGCCATCTTTACCGGGCTGTTGAACATCACCGAGAAGCCGAATACGCCAACGAAGCTCATCACCACGCGCAGGAGCGTAAGGGCAAGCGGCGAAAGGCCCAGTGGGGCAAAGTCGTCCGGCGCCAGGCCAACACACTCGGCAACCATCCAACCTACGAGCGTCGCCATCACAATAATCGATACGGCATATGAAAGGCGCTCGATACCGCTTCGCATGTCGAGCTTGGCGATGTCGAGGCCCGCCGTAATGAGCGGAAAGCCGGGAATCACAAAGAGCATGGCGCCGATATAGCCTTCTTGGTGCGACATTGCCCCCGGTATGACCTGGCCAAGGCCGAGCAATGCCAGCAGATACGAAACGCAAGCGAGCGCAACGCCGGTCGTCAGCGCGCTGAACTGACCAAGGCCTTGCTTGAGAATATGGGAGCGGGCAAAGTTGCCGACACCCGCGCCCACAAACGCGCAGGCCATCTCGATAGGGCCGCCGCCGAGCAAAAAGACGAAGGCGCCGCAAGCACAAGCTGCCGCAAGGCCCTGTTGCCAGGGAGAGTAATCGGGTTTTGAACTCTCAACGGTCTTGAGCATCTCGTGGTATTCGTGCACGGTAAACCGGCGCCCATACGTCTCGATTTCCTTTAAGAAGCTCTCCATCATCCAAATGCGATGGGTATTGACTCCCGTTGTGGGCAGGCTGACAACCTCGTTAAAGCAGTGGCCATCTTCGATGCAGGTGCACTCAAACGACAGAAGACTTAAGTCAACGTGGATGGTGACACCGAGTACGGCGGCAACACGATTCATGGTATCGCGCACGCGCCAGGCACCCGTTCCGCTTGCCAGCATAAGCATGCCGGTGCGGCAGATGATGGATGATTTATCGGTGAGCGGCGCATCGACGGCAAGCTCATCGCCTGCCGTCACGATCTGGTGCCAGTCAGTTTTCATATGGAGCGCGCCGGCACGAACGCCGTGGTGCATGGGGGCTCTCGAAAGCAGCGAGTCAAGGCGCGAAGGCTGTGGGGGCTCCGTTGATCCGACCTCGTCCTCATCAGTCTCTTCATCGACCAGATCAAAGGAATCAAGCGGCGCTGGCTCGCGACGATCGATTAGCTCCTCATCCTCATCATCAAAGTAATTGAACTGATCGAGCATGTCCTCTTCGATTGCACGCTCGCTCGCGTCGTCCATATAGACGCTCCCTTCCTACCGACTAACCCCCATCCTAGGCAGCAACGGCTAAAGGAAACATAAAAGAGACGACTATCAAAACAAGGACTGTCCCCAACTGCCGGCAGAAAAGGAACGTCCCCAAGTGCCAACCACGGCAATGCCGATGCTTTGGTAACGACAGCGAGCGGGTCGCATTTGTGACAAGGTGACGTGAAACGAAAGGGCGCTGACCTTTTGGTCGCGCCCTTGAAGTTGAACGTCAGATTGTCCAAATGCGGCCCGCGCAGCGTCGAGCCGTTACGCGGTTCGTAGAACCGCGTAACTAGTTAGTACATCTTTGCGCCGGCGGGGATGGAGGCGTCGAGTTGGATCAGGTTGAGGCGTTCCTCGCCCTCCTCCTCGTGGACAGCGCTGATCAGCATGCCGCAGCTGGGAATACCCATCATCTTGCGCGGAGGCAGGTTGGTGATGGCGAGCAAGGTCTTGCCGACCAGGTCCTCGGGCTCGTAATAAGCGTGAATACCGGAGAGGATGGTGCGGTCGGTACCGGTACCGTCGTCGAGCGTAAAGTTCAGCAGCTTCTTGGACTTCTTGACGGCCTCGCATGCCTTGACCTTCACAGCGCGGAAATCGCTCTTGGAGAAGGTATCGAAGTCGACGAACTCCTCGAACAGCGGCTCAACAGCGATCTTGGAGTAATCGAGCGTGGGCTTAAGCGACTTAACGAACGGGCTCGCGGCGTTGCCGGCCTCGGCAGCCTTGGCGGCAGCGGCACCGGACTGGAAACCCTTCTCGGGCTTCATATGCGGGAACAGCAGCACGTCGCGGATGGAAGCCTGGTTGGTGAGCAGCATGACCACGCGGTCGATACCGATGCCAATGCCGCCCGCGGGAGGCATACCGTACTCGAGGGCGCGCACGTAGTCCTCGTCATACTCCATGGCCTCATCGTCGCCGCCGGCCTTCTCGGCCATTTGGGCAGCAAAGCGCTCAGCCTGGTCGACCGGGTCGTTGAGCTCGGAGAATGCGTTGGCGTACTCGTGACCGGCAATAACCAGCTCAAAGCGGTGAGTCAGGCGCGGGTCGTCCTCAAAGCGCTTGGCAAGCGGGCTGACCTCGATGGGGTAATCGCACACGAACGTGGGGTTGACGATGGTGTCCTCGCCCAGCTCATCGTAAATCTCGGCGATGATCTTGCCAGCAGTCCACTCGGGCTTGATCTCCAGGCCCTTCTCGCGCGCGGCGGCAGCAAGCTCCTCGACCGGTGTGTCAATGGTGACCTGCTTGCCGAGCACGTCGGAGACGATGTCGGTCATGGGACGGCTGGCCCACTCACCAGAAAGGTCGATGGTCTGGCCCTGGTACTCGATGACCTCGGGGTTGCCGATGGCCTTGTTAGCCGCCTTAATGACGCCCTGGGCGAGCGCCTTCATGCCCTCGAGGTCGGAGAAGGCACGGTAGGCCTCCATCGTGGTGAACTCGGGGTTGTGGGTAAGGTCCATGCCCTCGTTACGGAAGATACGGCCGATCTCGAACACGCGCTCAAAACCACCGACGATGCAGCGCTTGAGGTGCAGCTCGGTGGCAATACGCAGGTAGCACTCCTGATCGAGCGCGTTGAAGTGGGTAATGAACGGCTTGGCAGTAGCGCCGCCTTGGATGGTCTGCAGGATGGGGGTCTCGACCTCCATGTAGCCGTCGGACTCCATAAAGCGACGGAAGGTGGAAAGAATCTGCGAACGCTTACGGAAGGTCTCGCGAACGTCGTCGTTGGCGATCAGGTCGACATAGCGCTGGCGATAGCGGGTCTCCTTGTCGGAAAGACCGTGGAACTTCTCGGGCAGCGGACGAACGGCCTTGGCAAGCAGGGTCGCGCTCTTAGGGGCAACGGAAAGCTGGCCACGCTGGGTGCGCACGACCACGCCGGTCACGCCCAGGATGTCGCCCAGGTCGAGGGCCTTGAGCGTACTCCAGGCAGCCTCGTCCATGTCGTTGATGCGGCAGAACAGCTGAATCTCGGCAGTCGCATCGCGCACGACGATGAACATAATCTTGCCCTGACCGCGCTTGGCGACCACACGGCCGGCGATCTTCACGACGTCCTCGGTGTCCTCACCATCGGCAAGCTCGGCGTACTTAGCCTCGATATCGGCGACGTAGTCCTCAAGCTCAGAGTGCTCGGGATAGGGGTTCTGGCCCGCCTCGAACAGGGCGGCGCGCTTGGCCAGGCGGGTGGCGCGCTCGTCGTTGAGCGTCGATGCCTGATCGGCGGCGTTCTGGTTCTCTGCCATAAGTTAGCTCCTCAAACTAAAACGCTCCCCAGGATTCGGTCCCAGGGAGCGAAAACATACCTTTACGCGGGACCGTGGTCTAGCGTGCGATCTTGGCGATGGTGTAGACGCGAGTCTTGCCGGAAGGCGTAACGACCTCGACGGAGTCGCCCTCGCCGTGGCCAATGATGGCGTGACCGACCGGAGACTCGTTGGAGATCTTGTGCTCGAGCGAGTTGGTCTCGGTGGTACCGACAAGCGTGACTTCCATGACCTCGCCGTTGGGATCAATCAGCGAAACGGTGGAACCGATGGAGACGCTCAGATCGCCCGTGGTGGCAGCAACCTGAGCGTTGGCGAGGATGGCCTGGATCTCGGCAATACGAGCAGCGTTCTGGGCCTGTTTGTCCTTAGCGGCGTCATACTCGGAGTTCTCCGAAAGGTCGCCGAACGCGCGGGCTTCCTTGATGTCCTCGACGATCTCCTTGGCGTAATCGCCCTCACGCCAAGCGAGCTCCTCGACGAGCTTCTGGCGGCCCTCAGCGGTCAGTACGATCTGGCTTGCGTCCATACGGATATCTCCCCAACTCTGATCAAACAATCAACTGTCAACAAAACGAAAAAGACCGGCTAGCCTGCGGGCAAGCCGGTCAGGTGCTCACCCCAAAGGGATGGGACTACTCTGCGTCCGCGTCGCTGTCCTCTGCCTGCTTCTTCTTGGCAGCAGCGAGCTTGGCCTCGAGCTCAGCGATCTCCTTGTCCTCCTCGGACTGCTCGACCACGACCTCCTCGGCCTGCTTGGTCTCGGCCTTATCGTCGCCCTCCATACCCTCGCGGATATTCTTGACGGTAGAGCCGAGGGACTTGCCGAGCTTCGGCAGGTTCTTGGGCCCGAAGATAATCAGGACAACGACGAGAATAATGATGAGCTCAGGAGCCCTCAGTCCAAACATGTAGACCTCCACAATACAGCGAGACAAGCTCGAATGAGTATACCGCGGGTATCGCGGTATCACAACACTAGCTAAAAAAAGGGACCGCAAGAAGCGGTCCCTCCTCATGCTCTGGTCGGGTTGACTGGATTTGAACCAGCGACCCCTGCGTCCCGAACGCAGTGCTCTACCAAACTGAGCCACAACCCGTTAGCTCGACTATAGTAACAAAGATTTCCGTCGTGTGCTAGAGAAATTTTTACTTCTTTGACACTTCGACGCGAACCGTGTTGGGAATGAGCTCCGTCGCGCAGGACCACCAGCCGTTTTGCTGGGCAGCGTCGGCAAGCCTTTCGGCCATGGCGGCGGTGTCGCAAATGGCAAACGAGCAGGCACCCGATCCGCACACATCTACAGCAACGGTGCCGTCCTGTTTACGCAGCCAATCGAGAACCGTTTGAATCTGCGGCTCCATCTGTGCGGAAATGACACCCAAGTTGTTATGGATGAGCGCATATGCCGTCTCGGCATCACCAGCACGCAAGGCAGAAGCTATCGCGCCGGGCTTGTCCGCAGGCACCGGGGCCTCGTCAAAACGTCGATAGGCCTCAATTGTCGAAACGCTCGCCTCGCGCGGCTTAACCAGCACGACGGGCGTCACGGGCAGCGCGGGGTACTCAGTTGCCAGCACGTCTCCCCCACCTACGTAGAACGCAGGACTCGCGTGCAAAAAGAACGGGACGTCAGCACCAATGCCCCGCGCAATGTCGTCGAGCGCTGGGTCGGTACGATCAATGCCCCAGAGCTCCGCCAAGGCGACAATGACCGCGGCCGCATCCGTCGAGGGGCCGCCCAAGCCGGCGCACAATGGAATGCGCTTCTCAATCGTTACGCAGATGTTTGCCTCGCGACCATAATGCTCGGCCATAGCAACCGCAGCCCGATACGCCGTATTCTTTTGCATGGGAAAATCTGATGCCGGAACCGTCTGGACAGTCAGCGCCTGCGCCGGCGTGACCGTCACGGTATCGGAAAGACCGACGGCTGCCATCAGGGAATCGACCCTGTGGTAGCCGCGGTCATCGCGCTCGGCATGAACCCCCAGGTAGAGGTTAATCTTTGCCGGCGCGGAAAGAGTCAGGGACCAATCGGTCACCGTTAGTGCTCCTCGAGCTGATTGCCGAGCGGGGTAAAGATATGCTCGCCGCTCTCGGGGTCGAACAGCTCGACCTGACCGGTGAGGACATCGATATACTGGTAGGACTGACGCGACTTGCGGCCGCGACGCTCGTCAACCTCGACGATAAAGACGGCGGGGTGAACGCTCTTGATGGTGCCCATGCGCTCGACAACGCGGGTGCGGCCCATGTTGGCCTTAACCTTGACGCGATCGCCCACCATATCGGTCAGCTTCTCGTGGATGTCGTCGACGTGATTGACTTCCATCTCTTCCATGAACAGGGCCTCCAGAAGGTGCAATTCAAAAAGGGGATAATACCCCTAAGATAGACAAAACTCTAATACTATAGCACCCTGCTGCCGTCATACGCAAGTAGCTAAAAAACCCGGTCCCAAATTGACTACTTACAGACTATCGGTGTCCAGGACGATGGTGAATGGACCATCGTTGACCAAGTCGACTTTCATATCGGCGCCGAAGATGCCATGTGCTACGTGCTCGACGTCCTCGCGCACAAGCGTCAGGAAGTACTCGTAGAGCTCGTTGGCGATATCGGGGGCGCCGGCATCCGTAAACGATGGGCGGCGGCCGTGACGGCAATCGGCAAACAGCGTGAACTGCGACACCACGAGCACCTCGCCGTCGACATCGGCAAGCGCCAGATTGGTCTTGCCGTTCTCATCCTCGTTGATGCGCAGGCCGCGGAGCTTGCCCCACAGCTTGTCGGCCTCGGCACGCGTATCGCCATGGCCCACACCCAGCAGCACCAGGTAGCCGCGTCCAATGCGACCCACGCACTCGCCGTCGACCGTCACGCCGGCGTTGAGCACGCGCTGCACCACCGCGCGCACGGCCTACTCCTCGCCCGTCAATTTGGCGGATAGGTGCTCGAGCGCATGGAATCGATGGCTGATGGCGTTCTTCTCGTCCGCCGTCAGCTCGGCCATGGTCTTACCCGGCGTGTCGACCGGCAGGAACAGCGGGTCATAGCCAAAGCCGTGATCGCCGCGGCCCTCGTGCGCGATAACGCCCTCGCAGGTGCCCTCGCCATAGGTGACCAAACCGTCCGTGTCGATGAGCGCGACGACGCTCATAAAGCGCGCGGTGCGCTCATCGTCCGCCACACCTTCCAGGTTAACGAGCAGCTTGGCGTTGTTGGCGGCATCGTCGCCGTGAACGCCCGCATAGCGCGCGCTATACACGCCCGGCTCGCCGTCCAGGGCATCAACGACCAAGCCTGAATCGTCGGCAATGGCCATAAGGCCCGTCTCCTCCACCGCAGCTTGGGCCTTGATGATGGCGTTCTCCAAAAACGTCGTGCCGTTTTCCTCGGGGTCCTCAAAATCGCCCAGCTGGCCGAGCGCTACAAAGCGCACCTCGGGCATAACCTTGCCCAAAATGGCCTCGATCTCGATGAGCTTATGGGCGTTGCCGGTTGCCACGACGATGGTCGCCGCCGGGTCGAGGGTGTCGATGTCGATCTTCTCAAGTGCCATAACTGGCCTCCTTGTCTCTATAGCAAGCCGCGCCGAGGGCGACGAGGGCCTCCGCCTCTCCCCTCTCAATCAACGGCTGTCTTGTGTCTAGACGTCTCCGCAGATAAAACCTACCAAAATAAACCTGTCCCTATTTGGCAGGTTAGGCGATGGCTTGGCGCTGAAGCTCGATGAGCTCGGCGATACCCTTGTCGCCCAGGTCGAGCAGGGCGTTGAGGCGTTTGCGGTCGAAGGGCGCCTGCTCGCCGGTGCCCTGGAGCTCGATCATCTCACCGGTGTCGGTGGCGACGAGGTTCATGTCGACCTCGGCATGGCTGTCCTCGGAATAATCGAGGTCAAGCAGCGTATTGCCGTCGACAACGCCCATGGAGATGGCAGCCACCTGGCCGGTAAGCGGGATGCGCTCGATCTTGCCTGCCTCGACCCACATGGCGAGGGCGTCGTGCAGCGCCACCCAGGCACCGGTAATGCTCGCCGTACGTGTACCGCCATCGGCCTGGATCACGTCGCAGTCGACGGTGACGGTGTACTCGCCGAGTGCCTTCATGTTGACGACAGTACGCAGACTGCGACCAATGAGGCGCTCGATCTCCATGGAGCGACCCTTGCGGTTGGCGTGCTCGCGCTTGCAGCGCTTGCCGGTCGATGCCGGCAGCATGGCGTACTCCGCCGTTACCCAACCGGCCTTGGCGCCCTTGCGCCAGCCCGGCACGCCCTCCTCGATGGTGGCAGCGCACAGCACGCGCGTATCGCCAAACTCGGCCAGGCACGAACCGTGGGCGTGCTTCATGACGCCGCGAGTAAGCTTGATGGGGCGCAGCTCATCGGCGGCGCGGCCGTTGGCGCGGTTGACCTGCATATACTCCATAGAAATATCCTTTCAGCAAAAGATGTGGCGAAGGCTTTGGCGGCTGCCCTACATCTATTTCAGCTCATCGATATCGATATGCTCAATGCTCTTGAGCGGCTGACCAAAAATAAAGCTGCCCGCCACCGCAAACTCGGCAATGTTATCGGCCGTCGTGGCAAAACGATGCTGCGGCTCGGCGGCGTCGCCCGCCAGCTGCTCGCGGCGCGTGAGGATATCGGTCAGCTCGCACGTGGTCTCCTCGGCGGAACTCACGACGCGCACCCCAGGCCCCAGCGCATGGCGGATAGGTCCCACCAACAGCGGAAAATGTGTACAGCCGAGCACCACGGTATCGATACCGTGGTCGCGCAGCGGCTCAACCGTGGCACCCACCAGCGCACGCACGGCAGGCGTATCGAAGATGTCCTCGTTCTCAAGCCACTGTTCCTGCAGATGTGCACCCGAGGCGAGCTCGTGTTCGACAACCTCGACAAAGCTCGAGGCAGGACAGCCGTATACATCGACGCCGGCATCTAGATCCTGAATGGCGCGCGTGTAGGCGCCCGAGCGAATAGTGAGGTTGGTGGCGAGCACGCCCACCCGGCGCGTGCGGGTGCTGTTGATTGCCGCACGGGCACCCGGCGCGATCACGCCGATCACAGGAACGTCGAGCACCTGCTGGGCCAGACGCAAGGCCGCAGCAGTCGCCGTATTGCAGGCGATGACCATAATCTTGACGTCGTGCTTCGAAAGCCAACGACCCGCCTGCAACGCAAACGAGCGCACCTCATCCTCGGTGCGCGTGCCGTAGGGGCAGCGCTTGGTGTCGCCAAAGTAGTAGACGGACTCGTGCGGCAGCGCCGTCGCGATGGCGCGCGCAACCGTCAGACCGCCCAAACCAGAATCGAACACGCCAATCGGGCGCGTGTCGCCTGCCGAATTCTCGATATCGGACATTACCTCACCAGTCTCTCTCGAAAAGACATGTCCAAGTGCGGCGACGCCGCGCTACGAACGCGCCGCGACCAGCAGCTCTGCCGTCGCCGCCCAACCGTCGACAATTTTGCCGCGCGTAACGAAAGCGTTCTCGCAAGCAGCCAGGAACTCGGGTGCGCCGGCGCTCGTCAGGCCATTCTCGACCAGGCAGAACGTGCCCACGTGATCGGCCATGTAGAAGTCGGACTCGGAATCGCCGAGCGCGAGCGTCTCCCCGCGCTCGATCCCCAGGTGCTCGCAGAAGCGCGCAATGGCGACGCCTTTGTTGAGGCCCGCGGGGTTGATGTTGAATGCGCGACCGTCCTCGACGCGATCGAGCTCGAGCGTCGTCGGCTTGGACAGGTGAGTCAGATGGCCGTTGCAAGCCCAGATCAGACCGCAGCCGGCCTCGTCCAGGATGGCCTGGACCTCATCGTCGGGCACATCGCCGCGCATGCCGACGGTGACCTCGCGGTACTTGTAGCCGGTCGACATGTCGTTGTGGTACTCGATCTTGTGCGGCCAGCGGGCAAGGATCTTCTCGCACACGCCGGTCTGCTCGATCACCTGGTGCGGAGTAAGGCCACAGGCGGGGTCGTAAGGCATGTCACCGGTCAGATACTCCCAATCGTTGGCCTTGAGGTCGTACATAACCAGACCGCCCATCTCACCAATGTAGGAGTTGAGGCCGAGCACGCGCGCGTCCTCGTGGATCATGGTACGGTTGCGGCCCGAGGTGGGAACCACCTGAATACCAGCGCGAGCGAGCGCCACGACAGCCTCGACGAGTTTGGTCGAGGGGTTGCCGTCGTTGTCGCGCAGCACGCACGAGCCGGGTGCGAGCATCGTGGCATCCAGGTCGGTAAAGACGTACTTGACCTTGGCCAAGCGCTCGCGCATCTCGCCCGAAAGCTCGGCAACGGTCGGCAGGGTGTTGTGGGACATGGTTACTCCGTTTACGTAGAAGGGTTTGGACTTGGACGGCATGTTTTGATTGAGGGAACACGCTTATGGCGACAGCGCACTCAGGGCGCCGCCGCCATCATGGTTCATTAGTCAAACTGGGTAACATCGATCAGGCGATTGGCCAGCGAAAGGTCGCTCTCGATGGGCACGAACTCGTCGCCCACATGCATGAGCTCCTCGTCACCCTTCGCCAACAGCAAGACAATGGTGGGAGCATCGGGGTTGACGTACTCCTCGCGCGCCGCCTTGAACGCCGCATGCACAGCGGCTTCGCGATCGAGGATGATCTTGTTCGGCGTATCGTCGGGAACATGTTCGGCAAGCTCGCGACAGACCTTCATCGGGTCCTCGTGAGCCGGGTCCTCGTTGGCAAAGATCATCAGGTCGGAATATGGTGCGGCCTCGCGCGGAAGCTGCTCGCGGCGCTCCTGTGCCTTGCCGCCGGCAGCGCCAAACACTGCGATAACCGGGCTGGCGGGAAACGCGCGCTTGACCGACGAGAAAAGCGAGCGGAACGAAAGCTGGTTGTGCGCGTAGTCGACGACACAAATCACGCGGCCGTCCTTCGACTCCACGACCTCCATACGACCCGGCACACGCAGTTTGGAGAGGCCCTTCTTGATAGCCTCGATACCGATGCCGATCTCGCGCGCAGCGGCGATAGCGACCAGCGCGTTCTCCACGTTAAAGTCTCCCGCGATACCCAGCAGGACCTTCTCCCCCGCCTCGGACTCGTCGGCACACAGGCCATGCAAGTTGAACTCGATGCTAAAGCCGACCATGCGTACGTCGCTCGCCCACAGGCTTGCCTCGGGATGCTCGACGCCAACGGTCACCAAGCGCTCGGCCGTCGACGCTGCCTCCAGCACACGGTCGACCTCTTCGGTGCCCAGATTCACCACAGCGGTCTTTGCCTGGTCAAAGATCCTGAGTTTGCTCTCAAAATAATCCTCAAACGTGGGGTGTTCGATCGGCGAGATGTGGTCGCGGCCGATGTTGAGGAAGCACGCCACGTCAAACGGCAGATTCTCGACGCGTTGGTACTTGAGCGCCTGGCTCGAGACCTCCATGACCATGGACTGGCGACCGGACGTGCGGCAGTTGGCGATATGGCGCCAGACCTCGGGGGCCTCGGGCGTAGTATTGGTGCTCTCATAGCACTCGATACCATCGTCGGTACTCACCGAGCCGATCATGCCGCAGGACTCGCCCGCCGCCTTGATGATGGACTGGAGCATAAAAGCGGCCGTGGTCTTTCCCTTGGTGCCGGTGATGCCCACGATCTTGACGTCGTGGTCGGGACGGTCGTAGACCTCCGGCGGCAACAGGGCCATGGCCGTGCGAACGCTATCAACGACCAGCATCGCAGCACCGCTCTCCAGCGCCAGCGGCTCCAGAGACTCGACCAGCGACTCCTCGCACACAAATGCGACGGCGCCCGCATCGAGCGCCATGCTCAAAAACGCGGGCTTAAAGGCAGCACCTTTGCAAAAGAACACGTCACCTGCCGAGACCGCGCGCGAATCAAACGAGCAGCCGGTCACGGCACGCTCGTCAACCTGCTCCGATGCGCGCAGCTCGCCGCACACATCGAGCAGTTTGGCAAGCGTATCGACCGTGGTCACGGTCGCGGAATCCGAATGGTGCATCTTTCACCTTTCTCAGCCATTTGGCAGGGACGGTTTTTATAGTAACTGAAACGCACCCACGCAAAAACGGCTCCCGGAGGAGCCGTTACGCGCAGGCGTTCGTAAGCCGAGGCTAGGCAGCCTGAACAGAAGGCTGGCCCTCGTCGATAAAGAAGCGCTTGTACCACACTAGGAACACGAGCGGCGTATAGATCTTGCGCTGGAAATCGCCCTTGCCCGCAAAGTGCAGATCGAGCAGGTGCATGAGCTCGTCGGTATTGAAGAACTCGCTTGCCCACGGCGCGGTGAAGTACTCCTTGACATAGTCGTACCACTTTTGCTCGCGCAGCCAGTAGACAATCGGCACCGGGAAGCCCACCTTGGGACGGGTGGCCCACTCATCGGGCAGCGACTTGTTGGCAGCGTGGCGGAGTACCTGTTTGTTGCCGTTCTCGTTGATGCGGTAGCGGTCGGGAATGTGCTCGGCGAACTCCATGACTTTGCGGTCCAGGAAGGGCACGCGCAGCTCCAGTGAGTGTGCCATGCACATCTTGTCGGCCTTGAGCAGAATGTCGCCCGGGAGCCACATGTTCATGTCCAGGTACTGCTTCTTGACCAGCTCGGGCTGACCCTTCACGCGCGCATAGATGGGAGCGGCAAGCTCGAAGGCGCCGTCGCCGGTGTTGTACTCGGGCTTGAGCACGCCGTCGACCTCGCGCTCCGGCCATACCAGAGCCTGTCCCAGGAACGACTTCTCGGGGATCTCGGCACCCTTGACCAGGAAGTTATGTCCCTTGAAGTACGGCATATGCAGCGCCAGATTACCGAGCGCGCGACGGATGGGCAGCGGCACCATCTTTTTGTACTTGCGCACCGGGACCGTGTCCTCGTAGTAGGCGTAGCCGCCAAAGAGCTCGTCGGCGCCTTCGCCCGAAAGCACGACGGTGACGTCCTTGCGGGCCATCTCGGCCAAGAACCACAGCGGCACGGAAGACAGGTTGGACTGCGGCTCGTCCATGTGATACTGGATGTCCTCGAGCGCACCGAAGAACTCGTCGGCGGTAATCATCTTGCGAACGTTTTCGACGCCGAGCTTATCGGAAAGCTCCTTGGCGTAGTTGGTCTCGTTGAAGTTCTTGTAGTCAAAGCCCACCGAAAAGGTCTTGTCGGGCATGAGGCAAGCGGCGATGTAGCTAGAGTCGACGCCACCGGAGAGGAACGACGCGACCTTGACGTCGGCGATGCGATGGGCCTCGACACTCTCGTGCACGACCTCGTCCAGCTCATCGACATACTCTTCGAACGGCTTCTCGACGGCAGAGTAATCGCAATCCCAGTAGCGCTCGATGTTCATCTTGCCGGTCGGGATATCGACGGTAAAGTAGTGCGCCGGCGGCAGCTTGTAGACACCCTCGAAGAAGGTCTCCTCAGTCGCCGAATACTGCAGCGTCATGTACGGACGTAGAGCCTTTTTGTTGACCGCCTTGTGGAAGTGCGGGTAGTCCAGGAAGCTCTTGATCTCGGAACCAAAGAGCACGCCCGGAGCGCCGTCGCCCGCATCGGCCATGGGATAGTAGTAAAGCGGCTTGATGCCAAAGATGTCGCGGGCGCCAAAAAGCTTGTTCTTCTTTTTGTCCCAGATGACGAAGGCGTACATACCGCGCAGGCGATCGAGGACGGCCTCGCCCCACTCCTCGTAGCCGTGTAGGAGGCTCTCGGTGTCGGCGCCGCAGTGGAACTTGTAGCCCTTGGCCTCGAGCTCGGAACGGAGTTCTTGGAAGTTGTAGATCTCGCCGTTGAAGACAATGACGACGCTACCGTCCTCGTTGGCCATAGGTTGGGCGCCAGCCTCGGTCAGGTCGAGGATCGACAGGCGGCGGAAGCCGAGGGCAACGCGGCCGTCGATAAACTGACCGCCCATGTCGGGACCGCGATGGACGATGCGGTCCATCATCTTGGTGAGCACCTCGGATTGGTTATCCGTCCCACCGACAAAACCGACAAAACCGCACATATACTATCCCCTCTGCTGTTGCTGGGCATCAAATCGAATCAGTAGCTTTTGAGTATACCCGAGGGCGTAAAGAGGGGCGGAATGTTCAGGCAATCTCAACTGAATCAGCTCCGCTGTGACACGCACGAGTTACCTTTAATGGATATGAGGTGAATGAGGCGATTGTTTTGCTATACTCTCTCCGCACGGGCGATTGGCGCAACGGTTAGCGCAGGTGCTTTACACGCACAAGGCTGGGGGTTCGAATCCCTCATCGCCCACCACTGATTTGATAGGCTTCCAGCAATGGGAGCCTTTCTTTTTTGGGCCCAGTGCATGGGATTCGAACCCGCCAGCACGTCTGTCACAAAGGCCGTGGCCAAAAAATGGCAAAAATGAGTACTGCTACTTTGTTTGCAACATATAAAAAGATAGTATTTGCTTAAGTTACGCAACATATGTCCATTATAAGGACTAACAGTTGGATCAAAATCGTGCTTTCATCGCCATTTCGACGGTGGCGCGCGCAGACGTGGTGTAAGAGTGTCCTGAGGTCCGTCGCTGCAAGCCCCGATGTTACTCCTTCTTGAGGCCGCGCTTCTCGACTATCTCGTCCACTATCTCCCTGGCGCGCCGCCCGAGCGCGCGGCGCCTCC